>MGGJ01000001.1 GCA_001792345.1 Candidatus Woesebacteria bacterium RIFCSPHIGHO2_01_FULL_39_32
TGTTTCGGCCTCTAACTCTTCTAAGTATTCTTTCAAAAGTTCTTTTCTTTCCTCTTTTGAAAGAAATTTGCGGCCTCCTTCATGGTAGTGCCCCCTGCATATTGGACAGTGCCAACCATCTTCTGACTCTGCCCAAGGGCCAGAACCCATGCGACCTTGCATCATGCCTCTCATCATCATATTCTTTCTCATCATAATGTTTCATCCCCTTCCTCCTTAAAAACTTCTTTATATCTATTCAAAAACAATCCGATTTGCGCTTGTGATTTCTCAAGACCTAAAGCGGCGGAATGCAAGAAGCCTTCTCCGTCTGGTGTAATCGTGTAAATTCTCTTTTTTGGGCCATTTTCTCCTTTTTCCCAATCGGATATTACCCAGCCGTCTTCTTCCATTCTTCTTAGAGTCCGGTAAAGATTGCCCACATCGATAGTTTCGCCGCACTGCTCTTCCAGGTTTTTCATCAACTCATAACCGTACGAAGATTTTTTTGATAGCATCAAAAGAATACACGGCTCGATGAATCTTTCAATTGGTGCTTGACGTACCAGTTTTGAATCAGATCCTGTAGAATCTTGGTTTATTACTCGGAATCGCCTCGAACACCCACAGACGTCACACATATATGCCATTAACATATAGTGAGAGGGCTTTTTTGTCAAGAAGGCATTTTCAAAAATTTGTCAAAAAAACAATAGCGATGAGTCCTAAGACGCCTACGATTTTTAGATTCATTTATCTTCGATAAAGGAAATAAGTGCATTAGTATCGAGATTATCAAATGTCTGAATTTTCCTCATACGCGTTATTGCAATCTTTTTACTCATAGCAGGATATGGTGCAACATATACAAATTCAGGATATTTGTTTGCAATTTCTGTGAGTTTTTCTTTAAGACTGGATTCGCATTCAAAATCATCGCAGTTGTAATTAATAATCACTCCAGGTTGCCCTTTTCCATCTGAATGCTCCAGCATGTGCTTTTGGACGGACAGGGACATTGGTTCATCCATAACGTGCGACCGGGGATTTTGCTCTATATGACCTGCCATGTCAGTGGGAGGTAAAACTTCTCTGTTTGTTGACCAATAATAAATGCTGCCAATAAGGAGTACTGCAACAACTAAAACAATACCCCAGTTGCGAATTTTATTGATTAAAGTACCTTTTGTTACCTCTTGCGCTCTCAATTCTCTCATTTTTTTCTTGCGTTCTCTTTTTGGTAAATCATTCCATTCTGCAGAATATTCCATACTTCACCTCCTCCTGCTTACTTTTATATTACATATTCCAAGAACCCTCTTAGACGTGTAGTAAAGTGTGAATAGCATAATTAGTATTGAGAAAGCAACAATCGCCTGCCTATATTTCAAAAGAAGAAATATTCCACCTACACCCAGGAAGCCGAAAATTGTGCCAACACAGGCAGCGCAGGTTGCCGTCGGTCCAAAAATTGAGCCAGCAATGCCAGATAAAATACCAACACTACCTCTTCCTAACGTCGAACCATACTTCATATTTTTTAGATCATTTCCAACCGCAAAAATGTTCATAACCAGCGTTATTGAAGTGAGAGTAGAAAGGGAGATGAGCAAAAACCAATCTTTTGAAGTAAAAATAGAAGTCTGAAAGGCAAATGTATTACCTGGAATTTGCCTTACAGGAATGTAAATAAAAAACCAAAGGGCAGCTAAGTTTAAAATTCCAAAAAAGATAAGAAGACTTTTTTCTTTAAAAACATTTTTCACCGCAAGAATAACCAATTGAATATAACGCATGTTTTATCATGATTCTTTAAGCATACCGTCTATCTCGGTTTTAAAGTTTTCGAATGGTAATGCCCCAGGAATCAATTTAGTTTTGCCTGTCTTTGTATCAAGAAGAATATTTCCGGGGGTTCCTGTTACTCCTGCTTTTGCTCCGCTTTGAAAATCACTTTCTACATGAGCTGCCATTTTGCCACTATCAAGACAGGTCTTAAATGCATTTTGATTAAGTCCAACCTCACCTGCCAATTTGGGTAAATCGTCTAAGTTCAAACCGTTATTGGAGGGTGTAACCTCAAAGATTTTATCTGTCAGTTTCCAGAAACCATCATTACTCGCTAGTTCATATGCACATTCAACCGCCTCAGCTTCTTTATCTGCTTTTTGATGAATTTGGTCTAATGGAAAATGCCTATAAACCCAAGCAACTTGACCTTTATATTCATCAACAACTTGCTGGGCCGTCGGGTGAAATCTTTTACAGAAGGGGCACTCTAAATCAGAATATTCAATTAAAAGCATCCTTGCATTCTTGTCACCACGAATATGGTCATCCTGCCTTAATTTATCAATCTGATCAGCATTCCCGAAGGAAGGTTGGGCTCTTCCTTCAGCTGGTTGTCCTCCTTGAGCCCCTCCGGCGGCTCCAGCTTGTGTTCCGGCGGTGCGTGTTGTTCCTCCACCTTCTAAATTCTGAACTTTCTGCCAAAGCATTCCCACAGCGAAAGCAAGCCCGATTGAGGCAACTAAAAGGATTGGGACAAGTTTGTCGAGAAAGTTACCTTTAATTTTACTGACTGCCATATTTAATACTACAAAGTGTAGTAGATTACATTCGGTGTTGTCAATATGTAAAAAAAGGGTACTTATTCAATGGTATTAAAAGAGGCGAATATCGTCTGAAATGCGGGAGTAATATTAGAACTTTGGTAAAGATTATCTGTTGGGCAGTGCGTAGAACAAAGGTTATCTTCACAATTTGATAAGTTTGGATTTCCCATAGCCTGAATTGTATGAGTATCTCCGGGAAACTTAAAAAGGAAAAAACCAACTAGAATGACTGCCACAGAAATTAATAAGTTAAACCTTTTGATTTTGTAATCGTTTCTTTTTGAAAAGTTCGGGTAAATCTTAAAATGATTTTGAGAACTTACCGTTTTGAGTGCTAAATTTAAGTGCCTTGCCGTTTTGTGTTGTTCGAAAACGTATCTATCAGCCTCTTTTTCTAAAACTACTCTCATTTTCTTGGTTAAATCTTTTAATATAGGCAAAAGACTCAGCGACGAAGATAATATTTCACCTACAATAAGCAAAAGTGGATGTTTAAATTTTGCATGATAATACTCATGTAAAATGACCGCTTCAAGCTGTTTCTTATCTAATTCTTTTAGTAGCTTGGTAGAAACAACTATCTTTGGTGAAAACCAATCTATTGTTAAAGAAACATCTTTATTATTTTCTACAATAATTATCAAATCTTTTGGAATATCATTTCTTTCCAAAATAATTTTAAATTTTTGAGGTAAAGAAAAAATTTGTTTTTGCAAAAGTACCTCTAATTTTCTTTTCGTTTTAATATATGAAAGTAAAGTTTTCAGAAATAATCCTAATGTAACTGCCAAGACAACAGCTGTGAGGATAAATCCTATATAATGGGCCCCGGTTGAGAAAAAGCTCGAAGCAATAACTTTACAGGTTTCTCGAAAATGCTCGAAGGTTAGTCCCGAATATCTTTTAAAGAGAGTAAAAAGAGAAACAACTGAGAAAGTAAAAATTAACAAAATGCTTAGGAAATAACTTATTTCTTTTTTCATAGATCTTACCTACGTTTTTTAAGTTCATCTGTAAATGCAGTCACCGCCTCGTGTCCGTACTGATCAACCAAAGTGTTAACAATTTTTTTAACTACTCCCTTTGCGGTTTGTTCTTTGGTCTTTTTAGGTGAATAAACATATGCCTTACCTTCCATCTTTCTTGTTAAAAAGCCTTTCTCGGTTAAACGTGTCATTATTGTCATTACAGTTGTGTAGGCAATTTTGCGTTTCTTTTGAAGGCACCGATGGACATCCGAAACTGAAGCGTTTTTCTCTTTCCACATAGAACCCATCACTTCCTGCTCAAGTGGGCCAAGATTTTGGGTAGACATATACTACAGATTGTAGGATTTCAGAATTAAATTATCAATAGGTGCCCTAGAATGGCTTTAGCAGGACGGTAAAGAAGAACGAGCAACTCCCTTTGAGGGAATAGAGTCATCGTGCACATACTGGCTAGGGAGCCTGGATTCGAACCAAGATTAATGGGTTCAGAGCCCATTGTCCTACCGTTAGACGACTCCCTAATGAATATTTACTTATGTCTTATGAGTCAGACGATCTTTCAATAGAGTAATACATTAATTTTACCTCAAATTTAGCTTAATTTGAAGCTAATCCTGAGGATTTGGGATTTGGGAGAGTTGGTAGTCAAGATTGGGCTCTTCTTCAGCTCCGTATGTGATTAATGCTTTATCTCCTTGGTTTATTTCCCTGACAAGCATGTCATTATTAAGTGCTCCATTCAGATAAAACTTCAGAACTCCTGCTTGTCCTGTACAAAAAGTTTGTTTCGTGCCGGTTGTTAAACATTCTTTTGTTAACTTAAAAGGAAGGGTGTCGAAAAATTGCTGCCACATTATACCCTTTTTGGTAACAGTAACAATATTTGGATTTGCTGCAGTGATATACGCGTCGGGAGATAAATTGTGATACATCAAAGCAGAGAAGTCCCTTTTAGTTCCATTTGTAAAAATCACAAAAGCCGCTTTGATCTCGTATTCTTCCCGGGATTCATCAAGCCTTAAATCTTGTCTAGGTGTGTCTGAAACAAATCTTTTATCAAAGGACTCTGCGACATACTTTTGGATCAAAAATATTGCCATGACAATAACTAGCCCAACTACAACTAGGATTAGCGTGATTTTCTTCACACATACATGATATCATTTTATATATGAGGGAAAGAGGAAATGCACTTCTTATTGTATTAGTTATCGCTGGTATTCTGGCCCTGGTCGGACTTTTATTACTAAAAGGGAGATCGTCTCAAGATGCATCAAACCAAAAGCAAGATTTAATGGCACCGAAAGGTAAAGATTCTGCAGTGGAAGACGGTTCAAGTACATTGATGGGCGATCGGTATATCGAGTACTCACCTGAAGTGCTTGCGTCTAATAAAGACAAGAAAAGAGTTTTGTATTTTTACGCCAACTGGTGCCCGACTTGTAGGCCAGCCGATGCCGACTTTAAGGCTAACGAAAGCCAAATTCCCGAAGATGTTGTATTGATTAGAGTTAATTACAACGATTCCGATACTGATTCTGAAGAAGAACAACTAGCAACCCAATATGGGATTACCTATCAGCACACTTTTGTCCAAATTGATGAAAGTGGTAATGAAGTAACAAAGTGGAATGGCGGGCAGATTGAGGAATTGCTGGAAAGACTTTAGAGTATGCTTCTTTTAATTATTTTTGCTTTCATTGGCGGAGTGGTAACAATTCTTTCTCCTTGTATCTTACCGATTTTGCCGGTTGTGCTTTCCAGTTCTCTGACAGGCGGTAAAAAGAGGCCGTTGGGGGTTGTGACAGGATTTATTTTGAGCTTTACCTTTTTTACTTTGTTTTTGAGTTTGATTGTTAAATCATTGGGCATTCCCGCAGACTCTTTGCGAAGTTTCTCAATTGTTGTAATTGCCCTTTTCGGAATAGGATTGTTGCTTCCAAATTTTCGGACTCTTTTAGAGAAATTCTTTACTTATTTTTCTAGGTTTGGTCCGAAAGGTTCTGGTGAAGCAGGTTTCTTCGGAGGAGTATTAATCGGCGCGAGTGTTGGGCTGGTCTGGACGCCGTGCGTTGGTCCGATTTTAGCCTCGATTATTTCTCTGGCAATAACAGGAACAGTAAGCGGTCAGGCGGCCCTTATTACTTTTTTCTATTCTTTTGGAACTGCAATCCCAATGCTTGCGATAGTTTACGGCGGTAGGAATTTATTAAATAAAATTCCTTGGCTAACAAGAAATACTATTAAAATTCAGAAAGCCTTTGGGGTTTTAATGATTTTGACTGCACTGGCAATATTTTTTAACTTTGATAGAAAATTTCAGACGTATATCTTGGATAAATTTCCGAACTATGGAATCGGATTAACAAGTTTTGAAGATAACTCTTTGATAAAGGATCGGCTGAAAAATTTAAGAGGAGATGGTATAAATGATGAAGATATGGGAAAACCTATGTTTAATTTACTCGACGATTCAGGGGTTAACGCACCCGGACTTATTCAAGGAGGCGATTGGTTTAATACAAAACCTTTAACTTTGAAAGAACTTCGAGGGAAAGTCGTGATGGTGGATTTTTGGACCTATACATGCATTAACTGTATTAGGACTCTGCCTTATCTTAAAAATTGGCACGAAAAATATGCGTCTAAAGGATTAGTTATTATCGGCGTACATACTCCGGAATTTGAGTTTGAAAAGAGCGCAGAAAACGTGCAAAAAGCAATTCAAGACTTTGGAATTAAATACCCGGTGATGCAGGACAATAATTTTGCCACCTGGAGGGCTTATGATAATCACTATTGGCCTGCCAAATATATTGTCGATAGGAACGGTAAAATCCGCTACACCCATTTTGGCGAAGGTGAGTACGATGAAACAGAAAAGGTTATACAAGAGCTTTTGACGGAAACAGGTGTTGATATAAAAGAAGAAATTAATAATCCCAAATATCAAATTGCCACAAGGACGCCTGAACTGTATCTTGGTTATGCAAGAATGGGCTATTTTGCAACTCCAAATGAATTATCAAGAGATAAGAAAAAGACCTATGAGTTGCCTGAAGATTTAGTCATCAACCATTTTGCACTATCAGGAGATTGGCAGATTGAAGAGGAAAGGTCAATGTCGTTTACAGATTCGACGTTAGTTTTGGCTTTTGAATCAAAGATGTTTTTTTAGTAATGAGACCAAAAGGGAAGGCTGAAGGAAAAGTAAAGGTAACTTTAAATGATAAGCTATTAACTGGCGATGATGCCGGAGAAGATGTTAAAGAAGGTGTAGTTACGGTTGGCAAAGATAGACTTTATAAATTAGTTCAATCGGATAAACCAGGCCAACACGTTCTCAAACTCGAGTTCTTAGACTCCAACCTCGAACTCTACGCATTTACTTTTGGATAAAACACTGTAAACTAATTTGTAAAGTCCGTTCCTGCATTTTTCACTCCTTCTTCGCTTAAAATCCCTTTCCTAACTAAGTTCCAATTTAAAAATCTTCTTAAGATTGGAAGTAAATTACTACATGTTAATGCTTCGAAAGAATTCATACCTCCCTCTTGTTGTGCAGTTTGAATACTGTCTGCGATTATTTTTTTTGCTTCACCTTCATCTATTTCTTCACTCCCAACACTTCCGAGCCCTGGGATAAAGTAAGCCCTATTTAGCTTTCTGCCAATCCAGTCGCACACCATCTGATAGGACACGGCACCGTAATAAAGACTTCTCACTTCCTTATACTGGTCTAATATTTCTCGATGTTTTTGCAGCATATCTTTTGGTACGGGTGAGTCAAGTCTTTCTAACCTTAAGTTGCTTTGGGGTGATAAAGAAGCAAAAAATTCTGCCCAAGTAAGACAAATTGCTTTTCTATAGTCTAGTGCTTTATCCAAATCCCATTCCTTTGAATCAATTGAAATTGCATATAGTTCTATATCTAAAGTATTCCGGAAGAATACAACTCCATTGTGGATTATTCTCTCCTTTTGTTGAGGATCAATATTATTCAACTCCCTGATAAGTACTTCCCACGAGTTTCTATAATCATGCCATAAGTTATCATTTGTAAGCGACCTCATCCTATCAGTTCCAGTCTGTACTGAATTTTGTGCTGCAACTCTATCTATCCTGTCTAAACAGTTATCTAACCTACCTCCCATCAAAGATGCTGCGGCGACGACTGTTGGTATTTCCGTGGCTCCAGGAACTTTAGTCAAAGTTGCAGCAAGCGTATCTTGTTCCATCATCGAGCCAGGTATTTCTAGTGCTAAAGATAATTTTCTGAGTCTTTCTAAAGATTGCATAATTTCAATTATATCTTATAGTGTTGAATTTTTCTAAAAAGTTGTATCTATATTACTGGACTAAAAAAGACCTGCTTGTTTTTCTTGAGTTTCTTCAGGATAAGAAAAATCTAATTCCACTTTCCTTAATGTATTCCATTTGTCTTTGAAAAGCACGTGTTTATTTTTGATGACAAAATCGTATATGTCACGGGTAATTAATACATCCATTTCGCAATACTTCTTTAATTTTTCCAGGCTTTCTTTGTCTCCCTTTTGCCAATAATAAACAGCATTCAAACCAACGTCGGTTTTTTCTCTATCAAGAGTTTCTTTCGCAATCGCATCCATTGGGATTCTTCGCCCGAAGACATCCTTTACTTTGTACATAATGTCAAGGTGTGGAAGCTTTTGAAATGGAAAGTTAACATAAGGAGCTAGGGCTGGAACGTCAAAACCGATAGAGTTATAGCCGATTATTCTATCGGCTTCCTGAAAAATCGGCCACATGTGCTCGAAATCCTTTTCCCAAAAACTTTGCATTTTTCCTTCGACTTCGTTGAAATTTTCATCAAGCTTTCTTGAATAAACCGAGACGATTGAAACACCTAAATCTCCCGGATCAAATCCTTCAATATCTCCGAACAACTTTTTGGTCTCTACGTCAAAAAATACCTCGTTATACATTGTGATGAATATTATATCAAGAAAATCATATTTGACATGCTGAAGAAAGAATTAAAAATGCATACCCTGGGATTGACATAAATACTGAAATTCTGTAATATTGAAAATATGAAAAACGTTATTTCTGAGGAAATTATAAAAATTCAACCTCGCGGGTCTCTTACTATTCCAAAAAAGTTAAGAGAAGATGTTGGGATTAGAAAAAATACACTTGTAAGAATTATAAAAGAAAAGGGAAGACTTATTATTGAACCCGTGAGAACTTTACCATACCCAGCGAGAAGTTACACAGATAAGGAAATTGACGAATTTTTAGAACTTGATGCCAAAGAAACGAAAGAGCTTAAAAGTAAAGGTATTCTTTAACGCCTCAGTAATAATTGCGGGTATTCGTTCTCCAACCGGTGGTTCTGGAAAACTATTAGAGATGGTGAACGCAGGAGTACTTAATGGTCAAATAAGCGAGATAATTGTAGATGAGGTTTTACGACATGCCTCAAAAACGAAAAAGAAAAAGGAAATTCTTGAAAAACAAATAAGTACTATTTTTTCCAATATTTCAGAAACTCCAAAGGAAGTTTCAGTAAGAGGATACGGAAAAATTGTTACAGATTTGGGGGATGCCCACGTCCTTGCATCTTGTAAGGAACTTGAAGTTAGTTATCTTATTACCCTTGATAGGAAACATTTGTTAGTTTTGAAGAACAAAATAAAAAAGTTTAAGATCATGACCCCAGGAGAGTTTTTACAAGAAAAAGTTAGGTTTTGAAAACCTCAAATTTTTACTTTCTTGCAAACAAAATCACATTTGGGAGATTGCGGCCGGGACCGACTTTGTAGCCGCCAGACCAAAGTGCAGTTGAACCACCGTCATCAAGATTTAGTCCATTTTCCATTCCCAGAGTTTTTAAAACTCTTGCCGATTCGGCAACAGTTGCATTATGAACTACGCCTATGTAAACAGTATTACCTTTATTTGCGACAAAAGATCTTGCCCCCTTACTTCCTTTTTTGGGATCATCATCTCCACCAAATGCAATATTTCCTCCTTGTACGAGCATCGGAAAGTTAGAGAGCATACTGTCAATTCCAGTGTCTCTACCCCATTGAGATACTTGTCCTACGAAACGGATGTATGAACCGCCAAAAATGACCGCAGGATTGTTGCTGTAAACATTATTTCCCGAATTAAAGTAGGTTTTTTTATGATTCATCACGAGCAAATCAAAAGTGTTAGTTTTTCCCGCACAAGATGGGTAATCTGCTGGACAAAAGTATGTTCCGTTAACTCCCGCGAATGCACCGTTTCTTGAAACGTACGAAGCAAGAGGAAGGGTAGGACAATCGTTAGTGCAATCCGAATCCGCCGCTGTATCTACTATGACGCGGGTGCTTCCCAAGTCTCCCGCTACCATGCTCACCATATAACTACCCAAGCCTTCCACATTCACACTTTGTCGACTGTAACCGGAGGAAGGCGCTGCGTTTGACTCGGGAACATTTTGAGGAATTGTGATGCTCGCGGCAATCTTTTTATCTTCTTCGTCAATTTTTGAAGACAATTGAGAAAGTGTTGAATCTGCTGCGTTGAAATCTCTTTTTGATAACTCCGATAGGGCTTTTGCAAAGAGGTTATCCAACTCTTTTGTGTTTTGAGTTTTTACCTTTAAATTCAAAAGGCTTTCATATGTTAATACGGCTTTGTCATAAGATTTCTCTATATTTTGAATTTGATTTTGAAGCTCATCGTTTCTTTTGAGCTGGTCCTGATTTTTGAGAGTGTCCAGCTCTGTACCGATTTTCTCGAGTTCCACCAGATTTTTATCTTTCTCCTGGGTTAGATTTGAAACTAAGTTTTGAAGACCCATTACTTTGTTGTTAAAAAGAAAGTATCCGACCCCAATGACGATAAGTAAGATAATTATTATCGGAAAATGTTTATCAAAACGAAATTTAGGAAATTTTTTAGGCAGATTTAATTTCACAATTAAACTTTAGCATAAAAAAGTAATAGACTTAAACTATGATTTATGTACTTTTACTTCTGCTGGAAATTATCGCGCTTTACCTTCTTTCAAGACATGTAGTTCGCAGTGTTTTTCACTTTTTTTATCAAGTTACGAGAAGAAGAAACTTGGGTATGTATATTTTTGCAATTCTTTTTCTTCCCGGGACTTTTATCCACGAAATATCACATTTTTTGGCAGCGCTTTTTCTTTTGGTTCCTGTTGGTGAATTTGAACTGATACCGAAGTTTAAAGAAGGAGGTGGTGGAGTAGATCTTGGAAGTGTTGCTATTGCAAAAACTGATCCTGTGAGGAGATTTTTAATCGGAGTAGCACCATTTGTTTTCGGAATCTTGATTATATTTACAATCCTATTTTTAATTTCGGGAGATCGTTTTATTGCCGCTTGGTGGGGAAACATATTAGCGGGGATTTTGATTTTTGAGGTTGCCAACTCGATGTTTGCGAGCAAAAAAGATCTGGAAGGAGCGCTGATACTTGTTATCTTTATTCTTTTTGTTATTGCGTTTCTCTATATACTTGGAATCAGAATTCCCATTAATCTAACTGATTTTACTATTTCCTCTTCGACGTTAGAAATTATTAAAAATGCAAACATATTTTTACTTGTACCTATTATGATTGACACGGTAGTTTTATTGCTTTTTGAGAAGTCAAAATTTTGACGATTTTAACAAGTTAATTTCTACACTTCAACATTAAATAATAGATTATTGGGTATTTTAGAACTATAATTTGCTTATGAGTATTTGGAAACCAATTAAACCGCCTTATATAGAGTATAAAAAGAAAGTTTTTGAAAAAGCGATCAAAGTTGGTAGTTTTATTCATCAAATTGGAGAATTGGACGATCTGAGAAGACCCTCAAAACAAATTCCTATTAATAAAATTACTTCGAAGGATACAAAGGCAAAAATAAAATATGTCAAAAACTGCTTAATTAAGTACAGAAAGCTTACCGGTTATGGGCGCGGAATTACTGCAGTACAACTTGGAATTCCTGATAGATTTTCAGTTATTTATATAGGACAGACCATAAAGAACGTCAAGAATAAAAAAGATGTTACTTTTAAAGATTTAATGGTGACAATTAATCCTAAAATTACAAGACGCTCTAAAAAGCTTCTGAGATATCCTGAAATGTGCATGAGTGCTACTCCCATTATAGTTCCTACAATTCGTCCTGCTTGGATAGAATTCGACTACTATAACGAAAAGGGAAATTTACAGCATTGGGATACTAAAGATGATACCGATGTTGGAAAAATGATGAACCGTGTTTTCCAACACGAATTTGATCATATGGAGGGAATAGTTAATATAGATGTAATAAAAAATCCTCGCGAAATAATACTAGAGTCCGATCCGGATTTTTACAAAAATGCAAAGTTTACAAAAGTCTAGAAAATTCGATACTCAAAGAAAAGTTGTATTTGCGGCGATGAGCAAGAAAACCTTTTATTTAAGAGAGCATATCATCAAATATATTCTGGAAGAAGGCTATACCCCAACTTGTGCTTTTATGATGTTTTCTTATTTTTTACTGGACACAGTTGATCGGAAAGCCCTAATTGATGCAAATAACGATTTAATACGTCGAAGTGATGAGCTTTGGGTTTTTGGAGAAATGTCGGACGGAGTAAAAGAAGAGGTAAATCTTGCCAAAAGAATTGGTATTCCTATACACTATTTTAGGTTGAGTAACAGCAAAAAAATGTTCACCCCGACGAAGAGTGGGAAAAATGAAATGCAATGAATATTTTTTGGGCGATTCTTTTGGGTGTAATTCAGGGTTTAACTGAGTTTATTCCTGTTTCATCTTCGGGGCATTTGGTTTTGGCACAACAATTTATTCCCGGATTTTCTCAACCAGGAATTCTTTTTGACGTTGTTCTTCACTTAGCAACATTAATCGCCGTTTTTTATTTTTTCCGAAAAACTATTCTTAGGTTAAGCAAAAATTATCTTTTACTTCTCGTGGTCGGAACTATTCCAGCCGCCATGATAGGATTTTTCTTTCAAAATCAGTTAGAAGCCATGTTTGGTAGTGCGAATACACTTGGGATTGAGCTTCTTATAACAGGGCTATTGAACGTGTTGGTTGATAAAGCAAAAACTGTTAAAAAAGCAATTACGCCATCAAATTCTTTTGCAATCGGAATCGCGCAAGCAGTTGCGATAATTCCGGGCATTTCCCGCTCCGGTGCGACGATATTTACCGGAGTTAGGCTGGGAATTGATAGAAAAAAGGCGGCTGAGTTTTCATTCCTACTTTCTATTCCTGCAATTTTAGGAGCAAATTTCTTACAACTATTTACACACGGACTAAACGGAATCCAAAATCCAAGTTTTTATATATTCGGATTCATCTTTGCTCTTATCTCCGGCTATCTTTCAATCGGAGTTGTTTATAAGTTTTTGTTGGGTAATAACTTTAAAATCTTTGGGTATTACTGTTTCCTGCTCGGCTTCCTGGTCATTATATTATTGTAGTTTGGTCAGAAGTAAGAAAGTATTTTCGGAACGAAGAGAACTAATCCAGCAACAACTGCTAAGATAGAAACAACCAGAACCATTCCGGCTGAAACGTCTTTTGCTACTTTTGCTTCGGGAGAAATATCAGGGCTTGTTAAATTAACTACAGCCTCTAAAACGGTGTTAAGAAGCTCTAATGTTATTACAAAAGTTATGGTGAAAGCTAAGATTAACCACTCAATAATATTAAATTTAAGAACACCAGCTAAAATTAAGACTAAAATTGCCAATAGAACGTGGATTCGGAAATTCGGTTCTCTTTTAAAAGCGGTTTTTATGCCTTCAAAAGCGTACTTGAAACTTGTTGATGTTGGGTGCCTTAATCCCATACTTAAAGTATAGCTACTAGGCTTAGAAAAACAAAGTGGGTTACTTGTGGCACTTATCACACTTTTTTGATACCATTTCAGTATGTCTTTAAAGAAAAACTTTCTGATTATCCTTTCGGCATCTATCCTGATTATAATTTTTTTTCTTCTTTTGAATGGCCAGTCGAAATCCAATAAAAAGATCCAAGTTTCTGACAAAAATGCGTGTGTGACAGGAGACTATACGGGTGAATTTCTGTTAGACGAAAAACTAGCTTTTTTTGAAGGAAGAGATGTGGAAGTTCCTACTATAGCGTCTAATACTCGCCAAACAAATATTCTTGGTGTTTCATCCGAAGAGCGCTACATAGAAGTTGATTTGTCCGAACAAAAGCTTAAAGCTTGGGACGGTTCAGATCTATTTCTTGAAACTGCTGTTTCAACGGGACTGCCTTGGTATCCCACACCTCAAGGTGAATTTCGAATTTGGATTAAGCTAAAAGCTACCAAAATGGAGGGGGGAAGCGGAAGATATTATTATTACCTACCCAATGTTCCGTATGTAATGTATTTTCAGAATGATAAAGTTCCAGGTTGGCGTGGGTATGGTCTTCATGGAACGTATTGGCATAATGATTTCGGAACTCCCAGAAGCCACGGATGTGTGAATCTTCCAACGTCTATTGCTGAAAAGCTTTATTATTGGACGTCACCTGTGTTGCCTGAGGGTAAAAACGTGGCTCGTGCATCTACCGAGAATCCTGGAACTAGAATAGTTATTCACGAATAGTATGAATCCTGCAGTTTTGTCTGGACAAAGTTCAATATTTATTACCTTCTTGGCAAGTTTTTTGATTTGGATTATGTTTGGGGGGCTTGTGGTCTTATGGATAATCGACGGAAGGTTTAAAAAAGAACAGGCACTACATGCTCTTTTTGCAGCGCTTTTGGCTTGGGTTTTGTCGCAAATGATTAAAAGTCTTTTTCCTACAATCAGACCTTTCCAAATGTACGGGACTATGCCAATGACTTTACTGGTTCCCTTCGATGGCGCGTTCCCTTCGGGTCATACTGCTTCTGCTTTTGGTCTTGCCGTAAGCGTTTGGCTTCATAATAAAAAAATAGGCATTTTATTTGTTATGGGTGCTATTTTAGTTGGACTGGGAAGAATTCTTGGTAATGTGCATTTTTTTGCGGACGTAGTTGGTGGTTCTTTAATAGGGGTAGTAAGTGCGTATTTGGTTGGGAGGTTACATTTATATAAACTTTTAGGTCGAAACACTTGACGCGTCACTCCTATTGACATTTAGCACTTTGTGATTTAGACTGCTAAATACTTTGGTAATATGGACGAAGAATCAAAGATAGAAAAAGTATACCGACAAATCCCGGTTGTAGCTATTAGAGGCTCGGTTGTTTTTCCGCACACCGATGCAGTTCTTTCTTTCGGAAGAAAAAAGTCCGTTGCAGCAATAAATACTGCTTTCCAAGAAGATAGAGTTGTCGGTATTTTCACCCAAAAGGACGCGCGAATTCCTGATCCAGGTATCGAAGATCTTTTCAAAGTAGGAACAATTGCAACAATTACCCAGATGATGTCTACGGAGGGGGAAATACACGCAGTTGTTCGCGGTCAAGCGCGAATAAACTTGGTTGATATTATTTCACACGAACCTCATCTTATTGCCAAGATTGAGGAAATTCCCACAAAGTTGGAGGGGAGTACTGAGCAAATACAGGCTCTAGCTAACAAAATTTCGGAATTATTCAAAAAAGCAATTAATCTTGGAAAACAGGCAGAAATTATGGCGGTAATGAAGCTTGTGTCAGGTAAAGTCGAACCAGAAGAACTGGCAGACCAGATCGCTTCACTTCTTGAAACCAAGACAAAAAATAAACAGGAGCTTCTGGAAATGGTTTCACTTAAAGCTAGGCTAGAAAAAGCTATGGAGCACTTGGCACATGAGGTGAATGTACTTGAGCTTGAAAAAACAATTTCATCCAAAACTCAAAAGCGCTTTGAAGATCAGATGAGAAAAGCAATGCTTCGTGAGAAGAAAAAGACAATCGAAGAAGAATTGGGCGAGATTGATGAGGGGGAATTGAGTACTGATGAACTCAAGGAATACAAAGAGAAAATAAAAGAGGCGGATATGCCGAAAGATGTGCGAGAAAAGGCAGAAAAGGAATTAAAAAGATTGATACAGCTTTCTCCTCATAATCCTGAAGGCGGATACATCAGGAATTATCTTGACTGGTTGACGGATATGCCTTGGAGTAAGGTTACCCCCAATGACGTTTCCATAACAAAAGCCGCAAAAATACTTGAGGATGATCATTATGGAATGAAAAAAGCAAAGGAGAGAATTTTGGAATATCTTGCGGTAATGCAGGTAAAGAAAAATCACCAAAAAGGAATCAAAAAAATTCTCAACAAAGTTCCCGACGAGGAAGAGACTAAAGAAATAGATTCACAGCCGACAATTCTTTGTTTCATTGGACCTCCTGGAGTAGGTAAAACTTCTATTGGTAAATCTATAGCTCGTGCATTGGGTAGAAAATTTGTCCGCGTATCTCTGGGGGGAATTCGAGACGAGGCAGAAATTCGAGGTCATAGAAGGACATATGTTGGTGCACTCCCTGGCAGAATTATTCAAGGAATCAAAAATGCCGGAACCAAAAACCCGGTTTTCATGCTCGATGAAATAGACAAGATTGGTATTGATTTTAGGGGTGATCCAAGTTCAGCACTCCTCGAAGCGCTAGACCCGGAACAAAATAAAGAATTTTCTGACCATTATCTCGAGGTTGCCTTTAATCTTTCTCAAGTAATGTTTATTTGTACCGGAAATGTTATTGAAAAAATTCCGGGCCCACTTCGTGACAGAATGGAGGTAATAAGATTTCCTGGTTACACTCAAGATGAGAAATTCAACATCGCCAAGGAATTTTTATGGCCAAAACAATTAAGACTTCATGGTCTCGAAAAAGAAAAGATTAGTCTAAGTAAACTTGGGCTTAATGAAATCATAAACCGCTACACCAGAGAAGCAGGCGTAAGGGACTTGGAGCGTAATCTAGCGATGATTTGCCGTAAAATTGCCAGGCTGGTCGCGGAAAAGAAGAAGTTTCCTAAAATTATTACACATAGCGATGTTAGGAAATTTCTTGGCCCCCAGAAATTCAGTTCCCTGATTGCAGAGAAGGTCGACGAGGTTGGTATGTCAACCGGCCTTGCTGTTACTGCCGCAGGCGGGGAGATTTTATTTATTGAAGTAGCTCTTATGCCAGGAAAGGGTAAGTTGACATTAACCGGACAACTCGGCGAAGTCATGAAAGAGTCGGGAAAGGCGGCATTTACTTGGTCCAAAGCTCATTGGAAAGAGCTTGGATTAAGAGAAGAAATTCTTAATAATATTGACGTTCACATTCATGTACCTGAGGGAGCAGTTCCGAAAGACGGCCCATCCGCAGGAATTGCAATGGCAACTGCACTGGTATCTGCCCTAACAGGTGTTCCCGTACATAGAAATGTCGGAATGACAGGCGAAGTAACCTTAAGAGGTCGCGTTTTGGAAATTGGAGGAGTTAAAGAAAAGGTTATTGCAGGTCATCGTGCAGGGTTAAAAACTATAATTTTGCCCAAGGATAATAAAAAAGATATGGAAGATATTCCCGATAACGTTCAGAAAGATATTAAATTTGTCTTCACAAGCCGATTGGATGAAGTATTGAAAATCGCTTTGAAAAAATGGCCGGTCGTTGAAACGAAACAAAAGGATCGTGCGATTCCTCCAATTCCAACGTATATAGCTACTAGTTAAAACGAGTATAATTTTAGTTAATGGTTTTAAACCACGAATACGGAAAAAATCTTGGTAAGTACGAAAAATAGGTAATAGAAGTATCGGAAGTTTTAAGAGGAATTTACTGGACTAAAAATAAACTTTTTTTGGGAGCAAAAGCTTTTTATTCCGACCCAATAGATGATATTTATTGGACGCTAGTTGAACAATTCACTATCGATTCTAAGAGGGAAATAGAAAAATTAGTAAAAGAGGTTGAACCTTTCTTTAAAAAACACAAAAAGCACTTTAGCTTTTATTTAACTCCTTATGACAGGAGAAGAAATGTTGATAAATATTTAAAAGAACTCGGGTATAAAATTACTGCAAAAGATAACTTCATGTTTTTAGAAAAAGGACATTTGAAAAGAAGAGATTTAAGTTTACAATCAGGTGTTACTTTAAAGGAAATAAAAACAGATAAAGATAACGAGATATACATTGATTGTTATACCAGAGCCTATACCTCTAATCCGGAAGATGCATATTTTAATTTTGGAGCAGAAGGAGTTTACGAAGGCATCTATAGAAAAACTTGGAAAGATCATTCACTGAGAAAAAAAATGAGAAAATTTGTAGGGTTTTATAAAGGTAAGCCTGCAAGCTGCGGAGCAATATATTTTGGCAACAAGTTGGGCTATATTGCTGAAGTTGGAACAGATAATGAATTTAGAAGGAAGGGTTTAGCTCGGGCCGTTTCTCTAGTATGCATTAATGCGGGGATTGATGAAGGTTGTAGCGTTATCTTATTAGGAACAGAAAAAGATACTCCAGCCGAAAAGCTTTACCAAAGTTTAGGATTTGTCTCGAAAACAGTTTTTTGGGGGATGTCTCGAGTATGAAGTGAAATTTTAACCGCCAAATCATTGTTTTTAAGCTTCAATTCACATAAAATAGCGTTAAGGCCCTGTCATCTAGTGGACTAGGATACTGGGTTCTCATCCCAGACACTGGGGTTCGAATCCCCACAGGGTCACTCAGCTGGTAAAGATACTTCAACTCTCTCTTTTTTTGTTAGTAAGCTTTCTTGATAAATGAGGTATTGAAGGACTGATAGAATTACGAGGTTTAGAAGTAAACCAAAGATTGCCGATAGCTCCTGTTCCAGAAACCGAAAAAATTGAGTGAGTAGGATTGAAACGAGAATTGCATATTTGAAAAGCTCGTACGCATTTCTTCTGGAGCGGTGGTATCGAAGAATATAGACTCCTGCAAGAACTAAAATTCCTGAAAATAAAGAGAAGATAAGCTGTCCCCATTCTGAAAAAGTTTGTGCAGCACTGAAATTGAAAAGAGCGTTAAGTACATTGACCACCGATATGATGACAAAAAAAGTAATAATAAGTTTTATGAACTTGGGGTAGTGAATAAGACTTACGTATCGAGTTTTGACATAGTCTCTTATTTTGTGGAATAAGTTTTTTTTAGCGACGGAGCGGGTCTTAACTTCTCTTAAAGCCTCTGTTAGCATTTTTACTACTGGATTATCTGGATCACTCTGTTTCAAAAAGTAAAGTGCCCTTTCCTTTTCGTGCACATCCAAGTCGTGCATGATTATTTGCTTTGTCATATCAAGCGCGTTAATTGCATACTCTTGTTTATTAGGTCTGAAGTATTTCTCTATAACCCTCGCACCAAGGAAAAGTAATACAAAGACAACATATATAATTCCGATTGTGGGCTGATAGAAGTAGTTATTGTCCTTAGTTATAAACTTCCCAAGCTCGTCTATGAAAGTGCCGAATCCTATGCCTCCCAAGATAGACGCAATATATTTCGTTTCTTTATTCAAAAATACCAAAAGTCCAATGACGGCAACCATCATCAAAAATCCTCCCCATAACATGTGAGCAATGTGGAAGTTTTCTCCCCCCAGAATCGGGAAACCAGTGATTTGAAGGAATAAACGAATTACAAGAATAGAGGCTATAGCCGAAACTAAAAAGTTTTCAACTAGATCGCCAGAATCTATGTCTCTTGGGAAGTAGTGGAAGTTAAACTTCCTCATGAGCATAATTATGCATCAAAATTGTGATGCTAGCTACTTAATCAGATTGTGATGCGATTGAAAGAGGCAATCTTTTGGTAAAATTATTGCTTGACAAACTCTCTTTTTCGCTATACAATTTCCCAGTACCAAAATGTTATCGACCCCCTCTCTTATTTCTTTTACCCAGGGTATTAATTACTGCGGGTAAGTTGTGGGAGCCTATTAGATTTTTTTTAAAAACTCCTACAAGTTCGAAAGAAAAGAGGGTGTTTTTTTTGATTAAAACCATGAACGGGAACAGTAAAATTCAACTTACAAACGAGGGGATGCAGTCTTTGAAAGGTGAGCTTGACGAATTGGTTAACGTAAAAAGACCAAAAGCAGTCGAGCGACTTTCTAATGCTCGAAATCAAGGTGATCTTATGGAGAATAGCGACTATCATAACGCTAAAGACGAACTTGAGTTTTTGGATGGCAGGATTTCTGAACTTGATGATGTTTTGAAAAATGCCGAAGTAGTTCACGCCGGTTCAAACGGTAGCGGTATCTCCGTGGGAACAAAAGTAACCCTGAAAGTAAACGGCAAAGAGCATGTTTACCATATTGTCGGCGAATGGGAGGCAGATCCTACCCAGAAAAAAATCTCGCACACATCTCCCCTAGGTCAAGCGTTAATTGGGAAAAACGTTGGTGAAAAGGTTGAGGTTGAAGCACCAGTTGGTAAAATATTATACGAGATTCTTGAAATTCATTAAAAACTACGATATTATAACCGTATTCATGAGAAATTTATTAAATATTATTTCTAAGAAGACAGCAGCTTCCTAAGGAGGTTGTCGTTCTTTTTATTGGTAACCTCCGAAAGGAGGTTTTTTGTTGGCTGGTAGCTTAATGGTAAAGCCCCCTCCTTTTAAGAGGGAGACTGCAGGTTCGATTCCTGCCCAGCCAACAGAGGCTTATGAGTTGTCAAAATAAAATAAAAAAATATATTAAAGAAAATCAAAGTACCATCTTTTCTATCTATGGAGGTGAAACCTATGATAAAAACGAATTAAAAAGCCGTTTTGAGATAATCGAACAGTATGATTTTGTTGGATATTTGGAGGATATAAAAGAAAAAGCAGACAGAGCTTTTTCAAAAACATACACGAGATCAGAAAAGGTTGCCGAGAACATTATTTCAATAGTTACATCCAATAAGTATTCGCGAAGTGGCGATTACGAGCTTAGTGATAAGAAAAAGTTGGAGGAGATTATCCAGAAAAAAATTATTAATACCGTTCGCAAAAATCATCGTCTGGGTTTTGTTATACCCGGATTTACTACAAAGGCTTTTAATGTCCTAAGAGTAGAATCCAGGAGGCTTCCTGATTTGGCAGAATTTGCATCACTTATCAGACTTTACGAGATTTGCTATCAACTTGGGAAAGTTTATCCACATGGGGCAGAGTTTGTAGTTGTGACAGATGGTTTAGCCTATTCCAAAATTTTCGGAGAAGATCCGTATTTTGCTATTGCACATCGGCAAACTTTGGAAGAATGGACAAGGAGAGTCGGGATAGAATCGACAATAAGAATAGTTGATCTGACCACACTCTTACCCAAAAATTTCAACGAAGAATATTCTAAAACTTCTAAAGCTCTTTCCGATGAGTGGTCGAGGATTAAAAACCTTGAAGAATTGACAGATTTTGTTGCCAACACCAAAAATCTTGTTAATTACGAATCAGAAATCGTAGAAGATATGCGACTTTTTTATCAGTTTCAAGATAACCACGGTGATAGGGAATTAAATAGAGATTTAATAGAACATAAAGTCGTTAATAAAGCGATTCATTCTACTTTCAAATACGAAGCATTTTTGCGAACGATGTATAGACTAAATGTAATTGACCATGAATTTAAGGATCATATAAGATGCACAGGTAGGCCTAAGCCGGGACAACTTGGAATTCATATGATTCACGAGAAATCTTATAACTTTCCTTGGAATGGTGTTGGAGTTTTACGAAAAGATGGACGTATCGATGTATATCCTGAGTATAAAGTGAAGTATTCTGATAAATTTATCCCGATTTTTATCAAAGGGGACCATTCAGCCTTTTATTACAAAGAAAGATGAATTATGCGCGATAGATTAATACAAACATTTTATAATTTAGTAAAAATTGATAGTCCGTCGGGAGGGGAAGAGGAGATTATAAAATTTGTGGTTAAGAAGTTAACCGACGCTGGGTGTAAAGTTTATGTTGATTCAGCGGGAAATGTTTTGGCAAGATGTAAAGGACTGGGCGAGCCTGTTCTTTTATCCGCCCACCTTGACACCGTTGAACCCGGACGAAATATCAAACCAAAAATAAAAAACAATTCTTTAGTTAGTGATGATACCACAATTCTCGGAGCCGACAATAAAGTAGCTGTTGCTTCAATACTTGACTCTCTTATTACTGTCCCTGCCAATAAAAGACGGTCATTAGAAATTATTTTAAGTGTTCGGGAAGAAACCGACGGAGGAATTAACCATGTTGATTTTTCCGAATTAAAAAGTAAAGAAGGTTTGGTTGCCGATTCGGGCGAGCCAATTGGGACAGTTATTCTTGCTTCACCTTGGATAGAGGATTTCGAGATCGGTGTTTTTGGCGAAGCAGCTCACACTAGCACTCCGGAAGAAGGTATTAATGCAATATCGGTTGCTGCAAATGCGATAAGTAATCTAAAGTGGGGAAAAATTAACGAGGTCACAACTACTAATATTGGGATAATAAACGGCGGATATGTAACAAACACAGTTCCCCCTTTGGTTGAAATAAAAGGTGAAATCCGTTCTTTTTCACAAGAAAGTTTTAAGAATGCTAAAAGTAAAATTGACAAGGTCTTTCAAAGTGAGGCAAAAATACTTGGAGCAAAGGCCAGCTTAAACCATTTGTTTTATTGCAAAGGATATCAGATACCGAAGGATTCTGAGATTGTACAAAAACTAGCGGGAATATATGGAAAACTTAAAATTACTCCCCGCCTTGTATCTTCGTTCGGTGGGAGCGACGCGAATGTTTTAAGAGCTAATGGAATTAATGCGATCAATATCGGCGACGGAGTGGAAAATCCGCATACAGTTGAAGAAAGAGTTTCAGTTAAAAGTTTAGTTCAATTGCGGGATATTATTTGCGAATATATTTCTAGTTAGAAGTATTGACAAGTTGAAGTGAATTTACAAGATTCCGCCGTGCTATCATACCAGGTACTAATGGATCAGTATCGTGGTAACTGTCCAAACCAGTACTCGGTTGTATACCTTTGTAGCCTACATGGCGTAGCATATTTTCCAACTGTTGACTCCAAGAGTCGACCCTGGCTTCACATATAAAATTTGTGCCATCTTCTAGTACTATATCAAGATTAAAATGGTATGCCTTGTAGCCGTCTAATCCAAATTTAGGATCCAAATCTTTTACAATAGAATTTCTTGATCCCGTAGATTTATAAAACCTTTGCTGAAAATGCCTCCTCAGAAATCCACACATTAGCGTCAACTCAAATCCTTTTCTTTCTTCAAGAGTTTTATCGACAGCCGAGGCGTAATCGTGACTTAGAGCACGATATTCCAATTTTTCATCAGAGATTGAAGCTGTGAATGCAAGTGTGTCGGCAAGGTTTCTTCCTTCCAGATATTTAAGGTAATAGGATAAAAGCCCCTTCAATCTTAGAGAGAAAATAAGGTCGTTTCCCGGAATATCAGTAGCCACAAGAAAATCTTTTTTAAGTTCATCACTGACGAGTTGTAGCCATTCAGCTGTAGGTTCCTCCTGAAGAAAGAGGCTTTTCTGGCGCAAAATTTTTGCTACATTATATTCTTCTGGCCATAAAATTTGAAAGGCCGCGTCTTCAACTTCAGTGATAACTTGCAGCTCATAAAATCTTACAATAGGTGAACCAGTTTTTAATGCGTGAATAGCCACAAGCCGTTTGCTTCTCTCGTCTAGCTCATCACCTTTCATAAGCTCTAGCATTTTTTGAACTACGGAAATGTGTAGTGCGGCGTTTGGAAAATCGACTAAAATACCCTTTAATTCATCCGCTGTAGGTCTAGCCAGGAACGGGTGTTTTCGTGCACTTTGTGGATCCGACATATCCATATGAGAAGGAGTAGGTTTATCGGTAAATGATGTGATTGGTGTCATTTTAGGTTTTGAAAGGTCAAGAAGCGGCGGGTATGAACTTGCCATATCGGTTAGCCCGGCAAGTTGGGTTGGGCCATTTATAAAACGAATATAATCTACTATTTGTTGTGGCCCACCTACTACTTGGAGTAAACCATCTCCCGTTAAGGTTAAACTGTAATCAAGGTCAGGACGATTGAGTATTTCAGGAACTTGAGCCCGCAAAAACACAAGTTCTTGAATAGAAAAAGGTTCCGGCCCTGTTTTTTCTCTTTCTTGAAACATAATAGCCGATATTATACCATCTGACTGCTAGATATTATAGGATATTACCAGTGAAGCTGGATGTAGTTGTAGACCTCTTCGGGATTAAGTTCCCGCGAAGTATTCCCTGAGCGGACGTAGAAATACCTTTGCTCTCCTTCTTTAATAAAAACAGGATTTGGTGAACGTTCAACTTTAACTATCGCCACAGTTTCTTTACCGATATCCTCAAATACTATTTGGACAAAAGATGTGTACTCCGCGCCGACAAAACTTAAGATGAGGCTTACAACGTGTTGAAAAAAACCGTCTGGATTTTTCTTTTTGAAAGTTGAAAGATCATTTTTTATTCCCAGGATTTCTTTTTCATCATTTACGCCAATTACCAGAGTTCCTCCGTCGCTATTTAGAAATGCTGCTATTGTTCTTACTATTGTTTTTTCTAGTCCCTTGTTGGGGCTATTTGTAGTGTAGTCCCAGCGCATAGAAGATTTAAATTCAAGTTTCTCCGACTCTTCGCTTTTCAAGATCAGTTTCAATTCTTCGTTGTCCCCTTTGTCGCTAGGCGAAATAAGTTTTACATTTGTATTCGGTCCTTTTGATTGCTCTTTACCTAGGCTTAAAGGGAGTTTTTTCAGTTTTTCCAAGAACTCCAGTTTAGTTTGGCTATCTGCAAATGGCTTTAGCGGCGACAACAACGCAATTCCGTCTACTGTTTTTTCATTACCAATTTCGTCAAAGCTAACCCATCTATCCGATGATCTCAGTTTGAGAATGGGGTTTTTAAAAACTAAGTGATAAAAAGAAAAATTGTATTTGGTGTAAACACTTGTTTTTCTAGCTATTTCATAATGTGTTATGCCTTCTTCGATCAAATTTATCTTATAATCTTCAGCTTTTAAATTATTAAGAGAGAGCTCTTTTATTAGTAGACGCTTTATTGCCTGAGCTTTTTTTTCTTCAGCCTTTTTGTAGCCACCGATTAGTTGGAAATGTAGCGTTTTATTATTAAATTGACACAGAAACATTGGATTTTCGTATCCTTCAACTTTCGCTTTTATTACAAGTAGGATAATATCTACTTCGGACAAAGGCTCCTTGGTAGTTGATTGTGATATCCTTCTTCCCTCCATTGCTCTAAGAAAGAGCGACCCCCAAGACAAAAAGTCTTCCTGCAGAAGTTCATCTTTCGAGTGGGGGTTTTCCCAGTTTTGAATTAGCTTGAAGTTTTCTTTTAAATAAAGCATTAAGCTTTTTAAGAAGTTTTCAGCAAATTGAGATTTGGTTCGAATTACTAATTCTTCCCCCTTTTTTTGCGTGGAAATTACATTGAAAAGTTTTAGGAAAATCACAACTCCATTCAATTCTACGGGGTGTTTTTTAAGGAAGACATACTTTTCCGTCACTAATTTTGTTAAGAAATCTGTGAACAAACGCGCGGTTTCCGGAATGCTTTGGTTATCAGCCTTAGACACTTTGTTCACAATTTTACCATAAATTGATTTTAAATTCGTTTATGGTAAAATGATTAGGAAATATGAACTTTTTTGTCGTAAACTTTTCTAAGAAGGCAGAAACCTCCTAAGCGGGCGGTTCCTGTTTTTTTGTGGACAACCTCCCGCAAGGGAGGTTTTTTAGTGGAAAAAAGTTATATGTCAGAAAGATTAATACCAGTTTCCGAGTTAGAAACAACTGCGAATCAAGAAGCAGAAGTACATCACATTGATTGGGTTGTAATTCAATTGACAGACACCTGCCAGCATATGTGTCCCTATTGCATAAATTCAGACGGTCCTCATAAAAGAAATGTCGCAAGTGTGGACATGATTCAGGAAATACTTGCAAGGTTTAGGCCGAGAAAAGTTGAATATACGGGTGGAGATCCCAGTACGAGATTTAATTTACTACTTTCTGGAATAGAACTTGCCCGTGAATCGGGGGCAGAAGAAATTATGTTTAACACAAACATGGAGCTATTGAATTCGGAAAAAGTAGGTAAACTTGAACAGGCTGGGTTGACGGCAATCCACTTTGCTCTTCATACTTTAGACCGAGAGAGACATAAAGTGGTTAGAGGCAACAGGAATGCGAGTTTAGATAAAGTGTTGGAAAACTTTGATAATGCGCTTCAGGGAACAAACTTGGATTTTATTATTGAATATGTTCCTATGAAATTACCTAATGGGGAGAATAATTTAGCCGATTTAGAAAGTGTATATAAATATGTATTGGGAAAAAGGGAAGCCTATGGTGCACGTATCAAATCTTTAGAAATAGGAAATCTGATACCAAGAGGGAGAGCAACTCTAGACATGATGTTACCGTTGGAAGAGCAAGTTGGGGCGATAGAACATGCGATAGAACAACCGGAGATGCCGATTGAGATATACTGTTATGGAAGAGAGGCTACAGAAAGACTTAAAGGAAAAGGGTTTGTTGTGAATACCTGCTTTGCGGGTAGATCGATGTTTTATTTTACAGTTGATGGTAAAGTGTTAGCAGATAATTTCACGGGTGTAGCGGTTGCCAGCGATTATAGACAGTTTGACGGAAGATCACCATTGATGAGCAATTTAAATTTTGGAGAGGGTTTGGCGTTTTGTCCATTTGTTGTTCAAGATTCTTAGACAATTTGTTTTACTGTATCTGATTTGTTTGTTAAACTTGGGTAAATATGGCTACGCACTGGGCAGACAGAATTGCAAAAGAAATAATTACTTCGGGAAAGTATAAACCTTACTGGGTGGATGATATGAAGACCCCGTCGGGCTTCTCACATGTGGGATCTTTAATGGGTCCTTTAATTCACAGTATGATTTTCAGAGCACTAAAAGATGCGGGGAAAGACGGAAATTTTACTTTTGTTATAAATGACTTTGATCCTGCAGACGATTTACTACCTGAGTTAAAAGGTAAATATGAAAAATATTTGGGAATACCCCTAAAACTTGCACCTTCTCCCGACACTAAATTTGGAAGTATGGCAGACCTATTTGGGAGTGATTTTATTTCTTCAATTAGAAGTTTAGGGGTCGAAGCGGAAATTCTGTCGTCTTGGGAAATGTATCACCAGGGTAAGTTTGATGAAGTCATACGTATAGCATTGGATAATGCAGAAAAAATTCAAGATATTTATCAAAAAGTAAGCGGTAGCAAGAAAAAAGAAGCCGGATGGCTTCCCTTCCAAGTAATTTGTGAGAATTGTAGCAAGCTTGGAACCACAAAAGTTTTTGCTTGGGACGGCGAAAAGGTTTCTTATAAGTGTGAACCCGCCCTGGTAAAATGGGCGGTCGGTTGCGGTCACGAAGGGAAAATTTCCCCTTTTGGAGGAACGGGTAAACTTCCTTGGAAAGTGGATTGGGCTGCGCATTGGAAAGTAATCGGAGTTACGATTGAAGGAGCCGGAAAAGACCATGCTTCAGCCGGAGGATCGTATGACATTGCAATGACTATTTGCAAAGAAGTCTTTAAATACGATCAGCCATATAAATTTCCATATGAATTTATTCTTATTGGCGGAAGAAAAATGTCCTCATCAAAAGGTTTAGGGTTAAAAGCACATGACTTAGTAAAAATATTACCCCCTAGCGTTGGAAGATTTCTTTTCGCAAGATCGGATATTAGGTCACAAAGTAATTTCGATCCAATGGGGACAATGGCAATTCCGGATCTTTTTGACGAATACGACAAAGCATGGGAAGCATATGACAAGGGCGGGTACGAGAAGTTGGCAAGAACCTATGTTTTGTCGCAGATAGATAAAATTCCCGAAAAAGAAAAAGGTTTTTTTGCGCCAAGATTTAAGGATGTAGCAAATTATCTTTCTCAAGGTTTATCGGAAGATGAACTTCTTGAGAAATTTACGGAAATAAAAGGAGGAAAACTTGATGAGAGCGAGCTTACTATTTTGGAGGAAAGAATTAAATATGCAGAAGTTTGGCTTTCCGATTATGCACCAGATGAATATCGTTTCGATATGACCGATACGGTTCCGGAAGAAACTACAAAATTAACTGAAGAACAAAAGAAATATTTAAAGGGAATATTGAAAATTTTTAATGAGGGGGATGACGCAAAAAGCCTTCAAATTTCTTTGTATGAGTTAACAAAAGAACTGCAAGTTCCTATTAAAGATGCTTTTGAGTCAATATATTTAGCGTTTATCGGAAAAACACGGGGTCCAAGAGCGGGGATGCTACTTTCTAAATTTGGAAAAAGGAAGGTAGTCGAAAGGATAATGGAGGCCACTGGGAAGAAAGGTAAATCCTATTTAAGCCAAAAGGTTAATTTAATTGATGTTCCAAAATATTTTTCTATCGATCCGAAAGTAAAAGAAGCATACCCTTCGGTTTCGGTTGGCATTGCTTTGATTAAGGGCATTTCGGTTTCGAAAACAAATAGTGAGTTGCAAGAAGAAATTGATAAGTTTTCCGATGAACAAAAGAATCTAACTACAGAGGTTTTAGGAAGTTATCCTGAAATACTTAGCTACAGAAGACTTTATAAAGAAATGGGAATTGATTGGCATTCAAAAAGACCGGGTCCTGAGGAATTGTTAAGAAGGGTTGCTCTAAAAAAGGGATTATATAGTATTAATAACTGCGTTGACGCTTATAATTTAGTGGTTATGAGGAACAGAATTTCAGTTGGTGCTTTCGATGCGGATAAAGTTGTCTTTCCTACAACCCTACGTTTTGCTGAGGAGGGAGACGAGATTATTCTCATAGGTAATAAAGAACCGGTCAAATATACCGCCAAAGAGCTGGCTTACTACGATCAAAAAGGAGGATATAACACGGATTTTAATTATCGAGATGCACAAAGAACAATGGTTACGGACAAAACAAAGAATGCCTGGATTAACGTAGATGGAATTTATGATACAACGCCCGAAAAAGTTCAAAAAACACTTGATGAAGCGCTAGACTTAATACTTAAGTATTGCGGCGGTAAGCTGGAGTTTAAAGGAGTAGCTATATAAATGGCGGATTCGAAAAAGAGTACTAGTGATAAAAAAGATGCGATTATTTTGCCTTTGATAGTAATTGGAGTAATTGTTGCGGGAGTAGTTGGTCTCTACTTTCTGCAAAAGTATTCAGTTAACAACAAATATATCTGCAGTTATCTGGGTGGGTTGTGGATGAGAAAAGATACAGACGCAGCTCATAGATGTTATACCTACGAAGAATTTTACAGGTAGAAAACTATTTATTTTTCCTCATCTTTTGGAGTTCTCGGAAGATCGATTCTAATTCGGTTCCTTCCAAATATTTTTCAACATTTTCCCAAAATTCTATTAATGATTTTTTATTCCTGCCTGTTTCCTCGTAAATATATGCCTGTAACACCATTTCCAATTTTTCTACTTGTTTTAGGAATTTTGCCTCTGGAGTTTTTTGTTCGTTAAATTCTTTAAGAAGCGAAATATATTCTTTTCCATTGGGATAATCTCCGAATAAATCTTTCATTACGTCTAGCTCCTTTTTCCTTTTTTTCCTTTGAGAACCTATTACCTTTTTCCCAGCTTCCCAACGGACATCACCCGGGATGATTTCACCCAAGTCGTGAACAATCGTCATCTTTAATAACTTTTCTTTATTCAACTTTTTTGGGTCAGCTAAAATTAATGTAAGAAATGCTACACCCCAGGTATGATCTGCCACGCTTTCGGCGTTTTTTACACCTTTAATAACCCAGCCGGTTCTGTCGACATCTTTAAGGGAATTGACTCTGATTAATAGCTTTAATAATTTTGTGATTTGCTTTTTATCCATATCAATAGGTTAACAGGGATCTGAATATTTTATCAAATAATCTTAGATATTCCTATAGTTTGACAATTGCAATACAATAGCTTGGAGATTAAAATAAAAACATGGTTAAGCGAGATAAATTGATTGATTTTATAAATAAAACAATCGGGAAAGATTTGATCGAGAAAGCGCTTCAGAAGGATGAAAGGCTAAATGGTGTGCAGTTTTTGGGAGGAGAAAGTGTTGAGAAAGTTGCAGTTGGAGTTAGTTTAAATGAAGAATTTCTTCAGGAAGCAGTCAAAATGAGGTCCAACTTTTGTATTTTTCACCATGGACTAGATCCTGAAACATATAAATCAAGATTTCCTCTTTATTCTCAAAAACGCTTAAATTTAATCTTCAAAAATGATATTACAATTGTCGCTTTCCATTATGCACTAGATGCCCATCCTGAAATTGGAAACAACGTTACAATAATTAAAAAACTAGGCGCTAAAGTTGGTGAGCCTCTTGATGGTGAGTGGGGTTATACAGCGGCTTTTGATACACCCCAAGACGTTCACGAACTGGCTCATAAGTGTAGAGATTTATTCGATCATGAAATTTTTGTAGTTGAAGGAATCAAGAAAAAAGTAAAAAAGATTGGTGTAGTTTCTGGAGGAGCAAAACCCTATGCGGAAACTCTCGCGGAATTAGAGGCGAATGGAGTTGAACTTTTTATTTCCGGAGAAACTTCCGAGAGTTCGCCGCACAAAATGAGGGAATCGGGAATCAGTTACTTTGTTTGTGGTCACTATGCGACGGAAAAATTCGGAGTCCAAGAACTAGGTAAAAGAATTGAGTCTAAATTTAAAGAAAAGGTTGAGGTAAAATTCATTGAAGTGGAGAACCCAATATGATAAGAGAAGAAGCTTTAAAGTTACTTCACGATAATATGAAGAACCAAAATTTAAGACGGCATTGTTATGCGGTTGAAGCGGTTATGGGTGGATTATATGACAGGCTGGAGGACGGAGAGAAGAAGGACAGTATAAGAGAGTTATGGAAAATAGCCGGGCTTTTACACGATGCTGATTATGAGATTACAAAAGAGAACGAGCCAAAGAAGAATCACACAAAACATATTTTAGAATGGCTTAAAAAAGCGGACGCAGAAACGGATATTTATGATGCGATTGCCGCACATGGTTGGGGGTACGTCGAAGGTGCACCTGAACCGAAAACCAAAATGCAGTGGGCACTTTATACTTGCGACGAATTAACGGGTTTAATTGTTGCCGTAGCTTTGGTTAAACCCGAAAAGAACTTAGCTTCGGTTACAGTTGACTCAGTTATGAAGAAATGGAATTCACTTTCATTTGCAGCAGGTGTAAACCGAAAACAAATCGAGGAGTGTGAATCCCGTCTCAGAATCCCGCTTCACGAATTCGTCGAAATCGCACTTTCCGCAATGCAGTCGATTCATGAAGAGTTGGGTTTGTGATGGTTGACATTATTTAAAGACCAAAATACAATACTTTCATTGACATTTATCAAAAGCGTTTTTAGGTGACCCTGTCTGCCGACAGGCAGGATTCCAATCACCGAGCTGAAAAGAGTTGCAACTTTTCCGGGTAGCCCGTAACAGCAGATAATTAAGTACGCTACATTCAGTTTACATGAACGTAGTAAAATTGAGCTGGCACCTCCTTGAGATATCCTGGGCGCAATTAAAGGATATAATTAAGGAGGTTTTTTAATGGAAGAAGATTATATTGAAGGATTAGATCCTGAAAGGACACTTAGCACAAGAGTTAAATCTATTATTGTTGTCCGGCACGCAGAGAGCGTGGCGAACACAGAAGGCATTTATCAAGGCCAAACCTACGATACTGATTTGTCGGAGTTGGGAAAAAAACAGACAAAAGCCCTGGCCAATAGACTTAACGATTTAGAGTTAAGAAAAATAATCACAAGTCCTTTAAAAAGAACTTATAAAACGGCAGAAGCTGTGGCGAGTGAAATTGGGTGTGATGTTGAGATTAATGAGATGATTATTGAGACGAATCATGGAGTTTGGGAAGGGAAACCTAAAAGTTGGATTACCCAGAATTTCCCGGACATTCACGAATTGTGGCAGAGGAAACCCTCTGAAGTAATTTTCCCTGAAGGGGAAGCATTTATGGATGTTGTTCAAAGAACTCTAGATTTTTTAGAAAATACGAATTTTGGACCGAAGACATTAGTTGTGACGCATGACAATATATTAAGAGCAATGGTGTCTTTAATAAATAACCTGGATATTGATAAAATGTGGGAAATTCCTTTGGAAACTGCGGCTTTGAATTTTTTTGAGGTAAATACAGTCGATCAAAAAAATATGTTTAGGGTTCTTAAGCTAAACGATATAGAACATCTTGTGGGACTAAGAAATAATATTAATTTCCACGCTTTATAAACAAGTGATAAAGTAATAAAGTAATTTAAAGAATAGAGCCCTATTCTTTTTAGGATTTTAGTTTTTTATTACTAATAACATGATTGATATAGAATTATTACGGGGAGATCCGGAAAAAGTTAAGAAAGGAGTTGCTGACAAACAGTTTGATGTTTCATTGATTGACAAAGCCCTTCAGCTTGATAAGAAACGAAGAGAACGGCTTCAGGAAGTTGAAAATTTGCGTGCCAATAGAAATAAGTTTGCTAAGGAAAAAAATATCGAAGAAGGTAAGAGGGTAAAAGCAGAACTTCAAAAGCTTGAGCCACATCTGGAAGAAGCAGAAAAATCATTTAATGAAGTTTTTAATCAGATTCCAAACTCTCCTTTGCCTCAAGTTCCAGTAGGGAAAAGTGATAAGGAAAACGTCGAGGTGAGACGCTGGGGAGAACCTAGGAAATTTGATTTTGAACCCAAAGATCACCTTCAATTGGGTAAAAATCTAGGAATTCTGGATTTCGAAACAGGAGCAAAAGTTGCTGGGTCGCAGTTTTACTTTTGGTATGGTGATGGGGCATTACTGGAATTATCACTAATACAATTTGCTTTCGAGATTCTTTCTAAAGAAGGTTTTGTACCTGTTATAACTCCGGATTTGGCGAAAGCAAGATATTATATGGGAACTGGTTACTTGCCTAGAGGAAAAGAAGCACAGACTTATGAGATTAAAAATGAAGATTTAGGTTTAACGGCTACAGCAGAGGTCACATTGGCCGGAAAACATGCAGACGAAGTTATTGCAGAAGATAAGCTCCCGCTTAAGTACATCGGCTACTCACATTGCTTCAGGCAAGAAGCTGGCGCATACGGAAAATACTCAAAAGGTCTTTATAGAGTCCACCAGTTTACCAAAGCCGAGATGTTTATTTATTGTAAGCCAGAAGAGTCCGAGGCAATGCACGAGCATATATTGGCGATGGAGGAAAAAATTTATCAGGAGTTAGCTCTCCCCTATCGAGTACTTGAAATGTGTACGGGAGATCTTGGAGCGATGGCCGCAAGAAAGTTTGATATCGAGGCATGGATGCCAACAAGAGGAGAGTATGGAGAGGTTACGTCAACCACAAACTGCACCGATTACCAGGCTAGGAATTTAAATATTAGATTGAAACGCAAGGATGGTAAAACTGAATCTTTGCACATGCTTAACGGAACCGCAATCGCAACTTCCCGCACCCCCCTGGCAATTTTAGAAAATTACCAACAAGCCGACGGTTCGGTTGTCATCCCTGATGTTTTGAGAAAGTGGATGGGGAAGGACAGGATGGTTGTAGGTAGTAAGTAGCAAGCTTATGGTTTGTAATATTTCTTATTTTTAAGTTTATCAGGTAGCAAACTTTCTTTTGAGTAAGCTTCATAGCCTTTTCCATAGCCCAACTCTTTCATTAAATTTGTCGGCGCGTTTCGAATATTTAGTGGAACTGGGAGGTTGCCGAATTTTTTGACGTCTTCGACGGCACGAAAGTAAGCATCATATGCTAAGCGGCTCTTTTTAGCTGTTGCTAGGTATACTACTGCGTGCATTAAATTAATTTGGCATTCGGGATATCCAATTGTCTCGCATGCGCGGAATACTTCATTTGCGACTACTAATGCTGTTGGCTGCGCCATTCCGATGTCTTCTGAAGCAAAAACAACCATGCGTCGTGCGATATACAAAGGATCCTGGCCCGCTTCAACCATTCGGGCAAGGTAGTAAAGTGCTGAGTCCACGTTACTGGCGCGCATAGATTTTATAAATGCCGAGATTACATTGTAAAATTCTTCTCCTTGTTTATCGAAAGTAAGTTGACGACGCTGTAAAGCCTGTTCGATATGATTAATCGTTAGGTGTAAACCTGGTACACCTTCCAGGTGGTCTGGCTTGACACCTGCTAGGTTGGAAGTGATTTCGAGAACGTTAAGGAGAACTCGGGCGTCGCCGTTTGAAGATTCAATTAAAAATTTTTTAGCTTTTGAATTTATTTTTACCTTAAGTTCTTTTAAGCCTCGTTTTAAAATATTACCCAAATCTTTTTCGGAAAGCTGGTTGAGAGTAACTACCCGACAGCGGGAAAGAAGTGGCCCGATAACTTCGAAAGAAGGATTTTCAGTCGTTGCGCCGATTAAAATAATTTGTCCTTTTTCAACATGCGGCAATAATTTATCTTGTTGAGCTTTATTAAATCGATGAATTTCATCTATGAATACAACGGGAGATGTAAAGAGAGGTTTCGTTTGCGAAATAATTTTTTGAACATCTTTACTTGAGGTATTCACAGCTGAAAATTCGTAAAATTCTCTTTTTAATTCACTTGCAATAATTCTTGCCAAGGTTGTTTTTCCCGATCCTGGAGGACCCCAGAAGATGAGAGAGGGAAAATAGTTATTGGTTACTTTGTTACTTAGTAACTTTGATATAACTCCGTTTTTACCGACCAAATGCACTTGGCCGACAAATTCGGTCAATTTCTTTGGTCTTAATTTCTCCGGCAACGGCACATTTTCCATACCCTTTTATTCTATTCCGAACAAAATACGAAGTAAAGACATATAAAATTAATCTCGCATTAATTGAGTAAAAAATGTAATAATCAAAATATGAAAAAATTAAAAATACCAAAATTTGAATCATCTCCCATAAAGAGATTTTTTCTTACTTATAAAAGAATCCTATCTATTTCTTATAAAGTAAATCCAAAACTTTTGTTATATGTCACAGCGATTAATTCTTTTTGGGGCCTGACTAATCTTCCTGTTCTTTATATCAATAAGACCCTAATAGATATAGTCATCAGAAGCGTTGGTACAACGGATTTAATAACTCCTTTAAAAACAATAGGCATTTTAATTTTCTTGAGAGCTTTGGTCGAATTTGCCAGGGCGGCAACTTCAAATGTAAATTCTTTCTTAACCCGAGCGATGGGGGAACAAATTACAGCCTATCTGGAAAGAGCCGGGGGCATAAAGCTAAACAGTTTGGATATACCTTTGGTTGAGTCTCCCGATTTTCAGGATAAATACAAAAAAATCGAAAGAGAATCGAACAACCGTCTTTGGGGAATGATTGAACCGCTTTCGGATTTACCGAATGCCATATTTACAATCGTATCTGGAATCTTGCCTCTTATAACCTTTAATCCTTGGATATCTTTAATTGTTCTAGTAGTTACCCTTCCGGATATTATAGTCAATGCCAGGATCGCTAAAAAAGATTATGAGGCAATTCAGGTTTTAAATCCAAAGTGGCGGATGTGGGGGTGGATTCATTGGCACATGATAGACACTCGCCAATTTTATGAGAATAAAATATTGGGGAATGTTAATTATTTAGCCCGTAAACTTTTCAAAATTCAAAAAGAGATAATTGATTTCCAGTTTCTAAGAAGAAAGAAAAGAGCGACTGCTCGTACATTAGCATCAATTCCCGGTTACATTTTATCGATGGTTTTAAATATATATTTCTTTGCTCTTGCACTTTTAGGAAAGATCACTTTGGGAACTGCCCAGCTTTTATACCAAGGCACAAATTTGCTCTCCTTGGGTTTTTCGACTTTATTAAATGATGCAGTTTCAGTTTATGAGAATTATCTTTTTGTAACAGACTTGACTTGGTTTTTGGAACTTCAACCCCAATTAGTAAGCGGAAAAAAAATACCTTCGGGAATTTTTACTAAAGGAATTGAATTTAAAAACGTTTGGTTTAAATATCCAAATACCAAATCCTGGGTTTTAAAAGGAGTTAGCTTTTCTATTGGACCCAAGGAAAACTTGGCGCTGGTTGGTGAAAACGGAGCCGGTAAAACGACGATGATTAAGCTTTTATCAGGATTCTATAAACCCGATAAAGGCGAGGTTTTGGTTAACGGTATAAATATTTTCGAATATGAACAGACAAAATATAGGCATCTTTTGGGAGTACTTTTTCAGGATTTCAGTTGGTATCCTTTTACTGCGAAGGAAAGCATCGGAATTGGAAACGTTAATAAAATAAGAAAGACGGAAGAGATTAAAAAATTCGCAACGCTAACTGGGGTTCATGAATTTATTGAAGGATTACCTAAGAAATATGGAAATCCGCTCGCTAAGGAATTTGATCAAGGTGTTGAACCCTCAAAAGGTCAATGGCAAAGAATAGCATTAGCAAGAATACTTTTTAGAGATTCAAAAATATTAGTTTTAGATGAACCGACAAGTAATGTTGATCCAAAAGCAGAGGAGGAGATATTTGAAAAAATTATTGAATTGGCTTCGGAAAAAATATTAATTCTAATTTCTCACAGATTTTCAACTGTTAGAAAGGCCGACAGAATTCTAGTTGTCGATAACGGAAAAATTATTGAACAGGGAAATCATGAGGAATTGATTAAAAAAGAGGGAGAATATGCACACATTTTCAGTCTTCAGGCGAAAGGATACCAATAATGGGAAAGTTGGTTGATTTTTTGAGCGGGACAAAGATTTTGGAAGAAGTTATCTCTCCGATTAATGGAAAAATTAGCGTTATCAAAAGTTTGGCTTTTGGGACTTATATTCAAGTCGGAGGATTAACTCAATCTGGTGGAGTTGTTTATGATGTGTGGCATACTACATTGAAAAAAGTTAGAGGTCAGAGGTTGGAGGTTAGAAAGTGCTTAATTTTGGGGTTAGCTGGAGGAAGTACGGCAAAGTTGGTCAGAAAATTTTGGGGGGAGGAGGTTGAAATAACTGGAGTGGATCTTGATCCAGTGATGGTTAAAATGGGGAAAAAGTATCTTGGGTTAGATGAATACAAAGTAAAAGTTAATATTGTGGATGCGTATGATTATGTTAATAAATCCCAATTCCAAATTCCAAATTTCAAATTTGATTTAATTCTTGTAGATTTATACATTGGAGATGAATTTCCTGAAAAATTCGAGTCCGAAAACTATATACGGCTTGTAAGGACCGTCCTTGCAAGCGATGGTATTGTAGTGTTTAACAGGCTTTATTACGGGGAGAAAAGAAAGGAGGCTATGAAATTTGGCAAGATTCTTGAAAAAATTTTCGAAAAAGTTGACATTGTATTTCCTGAAGCAAATGTAATGTTTATTTGTTACAAATAAAGCCATAAAAAAATCCAATCTTTTGTCGGTCGTAGGTAAAGTGTTATGCAGTAAAGTGTGATCGGCGCGAAAGCCGAGCTGCAGTGTTAACACTATTCCTATGATAAGGTACCACGAATGGCACCGAGATTGGATTTAGTCTAGATCCGGAGAGCGAGGATTCCGGTTTTGTGTGATTACTCACTCCGTAAGCACGAAGAACCATTGCTCCAGTGATGGGTCGCAGTAAAGATAGAAGTTGAACTGGTATTGGGACCATTCCTCCTCTTTGTAATCCCAGAAGGGAAAGTGAGTCTTAACAAAGAAGCTTTGGTCGGGACTTGTTGTAACCCCATCAAACTCAGTCCACTGAGTTGTGCAGTTGCCCTCTCCGACTTCAGTCTCTCCGAAAAGATTAATTTGCAACCGAATATCAGATGCCCCGTACCCAGTCCTAGACTGGTATATCTCTATTTTATACGTATCCCAGTCTGCTGGATATTCCCACAGAGCGTTAGATTCTGGAACTAATCTTTCCTCTGCTCTATCTGGCATTGATTGGGAAGTAACGATCCAGTTGAATTCCTCAGGGTAGGGATTTTGGGGACGGGGACTTGACGTCGGGGCTGGTGGGGTAATGTCAGGGAATTGAAAAAAACTGCACCCGAGCGTCACGATCAGTAAAACCAAAAGCGCGGGTCGGAACTTGTTCAATTTTTTCACCTCCATTGTCCGCATATTTATCTTCTTCGCCATGAAGAAGACGCCGTTGACATACCTCGCTTTGTCCGAACGGTTCATGCGGAGCGGAATATCAACCTTTAAAAGATTAGTACACCACTCCGAACAAACCTGATATCAATGTGCAAAAGTAAGATATTATACCCTACAGATGTCACACTTTATAACTAAAATTTCGTGACATATGCTACAGAAATCACATTTTATGAAATGTGGTTTCTTTATAATACTTCGAGACTGTAATTATCACTCTTCATCTTTGTTTGCTACAATTAAATCTATACTGTACAATCTTAGGGTTGTTTTTTAATAATGCTAAACCTATTTTCTAAACTTCTAGACATCAACCAACGCGAGATCGATCGACTTAGAAAAATCGTTGAGAAAGTTAACGAACATGAAAAAGAAGTTAAAAAACTTAAGGACAAAGATTTCGCCAAAAAGACTGAGGATTTTAAAGAACGAATCGAAAAGGGCGAGGAATTAAAAGATATTCTTCCTGAGGCGTATGCGCTTACCCGTGAAGCTTCCCTTCGGACTCTAGGACTTAGGCATTATGACGTACAGATTATGGCCGCAATCGCTCTTTTTGAAGGCAAAGTTGCAGAACAAAAAACAGGTGAAGGAAAAACCTTATCCGCAGTTCCTGCTTTGTATCTCCACGCCTTGACCGGTAAAGGAACCCATCTTGTAACAGTTAATGATTACCTTGCCCGACGCGACGCCGGGTGGAATGCACCAATTTTTCATTTACTGGGACTTTCTGTTGGGTCAATTATCCAAGAGGGTAAATCATTCGTTTATGATCCTGAGCACAATGACCAAAGTCACGGAGATGAGAGGCTCGCACACCTTAAGCCGTCTGAAAGAAAGATGGCTTATCAATCGGATATCACTTACGGGACTAACAATGAATTCGGCTTTGATTATTTGCGAGATAACATGGTCCAGGATGTTTCGCAGATGGTTCAACACGGTCACAACTTTACAATAGTTGACGAGGTTGACTCAGTTTTAATAGATGAAGCGAGAACCCCTTTAATTATTTCCGCTCCCGATACCGAACCGACGGATAAGTACTACAAATTTGCCCAGATGGTGGAAAAACTCAATCCTGATACCGATTTCACTATAGATGAGAAGTCGAAAAGTGCGACATTAACCGAGCATGGAATTACAAGAGTCGAGAAAATTTTGGGCGTAACTAATTTATACGAGAAAGATTGGGAAACCATTCACCATATTGAAAATGCGCTGCGGGCAAAAACTTTGTATTTGCAAGATAGGGAATATGTTGTTAAGGATGGTCAGGTGACTATCGTAGACGAATTTACGGGAAGGCTGATGTTTGGCAGGCGCTGGAGTGATGGGCTTCACCAGGCGGTGGAAGCGAAAGAAGGAGTTACAATTCAGCAGGAAAGTAAAACTCTGGCAACAATTTCTTTCCAAAACTACTTCAGGATGTATAAAGTTCTCTCCGGTATGACTGGGACTGCGGCAACAGAGTCCGAAGAATTTAAAAAGATTTATGAGTTGGAAGTTGTGGTTGTTCCTACACACAATCCAATGGTTCGCAGGGACCACTCCGATATTATCTACAAATCAATACGTGCGAAGTATGGTGCGGTTGTGAACGAGATTATCGATAGACATGAAAAGGGGCAGCCGATTTTGGTTGGAACTACTTCGATTGAGAAAAATGAAATAATCAGCGATTATTTAAAGCGTAAAAAAGTTCCCCACAATATGCTGAATGCAAAAAACCACGAGAAAGAAGCCATGATCATTGCCGATGCGGGAAAACCGGGAGCAGTAACTGTTGCTACAAATATGGCAGGGCGCGGTGTTGACGTAATTTTGGGTGGAACTCCTCCTGATATGCCTCCCGGAATGGATCGCGAAGTACATAAAAAGTCAAAAGAGTATATGGCTTGGCAGGATGCCCATGAAAGGGTGGTCAAAGCGGGGGGATTACATGTAATCGGTACTGAAAGACACGAATCCCGAAGGATTGATAACCAACTTCGGGGTCGATCTGGTCGTCAGGGTGATCCGGGATCTTCGAAATTTTATTTGTCAATGGAAGATGATTTGATGAGAGTTTTCGGTGGCGAACAGGTAGCTTCCATTATGGATAGACTTAACTTACCGGAGGATCAGCCGATTGAAAATAGATTGATTTCTCGGGCTATCGAACAAGCTCAAGTTAAGGTTGAAGGATTTCATTTTGACGCCCGTAAAAATTTAGTTGAGTATGATAATGTAATTAACCAGCAAAGAGAGATTATTTATAAGTTACGTCAACAAGTACTGGAATCGAAAAATTTAAAGGGTGAGGTTTTAGAAAAACTTGGGAATCAGGTAGATAAAGTTTTATTGTTGTCCTCTAATGTAGAAAGCCAGGAGATTGATGAAGAAAAAGTTGTTGTCGGAATGCTTGATATTATTCCATTTGACGATGCTTCAAGAGAAAAAATCAAAAAAGAGATGAAGAGATTAGGCGATAGAGATAAAATACAAGAGTTTTTAATTAAGGTTGTAGATGATGTTTACACGTCAAGAGAAAAAACTTTGGGAGAGGTTGTAGCAAGACAAGTTGAGAAGTATGGTTATTTAGGGTCAATAGACAAACATTGGATCGAACACATCGACCACCTGGACGGCCTTCGTGAAGGAGTACGTCTTAGGGCTTATGGTCAACGCGATCCTTTGGTTGAATTTAAAAACGAGGCTTTCGGACTCTTTGAGGGTTTACTTGATAGGATAGACGATGAATTATCGCGACGTATATTTAGAATCGGAGTTGCCCAAGCTCCTCGGCCTGAAATTCCAATCGAAGCTGCAACAACAAATGTAGATACATCTGATGCTACAGGTTTAATCGATACCGTTGCACCTGAGTTAGGAGCTGAAGGTGGCCAGCCTGCCTTTTCAGATACCCCTCCCTTGAGACCTCCAGTAGACGGTCGTGCTTTTGGGGTGAATTTAAGTAAAGGTAATATCCAAGGGTCGGGTTCAACTGATGCTAAAAAGAAAATCGGCCGAAACGACCCGTGTCCATGTGGGTCTGGCAAAAAATACAAGAAATGTCATTATCCCCAGTATGGGTAATGTTAGTATATAGAAAAATATGACGAAAAAGCGATCCAAAGTAACAATCATTGGAATATGTGTAGGTTTTTTTGCAGGTCTCATTGTGGAAGTATTAGTAGTTGGTGTATGGAGAAATATACCTGTAGAAGATACATTAGTTACTTTACCACGAGCGCCGAGTGGTCCATGGGCAATTGGACCAGGCTTCGCGTTGATTAGTTTTTCAATATTGGGCGGCTTTCTTGGAATTCTTATCGAAATTATCAGAGGAAATAAGAAGATCTGACATCCAAGTTCTATAACTTGACTTTGTACGTTTATAATGTACAATCTAAATTAACATGAACATCGTAAATGCAACAGTTTTGCGAAATAATTTAGCAGACACAATAAAAGAGGTAGGAAAGAAAAATTATCTTCTTATTGCAAATAGAGGAAAAATTATCTCCGCACTAGTGGATGTAGAATTGTTTGAGGATTTATTGGCTTTAAAGGATAAAAACTATTTGAAAAGCATTAAAAAAGCAAGAGAAGAATATGAGAAGGGTGAAATTTTTTCTCATGCAGAAGTCTTCGGTGAAATTTAATGGCTTTTAAAATCTTCTATACAAAATCGGCATATAAAGATATAAAAAAATTGGATTCAGTAACTAAAAAAAGATTAAAGAAAGGCATAGAAAAAAATCTTACTTCACCCTTATCAAACGCAAGAAAATTAACAGATCCCAAAATCGGCAGTTACAGATGGAGAGTTGGAAATTATCGAATAATATTTGATGTCCACGGACGAAATATTGTTGTTCTAAGAGTAAGACATAGGAAGGAAAGTTATAGATAAAGGTTATAATAGTTTTAACAAGTTGTTCTCCAAATGAAAGTTCCACTATTTAAACAAAAAGATAAACTTGATTGTGGTCCAACAGCGTTAAGAATGGTTTTGGAATACTACGGTAAAAAGATTAGAGCCGACGAAATTATAAAGGGCATTGGTGGTATTAAGAATTTCGGAGTTAGAACTATTAAACTAGCTGATTTTGCACGAAAGTTAGGATTTAAAACACTGTGTTTATCTTACAATGAGAAGCTTTCGAAAGGTAAAGCAAAGATAAAAACTCCGTCGAAGTCCGATATCATAAATGTTTTAGATAAAAACAGACCTGCCATATTATCTGTTAACACCTCAATACTCTTTGGAAATAAATCTCCTAAAGATATGGGACACTTCATTGTTGTAACAATCTATAAAAATGGTTATTTTTGGTATAACGATCCACGAGATGGGAAAGAACACAAAATCGAAGAAGAAAAATTACTTTTCGCGTGGTTCAACAACGTACTGGATTCGAGTGCATATTTATTAGCTATTTGGAGGTAAGTCTAATTATGAGAAAAGATTCTGTCAAGGAACTCCTCAAAAGATTTAAAGAAGTTTTCTAGCAATTCTCCGACAGTTTCAGATGTTTCATCGTTGTCTTCCAAAATATCTGGCGTTGGTTCGGGGGTAGTCGTGGGATTTTCGGTTGGTGTTAAGCTCGGATTTTGAGTTGGACTAGGTGTCGAAGTAGACTGGGCTCCTTCGTTTACATTAATTTCTCCAGGACCTTCTAGCTTCCATTCTTTACCATTAATATTGACAGAGGATGTACCTTCCCCTTCCTGGCTAATATTTACTTGAGTTTTAGTTTCCGAATTAAATGTAGGAGTACTGCTGTCTGTATTAACATTATTATTAATATTTACATTCACACTAGAGCTACCACCACTACTACTTGTTCTTACATAATTATTTATACGTGCGTTGGCAGTTGTGCTTGCTGTAAAAAAAACGATTATAAAAACTACAATTAGAGCAGGGATCTTCATAGCTTTATTATTTTACACTACCCAATCAACGTTTAATACTATTCCCAACCTACGGCTTTCATTACCTCTTCCGCTGAGTTATAAGTACCAACTGGAAGTTTTTCCATAAAATCTTTTCTCAAGTCTTCTGCCACGTCCTCCATTCCATTGCATTCCTGTTTTAATTCCTCTGCTGTTGCTGGATACTTAACGTGGGTTTTAAGATGGTCAACCGCTACCTTTTTGTTATCATCATCCATATTTTTCACCCCCCTTCCAAAATAAGATTGTGAGAGCAATCACATCTCATTGTACACAAGATTTTACTTTTGAAAAGAGGGTAAAAATGGAACGATGTCGATAATTTTTCTAAACGTTATAATTAGTTGTGTTTATTAACAAAAAGCTTTTAATTCCTCTTTCGATTTTTCTTGTTGCATTTTTGTTTCGACTTTTTTTGACTCCACAAACCCATCACGTAGATATTTTCAGTAATTCTCACTGGGGGGAGTGGATAGCCGCAAACGGTTCCAAAGGCTTTTATGAAGCCAGGGATTGGGTTTATTCTTGGCCGACGCAACCACCTCTAATGAGTCTTATCTATGGATTTGATCACAAGCTTTATGAGTTTTTCTTAGAAACTTTGAGGGACTCGGCAAACATAATTGTGAAATATCACCTCGCACCAGGACACATGATCTGGTGGTTTAATTTTGTAATTTGGTTTGATAATCCCTTGACTTCCGAGATTTGGTTTCCTGTTGGATATCTTTCAACAATTAAACTTCTTCCTATCTTAGCCGATTTAGGGATAGCTGCATTTATTTTCTTTCTTGCCAGAAAAATTAAAGTAAAAAAACCAATTCTCTGGCCTTTCCTTTACCTCTTTTCTCCTTTTTCCTGGTATTTATCTGCTTTATGGGGGCAATATGATCAGGTTGGATTTTTCTTTTTACTTCTCGCTTTTTATCTTCTTTCAAAACGAAAATTAATTCTTTCTCCGTTCCTACTCTCGTTAAGTATTGGGATAAAACCTACTTCATTAATCTTTATTCCTTTGTATCTTTTTTTATATTTTAAAAACAAGCCTAATATCAGAGAATTTTTTTTAGGAATTTTGCTTGTCGGGATTGTTCAATATCTTTCAACTAAAGCATTTACAGATCAAAATATTATTACTTACACAAGGGAAACTCTCATTCCGATAATTTTTTACAAATCAGACTTCAGAATTTCTACGAACTCCTTTAACTTTTGGCACATTTTTACACGCGACAAGATTTTCGGTCACAATGAAGTTTTATTTCTTTTACCGACAAGAATTTGGGGTTTACTAATATTTGGTGTTTTAAATATCATCGCTATATCCAAGATCAAAGTGAAAAAATTCAAAACGGTAGTTTTTGGAATGTTTATTATCGGATTTGGGGGTTGGCTATATCTCACCAACATGCTCGAGCGCTATGCTTTTGCTGGAGTGGTAAGTGGACTTTTACTTTCTATTTACTTTCCCAAGCTTCTCAAATATTGGTTTATCCTGAGTATTATATATTGGATTAATCTTTTTAGGGGTTGGTGGTATCCTGAGACGTTATTAATCCTAAAAAACTTTTTAACCGTGAACAAAGGAGTTTTTGAGGTAGTTCTAGCTTTACTTAATGTGATTTTTTATTTAGCTATTGTTCAGAAAGTAAAAAACGAAGAGATAAGAAAATTAAGTTGACACGATTAATCATATCAATTACACTTTCATGTATTGTCAAAAATGGCTGCAAGTAAAAAAACCAGTAACTTTTTAGAAAAATTAACTCCGATTCTTCTTATTGCAACTATTGCACTTGCCTTTATAGTTGGAAATTTATGGGAGAAAGTGAATAGGCTCGAGGGAGGCACTTCAGTTGCCGGACAAACTACCGGAGGGACTGGAGATCAAGCTCAAACTGGGACAGCACCGGCTCCAAAACAGGTAGCGCTTGATGATATAAAAGCAGTCTTCCAAAAGGATGTTATAAAATTCGGTGATGCTAACGCCAAATTGCTTTTTGTTGAAGTCGCTGACCCAAGCTGTCCTTATTGTCATATAGCAGCGGGATTGAATCCGGAACTCAATTCTTCTGCAGGAGATAGATTCAAATTAGTTACAGATGGCGGAACATATGTAGCACCTGTAATTGAGATGAAGAAGCTAGTGGATCAAGGTAAGGCATCATTTGCATATATATACACCCCTGGCCACGGAAATGGAGAAATGGGCACAAAAGCCCTTTATTGTGCCCAGGAAAAGGGAAAATTTTGGGAAGCGCACGATACGTTAATGACAAATAAGGGCTATGACCTTCTGAATAATACCGTTAAAAATGATAAGGCCAAATCCGGAGAACTTTCTTCCTTTCTAGCTTCAGCAATTGATTCATCTTTTTTAAAAAGCTGTCTTGACAGTGGTAAATACGACGGTAGGCTTCAAAGTGACATTGCATTAGCTCAAGAGTTGGGAGTACGCGGTACTCCCGGATTTTTTGTGAACGATAAAAATTTCGCAGGTGCATATAACTACAAAGATATGGAACCTGCGGTAAACGAAGCGTTAAAATAAGCTAATTACATGACTGCCCGAACTCATGATGCTTTTGCCTTCGCTTGCCTGGTAACAGTAGCTGCTTTTTTCCCTCCCCAAAATCTCAATCTGGCAACGTTAGTTGTTTCCGTAATCGGAGCGGATATTGGTGCACTAATTCCCGATATGGATGGTGCCGGCAATAGACTTTGGGATCTATTACCTGCTGGGCATAACATGGGGAAAATATTAAGAAGAATTTTTTATAAACACAGAACTTTGACCCATTCTATAATTGGAATTGTAGCTATCTATAAAATACTTGAGTGGGTATTATTTAAATACTTAAATTCAACATTCCTAGATCCGGGTATAATTTTGGCCAGCATTATGATTGGATACCTTTCCCATATTTTGGCAGACGCATTGACCGAAGAAGGAGTACCTCTTCTTTTTCCATTAAGTATTAACTTCGGATTACCTCCAATCAAGAAATGGAGAATAAAAACAGGCAAGTGGTTTGAAAATTTTGTTGTCTACCCGGGGGTTTGGATATATCTAATCTGGTTCGTTCAAATTCATCAATCAGAGTTAATTCAAATATTTCGGCTTACGGGGGTTTAATTTTATTAGATGAAAATTGGTTTTGTGGGTTTAGGAAAGATGGGAAAGGGGATAGTGACCCATTTGTTAAAAGAGGGGGTAGAAGTGGTTTGTTGGAATAGGTCAAGAGATGATATAGATGAGGTAGTTACAAAAGGTGCAGTAGGAACGCAGTCGCATAAGGAACTTATAAGTAAACTTACCTCTCCAAGAATTGTTTGGTTAATGGTACCGCAAGGCACTCCTGTAGATGAGATGATTGATTTATTGACCCCCCACTTGTCTTCGGGAGATTTAATAGTAGATGGGGGAAATTCATTTTATAAAGATACCATCAGAAGGCATGTTGAACTAATAAAGAAAGGGATACGTTTTATGGACGTGGGTGTATCGGGTGGTCCGAGTGGCGCACTAAACGGGGCTTGTTTAATGGTGGGAGGAAGTAAAAAAGATTACAAACTTATTGCGCCTATATTAAAGTTAATAGCAGCGCCTGGCGCATTAGCACATTTAGGAGATGTCGGGGCCGGACACTTTGCTAAAATGGTTCATAATGGAATCGAATACGGAATGATGGAAGCAATCGCAGAGGGTGCAGCGGTTTTGAAAGAATCCAGATTTAATTTTAATCTTTCAAAAGTTTTTGATTTATATAACCAAAGATCAGTTATCGAATCAAGGTTGGTAGAGTGGGCTAAAGAAGCCTTTAGTGATGGTGAAAATTTGGGCGATATTTCATCGATAATTGAAGCTACCGGCGAAGGAGAATGGACAGTAAAAACCGCAACCGAGCTCGGGGTAGATGTTCCGGTTATTAAAAAATCACTACAAATAAGAAAAGATTCTACAAACATGCCGGACAATTTTCGTAATAGAGTAGTATCAGCATTACGGGGAAAATTTGGAGGACATTCTGTAAAAAAACCAAATTAGACTGAAAAGTTACATAAAGCAAGGGATGGTTCAATCCACTCACGCTTATCGGCTTTTATTAATTTATCGGCAGCTTCAGGTCCCCAACTGCCGGGATCGTAAATATGTAATTTATTATTACGTTTCAAGTACTGATCTATGAAAGCCCAAGAGGCTTCAACTTCGGGAGAGTCATTGAAAAAAGTAGGGTCGCCACTTATGGCATCATAAATAAGCTTTTCATAAGCATCGGCTTGAGTATTTTTTTTGGTGCTGTAACAAAACTGCATAAGATCATTATCTATTTGAAGTTTATGGCCGGGTCTTTTAGTAAGTATTTCCAGGGCGATTCCCTCATTAGGTTGAATTCGATACGTTAAAGTATTAGGGCGATTAGCCAAACTATGGTGGGGAAACATTCGATTGGCGGGAATTTTGAAAACTATAGAAATTTCGGTTACTGACATAGCCAGTTTTTTTCCTGCCCGCATATATATAGGAACACCACGCCAACGCTCGGAGTTTATTTGAGTTTTGAGAGCAAAGAAAGTATCGGTCTGAGAGTCCGCTTTTATATTGTCTTCGTATCTGTATCCATTATATTGTCCAAAAATTATATTTTTGGGGTCAGGTTCTAGTTGCTTAAGAATTTTAATACGCCCATCGGTTACAGCACGATTGGAAAATTCGGCCGGAGGATCCATTGTCGCAACAACAAGCATTTGCAAAAGATGGTTCTGTCCTACATCTTTCAGGCAACCTACGGAGTTATAATATCCTCCCCTTTTACCAATTCCAAAGTCTTCAGAGGATGTTATTTGGATATGATCCACATACTCCCGATTCATTAATGGTTGCAGTAAACCATTTCCGAAGGAAAAGACTAGTATATTTTGAATAGTGTCCTTTCCCAGATAATGATCTAGTCTATAAATTTGTTCTTCGGAAAAATACCTTTTTAAAAGTCGATTAAGTAATCTAGCTGATTTTAAGTCGTGGCCAATTGGTTTTTCGATCATCAAACGAACCCATCCTTGATTTTTCTTATTCAATCCGTTTTTTTGCAACGAGCTAAAAATCTTTTCATAAAGTTCTGGATAAGTTGCCAAATAGTAGAGATGGTTGTTACAAGAAGTGCCTTGCTTTAAGAGAAACTGTTTCAAGTTTCTGTAAAGAGCGTCGGAATTATTTTGGGGTTCAAAATTACCTTGAAGATATTTCATTCTATTTACTAGAGACTTAACAATTGCCGGTTTAGTGTCATGCTGATGGTGTCGATTTTCTGTAGATAAAACTTCTAAGATATATTTTTGGAATTCTTCTTTAGATAGAGGACTCCTGGCAATACCAACAATTATGCTTTGGTCGGAAAGTAACCCTTTTTCTTCCAGATCATAGAGTGCAGGAATGAGTTTTAGCTTGGCTAAGTTGCTGGTAACTCCAAAAATAATTAAAGCAAATTGTTCCATAAGAGAAATCAATCTAAGCTAAGAACTAAGTATGACAACTATTATAGCGCAGGGGGATTAAAATTAAATTAAATAAAGCCGCATAAACCTTGATCGTGAAAGAAATTATTGATACTCTTGATATTTAGAGGAAGAGTATAATTTAGTAAATGCTAAAGTGATAGATATAAAACGTGTCGTGGTAGTATCCATTGTTGGACTGGCATTTGTAGCTTTTTTTTGGGGGTGGTACTATTCAGGAAAGCTAACTTCAACATTTCCCGTGCTTTCTAAAATCCAAGTCTTACCTGACCGTTTTTGTTCAAAATATAAATCTACTGATTGTCCACCCGGATGTAAGCTTGTGAAGTATATTATTCCTCCAAGCCAACAACCTTCTGCACCATTTGGACTTATTGCTCCTCCACCGCCACGCTGCACTGGTTGGTAATTGTAATTTTAAATTCTATTGAGTTGTTCTTATTTATATTTATTTTGAATTTCCGGGATGAGATATTCAGTGAAAGCACGCTCGATGTTGTAATCCGGCTTCCATCCCCAGTCTCTTTTTGCGGCGGAGTCGTCAATACTCGCTGGCCAGGAATCTACAATTTTTTGCCGTTTCGGATTGGGAACGTAGCTTATTGCAGAATCAGGATAAACTTTATTTACAAGCTCTGCTATCTCTAGTGCTGTTGCTGAGAATCCTGATACGTTGTATACATTTTGTGTGAGCTTTTCGGGAGGTACTTCGACCAATTGAAGTAGAGATTTTACGGCATCAGGCATGACCATGAACGGTATGACAGTATCCGGTCGCACAAACGATTCGTATCCTTCCCCCTTTGCCGCCGAGTGGATCATTTCAGGTGCATAGTCGCTTGTCCCTCCTGATGGAATGGTTAAGGCGCTAATTATTCCCGGAAATCGAACACAGCGAAAATCAATAGGGGAAACGTTGTGGGTGGTGAGTTGTGAATAGTGAGAGGAATAATATTTGCCTAGCAGTTCACAATAAAGTTTATTTATTCCATACATAGTAATTGGGGTATTATATTCTTCCTCTTTGAGCGCACGAGAACCCTTCTTTGTTTTTGCGTCTGGAATTCCGTAGACTGCAATCGTCGAAGGGAAGGTAAACTTAATCGTTCTCTTTTCTTCAGTTCCTACTCGATATGCAACACTCAGAAGATTGGCTGTTCCATTCACATTCACATCGTGCGCTCTCTCTGGATCGTTTTCGGCTACGCTTGAGAGTAATGCGGCCAAATGGAAGATTATTTTTATTTGGTGTTCTTTGAGGAGATTTTCTATTACGGTTTTATCCAAAATGTCGGCTACAACGGTTTCATGAACATGCGGTTTTAAAGTATCGTCTAATTCTCGAATATCAAGTGCAACGAGATCGTATTTTTTTAATTTGGCTAGGGCTGGAATTAGGCCGTGACCTACTTCTCCGTTGGCTCCTGTCACAAGAATTACTTCCCCCATATTTTCAGGATATCACACCTAATTTCTTTCCGACATTAGAAAACACTTCAAGAGCTTTGTCTAAATCATTTTTGCTATGTGCAGCACTCATCATTACTCTGATTCGAGCGGAACCTTCCGGGACTGTTGGGTAACCGATAGCCATAGCAAAAATGCCATTTTCAAACAATCTTTTACTAAATTCTTGTGCCAGTTTCACTTCTCCCAGCATAACAGGAACAATCGGTGTTTTGCTTTTACCGATGTCAAAACCAAGCCCTTTAATCTTTTCTTTGAAATATTTTGTATTATCCCAAAGTTTTAAAACTTGCTTATCCGATTTTTGAAGAATTTTTACCGCGGATATACATGCAGCCACATCGGGTATGGTCATTGCACTTGAGAAAAGAAAGGGACGTGCGCGAAGTCTAAGCCAATCGATTATCACCTTTTCCCCAGCAACATATCCTCCTACGACTCCTATGGCTTTACTCATTGTTCCGATCTCAATATCAACTTTTCCATGGAGGTTAAAATGATCCACTATTCCTCGTCCGTTTTTTCCAAGAACGCCTTCTCCGTGAGCATCATCGACCATAAGTATTGCATTATATTTTTCGGATAATTTCACTAATTCTGGAAGTGGAGAAATATCTCCATCCATACTAAAAACTCCATCGGTGACAATAAGGGTTTTCGATTTTAAGGGTATATTTAAGGGTAATTTTGACTTTATTTTATTTTCCAGGTCTTTGGTGTCCGTGTGGTTGTATCTCACCACTTCGACTTTGGATAGGCGGCAGGCGTCGATTATGCTTGCATGGTTAAGCTCATCTGAAAAAATTATGTCTCCCTCTCCGACTAGGGCTGGTATAGTCGCCAGATTTGCCATAAAACCTGATTGGAAAGTAATAACTGCCTCGGTTTTTTTAAACTTTGCTAGTTCTTCTTCGAGTTTTAAGTGAAGTTTTGTGGTTCCTGCGATAGTTCGTACCGCGGTCGGCCCAATTCCGTATTTATCAATTGCCTTTTTCGCTGCCTTTTTAAGTAGAGGATTATTCGCCAGACCTAAATAGTTATTGGAACAGAAGTTTAAAACCCATTTACCGTTTACTTTAATTTTCGCGCCCATTGGGGATTCAATTACACGCTTTTGTATCAAAAGACCCTTACTCCCCAATTCTTTGAGGTTTTCTGACAGCCAATTTAATTTGGTAGCTTGAGTTTTCATAGGGAATTAAAATCGGATACATTCGTAGATTAGTATTATATATAAATGTTATCATGATTAAACATGGAATTCTTAACCTGGCATTATAGTTATGGAATTGACTACTATATAAAAAGTTGGCTTGGATCTATATTATGGATTCGCCACTATTTTTCTTTATCTCTTCTTCTTAAAACTCTATTCGCTCCATGGAAACGTCTAGTTGAGACCGACACCTCCCCTGGATTTAACCTTCAAAAGAAGTTCGAAGTATTTACTTTTAATCTAATTTCTCGAGGAATAGGTGCGTTTGTACGACTAACACTTTTTGGCGCGGGTATCATTCTCGCTTTAATGACTATTTTTGGTGGAGCCGCCGGTTTTATTTTTTGGTTGACTTTGCCCTTTTTTGGACTTCCTGTCTTTGAAAAATACAAAAGGCAAAAAGAAAATTTTATGCTCGAGCTGATGTTTCGTATAAAGGAAAGCCACAAGCCTTACTTGGAAGTGATTTTTGATAACGAGGCCGGGTATTTCGTTCTTACACATATAGGTCTTACCCGAGAAGTACTTTTAGAAAATGCACGACCTGAAAAAATAAGCCTGGAAAAATTTTCCCCCAAATCATACAGAGAAATTATTGAAAAATTACTGGCGGAAAACGTTTGGAGCAACGAGTTTTTCAATAAGTATGAAGTTAGACCCGAAGACTTTTTATTAGCCGCCCAGTGGTGGGACAAAAAGACAGACGAGGAAACTCAGCTCGGGGATGGAGTACTGGGGCGACCAGGAATAGCGCTTGAACTTACCTTTGGATATACTCCCACGTTAAACCAGTACTCAGTTGACCTTTCCACACCACAATCCTATTCCCACAGACTTATTGGGAGAGGTGACATTGTGAAACGAATGGAGAGAATCTTAAGCTCAGGTAATAATGTACTTATTATGGGACAGCCGGGAGTTGGTAAGAAAACGGTTATATTGGAGTTTGCTCGAAAAGCCGCAAGTGGTCAATTGGGAACAAAAATGGCTTTTAATAGGGTACTTGAATTTGACTATAATTCGCTATTATCGGCAGCAACGGATCTTAACCAGAAAAAGACTAACTTAGCTTTAATTTTAGATGAGGCGGCAGCTGCAGGAAATATTATTTTAATGATTCGTGATATCCAGCGTTTGACTAATCCGGAAGTTGAAGGCTACGATTTTACTGATATTTTTGAGGAACATTTAGAGAAAAGAGAGTTAAAAATTATTGCGGTATCATCAAACACCGAATACGAGCGATTCATTGCTCCAAACCTACGTCTTAGGAAATTTTTGGAAAAGGTGGAAGTTACACCCCCGAAGAAGAGTGAGGCGATGGAAATTCTAATTGATGCTGCTAAACGTTGGGAGTCGTTAACTAGTCTAACCATAACCGTTCCCGCTTTAAGAAACATTTTAACCGAGTCTGATAAATACATTACGGAAGTACCATTTCCCGAGAAGGCAATTGAACTTTTGGACGCCGTGATTTCTTACAAAGAACAGGAGGGGGGTAATATCGTTATCGTAGAAGATACGAATGCAGTTTTATCCGAAAAAACAGGAATTTCGTTCGCAAAACTTTCCTCAGAGGAGAAAGAACGCTTAAGTCGTCTTGAAGATATCATCCATCAGCGACTTATCGATCAAGATGCTGCAATTGAACTTATAGGTAAAACTCTTCGGGCAAAGACTGTCGGTATCGTTAAAGAGGAAAGACCACTGGGTTCATTTCTTTTTCTTGGACCAACTGGTGTTGGCAAAACTGAAACAGCAAAAGTATTAGCGCGAGTTTATTACGGAAGTATTGATGCCATGCTCCGTTTTGATATGGCGGAATACTCAGGTGTTGAGGGGCTAGAACGTCTAATTGGGTCTGTTTCCAATAACATTCCGGGTGTTTTGACAACGGCAATCAAAAATCGTCCCGCAAGCCTACTTCTTCTAGATGAAATAGAAAAAGCTTCAAAGGAAATTTCCAACTTATTTTTAGCTCTTCTAGATGAAGGAGTGATTACTGACGCGTTCGGGAAAAAAATTATGTGCCGACATCTATTTGTAATAGGGACGTCAAACGCCGGAGCCGAATACACTCGACAACTTGTAAGTCGCGAAATTAAAGGCGATGAGTTGCAGAAAGAAGTTGTAAATCACGTATTGGAAAAGGAAATCTTTTCACCCGAGTTCATCAATCGTTTTGATGGTGTTGTCGTTTACGAACCACTTGGAGAGAAAGAACTTGTTAAAATCGCACACCTAATGCTTGCGGATCTTTCTCAAAATTTAAGTTTGAAAAACATAACCTTAACAGTTACCGACGAAACGGCACAAAAATTAGCCAAAGACGGATTTGATCCCGCATTTGGTGCAAGACCTATGAGAAGAATTGTTAACATAGTTTTGGGAGACTTGATAGGACATGCAATGCTGACTGGTGAGATAAAAGAGGGTGATAAAATAAGAGTTATTCCAGGGGAAGCAAAAGAAGAATTCAAATTCGAAAAGATTACATAATCTGTGATATTAATCACATAGGATGTACCGCTGAGATTTACCCTGAGTTTGGCGAAGGGCAAAATTGCCTCTTTTAAAGGTATTGAATCCTCTGCTAATATGGTAGTAATCGGGACAAAGATGTTAAATGTACCGCTACCCCCGAGAATTAGTAATGGCTTACAAAGTCCTCATGTTGGGTTGGGAACTGTACCCTTTTAATAGTGGTGGCCTGGGTGAGGCTTGTTTGGGACTTGCTAATGCTTTATCAAAAAAAGGAATTGATCTAACCTTCGTGCTTCCCAGAAAAGTAGATATAACAGTTGATGGTTTTAGGGTAGTTTTTGCAGATGTGGATGAAGATATATTAAAAACACTTGGTGCGTATACGACCTCGCCTCTTTGGAGTCATATAATAAACCGCGACGAACTTCCACCGGATTTTGTTAGAGCAGCCTTTAAGTATGCCGAGAAAATGAAGAAGTTAGTAAAAAAGCAAAAGGCCGACATTATACATACGCACGATTGGATGACTTATCCTTCCGGGGTAATGGCAAAGAGCTATCTCAAAAAACCGATGGTGGCACATGTTCACTCAACTGAATATGACCGGACTGGAGGTTATTACCCGAACCCTTACGTATATAAAATAGAGAAGGAAGGACTGTTATCTTCCGATAGAGTTTTGCCAGTGGGAGGTTTCATGAAAGAAATTTTGGTAAAAAACTATGGGGTAGACGAGCAGAAGATAAGAGTGGTATATAACGGGATAAATGAGGATTTTGGAAAGCGTCTTCCTCCAGCGCTAACGAAATTCAAGGAACTTGGGTTTAAAATTGTGCTTTTCTTGGGAAGAATTACCTTACAAAAAGGTCCTGAATATTTTGTAAGAGCAGCCAAACTGGTTTCTGCCTATAATCCCAAAACTTTGTTTGTTGTCGCAGGTTCAGGGGATATGGATGGTTATATGATGTCAGAAGCAGCAAGGCTCGGTGTTATGGATAAATTTTTATTTACAGGATTTTTGAGAGGAAATGAAAGAAATCAAATTTTTCAATCAGCTGACATATTTGTTATGCCTTCGGTTTCCGAACCTTTTGGGATTGTAGCATTAGAGGCAGCTATTTCTGGTACGCCTGTCCTTGTTTCAAAACAATCTGGAGTAGCGGAAGTAATGAAAAATATTCTTAAAGCAGACTTTTGGGATATCGAAGAAATGGCAAATAAAATTCTTGCAGTACTAAAGTTTGATGCACTACCTCAGGATTTGAAGTGGGAAAGTGGTAAAGAAGTTAGAAACTTCAGCTGGTCGCGTGCTGCTGATGAGGTAATTAATGTTTATGATCAGTTGATTTGAAAAAGAAAGTCCGAAGAAAACTATGCCATCCGTATGTCTTTATTTTCAGGTTCATCAACCGCTAAGGATTAAACGTTTCCGAGTTTTTGACGTTGGTTGGGACCCAGAATATTTTAACGACCGATCCGATACAAATCTTAATAACAAAAAGGTTTTAGGTAAAGTTGCCGGTAAATCATATCTGCCAACAAATAATCTCTTTTTAAATCTATTAAAGAAGTATCCCGAATTAAAGCTTTCCTTTTCTTTTTCAGGAATTTTGCTTGAGCAGCTGGAGAAAGATTTTCCCCAAGTACTTGATTCCTTTAAAAAACTTGTTGACACGGATAGAGTTGAAATACTTTCAGAAACCTATCATCACTCACTGGCCTTTTTTTATTCCAAAAGTGAATTTGAAAAACAAGTTGACCTTCATCGTGCCAAAGTTAAAGAAATATTCGGGGTTAAGCCGCGCGTTTTTAGAAATACCGAACTTGCTTACAACAATGAGCTTGCTACCTGGGCTGACTCTAAGGGCTATCAGGCGATTCTCGCAGAAGGCTGGGATTCATTTTTGGGTTGGCGCAGTCCCAACTTTGTTTACAGACCCAAAAATACAAACAAAATTAAAATCTTACTCAAAAATTACAAACTTTCCGACGACATAGCCTTTCGCTTTTCCGACAAAAGCTGGCGAAGTTGGCCGCTAACTGCTGATAAGTTTGCGCATTGGGTATCGGCAATAAACGGCAATGGACATGTGGTTAATCTTTTTATGGACTACGAAACTTTCGGCGAGCATCAGTGGGAAGCTCATGGAATCTTCAATTTCCTAAGTTCGTTGCCCAGAGAAATATTAAAGCATCCGGATAATGACTTTGCGACGGTATCGGAAGTCGTGCAGAAATATCCTGCGATGGACGAAGTTGACGTTCCTTCGATTGTCACATGGGCAGACACTGAAAGAGATCTGTCCGCATGGGTGGGAAATGCAATTCAAACATCGGCAATTAGCTTTCTTTATTCGTTAGAAGATAGGATTCTTAAAGTGGGTGATGCCAAACTCATCGACAAATGGAGAAAACTTCAAACGTCTGATCATTTTTACTACATGTGTACGAAGTGGTTTTCCGATGGTGATGTTCACAAATACTTTAACCCTTATGAGAGCCCTTATGATGCGTTTATATCATTCATGAATGCAGCAAATGATTTGAAATTAAGATTAGAAAAAAAGAGTAAAGGAAGAATAAGAAAGTTTGATTTAAGATATGCCTAAATCTATAAGCTTAGGAAATGGAACGGTTCTTATCGGGCTTGATCGCTTTGGACAGGTCAAAGACTTTTATTTTCACTATCCGGGACTTGAGAATCACGTCAGCGAGTATTTAACTCACAAAATCGGTATTTTTGTTGAGGAAACCTTTTCTTGGATTGACGACGGAAGTTGGATTGTTACGGTTTTATCCGAAAAGGATACGATGGCCTCGGATATTACCGCCAAAAACGATGGAGTTGGAATCGAGCTACATTTCAAAGATATCCTCTATAACGAAAAAAACATTTTCATAAGAGAAATTTCAATAAAAAACTTATTTGATCGAAAACGGAAATTGAAGATTTATTTCAATCAGCAATTTAATATTAGCCAAACTCACACTGGGGAAACGGCTTACTATGATCCTAGGGGGAAGAGCATTGTTCATTATAAAGGGAGACGAGTTTTTTTAATTAATGCTCTTTTTGAGGATAAAGAATTTGATGAATATAGTGTTGGGCTTTTGGGAATAGAGGGGAAAGACGGTACCTATAGGGATGCGGAAGACGGATTGTTATCAGGAAATCCGATTGAACATGGCCAAGTCGATTCAGTAATAGGAAAACTAATAGAAATTCCTCCAAAGGAAGAGAAAAAAATTTATTATTGGATTTGTGTAGCAAAATCAATTGAAAAAGCAAAAAAATTGGATGAAGAGATACAAGGACGACACCCTAGTCAAATAATTGAATCGACAGTTAATTATTGGAAAGCGTGGGTCAATGTGCAGAATTTTAGTTTTTATGGATTGGGGGACGAGATAATAGAGCTTTTTAAACAGTCTCTTTTTAACATACGTGCCCACGTAAGCGGAAACGGAGCAATTATTGCTTCGGGTGACTCGGAAATGCTTCAGTTCGGGCGTGATTACTATGAATATGTTTGGCCTCGCGATGGGGCTTTTTCTTCCTTGGCGCTTGAGAAGGCTGGAGATTTCAATGCCTCGCGGCGCTTTTTTGAATTTTGTAATGATGTAATTACAAAAGAAGGGTACTTTATGCATAAGTATAGACCAGACAAAAGCTTGGGCTCTTCCTGGCACCCTTGGGTAAGCGGTGGACAAAAACACTTTCCTATACAGGAGGACGAAACTGCGTTGGTTATCTATAGTTTATGGAAACACTATGAATTATCTCGGGATATCGAGTTTATTGAAGGAGTTTACAACTCTTTGGTTAAAAAAGCGGCAGAGTTTATGGTTTCTTTCAGAGACGAAAAAACCGGTTTACCTCACGCAAGTTACGATGTTTGGGAACGAGGCTATGGGATTAGTACTTATACCGCCAGCAGTGTATATGGGGCCCTTATCACTGCAGCACGTTTTGCAAAACTTTTGGGTAAATTCGAAGGCGAGAAAAAGTACAGAGAGGTAGCAGAGGATATTAAAAAGTCGATTCTTAAATACCTTTACGACAAAGACCAAGAGATTTTTTACAAATTAATCGATACAGACAAGTCACCAGCTTTAATAGATAAAACTATTGATATGTCTAGTATTTATGGGATTTATAAATTCGAGGTTTTACCGGTTGACGATCCGAAGGTAACAAAGGCAATGGAAAAAACCATCGAAAGACTTGAGGTGAAGACTGAGGTCGGAGGGATAGCTAGATTTGAGGGAGACTCATACCACCACAAGGGTGGAAACTATCCTGGAAATCCTTGGGTCAATACTACAATGTGGCTGGCTCAATATTATATTGCACTTGCCAAAAAAGAATCAGACTTAGGGGAAGTTCATAAATGGATTTCTTGGGTATCAACGCATGCTTCCCCTTCCAGAACTTTGCCGGAACAGTTTGACCCTTACACGGGTGAACATTTATCTGCTTCTCCTCTGGTTTGGAGTCACGCAGAATTTGTGACGACTATTGTCAATTATCTTGAAAAGTTGGAGGAGTTGGGAGTTTGTAAAGCCTGCTATCCTATTGCCTAATTATGTACCTACTCTTTGATATTGGCGCAACCAAGATGCGTCTTGGGTTATCCAACGATGGAAAGACAATCGGTGAAACGAAAATTGTTGCGACTCCACAAAATTTTGAAAAAGCCATTGCCAAATTTCGAGATTTATTTAATGAAATTGTAGGGCATCAAAAAATTGATAAATCAGCAGGTGGCATAAGGGGGGTTTTAAACAAAAATAAAGACAAATTAGTGAAAGATGTGCTATTGGCTGATTGGATGGATAAACCTTTAGGCAAAAAAATCGCCGAGATAACAAGCTCTCGAGTTTATTTAGAAAACGATACAGCAATGTGTGGGTTGGGCGAGGCAGTATATGGGGCAGGTAAGGGAAAGAGAATTGTAGCTTACATAACAATTAGCTCGGGCGTTGGGGGTGTTAGGATTGTAAATAATGAAATTGACAAAAGCACTTTCGGGTTTGAACCGGGTCACCAAATAATTGACGCTGATGCAAGCTTATTTAAAGATAGTAAAAAAGAATTTCTCGAACTCGAAGATTGCATTTCAGGAAAGTCGTTACAAAAGCGTTTTAGGATAGATCCGAGAGACATAACCGAAGCTAAAGTCTGGCGGGAAATTGAAAAATTTACCGCGGTTGGGCTTACAAACTCGATTCTTCATTGGTCACCAGAAGTAGTCGTTATTGGTGGTGGAATTGCGCAGGATCCTCAATTTTCCATCGTGCGAATTAATAAATATATGAGAAAATTTTTAAAGGTTTTCCCTATTTTACCGGAAATTAAAAAGGGTGAATTGGAGGATTTTGCGGGACTTTATGGTGCGCTTTATCGCCTTAGACAGTTGACAACTTAAGTAATATAGGTCTATACTGCCGCAAGTATGGAAGAGGAAAATACACAAGGTCAGGCTGGTCAAAGTCCAGGTGATCAATCTCCAAGAACGAGAGTCGGATTTCCTCAGCAACAGGAACCTAAAAAATTTCCAACCAAGCTTATAGTAGTTATTATTGTTCTAATTCTACTAGTGGGAGGTGGCTGGTTTATTTTCGGAAGAAGCCGGGATGATGCAAATCTTGAATCGGAACTTTCACCCACCCCATTTGAAATAAAAGAATCCACTCCTACTCCAACCCCAGAGAAGATAGAGAGGGAAGAAATTAAAATTCAGGTTTTAAACGGGACAGGAATAACTGGGGGCGCAGGTAGTTTAAAAACAAAATTGGAGAAATTAGGATATTCTCAGATTGAAGTTGGTAATGCACCAACATCGAATTTTACTGCAACTGAGCTTATTTTTAATGATGATGTTCCCAAAACTGTCCGAGATGAAATCCAGGAACTCCTTGAAGATACTTACCAGGATGTTGAAGTTGAAGAGAACTCTTTAGATAAATATGATATTAGAATTACTACCGGACTTCCAAAAGGTCAAACCGCAACTCCTACAAAAGCAAAAACTACTCCGACTCCGACTCCGAAGGTAACTGTAAAGCCAACTGGTGGAACTGGGACCCCTACACTTACTCCAACCACCACCACTTCTCCAACACCTACTCCCTGAGGTATAATCAAGATCTGTCATGGAGGAACAAAATTCTCAAATAGCTTTTGACTGGAAGAATATAACTCGCGTTTTCGTAAGCGTTGCAGTAATTTTAGGTGCAATAGTTGGACTTATCTTTGTTAGTTCTATAATTGGAGGTAGAATTGGGACTGACCAAACTATGGATTTTTCGAATACTACTTCAGAATCACAAGAACTCAAAATCGAAGATATTAGTGTCGGAGAAGGCGTTGAAGTGGGAGAAGGAGATTTCGTGACAGTTCACTATACAGGGACGCTTACGGATGGCGCGAAATTTGACAGCTCCATTGATAGGGGTGAACCTTTTTCTTTTAAAGTAGGAGCGGGGGAGGTTATAGAAGGTTGGGATAAAGGACTCCTGGGAATGAAGGTAGGAGGAAAACGCAAATTAATAATTCCTTCTGAACTTGGTTATGGCCAAGAGGGAGCAGGAGGTGACATCCCCCCCAATTCAACCTTAATTTTTGAGATTGAACTTCTTAAAGTCGAAAAATCAACCGGAGCTTGACAGTAATTAAGGATAACTCTTGTGATATCATTTAGGTAATGGATCCCCTCAAATTTTTGAATAAATCATTCGGTGTTTATAACATTAGAGGAATTTATGTTGAACCTACCTATTGGATGGCTGGAGCAATAGTACTTTTAATCTTTTTACTACTATTTACTGTCGCACGTATACGATGGTTGTATGTTCACTGGAATTTAGGTAAATCATCGATGTCTATGCTTTTTTGGGGGTTTCTTCTGGCGTTTATTGTGGAAGGCTTTTTTATCTTAGGCGGCAGAACTCTTTTTACCGAAATCCTAGGATGGAAAAGTGCACCCAAACCTATAAGTACTCTTTTGGATATTAGCCGTGCAAAAATGATCGGAGTTATGGGGGTAACAGACGAAATACCGGATTCATCTGCAAAAGAGCCTCCAACATATCAAAGTATAGTCGGAGATTTTGAAAGCTTATCTTCTGATGATAAAGAAGCAGCAAAAAACTTCATTTGCGCTCCTTGAATTGATATACTCAGTTTCTTATGAACGATTTAAATCAGAAAGTAAAAGAACTTGCCGAAAGAATAGAAAAGGTAAAGAAAAATTTTAATCTTGAAGAAAGAAAGAAGAAACTTCTTGAATTGGAAGCAGCTTCAATGGATCCGAATCTTTGGGACGATCAGGAAAAGGCAAGGAAGCTAATGCAGGATCTGGATACTTTGAAAAAAGAAATTGATGAATTGGAAAAACTGGATGGAGAAGTATCTACCTTAGTTACACTTTCTAAAGATAAAGAATTAGCTTCAGATTTTGTAAAGGATGTAAGGGAGTTGGAAAAAAGATTAGAAAAACTAGAGCTCAAGTCTTTTTTGTCAGATCCATATGATTCCAAAAATGCTATTCTTTCAATTCACGCCGGTCAGGGGGGAACAGAGGCTATGGATTGGGCGAATATGCTTTACAGAATGTATTTGCGGTTTTGCGAAAAAAGAGGGTGGAGTACTGAGACAATTGATGTTTCCGAAGGCGAGGAAGCAGGAATTAAAAGTGTAACATTTAAAGTTGAAGGGGCATATGCTTATGGATATTTAAATGGTGAGGCAGGTACTCACAGACTTGTTCGTCAATCTCCGTTTAATGCGGACAATCTTCGGCAAACATCTTTTGCGCTTGTCGAAGTTTTACCTGAACTTGAGCAGGAAGATTTGCCTCATATTGAAATAAAAGAAGAGGATCTGGATTGGCAATTTTTTCGTGCATCTAGCCAAGGAGGGCAAAATGTTCAAAAAGTTTCGACTGCAGTGCGACTTAAACATAAACCAACAGAGATCGTTGTTACTGCCCAAACAGAGCGCTTTCAAGAACAAAACAGGAAAATTGCTTTGAATTTGCTCCGCGCAAAATTATGGGCGCGTGAACAAGCGATGAAAGAAAAGAAAGTTAAAGAGTTAAAAGGCGAATATCGGCCTGCTTCTTGGGGCAATCAAATTCGCTCTTACGTTCTACACCCTTATAAAATGGTTAAAGACTTGCGAACAGAAGTCGAAGTTTCAAATCCCGATGCGGTTCTGAACGGAGAACTCGACCCCTTCATCGAAGCCGAGATTCAACAGCTTTAAGTGATTACTGGATTCTAATCTATTGTGGCACGTTTAATTAATGAGATGAATATTCAGCTCTTGTGATTAATTTACCCTTCGTGGTATATTGAATGTTATGGACAGCCCGAATGGAAGTGACTATACATCTCAAGAAAAACTTTCACAAACGGTGAAACCAAACGTTATGAAAAATTTTCCAGGAAGGCAAAGCAAAACAAACCTCTCTTTGATTCTCGCTGCGTTTGTAGTTGTTCTTGCTGGCGTTGCTACGGGTTGGTTTCTGACTGGTTCGAGTTTAGGTTCAACCCGAGAAGGCGCTGTAGTTGTACCTCAAGAGGAAAAAGAAAAACTTGCCGAAGGAGAATTGGGAATTCCAGTAGAGGACTTGTCAGGCGCGGTTAAGGAAGTAGAAGGGACTTTAGTTGAGGGCGGAATAGAAGGGGAAGGAACACACCATTTGGAGCGGCCGGGTGGGCCAAGTCAAAATGTATATTTGACTTCAACTGCGATTGATCTTCAATCACTTGTTGGTAAGAAAGTTCATGTTTGGGGGGAAACGTTATCAGGAATTAAAGCTGGTTGGTTGATGGATGTTGTTAAAGTTAAAGTATTAGATTAATTTTTCCCTCAGACTTCTTTTCGAGACTAGTCATATTGAAAATCTTCTGGTAATCTTGTTAGGTAGATAAACTTACTGTATGTTGGAATTAATAAACGTTACTAAGACCTTTGGAGACATTGCAGCGCTTTCTGACATATCTTTTAAAGTCGATGACGGGGAATTTGTTTTTATAAGTGGACCCTCCGGCGCGGGTAAAACAACACTTCTTAGACTTTTACTCAGAGAAATCAAACCTAATCAAGGAGAAATTATATTGGATGGTAAAAATATTGCTAAATTGTCTTCGAAAGAAGTTCCAAGACTACGTCAACATATAGGGACAATTTTTCAGGATTTCAAGGTTATTCCTGAAAGGACAGTTGCAGAAAACGTTGAAGTCGCTTTAGCCGTTATCGGATTACCAAAAAATGAATGGCCGGCCAGGACGGAGCATGTACTTCGTTTAGTTGGATTGTCTGACCGCGCGAACCTTTTCCCCTCCCAGCTTTCTGGTGGTGAACTTCAGCGTGTCTCAATGGCAAGGGCGCTTGTCGTAAATCCTAAAATTATTCTGGCCGATGAGCCTACGGGTAATCTTGACTGGGAAACGGCAGACAAAATAATGGATCTTTTTGAAAAAATTAATCAGGAAGGAAAAACTATAATTATGGCTACTCATCACAAGTTAATCATCAATAAATTAAAAAAAAGAGTTATTGAATTGAAAGACGGTAAAGTTATAAGTAGAGGTGCAAGCCTCCCGCAAAAAAAAGAAAAAAAGGTAGATGAATCCGAAAAAGAGATGTAACTAAAATGACAAGAATTCATATTAAAACCGCATGGGATCATATGAGACGTGCTCCATTTCAAGCGCTTTCTGCCATATTTGTTTTGTCGATAACCTTTTTCGTTATAACGGTTCTTTCTGCTTTGGTTTACGCATCGGGTGAAACTTTGAAATATTTTGAAACGCGTCCCCAAGTCATTGCGTTTCTCAAAGATACAGCTACAACCGAGCAGATTTCTCAACTTCAGACGAGGTTGCAGCAGGATTCCCGTATAAATGATGTTAGTTTTATAACAAAGGAGGAAGCTCTCGAAATTTATAAAGAAGCAACTGCCGATAATCCCCTTCTTTCGGAGCTGGTAAGTCCGTCCATTTTTCCTGCCAGTTTGGAATTCTCATTAACCGATTTAGCATTTGCTGAGGATGTTATTCAGGAAGTAAAACAAGAAGAAATCGTTGATCAAATAGGTTTTACCGCTAGTTTGGGAGGAGAAAATACACTTTCCGATGTGGTTAGTAGACTGCGAACTATAACTTTTTACATTAGACTAGGAGGAGGAGCTTTTGCCTTTCTACTGGCTTCGACATCTTTTTTGGTCCTTATCGTGATTATTGGAATGAGAATGACTACACGACGCGGAGAAATTGAAATACTTGATTTAATAGGGGCAACGCCGGGTTTTATTCGTAGCCCAATTATACTTGAGGCAATTATGTATGCACTCACCGGAGTATTTGTCGGCTGGCTTTTAGCATTTTTGCTGGTTTTATACTCGACTCCTACGATAGTAGGCTACTTTGGTGAAATTCCGGTTTTGCCTCGGGATACGCTACAACTGTTTACATTGTTTGGTATTATGCTGGGTGGGGAACTTCTTACAGGTTTCTTTCTTGCACTTTCCGGAAGTGCCTTAGCTGTTTCCAGAGTGAAACGTAGATGAAAAGGAAAGGAAAATTATTCTTTCTCTTATTACTTAGCATCCTAGTCTTTGCGGGAGGTATTTTTCTTAGCGGTAAGTTTACTGTTAGTGCCGAAACCGAGGCAGAGAAACTTGAAAAATTAACAAAAGAAATTCAGCAGTATGAACAAGAGATTACAAAACTTAAATCGCAAGCTAGCACGTTATCGAACCAAATAGCTCAATATGATGCACAAATCCGTCTAACCGTACTAAAGATTAGTCAGACTGAAGAAAAAATTTTACTTCTCGGTGGCAGAATTGATCAACTTGAGACTTCTCTCCAAGCACTGACCACGGCATTTGCTTCTCGAGTCGTCCGAACATACAAAATGGCAAGATTCAACGAGCCAACGTTAATGCTGGTACTTTCCCCCGATTTGAACTCAGCCGTGTCAAGCTATCATTATATTCAAAAAATTCAGGAAGCTGATAGAGACTTATTAGTTAGACTTGAAAAAGCTCAGGGGGAATATGAAGAAGAAAAGGTTGATCAAGAGGTTCTTCAGCAGGAGTTAGAAAAACAAAAGAACGTACTGGGATCTCAAAAAGCGGCGAAGTCAACGCTCTTGGAACAGACGAAGAATGACGAAAAAAAATATCAACAACTTCTGGCAGCCGTAAAAAGCGAATTTGAAGCTATTCAGGCAATTTTAGCTGGAAAAGGTACTGAAGAGGAAGCCGGCAAAGTATCTGCGGGGCAGAAAATTGCAACGGTTATACAAGGTGCTTCTTGCAACTCAAGTGGATCACACGTTCATTTTATCGTTGGCCAAAATGGAAGTACACAAAACCCATTTAATTATCTGAAAAGTGGTGTGGATTTTGAGAACTGTTCGGGAAGTTCTTGTGGTTCAAGCGACGGTGATTCATTTAACCCTGGTGGTTCTTGGGATTGGCCTATAAGCCCAAAAATAAAATTTTCCCAAGGCTATGGATCAACTTGGGCAGTAAGAAACACCTGGGTTGGAAGGATTTATCAGTTTCATAACGGTATAGATATAAATAGTAATTCTTCTTCCGAGGTTAAAGCTGTCTACTCGGGAACTCTTTATAGAGGAAGTTATGGTGGAAGTGGTGGCTGTCGTCTGCGTTACGTTCGTATCGATCATGATGATTCCGACCTAGACACATTTTATTTGCATATCAATTACTAAAATTGTTTAATAGAGTAGGTGAATAAACTACTTCTTTTGATTTTTATTTCCTTTTTTCTTCTTACGAACACCGCCTCAGCCCAGGTGGTTATTAATGAAGTGTTACCAAACCCATCAGGTGATGAGAGTGGAGCTGAATGGGTTGAACTCTATAACTTAAACCCCGGAATAACCCCTCTTACGGATTGCATTTTATATCTCCATGAAACAAATAATAACCAGAAGGTAGTATTTAGTCAGGAAAACTTTATAGAAAAATTTAAAGTAATTTCTTGGGACGGAAGTTGGTTAAATAATAGTGGTGATAGGGTTAGACTTGAATGCGGTTCTTTCACTGATTCTTTGTCTTACGGTGATGCTACGGAATCTGTTGTTTCTAAACCAAATGAAGGGGGTTCAATTGGCCGGAGTCCTGACGGAACAGGTAATTTTTATCTTTTATCTTATGTTACGATAAATGAGGCCAATGCGGTTCCGCCTACGCTTTCTCCACGACCAACAGACTCCCCGACTTCTACGCCAAAACCAACAAATACTTCTACCCCGCCACCCACTTCGAAACCTTCAAAAACTCCTACTCCAACTGCAAAAAAGGAAACTGGTGTTCCCACTAACCCGGTTGAGGCAAAAGACGATACTACAGAAAATGAGATTGTATTAAGTGGGGATAATCAGACAGAAGTACTGGGGATTCAGGAAACTTCTCTACAGAATTTGTCTCCGACTCCAACTGAAAAAAATGATGGAAGCGGAAAGAAATTTCCCATCATGGCTGGAATATTAATAGTTGCAGGGATCGGGCTAACAGGAGCCGCATTCTATCCTATTTTCAGAAAGAGAAGACTAAGTTACAATTTGAAGGATGAAAAAGAAAATTGATACTTGGGCACCTCCTATTGTTTGGATGGTTCTAATTTTTTCCTTCTCGTCGCTAGCCACAAACCCAGTATCTGTTATTCACTGGAAAGATTTTATTGTGAAAAAAACAGGACACGTTTTGATATATGCAATTCTTACTATACTTATCTACCGAGCGTTTAGGGAAGGAAGAACACATAGGAAAAAGGCAGCTTTCTACTCTATTTTCTTTGCAGTTGCCTACGGAATTTCCGATGAATATCATCAATCCTTTACTCCGGGGAGAGATCCTCAAATGCGCGATGTCATTTTTGATACAATAGGTAGCATCCTAGCAATATACATAGTATGGAAATTATTACCGAAGGTACCTCCGAAACTCAAGAGTTTGGCAGAAAGTTTGCACATTCTTTAACCGAAAAAGAGGTGACCACGGTGACAATTGCACTAGTTGGTGATTTGGGTGCAGGGAAAACGACATTCATACAAGGATTTGCTCAAGGGCTGGGTATTGATCAACGTATAATCTCTCCGACATTTATATTAATGAGAAAATATGATGTTAAAATCCCAGGAAAGCTTCAAAATTTTTACCACGTTGATTTATATAGAATTGAGGAAAATGTACACGAAGAAGTGACAAATTTAGGTTTACAAGATGTTTGGAAAGTAGCTGGGAATGTTGTTGCAATTGAATGGGCAGAGAAGGTAAAAGTATTAGTTCCGACAGATACAATTTGGATAAATTTTGAGAGTTTAGGAGAAAACAGAAGGAAAATAACGGTTAGTTAACTGTTTAATTAAGATGAGAAAGATTTTGGTTACAGGAGGGGGCGGATATATAGGTTCCGTTGCAACATATCTACTTCTTAAAAAAGGCTGCGAAGTTGTTGTTATTGACAATTTTTCTACTGGTTATAGTGAACCTCTGGAATTTTTCAAACAAAAATTTGGTAAGAAAAATTTCAGGTATTACGAAGTTGATTTAAAGAAATCTCTAAACAGCACTTTAAGCAAAGAGAAAAGAATTGATGCGGTAATGCATTATGCAGCTAGCTGCAGCGTTAATGAATCTATGGAAAATCCTAAAAAGTACTTTGAGAATAACATTTGTGGATCAGAAAATTTACTCTCAAGCGCTTTGTCGCAAGGTATAAAAAACTTCATATTTTCTTCAACTTGCGCTGTCTATGGTGAAACTCAGTATGTTCCTGTTGACGAGTCACATCCCATAAATCCGTTAAATCCCTATGGAGCTTCTAAGAGAATGGTTGAAGAAATCATTGAGTGGTATGGGAAGCTAAAGGGACTAAATTACGTGATACTAAGATATTTTAACGTTTGCGGAGCAAGTGACGATGGAATTATGGGGGATTCAAAAAAACCATCGCTTTTACTCATGCAAAATGCTGTAAGAGGAGCCTTGGGAATAGAGTCTTTCTATTTAACTTGTCCAAAAGTTGCAACTCCTGATGGTACTCCAATAAGAGATTATATAAATGTTGTCGATTTGAACGAAGCACATCTTCTGGCACTCGACTATTTATTAAATGGGGCTAAAAGTGAAGTAATTAATCTAGGTACAGGTACAGGAAACTCTGTCATGGAGGTAATAGAAAAAACGCAAAAAATTACAGGAGAAAAATTTGATGTAAAAAAAGGTACTGCTCGCCGCGGAGAATATGCAAGAATATATGCCGATATTAACAAGGCGAAGAAAATTTTAGGTTGGGAACCAAAAAGAAGCTTAGAAGATTCTGTTAAAAGCTTGGTGAAATGGTATAAAAAACATCCTCACGGATGGGATAAATAACTTAAATGAAATTGTATATAGATACTTCAGATACAGACAAAATTATTTTGGGTATTAACGACAAGAAATTTGAGACAAATGCTCGTAATGAAAAATCTCAAAAACTACTCACCTTTCTGGAAGAAGTCTTAAAAAAAGAGAACTTTGAATTAGCAGATATAAGAGAAATTAAAGTTCACACTGGACCTGGATCTTTTACCGGACTTAGAGTTGGAATATCTGTTGCAAACACATTAGGTTGGACGTTGGGAGTGCCTGTAAATGGGAAAGATTTAAGTAAAGGAGAAATGACAGACCTAAAGTACGAATAGCGATTATCTGATGAACTTGCACCTTTGTAGTAGAATGAATTAATATATGCACCTAATAATTACGGCCGCAGCGATTAGTATATTAGCTATCGGAATTTTTTTCAGCCAGCGAGATGAACCTACCGAGGTTGTACCCTCTACGGACGGAGAAAAAGTGCTTTCCGAAGACTCCGAACTATCTGAAACTTCAACCCCTTATCCTACTAAAACTTCTGACCAGGTGTCGAATTTATTTATTGAAGATTACACGTACCCAGGAGCGACCATTACCAGTACCAGTGCAAATACTTTGACTTTAGAATCACAAGGAAATGTTGATGCGATAACCGATTGGTACAAAGACAAAATTCAAAGTACAGGTATGAATGTCAAAACATTCGTCGTAACAAAAGCCAATGATAATGTGTTAAATAAACTTGGTGGTTCAAACTCCGATCAAGAGGTTAATGTAGAGATTGAAAAGAAATTTGGAGAATCGAAAGTGTTAATAAGAGTTACGACTGGGTTATGATTACTTTGTTTGTTAAATTAAAGTAGCTGTCTAACTACTTCTTGACAAGTTAGCTAAGCTTGGTTAACATACTTCCACTATAACTTCTGCCCTTATGAAAGGATTTTTCTTAACTAACTACTACTTTCTTTCAGTAAACAAGAATATAGACTTATGGTTTTCAAAAATATTTCATTACAATTACCGCTTCCAATACCAAGTTTCTTTCCAAAACTTGCTCATTCGTTTGAAAGACTTAATAATAGTATTCGTTCATCCACTCCAGTTCTCAAGGGATATATCTTTACAGTTTTTGCAAGCTTACGAGAGATGAGAGAAAAGCGGAGAGCATCGGTTGAGTCAAATGTCCAAGGTTTTCAGGAAGGAAAACCAAAGCTTCGAGTTAGAAAGTACATTAAGCCCCTTTTTATAATTGGGATATTAGCTATAGCATTTATTTTGGGTGTTAGAGCACTTAGTCGTAGAGGTAATGTGGCAGGGGATCAGATCGAAATAGGCATTGCCGAGAAAACTTTGGATGTTAATAAAGAGTTTGCTTTTCCCCTGAAAGATTCTGAAGGAGAAAAAGTAGCGGAAATTAAATACATAGTAGAGAAAGCCGAGCTTAGAGACGAAATTATAGTAAAAGGGAAAAGAGCTACTGCAATCAAAGGAAGAACCTTTTTAATCTTTAATCTCAAGGTATCTAATGAATTCACGCAATCCATAAACATTAATTCCAAAGATTACATCAGGCTATCTGTGAATGGAAACGAGGAAGTGTGGTTGGCGCCTGATATTCACAACGATCCGGTTGAAGTTCAGGCAATCTCCACAAAATACACCCGAGTTGGTTTTCCGATAAACGATACCGATACAAATTATGTTATTAGAGTAGGAGAAATAAAGGGTGAGAAAGAAAAGATCCCGCTTTCCTTTTAGCAAATGACATCAACAAACCTCTCTAGACAAAAAATATCTCATTCAGTTGTTGAAGAGATAACCTCGGCACTGAAAAGCGTTAGGCATTTTGGTAGCGTAGAAATTTACATCCAAAAGGGAGTTGTAACTCAGATCACAGTCAGAAACATCAAAAAGACAAATAGTAAGATCAAATAGATTGTATTTCTTCAAATTACACAATACCTATTTTAATACCAAAAGGGTTTAATGTTGTCTATTAGGAATAAAACTATAATTATTTGCTTATATAGGGATTATAGTTTGATAAGAGAACCTATTGACAAAGCTAAGTAAGATTGTTATATATATTTATGTAGGTTAGTTAATTACTAACCTATAAATAAAACGAGTGAGCTGCCCCAATAATTTACTCGATATATTTATAGTATTGAGAGCTGACCGCAAACGGAGGCTCTCCGGTTTGAACTTATCCGCCAGCTGGCGGAGTCGAATCGGGGCGCCTCCGTTTTCGTTTGAAAACGGGCGATTAAGGTGAAGTGCCTTTCTCGACAATAGTCGGGAGGACCATTAAAGAAAGGGGGTGAAATGAAAATATGACAGATTTACAGAAAAAATTTGCATCTGCTGTTGCGGCAGGGACGTTACTTCTGAACCTCGTTACCCCGGCTTTTGCTGGTTACACTTTTGAAGTATCCGGAAACGGATCCGACTCTGAAAGCGAAGTTAAATTCGAACAAAAGAATGAAGTCAAAGTTGATCAGCAAAACTGGGCTGAGGTTCTTAACGATGTCAAAGTTAAAGCCAATACGGGCGACAACGAAGCCAATGATAATACCGGCGGCAAGGTAGAAATAGAAACTGGCGATTCTGAAACTAATGTTTCGGTTTCAAACGTTTTGAACTCTAATGTTGCAAAGGTAGACGCGTGTTGTGTCAAAAATGTCGAAGCTAAAATTTCCGGCAACGGTTCTGATTCTGAAAATGAAATCGAACTCGAACTGGAAAATGAAGTGAAACTAAATCAGTACAACAATGCTGTAGTTTTAAACTACGTTGAAACAAAGTCAGAGACTGGAGATAACGAGGCTGAAGACAACACCAACGGCGACGTATCTATCAAAACAGGCAATGCCAAAACGACCGTAGCTGTTTCAACCGCAGCTAACTCCAATTCTGCTTGGATTTCAGGTGGAAGCGGGGGCGGCGGCAGTCTTTCTGCGATAATTTCCGGCAACGGTTCTGATTCTGAAAATGAAATCGAACTCGAACTGGAAAATGAGGTTGAGCTCGATCAGCAAAACTGGGCTGCAATTCTCAATGACGTTGAGGTTGAATCCGAAACTGGAGACAACGAGGCAGAAGACAATACAGGCGGCGAGGTTGAGATAGAGACAGGCGATGCCGAAGCCGATGTTACTGTTGACAATATGGTCAACTTTAACTGGGCAGATATTGATGCCTGTGGATGCATCGAAGATATTTTGGCCAAAATTTCAGGCAATGGTACAGACTCAGAAAATGAGATAGAGGCCGAGCTTGAAAGTGAGTTGGAAGTTGATCAGTACAACGACTTTGACTGTAAAGGCGAGTTTAAAGATGCATGTGCAGAAGTTGATGTTGAACTGGAAACTGGAGACAATGAAGCTGAGGACAACACACTTGGCGGAGATGATCCAGCCATTGATACTGGTGACGCCGATGCTGGAGTACATGTCAGCAATACCGGCAACTCTAACGTTTTTGGCGCAGCTCCCGAATTAGATTGGGAAATGCCATGGGGATTTGATTTCAATTTCAACTTTTCGTTTGATTTGGAAGATCTCCTAGCAGCTCTTTTGGGCTAAGCCAACCTAAGGGAAACGGGCTGGTCTGCTAGCACTTCGGCGGACCACCCGGAACCCAAAGGAAAAGATAAAAGTTATTACATATAAAAAATGTCTGCCCTAGTAAAAGAATTTGAAGAAATCGAAATACGATTAATAAATGAGTCAATATATAGTGGTTTTTTTGACAGAATATTAAACCAAGCAAAAACAATTCTTGAAAAGGTGAAAAATAGATTAAATATAATGAACAATAAAGTAAATAAAGCAAAAAATTTTGTAGCAGTTTTAATGGTCGTATTGGTTTTATTTGTATATAATCAATACTCTTTCGTTTTAGCACAAACTGCTCCTGAACCACCTGCTCCACCATCTGCTCCCGAGGCACCGTCTGCACCCTCTGCTCCCGAATCCCCATCTGACAACAATTGGGAAAGTGAAAATCAGGGCGGTGGGGATGAGGAAAACCATCGTAGATATAGAGACGACGACGAGGAAGACGAAAATGAAAACACTCAGTCCGAAACCACGAACCATCCAAGTCCTACTACAGAGAGTAGTGGAAATGAAGATGGTAGCGGTAATGTTGGAGATACCCAAATAACTACTGGTGATGCAGTAAATGATGCAGGAATTACAACTTCAGCAAACGAGAATTATTCAGGAAGTTCTTTACTTCCACAAAATAGTGGAGGTGGAGCTTCGGTATCAAATAAAGATAACGGATCCGGCTCGACTAATTCTGGGTCGGTGAGTTTAACAAACGACGATACTACTCAACAAACCAATAGCACAGTTGTTGGAAATAATCTTTGGCAGGAAACTGAAACAGGGGACAATTCGGCCTCAAGGAATGTTGGAAACTCCACGATAAATACAGGCGATGCAAATACAACAGGGACAATAATTACTTCGGTTAATACAAACATAGATGGTTTGCTAGTAAATGAATTTAATGTCGCCGATGATCATGTAGGAGACATTATTTTAGATTTCGGGAGTTGTATTTTTGGATGCGCTCCTGGTGATTTAACGGCGCAAAATTCTGGGAATGGTACGGGATCAAATAACCAGGCAGAGATTGATTCAAACGTTGATAGTTTTACTTTTCAAAATAATGACGCGGTTGTTGAAAATAATATGACTCTTTCTTCTGATTCAGGACATAATGACGCTGATAGAAATACCGGCGGAGATTCAGAAATTGTAACTGGAGATGCAAATGTATCTGCAAACGCTTTAACATTTGCCAACAATAATATTTCCGGCAACGTAATCTACTCGGTAGTAAATATATTTGGAAAATTAATTGGCGACATCCTACTACCGGAAGGATTTTGCTGTTTCAATACAGTTTCTGCAGAAAATTCTGGAAATGGTTCTGAATCGCTAAACATTGCAGATATTAATCTAACAAACACCGATTTAACTTACCAATTTAATGCAGCCGATATTCAGAATAACCTTATTTTATATGCGAACACAGGAGAAAACGATACAAGTAAAAATACAGGTGGTACATCCTCTATAAAAACAGGTTCGGCGAGCGCAAAAGCACAGGTTGTTAATGTTGCCAATACCAATATTGATGGTGGGGATTGGTGGTTAGTTATTGTAAACGAAGCAGGTAATTGGGTAGGTAAAATTATCGGAGCACCGCTGGGTTCATTATTTGGCGGGTCCGAAGGTTTTGTATTTGGAGTTTCTGATTCTGGTGAAATAACAGCGACCAATTCAGGTAATGGTTCAGATTCCCAGAACACTTCTGGAGTTAGTCAGCAGACTTCAAATACTACGATTCAAAATAACGATGCCACCATTGTTAATAACCTTGATCTTTCTGCAAATACGGGAGCAAACTCTGCTAGTAGAAATACCGGTGGGGATTCCACAATAAAAACCGGCGATGCCAATATAATCGCAAACTTAGTTAATTTTGTAAATAATAACATTGTGGGAACAGGTAAACTTTTTGTAACCGTCGTAAACGTATTCGGAAGTTGGTTAGGTGATTTTGTTGGTCCTGGTATGGTAAAAGAGAATGATAATAATAGCCAGCAAGCGTTGGGTGGTCCAGCGCCTTCTCAAGAAAGTAGTGTAGGCGGCAACGGTAATAGTCAGAGTAAAAGCAGTACGGTGGCAAATGTATCTTTAACACAAAATCCACTGCCATCTAGTTCGACACCAGATTCATCGGAGAATTACATTCTTGGGATCTTGAATACTTCAGATGTTGGAGTTTCAGGAGGAGAGGGAGAAGGAGAAATTGCGGTGGTAGCCGGAACAAATACTCTCAGTCAGGACTCAACTCAGGGTAAAAAGGTTGTTAAAATCAATCTTGCCTGGTTATTGTTCGGAATACCAATGGTTGCTTTATACCTAATTCGACGCAAAAGGCTTAATGCTGATCACACTGCCTAAATTGATGAATGACCAAGTTTAAGGCAGAAATTAAAAACAGATTCTTCTTTTTAATAAGCTTGCTGTCTATTTTGACCTATCTTTTTTTACCGACAGTACAAGCTGATGAATTAGTGATTACAGATAATGGTTCCGGTTCTACTAACGAAGTTCAAGTTCAATCCGAAAGTCAAACAAATATTAACCAAAACAATGAGAGCAATGTTACAAATGAAGTCAATACCTCTGTAAATACCGGCGATAATTCTGCGTCTGGCAATACAAATGGGGATGTTGCTATTACAACTGGTGATAGTAACACTCAGATTACTATAGAAAATACCGCAAACACATCTACAGTTGAGACTCGATGTTGTACTTCTGGGACCACTGCACAAATTTCTGGCAATGGCGCTAATTCAACCAATCAGATTAATACTTCTTCTACTTCAACAACAAATATCATAGTTTATCAGAATGCTACCATTACTAATAATATTACTGGATACGTAAATACTGGTAATAATAGCGCCGATGACAATGCTGGTGGGAATGTAGAAATAACAACAGGGAACATAAAGGTTCAAGGAAATATTATAAACGGCCCAATAAACTATTCTAATATTGAAACCGCTTTCGGCCTTGCTAGTTTTGTGTCTAAGATTTCAGATAATGGTACGAATTCTGAAAACAAAATAAATGTAAATTTTGATTACCAAAGAAACATTAACACCAATTTTAACGCGGATTTAGATAATTACGTTACATGGGACCTAAATACCGGAGGTAATTCTGCAGATGGAAATACTGAGGGTGATGTGACTATAAATACGGGAGATATATCGCTTGACTTCTTTATTAAAAATTTTGTAAATCTTGGAAAAGTAGAAGTATCTTGTTGTCCTACTAAAAAAGAGAAAGAGGAGGAAAAACCACCCCCCGGAGTACCACCATATGAAGAAGAAAAGGAAAATGGTGGGGTGAGTGGTGGAGTTGGTGGAGGCGGTGGCGGTGGTGGTGGCGGGGGAGGAGGTCAAATACTACCAGAAGCTGCAGCGGTAGAAGCGGGAGGACCAGGAATCGATGGATTATCTGTTACTTCCGGTAGTGGATTTCAATCTCTATTATTCTTCATCGGTCTTGCTATGGTCACATTTGGTGGTAAAATTGCTACCAATGAACTTTTCCAAAATACTTCAGAAAGGAAAAAGTAAGTCTAAAAAGGATAAAACATCTCCATTAAGACTCGCACTTGGATTAACCTTGGTTTTGATCGGTCTAGTTATTATTTTAGGAAGAGACAATCTTCCTACTATATATAGTACAAGTTTTGAGAGCGAACCGGTTAAAATAGAAGGTTTATCGTTTAGTGAATTAAAAGAAGAGAAAATACCAAAACGGATAGTGATTCCTCAAATTTTTACCGATCTGGAAGTAAAAAAGTCAAATATAGTTGGAGGTTACTGGGAAGTTTTTGAGGACACGGCGGGATGGGGAATTGGATCTGGTATACCTGGGGAAAAAGGCAATCAAGTAATATTTGCACACGCGAAAGAGGGTCTTTTTTTACCACTTCGATCAATTAAAGTAGGCAGTCAAATTTATGTCCTTACCGATTCTGACTGGTATAAATATGAAATTAAAGAAATAAAAGAAGTTTATCCTAATCAGGTAGAGGTAATTGCTCCGACAGAAGACGAGACTTTGACGCTGTACACCTGCTCTGGTTTTGCCGATACAAAACGCCTTATAGTCGTTGCAAAACCTTCTTGAACTTCGATATTGAAAGGTAGATCAGTAAGCGATAAGATGAAAGCATGGATTTTGCTTTTGAGCTGCGTCATTATTTTTTTCCAGGACATTCGAATAATCATAAAGCTAAGATTCTTCATTCGACCAGCCTTTTATTAATTGCATTGTTTCTAATTACATATCAGGTAATTTTAGGGGTTTTCCCCCTAACTGGAGTAAAAATCTTGGGTTATGCGGCAAACATACCACCAGACACGATTATTTCTTTAACAAATCAAAAACGCGTAGAAGCTGGAGTGCCGGCCTTAATTAACAGTGCCCAACTTTCTCAAGCTGCACAATTAAAGGGACAACATATGATAGCACTAGACTATTGGGCGCATGTTGCTCCGGATGGAACCGAACCTTGGAAGTTTTTCAGCGACGTTGGTTATAAATATCGCTACGCTGGTGAAAATTTGGCTCGAGATTTTTCTAACCCGCAAGATGCTATAAACGCCTGGATATCTTCGCCCTCTCATAAAGATAATATGCTCTCTACTAAATATAAAGAAATCGGTGTAGCTGTAGTGGAAGGAGATTTGGGTGGTGTTGACACAACAATAATTGTTCAACTTTTTGGAACACAGTTAACAGATACTGCTCCAGAGCTTCCTATTGCTGAAGCAAAACCTGTAGTTACTGTGGTTCCTTCTCCGACCCAAGCACAAAAACCTACTTTAACTCCAACCCTTACATTAACACCAACATTAATACCGGTAATTGTTCAAACTTCCCCGGCGCTTCAACCCGGAAATATAAATCCGGAAGGTGTTCCAGCACGGCAGAGTGCAAATACCTTTCAAATTTTGATATCCCCATTTGAAAGTACTCGGGGGGTTGCTATTACTACGACTTTACTACTATTAATAGTAATGACAGTTGATGGGTTAATTGTTGCAAGAAGGAAAATTCCAAGACTTTCCGGAAGAACATTCGCTCATATAGCGTTTTTGGGAATGATATTAGCAATACTTTTAATAGCAAAAGCTGGAAAGATACTATAATTTAGTAGTTAGTTATGAGTAGTGAGTAGTTAGTAAAAAGATATGAGAAGAATTACAAGACATTTACAACACTATTTACCTTTATTGGGGATACTTGGTGCCGGCTTGGTTGGATTTACCGTATTTTCTTATGATACTAATTTCCAGATGGCACTACTTTTCGCAACAGCCTTGGGTTACGTTTCTTGGGGAATCGTTCATCACTACATTCATGGAGATTTACACACGTCTATCATTTTGGAGTATATAGTTATTGCTCTTTTGGGTGTCGTAATCGTATCTTCAATTCTTCTCAGAGTTTGAGATTTTTCAGAAATTCTGCAAAATCGTGTCCTAAATCTTCTCGCTGAAGTGCAAAACGGACCTGTGTCTTCATGTATCGAAGAGGGTCCCCCGTTGTTAGCCATTCACCAATAATTGGTTGCGCAATTACCTTTTTGCCTTTTTTAGCTAAATTATTCAAGACATCTGCTACCCAAAGTTCGTTATCCTTTCCGGTCGGTGTTTTTTTGACCTCCTTTATAACATCATAACTAAAAACAAATCTGCCAAACTGAGCCATATTGGATGGATTTTTTCCCAAAGGCATTTTTTCTAGAAGAGCTTTTATCTCATATTTGTATTTACCATCACTCTTGTATTCAACGGTTGCGTATCGTTCAACCTCGCTGTCCGGAACTTTCTGCACAGCCAAGATCGCAGAGGGTTTTTCTTGGTAATAAACATCAATGAGTTGTTTTGTGACCGGTGCTTTCGAAATTGTTAGATCATCCCCGAACATGTATACGAATGCCTCATCATCGTCAATTAAAGGTGCTGCTACTAAAAGGGGAGTACCGTTTCCATAAGGAAGATTTTTCTTTTGCCTAACATAAACAAAGTTTGCAAGTTGTGGAATCTCTCGGACGGTTTTTAAAAGAGCTTCTTTGCCGTTTACATCAAGCATATACTCAAGTTCAAGGTGGCTGTCAAAGTAGTCTTCCATTATCCCCTGCCCACTACGGGTTACTATAATGATGTCTGTAATTCCAGAGGCAACACATTCCTCTACCAGGTGATGAATTATGGGTTTATCAATAATTGGTAGCATTTCTTTGGGCTGATTTTTCGTAGCCGGTAGAAATCGGGTACCGTATCCCGCTGCGGCGATTATTGCCTTTTTAATTTTTTGAAATTTTATTTTCACAAGCATCAAAATTATACACCTCAAAGGAATTGTTTCCCAAATGCGTTCGAGGTATAATTTGGGCTATGATTGCAAAACCAAACGGACATTTTTATAGCCCTACAAAGGGTTTAATGACTAACTCGGACATGATTTCCGAGATATCTTCATTTGTTGACGAAGATCCTGGTAAGTTTTATAGACTTGTCATTGGAACAGATAGTCAAACAAGAAAGACCAATGGAGAATCAGAGGTGGATTTTGTCACCGCAATTATCGTTCACAGAATCGGACGTGGAGCCCGATATTTCTGGAGGAAGGAAAAAAGAAACGGTCACCCACCTGTTTTAAGGGATAAGATTTATACAGAAACTCTGATGAGTCTTGAAACCGCACAAAAACTTGTGCCCGAAATCAGAAAAGCAATTTCCCCTGCAAAATATGATCTTGAGATTCACATCGACGTTGGTCCTCTTGGCCCAACTCGGGAAATGATCCGCGAAGTAGTAGGGATGGTAAACGGGAATGGGTTTGTTGCCAAAACCAAACCAGATTCCTGGGGTGCTTCTTCTGTTGCCGACAAACACACGTAAATAGCTGAAAGTTTAAAGTGCAAAATGCAAAGTTAAGAAATAAGTTTAAATTTCTTCCTGACATAGCTACTGCTGATCTTGCTTTTGAGGCTTTTGGAAAAGATGCTTCTGAATTATTTGAAAATGCTGGACTTGCACTTGAATCTGCTATGGTTGAATCGGATAGTTTGAAAACTCGGGAAGTAAAAGAAATTAATCTTAAAAATGAAAACTTAGAGAATCTTTTGTCTTCATTTTTGGAGGAGCTTGTGTTTTTGAAAGATTCAGAACAACTTTTATTTAATAGTATAACCTGCGAGATAAGAAGTGAGAGTAATAGTAGGAAAAACTCGTATGAGTTGGAAAGTAAACTTGGTGGTGAAAAGATCAACCACAAGAAACATAAACTGGGGGTAGATGTTAAAGCCGTCACAAAACATCTATTTAAGATCGAACAGCTTGGCGATAAAACTTACCATTGCTTGGTAGTTTTAGATGTTTAACTTTCGCAAAAACCTTATATTTTGTTCTATTGTTCTAGAACAGTAGAACATTGTACGTTAGGTCTAGGATATCGGTGCTAAAATAAGTTTATCATGGATGCAAATCTTCTTTCTGAGTTCAAGGAGATAGAAAAGGGTATTTGGGAACTTCAGAAAAGTTTTAAAAAGAAGATGCGCGCTCCACTCCGTATTGTTGCAACAGAGAAATTACTTTCCGATATGGATGACGGAGCCGTTGAACAGGGCATAAATGTTGCGAGTTTGCCGGGAATAGTAGGATCTTCCTGGATGATGCCCGATGCCCATTGGGGTTATGGCTTTCCCATTGGCGGAGTTGCAGCGTTTGATCTTAAAGAAGGCATAATATCGCCCGGCGGAATTGGTTTTGACATCAATTGCGGAATGAGACTCCTAACGACAAATCTTACTGAGAAGGAAGTAAGACCGAGAATTGAGCAAATTATTAATGATCTTTTTGATGTAATTCCGGTGGGCGTCGGAGGAGCGGGAAGTGTAAGGCTTTCTAAAAAGGAATTCAAAGAAGTTATAGTCAAAGGCGCAGCTTGGGCGGTTGAGAATGGTCTAGGTCGGCAGGAAGACTTAAGGCAGATTGAGGAGGGAGGTTTTATAAAGGATGCAGACCCGTCTGCAGTAAGTGATCGTGCAATTACCCGTGGTATTAATCAACTGGGTACATTGGGGTCGGGCAACCACTATCTTGAAGTCCAGAAAGTTGAAACTATATTTGATGAAAAAATTTCTCAAGAGTTGGGAATTTTAGAGTCCGGACAAATTGCAGTAATGATTCATTGCGGTAGTCGTGGTTTTGGACACCAGATTGGTACAGATTACCTAAATTCTTTTGAGCCTGCGATGAAAAAATATAAAATTGAAGTACCCGATAGACAACTTGCGTGTATGCCAATTAGTTCTCCCGAAGGGAAAAAGTATTTTTCTGCAATGGCCTGTGCTGCAAATAACGCATTCGCAAATCGACAAATCATTGCTCATAAAGTGAGAGAAGTTTTCGCTCACATTTTCGGCAGATCTTCCGAGGATTTAGAAATGGATTTGGTTTACGACGTTGCCCACAATATAGCTAAGATAGAGAAACACTCAATAAACAATAAGCGGAGCTTGGCCGACGAAGTCGGTAAACAAAAAACAATAAAGGAAGTAATGGTGCATAGAAAGGGGGCGACGAGGGCATTCCCTGGCCAACCCGTTATTTTGGGTGGATCTATGGAAACTGGCTCGTATCTTTTGATGGGAACAGAAGGGGCAATGCAAAAAACTTTTGGTTCCACCGCTCATGGGTCGGGTAGGACGATGAGTAGAACTAGGGCAAAACAAATAGTCCGAGGTGAGGAACTTCAGAAAAAAATGAAGAAACGCGGAATTTACGTAAAAACTGCATCATTTTCAGGATTAGCAGAAGAAGCGGGATTTGCATACAAAGATATCAATGAAGTGGTAACAGCTCTCTCAACTGCCGACATTTCTCAATCAATAGCTTCTTTTAAACCTCTGGGAAATATAAAAGGTTAATTTACAAAGGTTAACAAATCTTGACAACTTGACAAGAAAATGTAGAATTAGAATTAAATTATGAAAGTATTAACTGTTGGCGAATTTAAATCTAAGTTTTCTGAAGTAATAAATCAGCTTCTAATAGGTAAGGAAGTTGGAGTTACCTATGGCAAGAGTAAAAAACCTATTGGAGTTTTTGTACCTTATAAATCATATAAAAAGAAAAATAAAATAAAATTGGGATTACTGAAGGGTAAAGCTTCTTTTAAGATAAAAAAAGGGTTTAAAATGACTATAGATGAGTTCTTGAATTTGAAAGACACAACTTAAAGTTCTTAAATACTCTTAAAGCTGAATGAATTATCTCCTTGATACCCATGTTTTATTGTGGAGTGTTATTAGCCCAACTAAACTTTCAGAGAGGGTGAGAGAAATTCTCTTTAGTGCGGAGGGAACTAAATTTGTAAGCGCTTTGTCTTTATGGGAAATTTCTTTGAAGTATTCAATTGGTAAGTTAGAGTTAAAACCAGTAAGCCCGTTAGAGTTTTTGGGTTATATTAAGAAATCTGGATTTAAAACACTATCATTAACTTCTGAAACAGCCTCCTCTTTTTATAATTTACAAATACTGAAAAATAGAGACCCTTTTGATTTAATGTTAGCGTGGCAAGTAATTCGTGGAGGTTATATTCTCTTGTCAAAAGATAAGGGATTTGATGATTATCAAAAAGACGGCTTGAAAAGAATTTGGTAAGAAACCGAAATCTTCCAGCCAATTGCTTCTTTTAAACCTCTGGGAAATATAAAAGGATGAATTTATCGTCCGTATATATCATCGTCTTCATCACCAAATCTTGGGGGCCATATGGAGCCCGGGAGATATTTAACAAGACCTTCAGGAGTTAATACGGTAGTTTCTTTCAGGCTAGGATCATTTGGATCACCGGGCAGCTTTAATTCTTTAAACATCTTCTCTCTCGTTGTAAACGGAAGAAGAATTGGCTTCGAATCAACTTCTTGCACAGGATTATATTTTACCACTTATTGACTATAGTTTGGGGAATTTGGTATTATGCGGGTATTGTGAAAGGTGTTGTACTTGCTGGAGGACTCGGAACCCGTCTTTATCCTCTTACTTACACCACGAATAAGCATTTACTTCCTATTTATGATCAGCCAATGATTTTTTACCCCATTCGGACATTAGTAAAAGCAGGTATAAAGAGTGTCATGGTGGTGGTTAGTGGTCCCCATTCTGGTCAGTTCATACAAATTTTAAAAAATGGAAAAGAGTTGGGTTTAGAACATTTAGAATATGGTTATCAAGAAAATCCTATGGGCGGCTTGGCAGATGCTTTAAAAGTAGCGGAAGATTTCGCAGATGATGAATCGGTGACACTGATTCTCGGGGACAATACGACAGACGCTGATGTTTCAAAGGAAATTGCCTCATTTGAAAAAGGTTCAATAATGTTTCTCAAAAAAGTTTCCGATCCGGAGCGTTTCGGAGTTCCGATATTCGACAGGAAAGAAAAGCAGAAGATTGTGGGCATCGTCGAAAAACCAAAAAAACCACCATCACAATATGTATCTACCGGTTTATATGTTTTTGATAGTAGATGTTTTAACATCGCCAAAGGATTAAAACCATCAAAAAGAGGACAACTTGAAATTGTAGATGTCCAGGATTATTACATTAAAGAAGGGACGATGAAGTGGTATGAATTAAAGGGCTATTGGCACGACGTTGGAACTTTTGATAGTCTTTTAGAAGCAAACAAATATTGGGCAAGTAAGTCGTTAAACCATTAATGAAACTTCTAGTTACAGGTGGTGCAGGATTCATTGGATCGAATTTTATTCGTTACTGGTTGAAAAAATATCCTAACGATAAAATTGTTAATCTCGACAAGCTAACATACGCCGGACATCTGTCTTCAACCAAAGACTTTTCGGATAATCCCAAGTGTACATTTATAAAGGGCGATATTTGTAGCAGTGAACTGGTCCATGAAATCATGAAAGCTATCGATATCGTTGTCCACTTTGCAGCGGAGTCACACGTCGACCGTTCAATAGTAGGACCTGCAACCTTTGTAAAAACTAATATTTTAGGCACACAAGTCTTATTGGACGCAGCGGTTAAGAATAAAGTAAAAAGATTTCATCATGTCTCAACAGATGAAGTATTTGGGTCACTTCCATTAAATAGTAAAGCAAAGTTTTCTGAAAAGACAATTTATGATCCAAAGAGTCCGTATTCTGCTTCAAAAGCAGCATCCGATCATCTGGTTCGTGCTTATCACAATACTTATGGTTTGGATATTACGATAACTAACACCTCAAATAACTACGGTCCTTATCAAGACCCTGAAAAATTTCTGCCCCGAATGATTACTAATTTAATTGACGATAAAGAAATTCCTATTTACGGTGACGGTAAATACGTTAGGGATTGGATTTATGTTGAAGATCACTGTAGAGCAATTGACATTGTATTACAGAAAGCTAAGGTGGGTGAAACATATCTTGTGGGTGGGTTGACTAAGGATGTTAATAATTTGCAAATCGCTAAAAAGCTTCTGAAGATTTTTCGATATGATGAATCATATTTGAAGTTTGTAAAAGATAGGCCAGGACATGATAGAAGGTATGCTGTTAATTGGAGTAAAATAAAGCTAGAATTGGGGTGGAAACCAAAATACGATTTTGATACGTGGCTTGAAAGAACAGTAGAATGGTATAAATATAATGAGTGGTGGTGGAGACCGATTAAAAAGGAAGCGGAGAAATTATATGCAAAAACTGGACAAAAATAACTATGGACCCTGATAAAATAACAGTTGAATGGTTACAAAATCAAGAAACAGTAGGTAAGTTTCAGGTACAAAATATTTATAAACCTCCGACTATTGAAGGTGTAATTTTAAAAGAGTTAAATCCGTTAGTTGATGGTAGGGGTGATGTGATCGAACTTTGGAGTAAGCCTTGGGTTGAAAAGGAGGGTTTTGTAGTTCCAACACATTGTTATCAAAGCGCAACGGACTTCGGTGTTGTCAAATGTTGGCATCTTCATAAAATTCACACAGATCAATTTACTGTTACTCGGGGTAAGTTACAAGTTTCATTAGTCGATATAAGAAAGGATTCAAAGACTTTTGGGCATGTAAATTTAGTTTTTTTGGGAGTTCAGCGACCCAGGCTTCTTAAAATTCCTCCAGGAATTATGCATGGATGGAAAGCTCTGACTAAACCCGAGGTTATTGTTGTTAATTTTCAGTCGCATGTTTATGATGCAATGGATGAATATAAATTTCCCTGGAATTGTGTATTAGAAAATATTTGGGAACCGAAAAATGGATAAACTATGAAAGGATTAATTTTAGTTACCGGTTCTGAGGGCTTGGTTGGCTCCAGGTTTGTGGAGCTGTCCGAACTAAAAGATTCACTTCATTTGCCAAAAGAAGTTGAACTCGACATAACCGATAAGTCAGAACTGAAAGCAGTCTTTAGAAGTTTTGATTTCCGTGCTGTTGTTCATTTTGCGGCTTTTACTGATGTTGCTAAGGCCGAAGAGGAAAGAGGGGATAAATATGGAGATTGCTGGCAGGTCAATGTGGAAGGGACAAGAAATCTAGTAGAAGCTGTTAAACCTCATAAGGCTAGAATTCATTTTATCCAGATTTCGACAGACATGGTCTTTTCGGGTAGTACCTGGGATCCTGGGGCGTATAAAGAGGATCATTCTCCTGAGAAAGATTCGAACAAAGTTTCATGGTATGGTTTTACAAAAGCAGAAGCTGAGCGGATAGTTCAAAGCACTTTAGGTGCATCCGCAACAGTTTTAAGAATTATTTACCCCGTACGTGCTAAGTTTGATAAAAAATTGGACTATATTAGAAAGCCTTTACAACTATACGACGAAGGTAAACTATATCCAATGTTTACAGATCAACAAATATCAATAAGTTTTGTTGACGAAGTCAGTTTAGCGCTAGATAAAATTATAATAGAAGGATATAGGGGAATCTTCCATGCTGCTTCCCGCGATACTACAACTCCACATAAACTCCTAAGCTTTTGTTTAGAAAAGACCCGCGGTATTAAAAATGCTGTAAAGCCAACCACCTTAAAGGAGTTTTTACAAAAAACCGAAGCATCAGCCCAACGTTACCCTAAATTTGGTGGTTTGAGAGTGGAAGAGACGGAGCAAAAACTAGGCATGAGGTTTAGTACTTGGAAACAGATAGTTGAAAAATTAGTAAATCAAGGTTTGGGGTGACAACAGAAAACCTATAACAATTCATTATTATCCTCTATAGTTGAAATACTAAATATCCTCTAGTATAATACCTTACCTTCGAATGTGCCTGATTTAAACTGCCTTGGCTTTTCGTGGGTAAATAATTATTGTTATAATGCCCAAACTAGATGTAGTTATACCTGCTCATAACGAATCCGATAATATTATTGAATTATTGGTAAGGCTCGAAAGAGCGCTATTTAATGCTGGAATAAAATACAACATTTTTGTTGTTGATAATCGCTCTTCTGACGGAACTGATGAAAGGGTAAAAGAATACATAAATAGTTCGAATTCTTCGTCGATAAAACTCTTGTACAAAAAAGATAAACAGGGAAAGGCATATGCAATTCTGGAAGGTACACATTACGGTAAAGCGCCCTATATAGCCATGATTGATGGAGATCTTCAGTATCCCCCGGAAGTGTTACCTGAGATGTTTAAACTTGTTAAAAAATTTGGGGTCGTTGTGGCAAACAGAAAAAAGAATGGTGCTGGATTTTTAAGAAAAATAGGCACCAGGCTTAACAGATACATCTTCGAGAAAAAACTTTTGGGTTTGAATTGTGATACGCAATCAGGCCTGAAGGTTTTTAAGCGAGAGATTATACGTTATTTACATGAGGCTGATGTAAAACCATGGTCTATAGATATGCCTCTCTTGGTTACCGCTAGGCGCCTTGGCTACAAAATTGCAACCGTCGATATCGAATTTGCCAAGAGAAAATCAGGTTTATCAAAGGTTAGTTTTCTAAAAACAGGTTTTCAGATAGCGACAACTGCAATCTCACTAAAACTTTCAGAAAAAAAACCATTTAAAGTATTACCCAAAAACGAACGTTCACCAATCGGAGCTGGGGTAGTTTACAAAGGTCGAAGGTTTACTACCCACACAAACCTTCCATTCTCGGAGACTGCTTTGAAGACCCTTAATATTCGTCAGAAATTATTACTGGGTGCAGTAGTTTTACTACTAACTGCTGGTCTTTTTATAAACGCGAAGGGTACCGTGATTATACTCATAGCACTTCTATCCGCACTGTATTTTTTGGATTTTATTTTTACAACTTTTATTCTTCTTAGGAGTTTGTCTAAGAATATCGAAATTAAATTTTCGAAAAAGTCATTGGGACAGTTAAATGACAAAAGTCTTCCCAAATACAGCATTTTGTGTCCGCTTTACAAAGAGGCTAACGTATTACCTGACTTTGTAAAAGCAATAAATAATTTAGACTGGCCAAAGGATAAGCTTGACGTTATTTTGCTCCTTGAAGAAAACGATAAAGAAACACAAAAGGCTGCGGAAAACCTTTCCGATCAGAGTCATTTTAGAGTACTCGTGGTACCCCATTCTCTTCCTAAGACTAAACCTAAAGCTTGCAATTACGGTTTAGCGTTTGCAAAGGGAGAATATGTAGTTGTCTATGATGCAGAGGATAGACCCGATCCGATGCAACTGAAAAAAGCATACATTGGTTTTAAAAGATCCGCCTCAAAAGTCGTTTGTCTACAATCAAAACTGAATTACTACAATCCGGATCAAAATTTTTTAACAAAGCTTTTTACAGCAGAATATTCATTATGGTTTGATTTGATCTTACCTGGACTTCAGTCGGTGAAAACCATAATCCCGCTTGGTGGGACAAGCAATCATTTTAAACTTTTCGTTTTAAGAGATTTAGGAGGTTGGGACGCTTTTAATGTTACAGAGGATTGTGAATTGGGGACGCGCCTTTTTAGAAAGGGTTTTACAACGGCAATAATTGATTCTACGACTTATGAAGAAGCAAATAGCAAGGTCAAAAGTTGGTTAAAACAACGTTCACGTTGGATTAAAGGGTATCTGCAAACTTATTTCGTTCACACAAGACATCCTCTTAGTTTTGTTGTTGATCATGGGGTCCAGGCATTTATATTCCAACTAGTTATTGGAATGCGGATGATCTTCATCATGATAAACCCCATTCTTTGGCTAGTTACTATTTCTTATTTTATGTTTAGGCCGACTCTTGGGTTAACAATTGAATCTTTATATCCAACACCAATTTTTTATATGGCGGTTTTTCCTATGATCTTTGGGAATTTTCTTTACCTTTATAACTACATGATAGCCTTAGCAAAAAGAGAAAAGTGGTACCTAATAAAATACGTTTATTTAGTTCCTTTTTACTGGGTAATGGTGAGTTTTGCGTCATTTATCGCACTCTATCAGTTGATTGTTAAACCTCACTATTGGGAAAAGACAGAACATGGGTTTCATCTTGCACCAAAGAAAAAAGAATCTAAGTCACCAGGGCTTGCTATTTCCTTATCTATTCCTTCCCTGCAAGAATCTTTTTTTGATTCGGTAAGAAATTTACTGAAGAAGGAAAACTTTGCTTTGGGAGCAATTTTACTAATTATTTCTTCCGGTTTAGTAAATTTTATTGACTTTCTTTATAACGCGTATCTGGGAAGAAAATTAGAAATTGTGGAGTTTGGAAACGTAGCACTCCTTGGAAATTTCATAACAATTGCTGGAATTTTAACAAGCGCCCTAATGAGAGTTACAACCCATAAGGCAAGTTACTTCTTTGGGAAACATAACGCTCCGGCCAAGGAATTTTGGAGAAGAATTAAGAAGTGGGTTTGGTTCGGATCTTTGGCAGCAACGTTTGTCTGGGTTATTTCTATCCCGTCATTAGGAAATTATTTTAATATCGGTGGCTTAATGCAGTTTGTTCTCTTCACTCCGTTTTGGACAGTTGGTTTTCTGGCCGGACTAAATATAGGCTTTTTAGGAGGAAACTTTAAATTTAGTGTGATTGCATTAATTTCATTTGTTGAAGTACTTACAAAATTACTTATTGCTGTAGTTACAGTAGAAATGGGATATCCCTCACTCGTTTATATTTCTTTACCAATCTCAGTAGTTATTGCGTTTTTCATTAGTTACATCGTCATTTCCAGGATGCAGGATGCGAAGGATTACAAAGATAAAGAAAGCGACCTAACTTTCCCGCGCGGATTTTTCCTTGCATCCTTACTAACCAATGTGTCGATAGTTGCCTTTTTATCAATCGATGTTGTACTTGCAAAACATTATCTTTCTCCCGTCGAGGCCGGGAATTATGCGCTTTTATCTTTGTCAGGGAAAATCATTTATTTTTTGGGCGGTCTTTTTATTCAGTTTGTAAATCCTCTTATTAGTAGACAGGAAGGTCAAGGAAGAGTATCCCGTAGAACTTTTTACCTTTTATTTATCAGTTCTTCGACTGTTAGCTTAATGGGTTATGTGGGAATTGGACTATTCGGTAAGGTAACGATGCCTCTACTTTTTGGAGATAAAGCTAATGCAATTCTTCCTATTCTGCCGTTATATGGACTTGGTATTGCCGCATATTCTATAGCTAGCTTTTTTACCATCTACCATCAAGTCAGAAAACACTATATTTTCTCGGTACTTGCAATTCTAGTTTCGGCTGCACAGATATTTTATATCGCTCTATTCCATTCTTCTACCGAAATGATTGCTATGGTTACAACATTGACGGGAATAGGATTTCTAATCTACTCAATTATTCTTCACCTGTCATATAAGCAGTTAACTAGCATCTCGAATAACATTTTGGACTTCTTTGATCTCTTCGGTCCATCAGCTCCTATATCTTCGGATAAAATTAAAATCCTCATTTTCAACTGGAGGGACGTAAAACATGTTTGGGCCGGAGGGTCAGAAATTTATATTCACGAGATTGCAAAGCGTTGGGTCAGAAAAGGTCATCAGGTAACTCTATTTTGTGGAAATGACGGTAAAAACAAAAGAGAAGAAAAAGTTGCGGGAGTTAAAGTAATTAGAAGGGGTGGATTTTATACAGTCTATTTATGGGCTTTTTTATACTATATTTTTCGGTTTAGAAAAAAGTTTGGTGTAGTAATCGATTGTGAGAATGGGATACCCTTTTTCACTCCTTTATATGTGAAGGAACCGCATGTTTTATTAATGCATCATGTACACAAAGATATTATTTTGAAGGAAATGAAACTTCCAAAATTGCTTCTTCCGGTCGCTTTTGTGACAAAGAAGCTTGAGGAAGTACTGATGCCAGTATTGTATAGAAAGTCAAGGATTATAGCTGTTTCTAAATCTACGAAAGATGACTTAGAAAAAATTGGTTTGGGAACAAAGGAAAAAATATCCGTCGTAAACCCTGGTGTCGAATTGGAGAAATTCAAAGTTGGGAAGAAAACTGCCTACCCCTCAATCCTTTATTTGGGAAGATTAAAGCAATACAAGTCTATCGACACTATTATTAAGGCAATGCCTACGGTTTTAGCCAAACATCCAAGTGCAATTCTACATATTGCAGGTTTTGGCGAAGCGTATAGATACTTAGAAAAGTTGGCACGAAAACTATTACCCGATAAAAGTTTCATGTTTTGGGGAAAAGTAAGCGATGGAGTTAGGGCAAAACTTATGAGTTCTTCCTGGGTATTTGTTTACCCTTCGACAATGGAAGGTTGGGGAATTTCTGTAATTGAAGCAAATGCTTGCGGGACTCCTGTTGTGGCCTCAAATGTTCCGGGATTGCGTGACTCTGTAAAAAATCCATCAAGCGGGTTTCTAGTTGCTCCGAAAAATAGCGACGAATTTGCAGAAAAAATAAATCTGATTCTCTCGGATATAAGGTTAAGGACTACTTTATCAAAAGAAAGTCTTAAATGGGCAACTGGATTCACTTGGGACAAAAGCGCCGAGGAATTTATGAAAGTTTTAATTGATACCATAGCTATTGGAGAGGGTTATTCGTTGATGCCGAATGCCAGTTTATCAAAACAGTGAGAGTAAAAATATGAGAATTAAACCAAAGATTGTCATAAGCTCATACGACGATTTGAAAAACCCCTACTATGCGGGAGGTGGAGCGCGTGCAATTCACTCGATAGCCAAAAGATTAATTAAAAAATATCGAGTTGTGATTGTAACTTCTAAATATCCAAGATCTAAGGATGAAATTATTGACAATGTTAGATACAAAAGAATTGGAGTTTCCTGGGCAGGTCCTAAATTGGGACAATTAGTTTATCATCTCTTTTTGGTAAAAACGGTTCTTACTGAAGAATTTGATCTGTGGGCTGAAAGTTTTACTCCTCCCTTCTCGACAACTTTCCTGCCGTTATTCACAAAAAAACCTGTTGTTGGTCTTGTCCATATGCTTTCTTCGGAGGATATGATAAGAAAGTATAAACTTCCTTTTAGCATTGTAGAAAACTTTGGACTTAGTTTTTATAAATATTTTATTGTTCTAAGTCGGGTTACTAGAAGAAAGATTTCAGATTCAAATCCAAAGGCACATTTTTTTGTAATACCTAATGGAGTTGATTTACCTAATCAGATTAAAGTTAAAAAAAGCAAAAGAGTACACATATTATTTATTGGTAGAATTGAGATAAATCAAAAGGGTTTGGATCTTCTGCTTAAATCTTTTAAGTTGATTTCAAGTAAGGTTAAGAAAAAGTTGGTTATAGCCGGAACTGGAACTACTAAGGAAATTCATGAGTTACGTGAATTGGTAAGTTCTCTTGATTTAACAAAAGATGTTGAGCTGGTTGGTCGTGTGCAAGGTAGAGAATGGGAAAAAGTATTGAAAGCTGCCTGGGTTGTTGTAATCCCATCTCGTTTTGAAACATTTCCGCTTGTTGCGCTTGAGGCCTTAGCGTACCAATCTCCGGTTGTATGTTTTGATATCGAAGGTTTAAAATGGTTGCCGAACACAGTTAGTTTAAAGGCAAAAAAGTTTAATACTAATCAACTTGCAGAGTCAATTTTGAAGTTGTCTTCAAATTCAGCAGCCAGGAGGCGGTTATTGAAAGATACTTCGGAGTTTATTGCCCAACATTCGTGGAAAAATGTTGCGACCAAGTACGACAATGCATTTCGATCAATCCTTTCAAGTTAATATTATGGAAAGAAAAAACTACAAGTTGTTAGAACAAATCGTCAGGAATAAAATTCCTTGCTTATTTATCTCTCCTCATTTTGATGATGCGGCTTTAAGCTGCGGAGGGCTGATTTCGTATCTTTCAGATAAAACAAAGGTCGTAGTTGTTAATGTTTTTACCGAGGCAAATGAGCCTCCTTATACACTTTCTACAAAAGTGTTTTTGGGAAGATGTGGTTATAAGAATGCTAAGAAACTGTTCGAGCAAAGAAAGTTAGAGGACTCACTAAGTTTTAAGAATTTAAAAGTTCAGATAATCAATCTAGGATTTGTCGACGCTTTATGGAGAAAAGATGCTAACGTTGGTTTACTAATTAAATTTTTGGGGAGGTTTATCCCCGAAATAATCCATGTTTATAAAACAGGAAGACTGCATGTTTTAAAGGGAAAAGTATCGGAAAAGGACGATCAAATTATGTTGCAGATCAAGAAAAGAATATCAGACATAGTTAGGGGGGAAAACGCGGTCCTTTTTTTACCGCTTTCGATCGGTAATCATGTAGACCATGTCATTGTTAAAGATGTTTGTAGCCAATTAAATTTAACTAAAGTTTTCTGGTTAGATTACCCATACAGTCTGAAGTCTAAGGTGACAAATGGTTTTTGGGATAAATATAAATTTAATACTCTAAGTTTTAACGAAAATCAGGACGATAGAATGAAACTTATTAAAGGATATAAAACTCAAATTTCCGGTTTATTTCCAGGTGGAAATATAAAGTTAGTTCCGGAAAAATATTTTTGGAAAGTTTAATTAGTATGAATAAATCAAACAAACTATCAGTTATTGTAGCCATTCCGGCTTTTAACGAGGAAGCTAACATTGTAAAACTCATTAAGTCGATAAGAATGCAGGATAGGAAATACTATGATTTGAGTGAATTCTGGATCTATTCCGACGGCAGTACCGATAATACAGTTAGTTTAGTTCGAAAACATTTTAAAGACGTAAAAGTTTTTGATTTCAAAAAGAATATGGGGAAAAACAAAAGAGTAAACCAGATTTTAAGATCATTTAAAGGTGATGTATTAATCCAAGTTGACGCAGATATAAAAATAATCCACAAAAATGTCATTGATAACTTAGTCAAACCCTTTTACGAAAACAGAAATCCAGGAATAGTATGTGCTTACCACTTAGCAAGTTTTCCTAACTCATTTGTTGAAAAGGTGGCTTACTTTGGTTTTTCCGTTTGGAACAGATCAAGAAATTCCTTGGGAGAAAAAGGAATTAGATATTTCTGCGAAGGAGGCTTGCGAGCTTTTTCTAAAGATTTTACTAAAATCTTTAGATTACCTGAGGGAAAAGCTGCAGGAGAAGATTCGTACAGTTTCTATTTCGCGGCAACAAAAGGGTTTAATGTTGAGATTTCCAAAAATTCAAAAGTATATATCGACCTAGCTGGAAATTTTCGGGATTACGTAAGGCAGATGAAACGTTTTCTGATACATCATGGTATGATGTTGGAATATTTTGACGCCAGAGTTATTAGAAAGTATGAGATCCTAAGTTTCTATCCAAAATTTACAGCACTCGTAGTCGAGCTTATCAAAACTCCCTTAATAGGGATTTTTTATCTTTTGCTCCAAGCTTTTGTTAAAGTTCAAATGCCGTTTTATAAACCAAATATAAGTTGGGTGCCTGTAAAACGTAAATAAACATGATAAAACCTTTGTCGGTAAAAATTTTAATGTACTTACTTAATCAAGTATCCAAGGTGAAACTATTGAATAAAATTTCGCCCGAGCAATCGCATGACTTGGTGCTTTGTTATCATGATGTAGGGAATTCAAATTGGGAATTTATAGTGACAAAAAATAATTTTAAAAAGCAAATTAACTTTTTAGTTAAAAAGTTTAATGTTGTTGGTTTGAGAGAAATATTAAAGTCTAATAACTTGGGTAGAAAACCTAGAGTTGCAATAACTTTTGACGATGGTTTATCGGGGGTTTATAAAAATGCGTTTCCGATTTTAGAAAAACTTGGAGTTCCTGCTACCGTATTTTTAATTAGAGGAAATCTTGGGACTACTGGTTATATGCATATTACCCAAATAAAAAAACTTATTAAAAGCGGGTGGGAGATAGGTTATCATACTGCCTCTCATAAAGATCTCACTAAATTGACGGGGAATGCTTTAATAAAAGAAATCGGCGGTAAAAATATTTTAGAGAAAGAACTTGGAGTACAAATATCTTATTTCGCATATCCTCACGGTAAATATAAAAATGAGACTGTTTCGATCGTTTCTAAATCTAACTTTTTGTTTGCTTTTACGACTAGTGGCAGGAAGGTTAGCCACCTAAAGAAATATAAATTTATACTAGGAAGAATAACAATTAGCAACTTTTTTAGTCAAGATAACTTTGAATCTTTGTTTACCACAACAGGTTTTATAATCAATCTAATTTTTACTTATTTTTGGAGTTTGAAAGATAATTTCAACGATTTTACTCGTTATAATTTGAGAAATATTAAGAGAGATTTAATCTTAATTTATAAAGCTCCCACTGGGTACTTTTTTAGCTTCTTGGAATCGACAACGGAGAAAGTTGGAATAGAAAACTATGATCCGAGATCAACACTAGTTGGAAGGAAAATTGTTCGTGATATTAAAAAACATATACCAAATCTTAAGGTACATTTTCATGGATCTTCCGCTTTACAAATTCAAGGACAAAACGACATAGATTTACTGCTTGAAGGCAAGCTTGAGGAATTCGACAAGTTTTTACCAGAATTAACACAGCTATTTGGCAAACCAATAAAACGGGGAAAGAAATATATTGAATGGCATTTTAGAAGAGAGAAATATAAAGTTGAATTATTACTTATTGATCCGAAAAGTCGAATGTTCAAGGAGTTAATTACAGTCTATCTAGTTCTCAGATCTGATAAGAAATTATTGAAAGAATACGAACAGATAAAACTTAATTCGAACGGTTTGTCTCCAAGGGAATATCAAAAAAATAGGCTTGAATTTTATAACAAGTTATTGTCCGTAAAACTTTCCTAGGTAATAAAATGAAAAATTTTTTATTAATATTAACAGTTTTTATTTCTGCAATATTCCTTGTTGCTGCTATTCGTGGAATATCTGGGAGTCCGTCGGTGGATGATCTTAATAGTATCACTTGGAAAGAAAACGGTCCTTTTGAGCTTTCACCGGAGCGAGGAAGATTTGCGTTAACATATTCTTTAGTAGAAGAAAGATCTTTGAATTTCTCGACAGCTCTTGCCCGATTTGTAACACCTGATTTAGGGTATTGGGACGGTAAGTACGTTTCTCTTTTTGCGCCCGCAGTATCATTTTTGGTAATTCCTGGTTATTTACTAGGAAAGTTTATTGGTATATCTCAAGTTGGATCTTTTTTCATAATTTCTTTGTTTGCCATTGCTAACTTTATTTTAATTGTAAAAATATCTGAAACATTAGGTGCAAATAACAGGGCTTCGGTGTTGGCTGGGCTAATTTTTCTTTTTGCAACACCATCCTTTGCTTACGCAATAAATCTTTATCAACATCATATTTCTACTTTTCTTATACTTCTTTGTAGCTTTCTTTTAATCAAGAAAGACAAAAGTTGGTTACAACTTCTTATTGTATGGTTTCTAATTACTTTCTCCTTGGTTGTAGACTATCCTAACTTTTTCTTAATGTTTCCCTTAGGTTTAGCGGCTTTAATTAAAGTCTTAAAATTCAGACAAACCACTAAGATCTATAAAATTTCCTTTAAATTTTCTTCTTTATTAAGCCTATCGAGTGCTTTCCTGCCATTAATTCTATTTGGCATATTTAACTTTTACTCATACGGGAGCCCGTACAGATTGTCGGGAACTATAGCAAGCGTTTCTTCGATAGATTCAGGGGGAGAACCTATTTTTCCACTAGATATAAAAGAGACATTCGGTAACGACTTTCAAGGTAAAGGGGAATCAGCCTTGGGTTTTTTTAGGACAAGAAATATTGTGAACGGTCTATATGTACATTTATTAAGTCCGGATAGAGGAGTCGCTATCTTTTCCCCCGTTATTTTGTTTGGGATACTTGGAATATATTTTCTACATAAAAATAAATTTACTGTTTTATTTCTTAGTATTGTAGTTATGAATATAATTCTCTATTCAATGTGGGGTGATCCATGGGGTGGATGGGCTTTTGGCTCTAGATATCTAATTCCAGGTTATGCGATTATGTCGATATTTATTTCAATTGCTCTTACTAAATTATCTAAGAACAAGACCCTTTTAATTTTTTTCAGTTTACTGCTTACCTACTCTATAGCAGTTAATACTCTGGGGGCGATCACAACAAGCACCAACCCTCCGAAAATTCAAGCAATTCCGCTTCAAGATGTTACTGGAAAAATTGAAAGATACTCTTACGACAGAAATTGGGAGTATCTCAATACATTTGGCTCTAAATCCTATGTCTTTCGAGAGTATGTTTCTTCCTATATTAATGCAAGGTCATATTATTTTGTATTAACAACACTTATCTCGGGGTTATCGTTGGGGATAATACCTTTACTGTATTTGAGTAAAACAAAATAGTTATGGAAATTTCATTTTCAAAAAACAAAATAAGTAAACTTGCTTTACAATTAGAAAAAAAAGCCACCATTTTTATCTTTTGTTTTCTATCGTCCATTTCGATTATCTTCTTTTATGCTTACTATATAAACGGTTTGGGTTTAGCTTATAACGATGCAAGATCCCACCTCGATATTGGAAGACGTGTTGTAGAGGGTTTAAAACCGGGCTTAGCTCAATTGGGTTCTGTATGGCTACCATTAAACCATGCTCTGATGATTCCCACTATTTGGAATAACTGGATGTGGCATTCAGGCCTTGCCGGTGCGGTACAATCTATGATTTCCTTTGTAATAACAGGAGTAGTTGTATATAAATTCTTAGAGAAACTTAATGTAGGTTTACTGGCTAGAGTTTTTGGAGTCTTGGTATTTATATTAAATTTAAACGTTTTATATCTTCAGTCGACTGCAATGACTGAGCTACTTCTTTTATCAACAATGACTGCTGGGTGTTATTATTTGGTTCTCTGGGCAAAAAACGATGATCTGCTTTCTTTGATAAAATCTGCCCTTTTTATCATGCTTTCTACATTGGTACGCTACGATGGTTGGTTTTTACTTTTTGTTACAACGGCAATTGTAGCCTTTAATGTATTCAGAAAAAAAGGATACAAACAGATGGAGGGTAAAGTGATTTTGTTTGTAACCCTAGGAGTTTTTGGAGTCGCTCTATGGTTTCTGTGGAATCTATTGATTTTCAACGACCCTTTATATTTTGCACTAGGACCTTTTTCTGCCCACGCCCAGCAGTCGCAATTAAGTGAGGCAGGCGATTTACCGACAAAATTCAACTTACTACTATCCTTGAAGATTTATGTTTATGCTTTACTTTACAATTCATATACTATTCCAGCCATACTTGGTGTAAGTGGGATGGTTTTATTCCTTTTAGATAAAAAAATTAAAAGGGAGATTAGAATAGCCAGTCTTTCCTTGATAGCCCCTTTTGGATTTAATGTTCTTGCACTTTTTCTAGGTTTTTCTGTTCTCTTTGTGCAAGGTATATCAGGGAATTCTTTGTTCAACGTTCGCTACGGTGTAATGCTCGCTCCATCAATTGCGATTTTTATCGGATATCTGGTAGATAAAGTAAAAAGCCTTAGAATTCCCCTTATCGGATTAGCTTCCTTTATAATATTTTTTGCATTTGTGAATCAAGATGCGGTAACAATTGACGATGCCAGGGTTGGTTCAAGCCAAAAAAACGTTAGTGAAGTTTCGGGTTGGCTTAGTCAAAATACAAGCGATAAAGATGGTTTCGTTTTGATTTCCGCCGCAAGTCACGACGCTATAATTTTTTCTTCTGGTCTTCCAATGAAAAAATTTATTCACGAAGGAACGGGTTTGTATTGGGAGAGCGCAACAACAGCTCCAGACAAGTGGGCTCGCTGGATAGTTTTACGTACATACGACGACAATGATTTAACGTTTAGACTTATTAAAGATGCCCCCGGTTTCAAACGATTTGAATTAGTTGATAGCTATCCGTTTGCTGATATTTATCAATTGAAAGAAGAATACTTAGGCAATTTGAATACAAAACCTGTATTTTCTAATCAAAAGTAATCTACTATGTTACCAACACAAAGTTTGGGTAATCGTTTAGATATTAGTCGTAGTCGCTTGATGTTTGCCGAGTTTTTTATATCAATTCTTATTATCGTGGTGTGTATTTATATAATTTTGAATATATTCACTCGAGGAAAAACGATCGCAGAAGAAAAATTCACTTTGTGGAAAGTACAGGCCATCGATACGGTCAAATACTCTCGTGACCTTGCTCGGGAGAAGCAAAGCGACACTTCATTTGATGGAGTTATTGAAAGCCAAGTGCACTCGATTGCTGAGCTGGGAGCTACGCATGTTTCCATTGGCACACCATATGATGAGGAGTTTATACCCTACTTGCGGCGCTGGGTTTATGCTTCAAGGAAAAATAACCTTAAGGTGTGGTTTAGAGGAAACTTATCAGGCTGGGAGGGATGGTTTGATTACGGTCCGATTACAAGGCAAGAGCATAAAGATAAGATTAAGAACTTTATTCTTAGAAACCCAGATTTATTTGAAGACGGAGATATATTCACGACATGTACTGAGTGCGAAAACGGTGTCGTAGGTGATCCAAGACAAACAAAAGATGTTTACGGATTTCGTCGATTTCTTATAGAAGAATATATGCTTGCAAAAGAAAGCTTTAGGATTATTGATAAAGAAGTTTCCGCAAACTATTTTTCCATGAATGCTGATGTTGCAAGGATTGTAATGGATAAAGAAACAACAAAAAAACTTGATGGTATTGTCGTAATAGATCATTATGTCGCAAGTCCTGAAAAATTAGATAATGACATCCGAGAAATTTCTCAAAAAAGCGGAGGTAAAGTAGTTTTAGGTGAGTTTGGGGCGCCTATTCCTGACATTCATGGAAAAATGTCAGAGGATGAACAAGTAGAATGGATTTCTGATGTAATGCTACGAATCTCCGAAAATAAAAATTTATTAGGAGTAAATTATTGGACAAGCTTTGGTGCTTCTACTCAAATTTGGGACGAGAATGGTAACGTGCGCAAATTCGGGGACGTCTTAAAAAAGTATTACCAACCCAAGATTTTTAAAGGTATTATTAAAAACGAGATAGGCTATCCGCTAAAGGGAGTTGCAATATCAACGGACGAGCGAAGCACGCATACAAATGAGGAAGGCACTTTTTCCTTACCTTATATTGAAGATGACCTTCTGGTAAAAATATGGGTTAGTGGATATAAGGAAGATAAATACCTTATAGTGGATAAACAAGATGTTGTAATTTTATTGAAAAAAGAAAAAGAAGATGCTCTTTTTAAGATCATAAAGAATATCTACAAAGCCTTTAATTAATAAAATTTGCATCCCTAATTATGTTTTGTTATAATCCTATATCTAACTACTATGAACAGACAATTTGTTTTGTCGCAGATACTTATAATTCCGTTATTACTCTTTCTTTATATTTCTTTATTTGCCCCAAATACTGTTTACGCAACGGAATTACCGTCTTTTCCTTTCTGTTCTAATCCGCAGGGAGAAATAAAAGTGTCTTATGATTCAGGGACGCACGGCGTCGTGGGAAGTCAAACACAATATCAAGGAAAAGACACAGTCTACTTTGTGGGCGAAAATAACTATCTTCAGTGTCTTTGTACAGATCAAGGTGAGGGAATTCAAACTGGTTGGTTGAAGTTAGGAAATTTATCAAATAATGAAATTGATGAACTTCGTAATGAAGGGTGGCAATACGTTCCCGACGGAACTCTTTGGGGACTTGCGGGCGGTGATTATCTTGCGAAAAATAGCCCATATTCCTGCAATGGCGAGGGCGGGAACACTACACCCACACTAACCCCCACTCCCACAAGTTCAACGATCTCTTCAACTTCAGGCGATCCGGGTATCGGTGGGAGTGTTATTGCAGCCTCCGCGCCGTTACTTGCCGCTACAGGCACTTCTACACTTTTTTATTCGCTTTTAGCATTTGGTTTAGCCTCTTTTGGTTTGGGGCTTGTTCTTCGTAAGAAAGATAAAATAAACTAATAACTTTTCTCATGAGAAGAGCATTAGGCAATATATTAGTAATTCTAGGTATAATTTCACTCGGACTTAGCCTGTTTTTTTATTGGCAAAGGGTAACTCCTCGGAGGCTTAGTTTTAATATCGACAATTTGGGTGAAAGTGAAGTAGTCGGAGAGAGTAGTAAGCCGACGGCACTACTAATCTCAGATTTGGGAATTTCTCTTCCTATTTTTCCCGCTAAAATTCAAAATGGCAAATGGGAAGCGACAAGTAAGGGTGTTTCTTACTTAAGCACGTCTTCTATTCCGGGAGAGCTCGGAAATAGTGTCATTTACGGCCACAACTGGAAGAGTCTTTTAGGAAACCTAACTAAAGCGAAGCCCGGCCAGGAGATTATGATTTATTATTCAAACGGAACCAAAAAAACTTTTAAAATTACCCATACGCAGGTTGTAACACCTAATCAGACAAAGATATTAGATCGAACAGATGACAGAAGAATTACTCTCTACACCTGCACTGGGTTTTTAGATACGAAGAGGTTTGTTGTTACGGCTATCTACGAAGAAGATCGGGGCGCGACTTCTTTGTCCTCTCAATAGATTGCTCTTTTCTCCACTTTTCAATTTCTTTGTGATTTCCGGAAAGAAGGACTTTGGGGACTTCCCAGCCACGGTATTCTTTGGGGCGAGTGTATTGGGGATACTCTAAGAGTGTAGCTGGTAGCTTGTAGTTAGTAGCTTGGGAAAAACTTTCAAATTCTGTAGCTTCGGATTTTTCTAAAACACCAGGAATAAGTCGAACAATTGCATCGGTAATAACCATTGCTGGGAGTTCACCTCCTGTTAGAACGTAATCTCCTATTGAAATTACCTCGTCAGCTAATTTTTCATGAACTCTGTAGTCTACTCCTTCGTAGCGACCTGCAATTAAGATTAAATGATCAAGCATTGATAATCTTTTCGCATACTTTTGAGTAAAATTTTTTCCTCCTGCATCCAAAAGAACAATTTTAGTGTTCGGTGTTCGGTGATCTGTGGTTAGTGATGAAATTGCTCTATCAATAACGTCAAGCTTTAAAATCATGCCAATCCCGCCACCAAAGGGCCTATCATCAACTGTTTTATGTTTATCTTTAGCCCAATCACGAAGATTGTGAATATTTATTTCAACCAACCCCTTTTCTTGAGCTCTTTTAAGTATTGATTCGTCAAAAGGTCCTTTAAACATATCAGGAAAAAGTGTCAAGATATCAACTTTCATATTCATATTGTAGCATTTAACAGTTTTACAAGAGGGAGTAGAATAAAGTTAGTATGAATAATAATTCCAGACTAAATAGAAAGTATTTAACACTATCCGCATTTTTTCTTACCGCTGTTGCACTTTCTCTATTTTCGTCACTTATAGTTATTAACGTCGGTTGCGGCTCTGTAAGGATACTTGATTGCGGCTATTATGCAGGTTTTCCCGTTCCTTACGCAAAATTTGACGATAAAGCCTTCCAACTTAAAGGAAATAAACTTATTGTTAGTCCTACTTTGTATTATAAATATAAGTTTTCTCCGATCAAAAACGATCAGGAATTTGCTAAAAAATTTTTGTCTGATGGGATACTAATGCCATTTTTTCTTTTCGATTTATCTTTATATAGCGTAAATATATTTTCTTTTATTCTTAATATTATTATTTGGCTTCTGCCCGCTGGATTCTTAATCGGAGTTTTTTTCTGATTCAATGTATCAAATTCCCGAACTTCTTAAGTTCCCAAAACTTTTCCATGCTTTTTCGACAAAAGATGATGGTGATTTGTCGGCTAATTTTGATTTGGAAAGTAAAACTGTTCAAAGACGAGGGAAGTTTTTGGGGAAGTTAAAACTAAAATTAGATGATTGTATAAAAATGCAGGTTGCTCATGATGACGAGATTGTTGAAGCGAATGAAGAGTTAAAAGGAATAAGTCTTCGTGATTGGAAAAAATCAGTTAATGTCGATGGTTTGGTAACCAATAGAAATGGTATTTTCCTCTTTCTCTTAATCGCAGATTGTTTACCGATAATTTTTTATGATCCACTTAACAAAGCGGTGGGGTTAATCCACGCTGGTTGGAAAGGCGCTGATTTAAATATAGTTGGAAAAGCTATCAAGAAATTAAATACTCTATACGCAACAAATCCCAAAGATTTAATTGTCGGAATAGGTCCGGCTGCGAGAAAAGACTCCTTCGTTAAAGAAAATCCTTCTCAAAAAGATGATACCAAGTGGAATGGGTTTATCGAAAACGTTGGCAATAATAAGTATAAAGTTGATTTTGTAGAATTGTGTAAAAAACAGTTAATTGATGTAGGGGTTCCTATAGAAAATATTTTTGATTCCAGAATCGACACAGTTAAAGACGAAAGATTTTTCTCGCATGTTAGGGAAGGAAAATTAACCCCAAGTCTACAAGGTCGGTTCGCTTGTGTTGTCGGACTGAGGGGTTAATATCTTTAAGTTTTGACAGTTTTCTTGCTCGAAGTACCCTTTGTTTTTATTAAACTCATACCTTTTTGTAAATGGCGGATTTATACTAGGGTAAATTTTGACTGTATCTAACAAACTTATAGACTTATTTGCAGCTTCAAGGAAAGTTTCAACTGCGTAGTAAAAACAGTCTCTAGTAACCCAGCTTGCTCCTTGATCAGACGATTCGATAAGTTTTGCAACTCCTTCGCCGCTACCCGCCCCGTTTGTATCAACAATAAGAATATAAATCAGTCCGTTTTCAATTGCTACGTAGTAAGGATTGTTTTTGTTTCGTGGTTGGTCTTCTATTTCGAGTAGGATTTTCCAATTTGTATCGCCTTCGTTAGCAACCAAAACTCCAGACCTTTGAACATCGCTACTTACGGGAAAGTTAAGATTGCTCTTCTGAAAAATGGCAAAATATTGATCCCTAAATTTGTATGTGTCTGAAATTTGCTGTTTCTCTAATCCAGGAGGCAACTCTAAATTTAATGGCTCGACTTTGTTTTTAGTAATCCACCCCGCCTTTAGACTTTCATTGGATTGTGGCGTTTCATCACTATTTCCTTTTCTCGTTATCGCTAGGAAAAGTAATGCAAAACTAATTGCTAGCAAAAAGATAAGTATTTTTTTCATAAGCCTCTTTCTACACTTTATTATACCTCTTATAGAGAGTAAAATAGCTTGGCGCTAAACCAATAGCGTTTTTTTGTGCAAGTTTATGGGATTAATAAAAAGATTTTTTAAAACAAGAAGACGCGTAGTGATTTTCTTGATAATTACCACAGCGGTGATTTTAGGATGGAGATATTTTGCTTCAAAAAGAAACGGTGAAGTTGAAACAGCAAGAGTATATAAGGGTACTGTACGTGAGGAATTAATTTTATCCGGCGAGATTAAGGCTGAGATGCATGCAAGTCTTAATTTCCTTTCATCTGGGGAGCTGGACTATATTGGTGTAAGTGAGGGGGAACAGGTTAAAAAAGGACAGGTTTTGGCAAGACTTGATACGACAGCTGCCAATCAAACCTACCTTCAGGCAGAGGCAGATTTAAGGAGATACGAAGCCTCTCTTGATAAGACCTATGATGATGTTCGGGGGCACGAGAAAGATGAAAGTTTTGCACAGCGTGAGACCAGAACTATTGCCGAAACAAATAGAGACAAAGCCTACAGATCCTACTTGATAGCTCAAAAAAATTTGGGGAATTCTTCACTGAAAGCACCTTTCGATGGGATAGTCGCAAGTATTACCCATCCTTTTAGTGGAATAAATACCACCCTTACGGAATCGCAGATCGAGATAGTTAATCCCCAAACAATTTATTTTGAAGTGAGTGCGGATCAAACTGAAGTGAACCAAATTTCTAATGGCCAGAGGGTTACGATGATTTTGGATTCATTTCCAGACCAAGAGTATGAGGGAAGTGTGGAATTCGTGGGATTAACTCCCAAACAAGGCGAGACTGGGGATATTTATAAGGTAAAGGTGAAAATGTCTTCAGAGAATTTCGAAGTAACTAAATTTAAAATTGGAATGACCGGAGATGCCAAATTTGTTTTATCGCAGAAAGAGAATGTGCTTTTTATCCCGCCTGAATTTGTAAATTCTGATACTACCGGGAAATATCTAAAAGTGGGTAATGTAAAGAACAAAACCTTCATCGAAATTGGATTAGAAGGCGAAGAAGCTACAGAAATAATAAGCGACAAAATTAAAGAAGGCGACATAGTGTATGATTAAGCTTCAAAATGTTTCCAAATCGTTTCTTTTCGGCGAGGAAGAGGTTAAGGCAGTTGATAATATTAGTCTTACGATAAAAGAAAAAGAGTTCATAGGAATCCTCGGATCTTCAGGTAGCGGTAAGTCAACTTTGATGCATATAATTGGGCTTCTTGAACAACCTACATCTGGGAAAGTAATACTGGAAGGCAAAGACGTCTCAAAACTAAGCGATGCAGAGTTGTCAAAAATTAGAAATAAAACAGTGGGTTTTGTTTTTCAGTCATTCAATCTAATAAATCGGTTCACTGTTTTGGAAAATATTTTATTACCGACTAAATATGCAAAAGATAGTTTAGATTTCGACCCCATAAAGAGATCGGAGGACCTTTTAAAGAGGTTTGGGATATTTGAGCGAAGAAACTTTTTCCCAAATAAAATTTCTGGCGGGCAGCAGCAAAGAGTTGCAATTGCACGAAGCTTAATTATGCAACCTAAAATAATTTTAGCAGATGAACCAACTGGAAACTTAGATAGTAAGACGGGTGATGAAATTATAGATATTCTTAAAAACCTAAATAAAGAATTTGGTGTAACAATGATTATAGTTACGCACGAGAAGGATATTGCAGCTCAAACAAAAAGGCAGATTTACATTAAAGACGGGAAAATAGTTGATAAATATTTGTAAATATGAAAGTACAAAACGGTTGGACTCATTTACTAAAAGCCGCACTAGAAGACTTCAGAAGAAATAAAGTTCGTACTGCGCTGACTTCTTTGGGGATAATGATTGGAGTACTATCAGTTGTTCTACTTATTGCCTTGGGACTTGGACTGAAAAACTATTTGAAGCAACAATTTGAAAGTTTGGGTGCCAACCTGATCATTATTTTTCCCGGTAATATTTCTTCGAGCGAAGAAGGAGGAGGTTTAGCAAATTTTGGAGTCGGCTTTGCGGGAGGCGCAACTTTTGACGAAAAAGATTTGAACAGTTTGTCGAGAATTAGCGAAGCTGAATATACTGTCCCGATGTTTATGAAGTCTATGGTAATTGAGACAAACGGACAAAGAAAACTGGGTTATATAATAGGCACTAATGAAGAGTCTTTTAAAATCCTCAACTTACAATTGCTTACTGGAGAATTTTTTAAAAAGGGGGATATAACAGCTAGTTCAAAAAATGCGGTATTGGGTTTTAGTTTGGCAGATGGATTATTTGATAAACCAGAGGATGCTTTGGGAAGAACGATTCGAGCGGGGGATCAGAGGCTCAAAGTAATTGGGGTTGTAAAGAAAAAGGGTGATCGGGAGCAAGACAATTCGGCAGTAATTCCGTATACAACAACTTTTGGAAAGTTAAACCCGGACAAATCTTTCTTTACAATATATCTGGGTACTACTAACGAAGATGAAGTTGATATTATTAAAAAGAGGGCCAAGGAGGTACTTTTAAAAAGGTATGAAGAAAACGATTTTACCGTAACAGAGCAAACAGAAATTCTCTCAACTGTAAATCAGATATTTAATATCGTAAACGGAGTACTCATTGCAATAGGTTCCATTTCGTTAATTGTTGGCGGAATCGGAATCATGAATATTATGTATGCAACGGTTGTTGAGCGAACCAAGGAGATTGGAATAAGACGTGCGGTTGGAGCAACAGAAAACGATATCTTAAGACAGTTTTTAACTGAATCGGTTCTTCTTTCTCTATTTGGAGGTATTTTGGGATTACTTTTGGCAACAGGAATAGTTGCCATTGTACGCATATTTTTCCCAGCTTCAATTAACGTCTTTGCAGTGTTAATTTCCTTAATTGTTTCTTCTGCTATAGGAATTTTCTTTGGAGTTTTCCCCGCCCGCCGTGCTGCCAAACTCCCACCCATAGAAGCAATCAGGTACGAATAGTAGTATACGTTGGGCGTTTGCTTAAACTTAATTAATATATAGTAATTAAGTATTTAGAATTCGCTTTTAAGCTGTGCTATCTTTTGTTCTCTTGAAATTCTTCTTTTGAAACTTTCGGGTGATCTTAGCGAGCCTTTAGTGGGTATATCAAATAAACTCTCAATCTCTTTCCAGATTATTCGTGCTGCTTCTTTTTTGAAAATACCTTCTATTACTGGATGTAAACCCTTTCCTTCGTATTTGACTTTTAAGCTCATTTTGGCAATAGTGGGAGGGCTAATTCTAAGTATTTGTCTAATGCTTTGATAATCATGACTTTTTGCAAGTAAAACAGTTAATGCCAGACGCTTAGCAAACATAATTTTTTCTGTCGGGGAGAAGAAATCGTCGACAAAAGCCGCAAATTTCTGCTTGTCTTTTAGATCTGCCAATGTTTCTATGAATAAATCAAATATTCTTTCCCAAACATCTGTCCTTAAAGGAATTCTAGAAATCTTTGTCATACTTAAATACTATATAGTATTTAAGTATTTTGCAATATAGATATAGCCATTAACTCTTCTTAATTGAAGTTGCGACTTTACTAACTTTTTTGTCAACTGCTGTTTGAATATTTTCCCCTTGTTTTGGCTCAAACATTTCTGTTACGATTTAATATATGGAACGAGTTGTGATTGTAATGGCTGCTTGGAACGAAGCAGAAAATATCAAGCGGATGATTGATACCTTATTTGACGAGGTATTCCCCAAAATTAACGCAGAAATGCACCTTCTTGTCGCCGATAATAATTCAACCGATGGGATGACCCAGATTGTGGAAGGGGAAATGAAGAAAAGGAAAAATCTTCACATTGTTCAGCAGGGTGAGAAAAAAGGATTAGGAAACGCGTATGTCACGGGATTTAAATATGCGATTTACAAACTTGGTGCCGATGCTGTCATGGAAATGGATGCAGATGGACAACATCCGCCGCAATTCGTCAAACCGATGGTTGATGCATATCTGTCGGGTGCAGATTATATTATTGGTTCGAGATATATCCCTGGGGGTTCGGTTCCAAAAGAATGGGCATTTTTCAGAAAATTTATCAGCTTTGCAGGCAATTTATTTATCCGTTTAGTTTTTCTTAAGCCTTCAATTCACGACTTAACGACGGGATTCAGATTAACAAGAATCAGAGGAGTATTAGATAAAATCGACCTTGATAACTTAATGGAAAAAGAAAGATTTGCATATAAAGTTGATCTTTTATACCAGTCTATTAAAAACGCAAAAAAGACGGTTGAAGTTCCATTAGAATTTAGACCAAGGACAACTGATAAATCAAAGTTTAATACAAAGGAGATGATTGCAACCTTCAAAATTGCGATCATTTTGGGAATCAAGGATAAGGCTAAGTTTATTAAGTTCGGAACAGTTGGTTTTGCGGGGTATTTGGTCAATGCAATTGGTTTGTGGCTTTTTACGAAATGGCAATGGCCAGGACCGTTAGTTTGGGGAGCTTCAACTGAGCTCGCGATAATAAATAATTTTATTTTTAACAATATTTGGACATTCAAAACTGAAAAAATAACCGGATTAACAAATTTAGTCAAGAAATTCTTTCAGTTTAATCTGACTAGCGCTGGAGCACTTATCATTCAGGTTGTTTTCGGGAGCCTATCTGATATTATTTTTGGTCCGCAATATAGACAACTTGCTCTCCCCATTATAATTGTGTTTCTTGTACTTCCTTACAACTACTTCATGTACAACGTAGTTATCTGGAAAAGCTGGAATCTTGCAAAGATTTTTAAGAAAAATAGATCCTAATCCATTTCTCCTTTTACGTGGGTTTACTCCATATTTAACCGACTAATAATTAGTTTCGAAGAAATGAGAGTATGACTCTGGAATACGAAGATACTACTCAAGAAACAAAAGGTTCTTCCTATTATGATCCTTTTGTTTGGGCTTATTTCAAGTTAGGATCTGTAGATACGGTAATCAGATTACACCCTCAACATGGGGTGTCATTTGCAGAGTTGCACAGAGAACTAGATAAGAGAGGAATAATTAAACTGAAAGGTTACAATTCCGGTATGAAGCATGCCTTCTATTTCTTTCAGGAAATTGTAAGTAGCAAACTGCCTATTGAGAGATTGTATAAATCTATGCCTCCAAGCTTGAAAGAAAAAGTATCATTTCCAACTCTACATAGAATTTGGCAAAATCTAGCCTTCACCGATACTCCGGAGGAGGAAATCAGGAGATTTGGAACAATGTTAGTTATACAACCAGAAGGAAACGAAGATGTTGTACTTGTCGGAAGAGACGTATCACCTCCAAACGATAAATACGGGAAGAAATTTGGTGCATGGACCTTCCCAATGGGTTTTAGTTCAAAAGGAATACCTAGAGAAGGGGCTTTGAGGATTTTCCAGCAGGAAGTAGCTACACCTTGGGCGGTAAATGGATTTCTCTCAGCTCGTGGTAGTCTTATGGGATTAATTCTGCCTGAGGATAGATTACCTTTTATGAGACTTAATATAGCGGATGTTGGGGTTAATGCATTTCAAATTACCTTACCGCGAGAATTGTGTGATCTTGATAATTTAGACAGCTTCAAGCTTACAGACTACAGATGGACAGAGGTCTCGGAATTAGCTTTACAGTCTCCCGAAGATCCTATCTACAGGAGTGGCGTCGTAGACGTTGCACGCAAGTATTTGAATCTTTTGAGTTATAGAGAAGAAAGACTTCCTATTTGTCAAAATTCAACTCTCAATTCCAGACTTCGCGAACTTTTTGTTCTGCCAGTTTTCAAGCAAACAGTATGGGCTAGAACTTAGAAGAATAAATCATCCATGTTCCTTTTCTAAAACCAGTTCGGCCGAAGTATCGCAATTGTATAATACCAATTAATTATTTACAAAAGCGGGGCCCAGTCGGAGATAGGCATAACATTTTGGGAAATGTAGGATAGGGAAAAAAGATATATTGGAATTAGTAAGATGGCCATAACCAGTTTAAATTCTTTTTTAACTAGGGTATCCGAAAATGCTGCAAATAAAAACGGAACAATGGGTAGCGAGTAACGGATGAGATCTCGGTGAGATACAAAAAGTATAGAGAAAAAGAAGATTCCCACAAACCACGCGATCTGAGTTTCCTTCATTTTTATTAATTTAAGAAGACCTAAGATGCCAAAAAGATAGACAAAAATTACTTCTTCCAACCAAAAAGTTCCTACCCAAGGAGCCGAGTAATTAAAAATTTGAAATGGGGGAAAGAAAAGATGAATGTTGTCCCCCGAATGAAAGTATGCCAGAAAGTCATTTAATTGTATTTTATAAAAAATAAAAACAGAGAGAAGTGCTATTGGAATTAAACATATTGAGAAAATCTTTTTGAAATCGACTGTTGTAGCCAACTTGGAGGCAGTGATAGTAGCTAATGTTTTAAGTTTGGGTAATGTTAAGTAAAGGAAATAAGCAATAAAAAGTAAAATTGCAGGAGACTTTGTAATTTGTGCAATTGCGCCCCAAAACCCTGCTAATAGATACCTTTCTTTTCTGAAATAATGTAGCGAAGCGATAATTGAGGCTAAAAATAAGGGTTCTACTGATCCAACTGAGCGGACGACTAACCACCGAGCTGGGAATAAGGCAAATATAAAAGTAACCCAAAGTGCGTTTTCTTTTTTAACAAATTCCTGAATAAAGACATAAAAAAAGTATGTTGCAATGATGGAGCTGAGTAAGGTGACGAAGAGCATTGAATAGGGAAATCCGGAAATAGGCGCAAATGTTCTTACAAGTAAAGGGTAAAGAGGGAAGTGGGCCGCATAGTATTGGCTTGGAAGTCCGAATTCGTAGTTGCCAACTAATTCCGGATTATAAAGAGTCTTTGCGACTACTAAATATAGCGGTCCATCGTAGTTGGCTACGATTGTTCCCATTCCATTTGGTGGTATCGGGATTCCCCAAACGCTTTGTAATCTAACAAAAAATGGAATCCACAACAAAATTGTGGGGAGAAGTGAAATAAATACAATGCTTAAAATTTTTTTTAATTTCACGGTTACCTTAGTCAAAATGATATAACGTTTTCGTCTATTTAACAAATAGACCTAAGTTTTGAAGTTTTTCAGTAATTTTTTGCTCCCGATTTTAAGCGGAATCTAAAACCCGCTTTTTTTGCCCAATCATCAGTATTTGTTGTAAGAAGAAGCATTACGAGGTGTTTCCATTTCCCCCATTTTTTATCAGCAAAATTCCTGAGTTTTTCATCTGGGAGGACCTTGCCTTTGAAGTAAAATTGGTAAAGTGCTTCACGGCTAAATAAATCCAGATGAAAAGTTGGAAGGCGAAATCCTATTCCAATAGTTAAATCGGCTGTATATGGACCAACACCAGGCAACTCTATAAGTTTTTCTCTGATTTTTTCAATGTCTTTAATTTTACGAAGATCATCGAGGTTTATTTTCTCTTTAACAATCTTTTCGGCAACACCTTTTATGTATTTATCTCTATATCCTACTTTACAAGCACGTATATCAGAAATATCAACCTTTGCGAGCGTTTCAAGTGAGGGAAATGTGTAATAGACTTTGCCTTTAAATTTTTGTTTTTCTCCAAATCGTTCACAAAGAAGTCTTTGCATCTCGTAAATTCTTTTGAATAAAACATTCTGAGCAACAATTACTCCCAGCACAGACTCAAAAACGTAAGGGTCTGTCCGCAAGTGTGCACCGTAAATTTCTTCGGAAGCGGCTTTTAAAACTGGATCTTCCTGACAAATAACTTCATAAAAGTATTTAACTTCTTCATTCACATCAAAAATCCACGTTAATAATTCAATAAGACGTTTTTGTTCGTCATTGATTAGCATATTTTTAGAGTAAAGTGTAATTATAAGAGAAGGCTTAGGCTTTTCTTTAAAACCAGTTCTGGTCAGTACAAATTTCCCTGAGTCGAGTTTAAACAATCGAACAAGTTCGTTTCCTTCAACAACCCAGGGCGCAAAAACGTAGTGGGTCAGAAAGAAATTAAAATTATACGGCTGTGATTTTTCGGGAACTGGAACAAAAAATTTTTTACTTATTACCTTTTTCATCGGGCCAAGGATAAGGCATTAATTCGGAAATTGGAATTTGTTTGATTTTTCCTTTTTCCTTGAGAATAACTAGTGTATCAATACCGCTTCTTAAACTGCTTTCCCAAATAAGTTGTTTGCAAATATGACAATTCGGTCCGGTTATCGCAATGATTTCTGTTTCCCCGTGGTTAGCGGCGTGGGCTAAAGCAGAAGCTTCCGAGTGCATAGTTAATGTGGCAGTGTCCGATCCGTATGAAGCCCCGGTATAAATATTTCCGGATTTAGTCAAAAGAGCTACAGAGAATCCAACACCCTTTTCCGGATAAGTATTCTGGATTGCTTTTGTTCCAGCTTTAAAGAGTTTTTCACACTCAATTAATGAAAGTGTATAAACTTCTTTTCTGTTGATTATTTTCTTCTGCATCATTTAGATTTTCGTCTTTTATTTGGCCTGTGTCAATATGGAACTTGTATCCGTGGACTAGTCTACGGATACAAACAAACTATTTATGGAATCTTCCGTGGTCAATATGCTAGACTTTGAGCGTATGGCGAAATTAATTAAAGAAATTTCGGTGTTTTTTCCTGCTTACAATTTAGAATCTAAAATTGAAAAAACTGTAAAAGACGCCTTTGAGGCAATTCCTAAGTTAGCAGACAAATACGAAATAATTGTTATTAATGATGGAAGTAAGGACAAAACAGGAAATAAACTCGCTGATTTAAGAGCTAAGTTCAATAATTTAAGAATAATTACACATAAAGTAAATAAGGGTTATGGTGGGGCATTAAAGTCCGGATTTTATAATTCTAAATATTCTTGGATCGCTTTTACTGATGCTGACGGGCAGTTTGATATTTCTGAACTGCCGCAACTTATAAGAAAACAAAAGCAAACGAATGCAGATTTAGTTGCGGGTTTTTATTTAAAAAGAGCAGTTCCATGGTGGCGTAAATTAAATACCTGGTTATGGCAGTTATTTGTTAGATTACTTTTCGGCTTAAATGTAAGAGACGTAGATTGTGGATTTAAGTTAATTAGTAAGAAGGTTATAGATACTATTCCTAAACTGGAATCCGAAAGAGGTGCATTCATATCAAGCGAGTTTTTAATTAAGGCTCAGAAATACGGTTTTAAAATCGCTGAAGCCGGTGTGCATCATTACCCAAGAACAGAAGGAAAAGGAACAGGAGCCGATTTGAACGTAATAGTTAAAAGCTTTGTAGATCTTTTTAAATTATGGCGGAAATTAAAATAGCAATAAACAATAAACAAGAAGCGATAAGAAACTGGGTTAAGAAAAACCGCTTGGAGGCAATACTTATTGCAATCATAATTCTTGTTGGAGCGTACTTACGACTTTACCGCATTGATGAGTACATGACCTTTTTGGGAGATGAGGGGAGAGATGTAATTGTTGTCAGAAAACTTTTAGTAGATTTTGATCCAATACTGGTCGGTCCAGGAACCTCAATCGGAGATATGTACTTGGGGCCTTTGTACTACTACATGATGGCCCCAGCACTTTTATTGGCAAACTTTTCTCCGGTAGGACCCGCCGTGATGATTGCACTTTTAGGTATATTGACGATATTTCTTGTTTGGAAAATTACAAGGGAATGGTTTGGTCCCGCAGCTGCGGGATTATCCGCACTTCTTTATGCGACTGCACCAATAGTCATTATTTATTCCCGATCTTCGTGGAATCCAAATATTATGCCCTTTTTTGCGCTTCTATGTATTTACGCTACTTGGGAAATATGGCAAAAACATGAGTGGAAGTGGTTAATTGTTTTGGGAATTTCTTACGCCTTCGTTCTCCAGTCGCATTATCTAGGATTATTGCTAGCGCCGGTAATCGGATTTTTTTGGTTATTAACATACTTAAAGATTAAAGGTAAAACTCATGTTGTGAAAGAATTTTTAAGAAAATCTTTTTTTGGTTTTGGAATATTTGCGATATTAATGTCACCATTATTAATATTTGATGCTCGCCACGGATGGAGGAATTTTTCGGCAATAAGAAGATTTTTCTTTGAACGACAAACAACCGTATCCGCAAGACCCTGGACAGCATTACCAAAACTTTGGTCAATCATTGAAAAGATAACCACAAGACTACTTAGCGGAACATATTTTTTGGTCGGAAAGTTTATTTCCATCTTCTTTGTTCTTGGTTTTCTACTGGCAGTTGTTAGACAAGTTTCATTACGTTTAACGAATTCTACATCTCAACATAGAACTGTAGAAAAATTAACAAAAGATAAGTTTAGTTCAGCAGCATTTTTAGTGCTCTTTGTTTGGATTGGAGTAGCTTTAATAGGCTTAGGTGTTTATAAGCAAGAAATTTATGATCATTATTACGGCTTTTTCTTTCCTGCTCCTTTCATTCTTTTTGGAGGCATAATAGCAACTTTAACAGAAACCGTAAAAGAAAAAATATTTATATTGAGGTGGTTAACATATTTGATAATTTTTCTAGCGATATTCTTTTTGGTATTACTAAATATTCGTTATTCTCCTTTACGGTATCCTCCGAATAGACAACTCCAGAGAACTGAGGAAGTTGCTCAAAAAATTATAGATGAATCGAGTGGTAGAGAATTTAATCTTGCGGTCATTGCCGAAAGAAATTACGAGGGAGCGTATCAGTATTTTTTGGAAATGTGGGGGGAACCTTTTGTTAAAATTGATCCACAACGAGCAGATGATACAATAACAGATCAACTTTTTGTTGTTTGTGAACTGCCGCAAGACAAATGTGATCCTACCCACGATCCTAAAGCAGAAGTCGCCAATTTCGGATGGAGTAAAATCGAGAGTCAATGGGCTGTTTCCGGAACAATTTTATTTAAACTAATTCACTCGCAATAACTTGAAAGGGAAGTTCCTGTAAGTTATACATAGTAATTATGTCGGCCAAAGAAGAAAAAATAAATTTTAGAGATAGAGATATTTTATTTGTTGATCTTGAAACAACTGGATTAGATTTCGAAAAACACGAGATACTGGAAGTTGGCTGTCTACTTGTAAACGGAAGATTATTATCTATCAAAGAGAAATACTATGCTAAGGTCAGACCGATGCATTTGGAGATAGCCTCCGAGGAAGCTCTTAGAATATCAAAATATTCCGAGGTAGAATGGAGAGATGCGAAACCTTTAGAGAAGATATTAAAGGACATTGCAAAACTTGCTCCAAATGCTATGGTTGCAGGTTGGAAAGTAGATTTTGATTGGTACTTTCTCGAAAAAGGTTTCAAAAAATACAACATTAAACATAGTTTTGATTACCATCTTATAGATTGTATTTCTATTGCTTACTACTATTTTCGAGATAAAAAAGAACCTGCAGAATTACGTTTAGGTTCGGTTTGTAGGACTTTAGAAATTCCAATACATGAAAAACATGGAGAAGGAGAAGGACATGGGGCTATGACGGACATACTTGCAACATTTGAAGTATTTAAAAAGTTGACTGGGGCAAAATAACTTTACTGGTTATTCTTCTTTTTCCAGGCAAGATATGGATTCTCTTCATTGAAAACAATTCTGGGAATTTGATCGTTTAGGATTTCTTCAGGAATATTATATTTTCTACTTGTTATAAGGTGAGTTGAACCAAAAACCGCTTCCTTCCAGTTAAATCCAAGCATTTCACTAACTTTTCTAACTTCTTCTTCGGATTTTCCTTCGAGTTCCACGAAGGGTTCTATAAAAGGCCATTCATCTATAGTTATTTCTACATCATCCAATAGCCACAACTCCCTTTTGTTTTCTTGATAGGATTTTTCTTCGCAACCAACTCCTTTTAAGAATTCTACTACTTTTTCAAAATTGTCTACTTTTAAAGTAATTTCCTTTTGATATTCAATTTTTTCGCCGCTGATAATTTTCAGACTCATAGTTATTTTATCCGTTTCATTTCTGACTCGCACCCAAGTGCCTTTAACTTCATGACCTTTGGGAAGGTTAAAAGTAACTCTTTTTTGAAGAAATTCTGGTTTTAATAATTTTGCACCAGCGTTTTTTAATACCGTGCGGGTGTTTTCTTTGTTAATATTCAAAAATTTTGCCTCAAACTCTATATCCATACAAGCAATTTTATCAGATTTCATGCTAGAATTCGTATATAAATTATGCTGAAACAGAAAGAAAGAGATATTAACGCGCACGTTGTAGCAGTTTTTGCTTTTGTTGAAAAGGACGGAAAAATTCTGCTTGCAAAACGAAGCTCGAGCGACCCGCAATCGCCTGGGATATGGTTTATACCGGGTGGAAAAGTTGATATGGAAGAAGGGGGGGAAATTTTGGAAAAAACACTCAAGCGAGAAGTAATGGAGGAGGTGGGAGTTGAAATTGAAGACGAGATACTGTTGGTTGGAAACGAAGGTTTTTTTAGAGTTTCCGGTCACCATGTAGTAGGATTAACATTTTTATGCAGGTGGAAAAAAGGCGTTGCAAAACCTCTGGAGGATCAGGAAGAAGTAAAATGGTTTACAAAAGAGGAACTTAAGAATTTTGACGAGCTTCCTGACTACTTCAAACCAAGAGTAGAGAAACTTCTCCAGGTTTTAGGGTAAAATAAGTACAACCAATGTTGAAATATTTAACTTCGGTTAAGAAATTCTGGATTAACGAACTAAAATTTCACAAAATCGTTTATTTTCTGCTAACAATTATTTTAGTAGGAGCCTTTTTTATCAGAGCTTATCGAACGGGGGATTTATTAAGATTTTATTTTGATCAGGGAAGAGATGCTTTGGTAATTTGGAAACTTTGGCACGAAGGAAAACCGTTTTTAATCGGGCCTGTTACAGGTTTGGCTGGAATTTTTTTGGGTCCTTTTTATTACTATTTAATTGCTCCCTTTTATTTGATCGGTGGGGGAAGCCCTGTTTATCCAGCAGTTTTTTTAGCATTGTTAACTACCATTGCTATAGGAGTTACGTACTATTTGGGCTGGCAAATACAAAGTCGTGTAACAGGACTAATTGCAGCAGCAATTGCTGGATTTTCTTACTACATGGTTTTGGCGGGGCGATGGTTAGCCAATCCGACGCCCATTCTTCTGACGAGTGTTTTACTTTTACTTTCGATGTGGAAACTTGTTGAAGGAAAGGTTAAAAATACTAAATTCTTATGGTTTTCGTTAGCACTTTTAATAGGAGTTTCTCTTCATTTCGAGGCTGCGAGCGCGATTTTTTATATTCCAATGATTATTATCTTTTGGATGTATTTATATTTGACGAACAAAAAGGTATTACCCAATAAAGTTATTTTTGTAATTTCTATATTGCTTTTCGGCTTAACACTGCTACCTCAAATTGCTTTCAATTACAAACATGAGAATATCCTTTTCAACAATTTTCAAAAAGTACTGGTTGAAGAAAAAAGTTTTCAGTCGCCGTTTACCTCTTACAATTTAACTAAGAAACGAGATTTTTTCTGGGGAGTTTTTAGTTCGAAAATTTTTCCCGGCATTGTGAAATACGCAAACATTTACTACCTTGCAGGTCTTCTCGGAATAGTATTTGCGTTAAGAAAAATTCCAAAAACAATTTCTCTGTTAATAATTTTTATTGGCGTCCCAATGATTGGATATTTCTTTTTTCAAGGTAATTACGGAAACATTTATGACTACTACATGACTGGCTACTATCTACCGATGATTTTACTTTTTTCAATTGGCTTAGGATTTTTATGGAAAAATTTTCTAGGAAAGATACTCGTTTTAGTCTTCTTCTTATACTTTTGCAATTTAAGTGGAACTCTTGATAGAAATCTTATTTATGCAGGAGTCGATGGTCCGACACATATAACTTTGGGTAATCAACTTCAGTCTGTAAATTGGGTGTTTGAAGATGCGAATCAACTTTGTGATCCAGAGGAGATCCTTCGACTTCCTACGGTCGCTCAGGATGAGGAGTGCTCTCGTCAATTTAACGTAGATGTTTACGTTCCTCCTGTAATTCCCCATGCTTACGACTATTTGTTTTTGTGGCAAGCCACTAAAAGATGCGGAGACAATTTGTGCGGGATGATTAAAGAACCACAAAAGAAAACCGTCTACGTTCTTTACGAAGTTGATCCTCCGCATCCTGAAAGACTGGAAGTTTGGCTTTCGAGGTACGAAGAGAATAGTGTTATTGAGGAGGAAGTAAAATTCGGCGGCATTACCGTACAAAGAAGAAAAAGGATTTAAATGGTTAACTTCGTAAAAAGGAATAAGCTTTTAGTACTAATTTTAGTAATTGGATTCTTTTTAAGAATCTATAATGCACAGGAACTCTTTTTATACTCTCATGATCAAGATTTAGCTGGCTGGTTTATCAAAGATGTTTTAGTCAATAAACACTTAAGATTGATCGGCCAGGAAACATCTACAACAGGTATTTTTATTGGTCCCCTTTTTTATTATCTTTTAATACCATTCTATTTTATCTTCGGAATGGATCCTATTGGAGGCAGTTACTTAGTTGCACTTTTGGGAGTATTTACAATTTTCAGTTTTTATTTTGTATTTCGGAAAATATTTAATGAAAAGGCGGGTCTTTTCGCGGCACTTTTATACACATTTTCTTTTTATACAATATTTAACGATCGAGAAGTTGTTCCCACCATGCCGGTAATACTTTGGTCTGTCTGGTTTTTATACGGACTTCAACTTCTTTTACTTAATAAACAAAGAAATGCATTTATACTATTAGGTATTTTGTCAGGTTTGATCTGGCATCTAAACGTAGCACTTGTCCTTGTTTTTCCTCTCGTTCCCCTTGCAATATTGATTGCAAGAAAGAAAATTGACTTTCGGGCACTTCTTTTTGGATTAGTAATTTTTACAGTAACAATGGTACCACTTCTGGTTTTTGAAATAAGACATGGTTTTTCCCAAACGAAAGCATTAATAATCGCATTGACCACAGATCAATATGACATAGTCAGCGGTTTTGAGAAATTTGCGAGGACGATTCATTTGGCCGGTAAAAATTTGAGAGGATTTTTGTGGGGAGATTTTTTAGACATTTCTTATGAAACACTTTTTATTGTTGGGGTTTTACTTTTAATTTATTTATCCCTCAAAAAAATTATTTCTCGGAGTTGGGGAATAATGATTTTTTCTTGGATTTTAATATTTATTGGCTTTTTCTCCTTATACTCGAAAATTTTGTCAGAGTATTACCTTAACGGAATGATGGTTGTTTGGATTTTTATCATAACTTCCGCAATCTCTTATTTACGTTCAAAAAAGAAGTTTAAAAAAATTGGAATCGGTGTACTTCTTTTTTTTCTTAGCATCAATTTACACAGGTTTTTTACAATGCCTATTAATCGAAGCGGTTATAAATATAGAAAGGCGGTGGTTGCCGAAATCAAGGCCGATGCAACACAGCGTGGATACCCATGTGTTGCGGTCTCTTATATTACAGACCCCGGACAGGATAAGGGCTATAGATACTTTTTCTGGCTGGAGGGTTTGCACGTCAATCGACCCGATAGCGGTAGTCCTGTGTATACAATAGTATATCCTTTGAAAAAGATATTCCTAGAGGATAAAACGTTTGGAACCATAGGTCTAATCTATCCGGACTACGATACTTATGATTCGGGAAAAGTTAAAATTAGTTGTTCTGGTGAAAATTCTAACCTTACAGATCCAATGCTGGGGTATACTGAGTAATAAAGCAATGAAGCAGGAAATATGGAGAAGATTTTTTTATCAGTAATTATTCCTTGCTATAACGAGGAGGAGAATTTGAAAAGGAATGTGCTTTCTGAGGTGCACGACTTTTTAAAGAATAAAGTTTTTTCTTGGGAGGTTATAATTTCCGATGATGGGAGTACAGACGGAAGTAAAGATTTAATTAAATCCCAGATTAAGGGTTGGAAGAATTTTAGGTTACTTGAAAATCCGCATGGAGGGAAGCCATCCGCACTTTGGTTTGGAATCAAGTCGGCAAAAGGTGAATATGTATTGTTTAGCGATATGGATCAGTCAACTCCAATTGATCAACTTGGTAAATTACTTCCGTTTTTGGCTAAAAACATTGGTGCCGTGATAGGCTCTAGAGGACTATTACGCAAAAACTTTCCACTTTATAGGCGAATTGGCTCAATTGTTTTTATGGCGGTAAGAAAACTTTTTATACTACCCGAGATCGACGATACTCAGTGTGGATTTAAACTTTTCAGGAAGGAAGTAGCGCTAAGGAGTTTTCCCAAACTTGAATTTTTTAGAAAAGAAAAAAGAGTTAAAGGTTGGACTGTAACAAGCTGGGACGTGGAGTTACTACACATCATTAAAAAAATAGATTTCCGAATCGAAGAAGTTCCTGTTCAATGGAAAGATATCGACGTTAGTAAAAGTAAGGGCGGTGTATTTGGGAGATATGCAAGAGAATCTAAAGAAATGTTAACCCAAATTCTGAGAGTTAAATTAAATGATTTAAAAGGTTTGTATAAAGATGTTTAAGTATAAACTCGACCTTCTGGCGGTTTTTTTATTGCTAGCTTTAGCTCCACTTTTTTTCTACAAACTTGGTCAATCTTCATTAGTTAGTTTTGATGAAGCGTGGTACGCAGACATCTCGAGAAATATTTTGAAAAATACTGATCCGATAAATCTCACTTGGAACGGCCGTACTTTTACAGATCATCCGCCTGGAGGTTTTTTGCTAACTGCGGTCAACTACTTAGTTTTTGGAGTTAGCGAGTTTTCGGCGAGATTTTCTTCAGCCATAACCGGATTGCTGTCTCTTATTTTTACGTATCTGCTTGGTAGGAAATTATTTAACAAAGTGGTTGGCTTTGCGTCCGCCATTGCAATTTCATCCTCGCCGTGGTTTTTATTTCGAGCTCGCTCCGGAAATCTTGATGTGCCGCTAACCTTCTTTTTCGTTTTAACTATCTATCTCGCAGTTTTCTCGGCAGAGAGTAAAAAATTTTTGCCTCCTTTTGTAATAAGCCTTTCCTTTTTATTTTTAATCAAAACGGCGGTCCCTTTTACGATACTTCCGGTTGTTTTATTTATTTTACTTACATCCAAGAAGCTGAAAACGAAAGATATTATAAAACCGCTTCTGATTTTTCTATTTTTAATTGGAGGCTGGTTTTTGTATAGAGTTTCAAAAGATCCTGGTTTTTTACAACATTATTTTAAAATCGGCCTTCCAGGAGTAGAAGTAAAGACTTCATTTTCGGATAACTTAAAGTTGATAAAAGAATATCTTCATGGTGGAATAGGGAAGTGGTTTTGGCCAGGGATATTAGCAATTATTTTAGGAACTTTTACTTTTCAGAAAAGGTTTTTGATTCTTACTATTTTCTTCTTTTCCTTTTTTACACCCTTTATATTCTCTGAAAAAGGCCATATTTGGCAATTGGTTCCCTTACATCCATTTTTGATACTCGCTTTTTTTGGTTTTACTTGGATTTTATTAGAAAGGGTGGGGAAAATTATTCTATCTTTCTTTAAAAAAACTGGAAAAAGCTATCGAAATCTGTACAAACTTCTAAATATAATAACAATTCCTTCCATTTTCGTAGCCCTTTTGACTGTTAGTTTTTATTACTCATATCTTCAAGGACGAAGAAATTGGTATGAATTTATTGATATTCCGCGCTTTATTTCCGATGAGGCAATCCTTTCGAAGGAGGCAGGGAAGTATGATGAAAAATTTTACATTGATGGAGATTTTGTTCCGGTTGCAATTTTTTACTCCGAGAAAAATGTACAACAAATTCAAAATGAAGAATTAAAAGGAATTTTCGAGGGAGAAGAGGCCTTTGTTTTGATTACATATCAATGGCGCCTCGACCGTTTGGGAATAAAAAGCAATGAATATGAGATAATAAAAAGCGATAGGGATAAGATACTAGTAAAGAGAATTCGACAAATTTGACACCTTATAAGGAGAGAACCTTCAAGGTATATATAGTTATAATGAAAAATTTTTGGAAAAAACAGGGAAAGGAAATTCTAATTGGAAGTGGAATTTTGATTACTGCTTTTATTCTTAGGATCTATAATTTAACAATTATTCCAGTTTTTGGTGACGAAGCAATCTACATTCGTTGGGCTCAAGTGATGAGGGCAGAACCGACGTTGAGATTTCTGCCTTTATCTGATGGGAAGCAACCTCTTTTTATGTGGGCAGTAATACCGTTTTTTAAAGTTTTCTCGGATCCACTAGTTGCAGGACGAATTGTTTCGGTATTTTCCGGTTTAGGAACCTTAATCGGGATTTTTGTATTGATCCGGATACTTCTTAAGTCACGAAAAATCTCCTGGTTTGCATGTCTAATTTATGCAATTTCTCCTTTTAGTATTTTTTTCGATCGACTTGCACTTGCTGATTCAAGCTTAACTATGTTTGGCGTTTGGACTTTGGTTTTTGCAGTAATTACTGTTCGTAAAGTTCGTCTAGATACTGCCATGCTAACAGGATTTTCTTTAGGTGGAGCGTTGTTAACAAAAACCCCGGCTACTTTTTTTGCCACACTAATACCTCTTACTTTAATTCTTCACGAATGGCCGAAGAAATTAAGGGAAAGGTTCAATAGATTTTCCATTTTTATCTTCCTATTCACATTTACTTACGTGATTGCTTACGGAATGTATAACATCCTAAGACTTGGACCAAATTTCCATATGATCGCATCTAGAAACAAAGATTATGTTTACCCTTTATCACATATTTTTCAAACTCCACTTGACCCTTTCAAACCCTTTCTGGATAGAATTTTGGAATACTTTTGGATACTTGGACCAAGTGTGCTGGTTTTACTAATTATCATCGGAACTTATGTTGGTTTGAAAGAAAAAAGAAGAGAGACCTTAATACTACTTGCGTGGGGGATCCTTCCGATTATCGCGGCGGCTGAATTTTCGAAAACGATGACAGCCCGCTATATTTATTTTTCTGTTCCATATCTTTATATTATTTCATCGTTGGCTTTTGGTTATTCCCGATATTCCAAGCCAATCAACTTCGGAGGTAGATTACGTTGGATTATCGGGAAAAGAATTGTTACTGGCCTAATGATTGTTTTTGTATTGCATTCTTTGTACCTTGATTATCAATATTTGACTGATCCACAATCCGCAAATTTGCCGAGAAGCGAGAGGTCGGGATACTTAGAAGAGTGGACTTCGGGTTATGGTATAAAAGAAGTTTCTGAATATGTTCGTGAAGAGCATTGGTTAAATCCTGACCAAAAGTTTGTGGTCGGAACAGAAGGATATTTCGGCACATTGCCTGATGGTCTGCAAATGTATTTGAATGACGTCCCAGAAATTATAGTAATTGGTGTCGGGCTTTCCCTTAAGGATGCGCCAGAAAGTCTGAAGGAATCAAAGCTCGCTGGAAATAAAACATATCTTGTCGTAAATTCATCAAGATTTTTAGGGGATCTTGAGACATCAGATTTAGAATTACTGGCGACCTATGGTAAGGCAGTTCGCCCAGATGGTTCCCGCGAAGCACTTTTATTATTTGAAGTAACAGATAAATCTTTAAAAAATTGAAGTAGAGCGATATATTTGGTTTATGAAATATAGGATATTAGGAAAAACGGGGTTAAAGATTTCCGAAGTTGGAATGGGGACTTGGCAGTTGGCAGGTCAACCTTGGGGTTGGGATCCTCCGGACGAGAAGGAAAGTTTACGTGCCCTCTATAGGTTTGTGGAATTGGGTGGTAACTTCATTGATACTGCCTGGGTTTATGGAAGAACTACCGCTTATAAAAAATTAGGGCTCCATTCTTCGGAAGAATTAATTGGCGAGTTTCTCAAAGAATCTAAGCTCAGAGATAATGTAATAATTGCTACAAAAATTCCTCCCAAGAACAGGAAATGGCCTGCTTGGAAGGGAATTCCAATATCTAAAGTTTTCCCAGACAGGTACATAGAAAGATATGTAGATAGTTCTTTACGTAATTTGAAAGCAGACACGATTGATTTGATGCAGTTCCATGTCTGGCAAGATGATTTTGCGAAAGAGGAAGGATGGAAAAAAACCATAGAGAAAATTACTAAGTCTGGGAAAGTAAAGTTTTGGGGAATTTCAATAAACGATTATCAACCTAGTAATTGTATAAAAACTCTGGACACTGGATTGATACAAACCATTCAACTTATATTTAATATCTTTCACCAAAAGCCAATTAAAAAACTTTTTCCTTATGCCAAAAAACAAAACATTGGGTTAATAGTTAGAGTTCCTCTGGACGAAGGAGGACTGACGGGTCGGCTGACTTTAAATTCAAAATTTAAAGATCCTATGAGATCTATTTATTTTCGAAAAGATAGATTGATTAAGGTAGTTGAACGAGTTAAAAAGTTAGAAAAGTTACTTAATGGAGAAGCAAAAACTATTCCAGAACTTGCTCTCAGATTTGTATTGTCTTTCTCTGAAATATCGTCAGTAATACCAGGAACTAGGAAAGTTAAATATGTTGAGGCAAATACATCTGTTTCAGATGGAAGGAACTTAAGCAGAGAGCTTATAAATGGACTTAAAAAACATTCATGGGAAAGAAATTTTTATGTAGATCACGATCCTTCAATGAAAGCTTCCAGATACGTTGAAGTGTAGTTTCTCCGGGGAAATTTGTGATATCATTTAGATCGGTGAAATCACTTCTCAAATTTATTTTCAACAAAGACTCATTTCCACTCTTTATTGTATTTATTTTCGGTGTGCTCGCGGCGAGATCTCTTATTTTCCAGTCCGGGTACTTTAATATGCATGACGATTTGCAAATGATGAGGCAACTCCAAATGGAGAAATGTTTTTTGGACGGACAGATTCCTTGCAGATGGGTTCCAGATATGGGGTACGGTTTCGGATTTCCTCTTTTTAATTTTTATCCGCCTCTCCCCTACCTGATAGGGGAGATCTTTAGATTAATCGGTTTTTCTTTCGTTAATACTGTCAAGCTTACATTTGCGCTATCAATAATTGCTTCAGGGTACGCAATGTATTTCTTGGCAAAAAAGTTTTTCGGTACTTTAGGTGGGGTTTTGTCAGCAATTTTTTATATTTGGGCACCTTATCATGCAGTTGATGTGTATGTTCGAGGAGCAATGAACGAGGCTTGGGCGCTTGTATTTTTTCCCTTAATATTTTTATTTTCGTATCAACTAATCACTAGTCACAAATCACAAATCACTAAGAACGTAGTTCTTCTCGCCTTCTCCTACTCCGCACTCTTTACGTCGCACAATCTCATGGTGCTTATCTTTACCCCATTTTTTGGAATATGGGTTTTTCTTCATTTATGGCGCGAAGGTGGGTGGTCTCGTCTACCACAACTTGTAATTAGTGGAATTTGGGCATTTGGTTTAGCGGCATTTTTTACGTTACCAGCATTAATAGAGAATCAGTTTACCCAAGTAAAAAGCCAGCTTGTTGGATACTATGATTATACGGCTCACTTTGTCAGTCTCCGACAGCTTTTCATTTCTCGATTCTGGGGGTATGGACCATCAGTTTGGGTGGAAGCAGAAGATAGAATGTCATTTCAGATTGGCCATGTACATTGGATTTTGGCGTTGGTTATAGGTGTTTTGCTTTTGGTTAGGGGGATTAGGAAGATCAGAGAGATTGGAGTTATTAGGGAATTTAAGACAGATCGACTGCTTCTGGTTTCTGGTTTCATGTTACTTGTAGGCTGGTTTTCCGCCTACATGACGCATTTGAAATCCATATGGATTTATCAGGCAATTCCACAACTAGGCTACATTCAATTTTCCTGGAGATTTTTAACTCTTGTAATTTTTGCCTTTTCTTTCATTGCAGGAGTTATTCCAGGAATTTTATCAGATTGGAAATCAAAACGTGGATTTCTGGTAAAGCTTTTTGCTACTCCCCCACAAATTTTAATCTCACTCCTTCTAATTATTCTTCTTGTTATTCTAAACTGGAATTATTTCAGGCCCGAATATGGGAAAATGGGGACTTTAACAGATGAGCAAAAATTTTCAGGGGCAGCATGGGAACTTCAACAAACAGCTGGGATTTACGATTATTTACCTCTCTTAGCTAAAACTGCACCAAAGGAACCTCAAAAAACTTTAGCAGAGGTTATGGGAGGTAAGGGTACAATTTCAGGTATGAAGCAGGGAACACATTGGGTTAAGTTTGATGCAAATATAGATTCGGACGAAACACTTGTTAGAATCGGTACGCTGCATTTTCCCGGCTGGAGGGTATTCTTGAAAGACGATTCAAATATCAAAGAAGTTGGAATCTTTATTCCAAATGAAGAAGAATGGGGTCGAATGTGGATAAAACTTCCTAAAGGGAAACATTTGGTTTATATTCAATTTTATAATACACCGATTCGTACTCTAGCCAATATAGTTTCAATTATTTCTTTCGCCCTAGTTTTAATTTACCCCGCCTTCAAAAATCGGGTACAATTTAAATCGTGACCGAGACTGAACCCATTGAAGAACATTTGGATCCAACACCCGAGGTAACTCTTGAAGTTGTAAAACAACGTGCTATCAGGGGAGTGGCGGTTTTGACAGGACGGACCTTTATTTTAAGTGTACTATCTCTTGTAGCAACGGGGTTTCTAACCGTTTTTCTCAACCCTAGCGAGTTCGGAGTTTTTTGGATTATCTCCGCAATTGTTAACTTTTTAGCATATTTTTCCGACGTTGGACTTGCTGCAGCTCTAATCCAGAAAAAAGAAGCTGTATCTGAAGGGGAATTGCGGACGACTTTTACAATCCAGCAATTTTTGGTTTTGAATATTCTTCTTATTCTTTTTGTCGCTACTCCGTATCTATCGCATTATTATCAACTAACCGAAGAGGGGAAGTTTCTTTTGTATGCTTTGGGTTTGTCCCTTTTTCTTTCCTCATTGAAGACAATTCCGTCGGTTTTATTAGAGAGAGAACTCGATTTTACTAAGTTGGTATTCCCTCAAGTACTTGAAAATCTTTTCTATAACGTGGTTGCTGTAACCTTAGCCTGGAAAGGTTTTGGAGTAACAAGTTTTACTTACGCGGTCGTAATAAGAGGATTAGTTGGGCTTGTTGCAATTTATCTTTTAAAACCATGGATACCCGGAATTGCATTTGATAGAAAGGCGCTTAAGAAACTATTATCTTTTGGAGTTCCCTATCAAGCAAATTCTCTTTTAGCGACAATAAAAGACGATGGAATGACTGCTTTTTTGGGAGGGATTTTAGGTGCATCGGGAATCGGACTTCTTGGCTGGGCTCAAAAATGGGCATATATGCCTTTGAGACTTTTTATGGACCACGTATTGAAAGTTACATTTCCGGCTTTTTCCCGGATGCAGGGTAAAACAAAGCATTTAACACGAGCCGTTACACGTTCAATCTTTTTTGTAAGCTTTCTCGTTTTTCCGACGACAGCAGGTCTTTTGATCTTGGCACCGATCTTAATCGATATCATTCCGCGTTACGAAAAATGGGAACCGGCTTTGATACCCCTGGCATTTATAAGTATTAATACTTTTTTTGCTGCGGCAACCACACAATTAACGAATCTTCTAAATGCCATAGGAAAAATAAAAACTACATTCAAACTAATGATAATGTGGACTGTTTTAACTTGGTTATTTGTTCCAGGCTTAGCTTTGAAATATGGCGTTAATGGTGCTGCTTTTGGATATTCGCTGGTAGGTATAAGTTCTTTATTTGCAATGTTTATCGCTTACAAAGTTGTCAAATTCAATGTTTTTGATTCCATAATTCGTCCTCTCTTGGGGACACTTGCTATGTCAATAGTCTTGATTCTTGTGCGGAGTGTTTTACCTTTCTCTGTCATGTCAGTTTGGATCCTGGTAGGAATGGGGGCAATTATTTATGTAACTTCTATGTACGCAATTGTGGGTTCTTCTATTTTGGCCGATGCTAAAAAGGGTATTAAAGCTATCTTTTCAAGAGGTTAACCTGTCAGGTATTACCCTCATTCTTGTGGGGACTTTTGTTTGGTCGCTTGTGATGTTTAAAAGCGGATTAACCTACTCGTTCGGGATGGGGTTTTGGGGACCAAATGCCCATGATGGTGTTTGGCATATTGCTTTAGCACAAAGCATTTCAAAAGGAACTTGGGAAATGCCGATTTTCGCCGGTGAGACGATAAAAAACTACCACATTGGTTTTGACTTACTGCTTGCTATACTTCACAAATTAACCTTTATTCCAATTCATACGTTGTATTTTCAAATATTACCTCCGATTTTGGCATTTTTTATCGGCTATTTTGTATATAAGTTTACACTGAGCTGGACGAAGTCCGTACGATGCGCTTTTTGGTCAGCGTTTTTTGTTTATTTTGGGGGAGGTTGGGGGTGGATAGTAACACTTCTACGTAATGGTGAGATTAACGGCGAATCACTTTTTTGGTCGCAACAATCTATTTCAACATTAGTTAATCCACCTTTTGCACTATCAATTCTAGTTATGTTTGCGGGCTTATGGATTTTGGTTAAAGCACTTAGAACTAAAAACAAAAGCTTTTTCGCTCTCACCACTTTACTTTTCGGAATCCTAATACAAATTAAAGTATACGCAGGAATACTAGTTTTAGCGGGTTTATTTGCTGCAGGATTTTGGAACATGATCAGACGTAAGGGTATTGATGTTCTAAAAGTTTTTACCGGAGTTGCAGTTTTATCTATTCTTTTATTTTCTCCTGCGACAGGGAATGTTGGGAAAACTATTGTTTTTCAACCATTTTGGTTTTTAGAGCAGATGATGGCCACACCCGATCGGTTTTATTGGCCGAAAATGGCAAGTGCTATGGCTAATTATAAATTAGCTGGAAATTGGTTGAAACTAATTTTGGCTTATGGATTAGCCTTTTTAGTTTTTTGGTACGGTAATTTGGGTACAAGAATTGTCAAAGAACCTTACGTTTTCAGATGGATAAAGAATTGGAAGGTTTTAACCTGGATCGAAGTTTTTTCCGCGACGGTTATTATTACTGGAGTGATGATCCCAATGTTTTTCATTCAGTCAGGAACCCCATGGAATACCATTCAATTTATGTATTACTCGCTAATATTTTCTGGAATATTGGCAGGGATATCGCTTGGAGATTTATTAAATAAACAAAACACTACACTACTACGTAGTGGTGTAGTAATAGTATTAGTGTTATTAACAATTCCAACCACAGTCGGTACTTTAAGGCATTATTTGCCTTCAAGACCGCCTGCAAAGATTTCTATCGCGGAATTGGAGGCTTTGAACTTTCTTTCCCAACAACCAGAAGGAATTATACTTATACAACACTTCAATAAAAAGTTGGCAGACGAAGCGATCGACAATCCCCCAAGAGCGCTTTATTTATATGAGTCTACTGCCTATGTTTCAGCCTTTACAGGAAAGCAGACTTATCTTGAAGATCAAGTAAACCTTGAAATAACAGGCTATGATTGGAAAGGCAGACGCGAGGAAATTGAAAAGTTCTTTACCGATCCCGAATATGACGGAAAGTTTGAACTATTGGAAAAACGTGGAATTACCTATGTTTATGTTATAAAAAGTTTACAAAAAGAATATAAAGATCTGCGCCTTGATCCCGAAAAGATTTTCGAGAATGAGGAGGTAGCGATTTATGAAATTTGAAATATTGTTAACCAGTAGGTTTACTGTCGGTCGAGGATGCGGTTGGTACACCTTTATCAATTACAACTGTTACAGTATTCACTTCACCCATAGGTTTAACTACAATATCTGTTACAGTATCTCCATCTGCCATATGCTCCTCCGATCTTAATTCTGGGATGTCTAGATTTCTTGCAACTTCTGCTGGATCGGGAATACCACTCAAATCTTCAATTCCCATAAGTTTTACCTCCTTTCAATAGTAATAAACAATACTATTATAAACTCTCGTGCTAAAATATTGAAGTGGGAAAGATTTCGGTTGTAATAAATGTAGTCAAAGAAGAAGTTGAATATTTACCTCGTGCTCTTGCTTCAGTAGAGGACTTGGCGGATGAAATTGTCTTGGTTAACATGACTTCTTCGGAAGATCTAAGTCGTATTGCGAAAAAACACAACGCAACAGTTTTTAAACACAAACGAGTTCCTTACGTGGAAGTTGCTAGAAATTTTGGAATTTCTTGTGCGACTAATGAGTGGATTTTAGTTTTAGATCCGGATGAAGAGATCACAAAAAGTCTCGCTAATAATATAAAAAAAATCTCGTTAGATTCTGATTCAGCGGATTACTATCGATTACCCCGTAAAAATATTATCTTCGGTAAATGGATGAAGCACTCACGTTGGTGGCCTGATATGAATATTCGTTTTTTCAAAAAGGAGCATGTATCTTGGAGTGAGATTATTCACGCTGTTCCAATAACAACTGGTACAGGCAAAGATTTAGAAGTAAAAGAAGAAAACGCTTTGATTCACTACCATTATGAATCAATTGAACAATACATTGAGCGGATGAATCGTTATACCACAGCTCATGGACAAAATCTTATTAAAGACGGATATAAATTTGATTGGAGTGATATTCTTCGTAAACCTGTGAACGAATTTTTAAGCCGTTACTTTCAAGGGGAAGGTTATAAGGATGGACTTCATGGCCTTGCTCTAGCAGGGCTTCAAGGGTTTAGCGAATTTATTATGTACTTAAAAATTTGGCAATTAGAAAAGTTTAAGGTTGAGCATGTGGACATAGAAGAGGTTGTGAGTGAAATGAAAGAAGTTGAATCAGATTTTCATTATTGGGAGAGCGATGCCCTTCTTAAAGAAGTTGGCGGTTTGAAACATAGAATAAAGAGGAAACTTAAGCTTTAAGGGTTGATCTTTGTAAATTATTGTTTATGGTTAAAGTCTTCGTAGTAATTTTAAATTGGAACAGACCCGATGATACTGTTGAATGCTTAGAATCAATAAATCGGTTATCGGTTGTTGGATATCAGTTGTCAGTCGTGGTTGTGGATAACGCTTCTTCTGATGACTCGATCGAGAAAATTCAAAATGACAAGTTAAAATTTAAAATTATTGAAAACAAAGAAAACTTAGGATTTGCAGGAGGAAATAATGTAGGTATAAAGTACGCAATAAAGAACGGAGCTGATTACGTGATGGTTTTAAATAATGACACGATAGTACATCCTGATCTGGTGCTTCGGATCATCGAAGCGACAAAGAAACATTCTAACTTCGGAGTAGCTTCTCCTAAAATTTATTTTGAAAGGGAATTTGAGTTTCATAAAGAGAGGTACAAGAAAGATGATTTAGGGAAGGTCATTTGGTATGCAGGGGGCCAGATAGATTGGGATAATGTTTACGGAAAAACGCGAGGGGTAGATGAGGTTGATAAGGGGCGATACGATGAAGTAGAAGAAACAGATTTTGCAACAGGAACATGTATGTTTTTAAGTCGCAAAGCTTTAGAGAAAGTTGGATTATTTGACGAAAAATATTTTATGTACTACGAAGATACCGACTTATCCTTAAGAATTAAAAAGGCCGGTTTTAAAGTACTTTATATTCCCAAAGCAGTAGTTTGGCACAAGGTCGCACAAAGTAGTGGGATCGGGAGTAAATTGAACGATTATTTTACAACTAGAAACAGACTTCTATTTGGAATGAGGTATGCAAGGTTAAGAACCCGTTTTGCTCTTTACAAAGAAAGTTTGAGGTTATTAGTAACCGCGCGTGAATGGCAGAAGAGAGGAATACTAGATTTCTATTTTGGAAGATTTGGAAAGGGATCATGGGAGTGAAAGATAAAAATATCAGCGCGATAGTTATAGCAAAAAACGAACAGAATAAAATAGGAGATTGTTTAGAATCAATTGTTTGGTGTGATGAAATTATCCTGGTAGATAACGATTCGGTTGATGAAACAGTAGATATCGCGAAGGATCATAAGGCAAGGATATTTGAATATAAAGGAGGTAATTATAGCGATTTGAGGAACGAGGGACTTAAACACGCTAAAGGTAAATGGATTTTATATGTGGATGCCGACGAAAGAATTACTCCCCTTCTACGTAATGAAATTCTATCGCTAATAACCGACCACCAATCACCGATCAATATTTATTCCACTTATGCAATCCCAAGAAAAAACATTGTATTGGGAAAAGAACTGAAACATGGAGGTTTTGGAGAATCTGATTATGTAAAGAGACTTTTCAAAAGAAAAAATTTAAAAAAATGGACAGGAGATCTTCATGAAGAACCAAACTTTATTCATAAAGGTATTGTTACAACTGGTAAACCTCAAGAACTAGGATTCTTGAAAAATAAAATGATTCATATAAAAGCTCAAACTTTAGAAGAAATGGTGGAGAAAACGAATAAATGGTCTGAAGTAGAAGCAAGACTTATGTTTGAAGCTAAGCATCCACCCATGAATATCCCCAGATTTTTATCTGCAATAGGAAGGGAATTTTGGTTTAGAATGATCAAGCATAAAGCATTTCTTGACGGATCAATTGGAATAATTCACGGGATGTATCAAGTATTTAGCAGATTCATTAGTTATTCTAAATTATGGGAAATGCAGTTAAAGGGAGATAAATCATGAAGGCGGCAATTTTTAATCCATATCTTGATACGCTCGGGGGCGGCGAGAGGTACACAATGTCTTTTGCTAAAGTTCTTTTGGATAATGGTTATCAAGTTGATGTTCAATGGAAAAACTCGTCCGTCAAAAATAAATTGGAGGAGAGATTTGGGATTGACTTAACTGCTGTAAATTTTATTAAAGATATCAAAAGGGGCGACAGTTACGATATTTGTTTTTGGATATCAGATGGAAGTATTCCTCTTCTTCGTGCTCGTAAAAATTTTTTACATTTTCAGTTTCCCTTCAAAGACATAAACGGAAGATCGCTTATTAATAAAATGAAACTTATCAGAATTAATAAAATTATTTGCAATTCGTATTTCACTAAAGCTTTTATCGACCAAGAGTATGGAGTCGACAGTACTGTTATTTATCCACCCGTAGATGTGGAAAAAATCCAATCCAAAAGAAAAGAAAATATTATCCTTTCAGTGGGACGTTTTTCCCAACTTACGCAAGCTAAAAATCAGCACATATTAGTAGAAGTTTTTAAAAGGATTAGTAAATCGCATTCTGATTGGAGGCTTATTTTAGCTGGTGGAACGGAAGTGGGTGTAGATGACTATGTTTCAAAGTTAAGAAGGTCTTCAAAAGCATGTCCGATCGAAATTATCGAAAATCTCTCCTTCGATAAAATTAGTAAGTTATACGGAATATCAAAAATATTTTGGTCTGCTGCTGGTTTTTCGATCAACGAGAAAACTGAACCGGCAAAGGTGGAACATTTTGGCATCGCTGTGGTTGAAGCAATGAGCGCAGGGTGTGTTCCAATTGTTTATTCAGCAGGTGGACACAAAGAAATAATTGACGAAGCGGAAAACGGTTTTTTGTGGAAAAAAAAGAGAGAATTAATAAAGAAAACAAAAAAACTTTTGGACAATCAAAGCGTCTTGCGTAAAATTTCCTCCAGCGCTAAAAAGGATGCATTAGTTTATGAGTATGAACGATTTGAAGCGGAAGTTTCTGAACTTCTTTCATAATTTATCATTTTTTTTAAAAAGATATTGGCCGTTTTTGGCATTTTTTTTAATTTCAGTCACCTTTTTTTATCCAGTTTGGTTACAAAATAAAATTCCTCTTCCAGCAGACGCATTAGTTACTGCACACGTTCCTTGGACCGAATTGAAGTGGGAAGAGTACCCAGCCGGTATTCCTGTTAAGAATCAGGAGATAACAGATAGTTTTTCGCAGTTTTATCCATGGCGAAGCGTAGTAGGCGAATTTTGGCGCGAAGGAAAAATCCCGTTATGGAATCCGTACATGTTTTCGGGGACTCCCTTTTTAGCTACCTGGCACTCCGCAGCTTTATATCCCTTGAATATATTGTATATTTTTTTTTCTGATCTCAACGCTTGGACTAATCTTTTATTCTTGCAAATTTTATTATCAGGAATATTTATGTATCTATTTCTACGAAATATCAAGCTCACAAAAGCTGCTTCATTTCTAGGCGCGATTAGTTTTTCCTTTTCTGGATATATGATCGCATGGTTTGAATTTGCTACAGGACCGCATGCGGGTTTATGGTTACCGCTACTGTTGTTATTCGAATTTAAATTAATTAATACAAACAAAAAAATTTGGTTTGTGCCAATTCCGTTTATCCTCTTTTTTATTTATACAGCAGGTGATTTTCAAGTTCCTTTTTACATAACTTTAATATTTTTGTCTTTTGGATTCTTTCTCATTTCACGAAAGAAAGACAAATTTTTGGTATCTATAAAATTAATAACTAGTTTTATCTTTGGAATTTTACTTTCTTTACCCCAACTACTGCCTACGATTGAACTTTTCAAGGAGTCAGTGAGACTTAATGATCCTTATATAAAAGAATATTTTTATGGACTCATGCACTGGGAAAAAATTGTAAATTTTATCTGGCCCGATTTTTTTGGAAACGTTGTTACTGGTAATTATTGGGGCAAGTTCGGATACCATGAATATCTTTCTTTTGTTGGGGTTGTGCCTTTGGTTTTTGCAATTAGTTCCGTTTTTCAAAAAAAGGATAGATTTGAAATTTTTTTTTGGTGGAGTCTTTTTATATCTTTGCTTTTTCTTTTCCCGACACCTTTAGCACATCTTCCCTTTATTCTTAAAATACCCGGTTTGGGAACTAGTTCAGCCAGTAGAATTATTTTTTTGGTCGACTTTTTAATAGCAACTCTATCTGCGTATGGTTTCTCAAAGTGGCAAAGGAAAAACATAGTTCTTTCAAAAACGATAGTAGGTTATTTTCTGGCTGTTTCTGGAGTCGCCTTAGGGATTTCAGTCTCGCTTTATTTCATGAATAAAGCTCAGATAAATAATTTACCTCGGGTTTATACCAATTTAAAGGTGGCATTAAAAAACATGACTCCTTCAACTTTAGTCTTAACAGCTTTGGCAGTATTAGTTCTTGCAAGAAACAAATTGCTAAAGATTTTTAAGACAAAGCTAGTAATAGCGGCAATATTGCTTGTATCTATTGTTGAACTACTTTGGTTTGGGTGGAAAAATACTCCTTTTTCTCCGAAAAAATTTGTGTTTCCACAGACAAAAATAATTGAATTTTTGGAAACACAAGAGAAACCTTTCCGAATTGCCGGAGGAATTCCTCTAAACTTATTCATGTATAATCGACTGGGATCGGCAGAGGGTTATGATCCAATTTACCCTTATCTTAACAGTGAATGGTTTTCTTTGGTAAATTCTTCAAGTTTAGATGCGTTGAGTGGTCGTTATGGTCAAATTCATAATTTTAATTCACCTTTGTTGGATTACGCGAATATAAAGTTTATTGTTGAGTATAAGAAAGACAAATTCGGTGGCATATCTGAAAAGGGTGAATTTAGTAACGGAGTTGCTTCACCAAAATATAAAGAAATTTTTCAGGAAGGTAGGATTAAGGTTTTTGAAAATACAACAGTTCTTCCCAAAATATGGCTTGGAACAACATATCAAGTTGAGGCCAAAAAGGAAGCTATTTCTAAGTTATTGTTGGATCCAACTACGAGAGAGAAAAAGTTAATCGTTTTAGAAGAGCACCCTGATATAGAAATTGCACAAAAAGATATTGGTTACTCTGTCGATAATATCCGTGAGAGTTTCAATATGATCAGTTTCGACGTTGCAACTACAGATCCTTCTTTGGTTTTTCTCTCGGAAACTTATTATCCAGGTTGGAGTGCCTATGTTGATGGGAAAAGAGCCGATATTATAAGATCAAACTATATTTTCCAAAGCATAGCAATTCCGGAAGGTGTTCACAACATAGCATTTAAATATGAGCCCAAATCATTTAGAATTGGAGTGTTACTGAGTTTGGTCACACTAATTTTCCTTGCGGTATATACATTCAAATATGCAAAAAAATAGTCAGATAGTATCAATCATAATACCCAACTATAATGGAAAAGAGCTCCTCGAGAAAAATTTGCCATACGTTTTAAAGGCGTACAGAAATTCTGGAAACAAAATTAAAGAAATAATTGTTGTTGATGATGCTTCAACCGACGATAGCGTTACCTTTATCAAACACAACTTTCCCGAAATTAGAATTATTCAGCATAGGGTTAATAGAGGTTTTTCATCAGCTGTAAATATGGGAGCGAGAAGCGCAAAAGGCAAGTATCTTGCTCTTCTAAACTCAGATGTAATTCCTTCTAAAAATTTTCTTGAAACAGTGCTACAACATTTTAAAGATGACAAGGTTTTTGCTGTTTCGCTCCACGAAAAAGGGTACGGGTGGGCCAGAGGTAAATTTAAAGATGGGTTTATTGAACATGAATCAGGTTCCGAGAGCGAAGATGTACATGAAAGTTTTTGGGTAAACGGAGGAACGGGCGTTTTTCGAAGAAGGTATTGGATGAAATTAAATGGTATGGATGAAAAACTTCTGAATCCATTTTATTGGGAGGATTTAGATTTAAGTTACCGTGCGGCAAAGCGGGGTTGGCTTAATCTTTGGGATCCCGAAGCAAAAGTTGTACACGAACACGAATTGACAATTGGTAGAATTTCAAAAACATTTCGAGAAAAGATTCAGCAAAGAAATCAACTTATACTTATTTGGAAAAATATAACGTCCCCTAACTTATTTCGTAAACATATCGCAGGTCTAGTACGAAGGATTACACAGCACCCGGGATATATATTAATAGTATTTATAGCTCTTAAAAAGTGGCGCGGTATAGCTAAAGCACGAAAAAAAGAGAGGAAGGAAGCAAAAATTTCCGACGAGGCAATTTTTGCAAAATTTAAAAATGGTTGATGTTTCTGTAATCATAGTTAGTTTTAATACTAAAGTCTTAACACTTCAGTGCATTAAATCGATAATAGATTCTATTGAACGGTTGGATTACGAAATTATAGTTATCGATAACGGTTCGAGTGATGGTACTGTTGAAGGAATATCAAAAATCAAAAATCAAAAATCAAATATACAAATTAAAATTATAAAAAATGAAGAAAGTATTGGTTTCGCGAAGGCTAATAATCAAGGTATAAAAAAAGCAAATGGCAAATATATCTTTCTTTTAAACTCTGACACAATGGTTAGAAAAGGTGTAATCGAAAAACTTATCGATTTTGTCGAAGGTACACCCGATGCCGGAGTTGTCGGGCCAAAACTTCTCAATCCGGACGGGTCTATTCAACCTTCGGCTTTTAATTTACCAACGATTGAGCGTGCAATTAAACAATATTGGTTTGGTAAAAATGGTTTGCTTGATAAGTACGCGCCGTTTGGCCACGAACCAAGAAGCGTGGAATCTCTTGTTATGGCAGCATATCTCATTACTCCAAAAGCTTTAGAGGAGATTGGGTTTTTAGATGAAAGATACTTTATGTATTTTGAAGACTTCGATTATTGTAAAAGAGTGAAAGATGTGGGATTAAAAGTATATTATTTTCCAACTGCAGAAGTAATCCATTATCATGGAGCTAGTGGAAAAAATATCGCAGATGAAAAAAATCAATGGCGTCGACTAATCCCATCAAGTAAAATTTATCACGGCACAGTGAAACATTATTTATTTAATTTTATTCTCTGGTCAGGCCAAAAATGGGAAAAATATTTTCACTAGTTACCAGTCACAAGTCACTAATTACAATTTTATTGATTGCCTCTTTTTTGCGCCTATGGAAACTTAACGAAGTTCCAGTCTCACTTTTTGGAGATGAACTGGATGTCGGATATCATGCATATTCGATTTTGAAAACAGGAAAAGATTATTATGGAAATCCTTGGCCAATTCACTTTCACTCTATTGCCGAGTGGAGAACGCCACTTTACCTTTATTCAGCAGTTCCTACAGTTGCGATTTTTGGAATATCACCACTTGGCGTCCGTTTACCAGCAGCAATTTTTGGAATTTTGAGTGTTTTTGGAATTTATTTAGTTGTTAAGGAGTTGTTAGGTTATAATAATGTTCTAACGACAAGGCATCCGCACGCAATTTTGTCGACATTACTTATTGCAATTTCCCCCTGGCATATTCAGTACTCTCGAGCAGGTTTTGAGGTAACCGAGTTATTAGCCTTTTTACTTTTGGGATTATATTTTTTCTTTAGGGCATTAAGAAATAAGGGCAACTTACTATGGGTTTCTATCGCCCTCCTTACTTTCACTCCCTGGATTTATAGTACGGCAAAACTTTTCACCCCCCTACTGCTTATTTTTATTTTTCAAGTCTGGCGGAAAGATATTGTTAAAATGCCTAGAACAGACTTAGTCAAAGGAGTTCTTGCTGGTCTTATTATCGGATTACCAATTGCATTCAGCACTTTTTTTGGCGGAGGAACACAAAGAGCGCAATATACTAGCGTCTTTACTGATCCTTCCACAATAGAGCCGGAAGTAGGAACTGCAAGGTTGCGCGATGCCGCAATGCGCGGGGATTTGGCATTGGGTTACGTTGCGACATTCAGTGATAGATTTTTTCATAATAAAGTTACTTTTTGGATGAACGCTATTACCAAAAATTATTTGGAAAGCATATCTACTGATTTTCTATTTGAAAACGGCGACCCCAATTTAAGACATTCAATAAAAGGAATGGGACAATTTTACAAAATTGAGGTAATACCGTTAATCCTAGGGTTGATATTATACTTTGCATCGAAAATTGACAGGAAAATAAAGTTTCTTTTAATTTTCTGGATAACTTTCGGAGTTCTACCTGCCGCTTTAACGCGTGATGGCGGGAATCATGCAACGCGTCTTATTCTTATATTGCCACCATTAATATTTTTAATATCATATGGGATTTTTGAGACAACGACTAGACTAAGTAAGAATTTAAAAATTATTTTTCTTATTGTTTATTGCTTATTACTTGCTGTTAACTTCGTTTTCTATCAACATACATACTGGATTCACAATCCTTGGGACTCGGAACGGTGGTGGCATGCAGGCCTTAAAGAATCAATTCAATCTATTAAAGATATTGAAAATGGTTACGATCAAGTGATAATTTCGATGAAAGGGGAACCATCTTGGATATTTTTTGCCGCATGGTATCAATATCCACCTGACAAATGGCAAACTAATTTTCCGATAGGGAACGATGTAAATGTTTCCGGTTTTGGGAAAATCTCTCATATCGATAAATTCTATTTCGGAACCTTTAATGTCGAAGGGAAAAGTCTTTACGATCTTCCTAAATACATAGATAGCAAGACTTTGTATATGGCTGTCGCCAAAGAAATGGGTCCGAACTTGATTCTAGAACCTGAAAGAACCCCTCCTGGATTAAAACTTGTGAAAGCGATTCCTTATCCTTCAGGAGAGCCTGCGTATTATTTACTTACAACTAATTAACTACTTTTGGGTTTGTTTTAACGACTAAAAATGCAACTCTACCATCTGGGAATTTTATTTCATTAATAAGGTTGAGATTGTGGCGCTCGATTTGTTCGTATGAAATTGACAAGGAATCGCCGACTAAATATTGTTCAACTGACAAATCCTTTTCCCAGTCAATTGGTCTAGTTACAATTCTTCCAATCCTTTTTGTTTTATTTCTGCCCATGTTTGTATAGTATTCGGAAAGCGAAACTTCAAAGTTTTCTTTTTGATAAGTCTCCGGATCAAACTTCATGAAGAATAAAAGTTGACTATATGGTTCTGTTCGAGAATTATCAACGACTACTGGAAAGTTTTGGTCAAGTTTTTGAATTGTTGCTGCTATTTGTTCAAAGCCATAGTTCCATTCTTCGGCTCGATAATATTCATTCAGAATTATGACTGAACTATATAGTCGAGCGAATGAATAAGTGACAACTGCAACCGAGATGAAGAAGGCAGTAAAAACATAAAAACTCATTTTCATCAACTTCAATCTCAATATAATGTATTTCTTTAGCATTTGATACGATTCGATAATCCCCAGACTAATGATGATTAAGAGAGGAATCACCATTTGTAAAGATCTAATTGTAGAGTAAGGATCTCTTGTAACCGCTGCAGGTAAAGGAGAAAAAAGTAGCATCGAGATTGTTATGAAGCGAAGTTCCCCCAAATCTTTATTTTTTATTATTTTAAATAAACCATAGAGATAAAAAGGGAATTGCCAAAGAAAAAATGTTGATAAATCCGGGAAAGAACTTCTTAGACCGGAGTCCCCTAATATAAACATATTTCGGGAAGAAAAGTAGGAAACGTAAAGAGAAAGAAATTCTCTCACAGTTAAAAACCACGAACCATTTATAAAAAAGCCGAGAGGTCCGGAATAAGTATCGAGAAATCCAGCGGGAAGCTGTCTTGTGTGAGAAAAGATGTTAAGTCCTGTTGCTCTTACTAAAAATCCCGGAGTGGCTGCGACAGACAATGTTGGTAAAAGAAGTATAAAGACTACAAAAGTACAAATTAATAAATAATTTTTGTGCGATTTTGCCAAAAGTTTTTCTCGATGTCTGAAGAAAAGTAAGATTACCATTAAAGGCGTGAATATTCTTTGGGCATGATATGAAGGGATTGCTATTGCGAAGAAAATTACGGAAAGGAGTAAAACTTTCGGTTTTTTAAGTCCAAGGTAAAAAAAATAGAGTCCGGTTAAAAAGAAAAAAAGCGCAACATTACATTCGAAATTTGTTCTTCCGAAAAGAATATGCCAAGGAGAAATGGATAATAGGAATGTGGTTAATAGACTTAATTGAAAGGCGTATTTTTTTGGTGTAATCTCTTTTAGTAATAGATAAAGAATGGGTAGAGTAAAGATACTAAACAGAAACGAAGGAAATCGTACTGTAAATTTTGTTAACCCAAAGATTGGTATAAGCGGAACAATTAGATAAATATAGATAGGTGTTTTAAAGTCGGTAAATGAGCGAAAAACTATTGGGAAAGATTTTCCAAATTCATCCTTTCCTGTTTTTAAAATTGAGTAAGCGTTATACCCTTGTGCAGCTTCGTCTAAATAAAGTCCGCTAGGTGCATCCCCTAATTTGTAAAAACGAGTGAGAATTGCAAGAAAAATGGAAATTCCAAGAACGAATAGAGGAATATATTTTTTCATCGTGAATATTGAAGGACTATTCTTAAGAGTTCAGGAATTGTAAAAATTATAAATAGTACAAGTATCCAAAATGAAAATTTATATTTTTTTGTGAAGAGATTAACTCCATGAATAAATAATAGAGCCATCGGGATCCAGAGAACAAAATCGTTTCGGTCAAAAATACTAAGAATAGAGAGAGATATGATTGACGACAAAAATACTAAAGTTATGAATTTCTTATTTTCGGCTTTTCGGATAAAAAACAACCCGTAAAATACGAACACTATTGCAAAAAAAGGAAATTTAACAAGATTCTGGTTATTTACAATTTGCCGTGGTGCAAAGCCGAAAAAGTAATTGTTTGGATCAGTTAGTGCAAAGAAGTTGAAAATGAATTTATCCACGATAATCCTTGCTTTATTATGGAAGGTTCGTGCTAGGAAGATCGAGGGATAAAGTTGGGTATCGCGAATAACTTCCTGTCTTGCTTCGTAGTCTTTTATAAAAATAGTCTGGCCCCATAAAGGTTTCCAAAAAACAAAAAGAAGAATGGTGGAAATGATTAAAAAAATAATTTTTGTTTTTTCTCTATGTCCAAATATTAGGTCTGTTAGAAGAAAAACAACAGGAAAGAGAGTTAATTTAGGTTCTACAATAGGTATAAAAAGAATGGGTATCTGGTAAAAATTCCACTGTTTTTTGTAAATAAGGAAGCTTAGCAGAATGAAAATTACTGGCAAAAAGTAGGATAGAAAGTCACTTGGTGTATTTGCTAAAAATAAACTAAGAGGCCAGAATAAAATTCCTAAGGGAATGACAAAAATGACAAAATTGCGAATATTCATCAACTCATTTTAGCTTGATATTCTTTGATGTACAATTTGTTTGTGGGAATAACCAAAACATTTCTCTTTATTTTGCTTTTTGCATTAATTCTTCGTTTATCTTTAGTATTTGTTGCCTATCATGGGGATCTTAATAACAATATTTCATGGGCTACTTTATCTGTAGAGAGGGGTTTAAAGGGATTTTACGGTTCACCCGACGCGAATGATTGGCCATTTTCCGCACCCAATCAACCCCCACTGACAATTTTATCGTTGGCAGGATTAAGAGTCGTCTATCTTGCAATCGAGAATATCTCATGGAGATTGAATAATCAGTTTTCGTTTTTCCCATCCACGTTTATATGGTTCTGGGAAGCAAAGGGGATGACCTTACTTATGAAACTTCCATCAATTTTTGCTGATCTGGGGATAGGTTGGTTAATTTATAAATATTTTGAGAAGGAAGGTAAACATAAACTTGGACTTATACTTTCTGCCGTTTGGCTTTTTAATCCAATAACCTGGTATAACTCCTCAATTTGGGGGCAGACGGACAGTATAGTCAATCTATTAGGCTTAATAGGAATATTTGCTTTACTAAATAAAAATCTACCAAAATTTGCTGTGTTTTTTACTTTATCTATTCTTTTCAAAGGCTCGCTATCTATCTTTACTCCAGTCTTACTTTTCGTTGCCTATAAGCAAAACCAAACGTTTACGAGATGGTTCCAAGCCACCTTCTACATGCTACTAGCTACAGTATTTGTGTCGATCTGGTTTCATCCACATATCGATTTACCTTTTTGGTTAATTAATTTATATAAAGAACGAATATTGCCGGGAGAAATAGGATACTTAACCGCAAATGCTTTTAATTTTTGGTGGTTAGCTGATTCTGGAAAAACGCTTGATTCAACAGTTTACTTTGGATTGCAGGCGAGACTGTGGGGTTTTGTGACTGTATTGACAGGGATAATCCTTGTTCTGATTTGGCTCAAACATAAAATTAACGACAAAAGGATTTTTGCATCACTTTTGACTGTGTCTTTCCTTTCCTTTCTATTTTTAACTCGTATACATGAGAGGTATCTATACCCGTTTTTTCCGCCCGCAACAATTCTTTTGGGATTTGTTCCTTATTTATGGATACCATATGCGGTTGTGTCCTTAACGCACCTACTTAACTTGTATCATCTTTTTTGGGCCCCTTCCCTAAAACCTTTAGAACTTTCTTTTATGAACCCCGCCTTGCCTCAAATACTATCTTTAGTTAATATACTTACCTTTGTCTATCTTCTTCGACTTTTCCGTTCATCAAAGCTATAATTTGTATAATGAACCGCACTATTTTGATCTTCATGGTAGTTGTGGCCTTCATTTTGAGAGTTTTAGCGATTGATGTACTTCCAGTGGGGTTCACGCCCGATGAAGCTTCATTCGGATATGATGCGTACTCCATCTTACAAACGGGCAAAGATCAGTGGGGACACACACTTCCTTTAACTTTGGAATCTTTTGGTGATTTCAAGCCGCCTTTGTATGCTTACTTAACAATTCCCTCAGTTGCCCTATTCGGTTTAAGTAAATTTGCGGTAAGACTTCCGAATGCGCTATTTGGAACTGCTGCAGTTTACATTACATACCTTCTAGTCAAAGAATTATCTTTATTAATGGTCAATGGTCAATGGTCGATAATTAATAAGAAGAATAAAATATTAACCATTAATCATGAATCATTAGCCATTATTGCAAGTTTGTTACTTGCAATTTCTCCCTGGCACATGATGATGAGTAGAGGCGCTTTTGAGGCAAATTTAACTACCTTCTTGTTACCTCTGGGAATTTTATGGTTTTTGAAGGGATTTAAAAACAAAAGGTTTTTACTCGCCTCATTGTTTATCTTAGGTTTAAATCTATTTTCTTACCATTCTGCAAGATTGGTAACCCCCTTAATATTTATTTTTTTAATCTTTATTTTTAGAAAAGATCTAAAGAAATTATCTTTAAAAACTAAAATAATTTCTGCCGCTATTTTTACAACCTTTACTTTATTAGCAGGCTATACTTTATTTTTGGGAGGAGCCACACGAGCAAAAGACATAAGTATTTTTTCGGGAAGCTTGCAAGAAGCCTCGGAACAAAGAATTATATCAATTTACGGAGGTTTAGACACAGGTACTGCACGACTACTTCACAATAAGTACCAAGTTACACTGCAAAGGTTTTTTTCAAATTATCTACAGTATTTTTCAGCAAATTTTTTATTCGTCGATGGTCCTTCGGAAGCGACATATGGAATGCTTCCAGGTCGAGGGGTACTTTATTGGTTTGAACTACCTTTTATCTTCGGATTTTTATACGCACTATTTAGTAGTAAGAAGAAAAAACCTTTACTCTTAATTTTGTTTTGGATATTGGTAGCACCTATCCCTGCCGCTTTAACTACAGGTAAAGGTTATGCGGCTAATCGTTCCGCAATAATGATGCCTGCTATTCAAATGGCAAGCGCTATTGGTGCTTACACAATATGGATGTGGGTTTCAAGTTTACTTAGAAGCAAGAAACTTCTTAAAATATTCCTATTTGGTTATTCATTTGTAGGTTTACTGTTCTTTATTTATTTTGTGGAAGATTATTTTCTTTTATCTCCCTATAAATCAGCGAAAGATATGCTCTATGGAAATTTAGAGTCTGCTTATTGGTTGAAGGACAACTCGTTGGATAAAACGGAAATAGTGATGAGTACTAAACTTTCCGAACCACACATTTATGTAGCTTTTGCAAATTCCTGGGATCCTAAGGATTATCAAAAAAAAACTAGAGAGTGGTCTGTCTATAAAAAGAGAAACTTATTGTTTATCGACCAACTACCAGAATATAAGTTAGGTAAATATACTTTTCGAGGTATTAATTATTCCGTTGATCAAGGTTTAACGGAGGCTTTCCTGGTGGGAAAACCTGAAGAATTTCCATCAGATACCTTAGTTACGCAACAATTTAACTATCTTACTGGGGAACCTGCAGTGGTTATTGTGCGGCCGAGAAAAGATGCATATGCATACAATAATTATTAGATTCCTTAAAAAAAACTTCTTAATTGTTTGGATTACACTCTTGGCTGTATTTTTGCGGTTTGTTGCAATTGAGTCAGCGCCGCCTTCTCTTAATTGGGATGAAGTGTCGCATGGCTTTAACGCATATTCGATTTTAAAAACAGGTAAAGATGAATGGGGATTTACGCTGCCTACTATTTTTAGAGCCTACGGAGATTACAAACTTCCTGTTTACATTTATTTAACTGCGATATCCGAATTTTTCTTTGGATTAAATACTTTTGCTGTACGCTTACCTTCCGTCCTCGCTGGTATTGGTACTGTAATTTTCGCCTATTTATTAGTTCTTGAACTATTTTCTCAATTCAATCACCAATCACCAATCACCAATCACCAATCACTCGCAACGATTACTGCGTTGCTCGTCGCTATTGAACCCTGGAGTTTATTTCTATCCCGCGGTGCATTTGAAGCAAATCTTTCACTATTTTTCATTGTTTCCGGTGTTTATTTCTTTTTAAAAGGGTTGCATGCTATCAGCTACCTGCTACCGGCTACAATTCTTTTTGGCCTTTCCGTTTGGACCTACAACTCCGCACGTATCTTCGTTCCGCTTCTTATGATAGTCATAATTTTTATCTTTCGAAAAGATCTTACTTCCGTTTTCAAAAAGAATAATAGAATTTTTGTTTATTGTTTATTGCTTACTGTTTTCTTCTTTCTTCCAATGTTTTACCAATTATTAAATACCTCCGGTCAAGCCCGTTATGGCGAAGTCGCTATCATTGACCAAGGAGCTATCGCACAGATTATAGAAGCTAGGCAAAACTCTTCTTTTGGCCAGACGATTACCCGGCTTCTTTATAATCGGCCAGTTTATTTTATGCAGAGGTTTATATCTAATTGGGCCTCGCATTTCACCTGCAGTTTTTTGTTCTTTAAAGGCGGAAACAATTATCAGTTTAGCGTACCGGATCACGGACTAATGTATTTGGTGAATTTACCCTTTTTCTTTCTGGGTTTACTTCTACTCCTGAAAAGAGTGTTTAACCGAGACAGGATTTCAATTCTTCTCTTTTCCTGGTTAATATTAGCACCTATTCCTTCGAGTTTAACTCGTGAGGCGCCGCATGTATTACGATTTATTGTTATGCTGCCTGTTCCAATGATAATTTCGGCAATCGGCATTATTTGGGTCTTTAATTGGATTAAAGATAAGAAACTGAAAATCCGTATGCAATCAACTTTTTTAATTTTATATTTCTTAATACTTTCGATTTATAGCGTAAAATACTTAAACACTTACTTTAATGACTATCGCAATGACTTTTCCCGCAGCTGGCAGTATGGGTATAAAGAAGCTGTCCTGTACGCAAAAGATAATTACCAAAAATACGATAAGATAGTTGTGACAAAAGCATACGGCGAACCGCACGAATTCTTTTTATTCTACTGGCAGTGGGATCCTGAGGCATACCGAAATGATCCCGGTTTAAACCGCTTTTATCAATCAAACTGGTATTGGGTAGATCGGTTTGACAAATTCTACTTTGTTAATGATTGGGATATTCCAACAGAGGAATGGCAAGATTTTGTCTTAGAAAGCGGAAAGGTATTTAAGTGCGAATCTATACCGAATGATTTGAAACCTTTAATCGAATACGATGCGGAAAAATGTTTACTGATAACATCTCCCGGTAAAGTTCCTAAAGGTTGGTCAAAATTAGAAACCGTTAATTTTCTAGATGGAAATTTTGCCTTTGAAATATATGAAAATTGATAAATTTACCACTCTTCGAGTAATTTTTGTTCCCGACGAAAACTTATCTACAAATGCGATTAGGTTAGCAAAAGAAGTATCTAAAAGAGGTAAAACCTACTTTATTATTGATGATAAAAGTCATTTTACTCACCTAACTGTATACCATGCAGAGTATCCTTCAAAGAATAAAAAGGCACTGGTCGGCTTATTAGAAAATTTCGCTATGAAACAAGAACCCTTAAAATTAACTTTTAATAAATTCTGTGAACAATGGGCTTGGTTTGGTTTAGATTTTAATAAAACCAAAGAAATCTATGAGGCTCACAAAAAACTGGTTAACGTCTTAAATCCCTTAAGAGAAGGCCATATAAGAGAGAAGTATTTGGAAGAAATAAAAAACTCCATTAAATACTCAAAGGTTCAGAAGAAATATATTTCACAATATGGTTATACGCAAGTAATGTCGGAGTATCATCCGCATTTGACTTTAAATAGGTTCGTAAATGAAGAGATTGCAGAAAAAGTTTGCAAAGATTTTAACAACAGGAAAGTATCGATCAAAGACAGTCTTATAAAGGAAATCGCATTAGTTAAATCCGGAGAGTATGGAACAGTAACAGGATATATTAAAAGATTCAAATTAAAAGGATGAATATTAAAAAATTCTTAATTCGTAATTCTATATTCCTAATTCTTATACTGGCCGCTTTTTTGCGTTTATGGAGCCTATCAACAAATCCGCCGCATTTGACTCCTGATGAAGCTGCGCTTGGATATAACGCATATTCAATTCTTAAAACAGGGAGGGACGAATACGGTGAACTGTTGCCGATAATATTTAAATCATTCGGGGATTTTAAACCAGGTCTTTACGTTTATTTAACAGTTCCTTTTGTGGCTATTTTCGGTTTGAATGAGTGGTCGGTTAGATTGCCAAGTGCAATAGCTGGCATCCTAGCCGTTTGGTTTTTGTACAAAGTTGTTTTGTTGTTTTTTGAAATTAGAGATAGCCAATCACCAATCACTAATCACCAATCACTGGCGAAAATCACAGCATTAATGCTAGCGATTTCGCCCTGGCATATCCATTTTTCCCGAGGGGCTTGGGAGGCAAATGTCTCCTTAACTTTAACTTTAACCGGAATTTATTTTTTCCTGAAAGCCTTAGAAAAATCCAAATTCTTGGTTCTTTCTTCCATATTCTTTTCTTTAACTCTTTTAACTTATCAAGGGTCGAAACTTTCAACTTCCATAGTTCTTTTAGTCTTAATAGTTACTTTTTGGAAAGAAGTTAAAGAATGGTTAACAATTGCAAGGTCTCACCTTACAAAATCTATTTTGGTAGGATTAATAATCGCCTCGCCGATTCTATTTAGTTTTATTTCAGGGGAAACAGGAAGGTTAAACGTATTTAGCGTTTTTTCCTATCCTAGACCTCATGATTACTTACGAACTTTCTTGGATCAAGGAAACGAAAAGGTAGGAGAATTAAGCTATTATCTTTTTCATTCCGAAAATCTAAATTTTACAAGGGGAGTAATGGGGCGGTGGTTTAATCATTTTTCGGGGCGCTTTTTGTTTTTTGAAGGCGATTGGCAAAATCTACGTCACTCGGTTCCAAATCATGGAATGCTGCTATTGATTGATTTAGTTTTACTAATTTTAGGTTTAGTTGCTCTAATTAAACAAAAGACAAAATTCACAACATTCATTTTTCTCTGGCTTATACTAGCACCGCTACCGGGAGCTCTATCTCGTGACCAAGTTCATGCAGTAAGATCATTAAATATGCTGGTTCCACTCCTTTTAATTTCTTCATTCGGTTTGATGGAGGTAATTTTATGGATTAAAAAATTTAAAAATAAAGTATTTACCCTTGCTACTTGCTACTTGCTACTAACTACATTGTTTCTTGGAAGTCTTATTTACTACCTCGATTCATATTTTGTTCACCTGCCTAAACATGGCTCCCAGCTATGGTCTTATGGTTATAAACAAATAGTGGAGACGGTTACCCCCATACAAAATAATTATAAAGAAGTTAGAGTTCAGCAATCCTTCGCTCAACCCTATATATATTTTTTATTCTACCAAAAGTATGACCCTGCGAAATATCAAGCAGGTGCAAAATTATCTGAAAGTGAGTACAAAGGTGATGTCGGTTATGTAACAAAACTAGATAATATCTGTTTTTGCCCTATTGACTGGTCAGTTAACCGAGGTGATCATGGAAGTCTTATTATTGGTGATCCTATCCGAATCCCACCAGAAGATTCAAGTGATACTAAGTTATTCAATGTAATTAAGGAAATTAAATATTTAAATGGTGAAACAGCTTTTAGGATAGTTGAGGTTAAATAGGAAAAGTGATTAGTAAATTGTTAATTAGTTAATTGGATATGAAAACAAACAAAATTCTTTTAATTGCTATATTGTTACTAGCAGCACTTTTAAGGTTCTGGAAATTAAATGATTATCCAGCCCTAAACGCGGATGAGTCGGCAATTGGTTACAATGCTTACTCTTTAATTCAAACAGGAATGGATGAACATGGAAATTCCTGGCCTATTCATTTCCAATCTTTCAACGACTACAAACCCGGACTTTATTTCTATCTAGTTTTACCTTTTGTTAAATTTTCGGGACTTAATGAGTGGGCGGTAAGAATACCTAGTGCAACATTGGGTGTACTAAGTGTTTGGGCAATCTATTTGTTAGTTAATGAGCTATTCGGCAGCAAGATGGCTAATAGTCAATGGTTAATCGATAAAAAGAATAAATTGATTATTAATCATGAATCATTAGCCATTAGTGCAAGCTTTCTACTGGCAATCTCGCCCTGGCATATCCATTTTTCCCGGGGTGGGTGGGAAGTAAGCGTCGCAACATTTTTTATAACTCTGGGTCTTTATTTTTTTGTAAAGGCAATTAGAAAATCAAATCTTTTGCTCTTTGCTCTTTGCTCTTTGCTCTTTGCGTTATCTTTTTATACTTACCATGCAGCAAGAATAGTTGTTCCTCTTTTAGGAATCGGACTTTTAGTTATTTACCGAGATTCAATTAAGAAGAATGTTAAAAATGTTGCTTTGGCCGGATTAGTTGGTTTAGTAGCCTTGTTACCTTTAATCAAAGATTTTACGCGACCTGAAATTTCCTCACGAGCAGCCGGAGTTGGGTTGTTTGCAGACCCTGGTCCTTTATCTAGAGTTAATGAGCAAAGGGGGGAACATGGTGATTATACGAGTATCCAAGCAAAGCTTCTTCATAACAAAGCAGTGAATTATAGTTTGGCATTTTTAGATAATTGGTCTGAGCATTATCATGGCCTTTTCTTGTTTTTATCCGGTGATGATATTCAAAGAAACAAAGTTCCTGAAACAGGTCAAATGTATTTGTTTGATATCCTGTTCCTGACGCTTGGAGTTGTTTTTCTTCTTAAATCTAAAATCCTAAATCCTAAATCAAGAAATTTAATATTATGGTGGTTATTGGTCGCGCCAACGGCCTCCGCCTTAACTTTTCAATCTCCCCATGCATTACGTTCACAAAATATGGTAATTCCTCTCACGATAATTGGTGCAGTAGGATTTTCCTATATATTGAAATGGTTAAAGCTAAATATAACAAGCAAATCCCTGCTAACTACTTACTACATACTACTTGCCACTGTAATTTTTTGGAATTTCGCTCGGTATCAGCACATGTACTGGATCCATATGGCCAAAGAATATCCGTTTTCTTCACAATACGGAGTAAAAGAACTTGTAGCTTATGTTAATGAAAATAAAGATAAATATGAGAATATAATTGTCACAGACAGATATGATCAACCTTATATTCTTTTTCTTTTTTACTTAAAATATCCTCCAGATATGTTTCAAAAAGAACATGAGTTAACGGCAAGAGACAAGTTTGGATTTTCAACAGTCAGAGCTTTTGACAGATTTGAGTTTAGATCGATTGAATGGGATACTGATCAACCAACCAATCCCAATTCATTAATAATAGGGACAGATGAAGAGATTCCCGACGAAGCAAATATAGTTAAAGAAATTTATGGAACAAATGGATATAAATATTTTCAAGTTGTTGCGAATTAAATCATGAAAGTTGCAATTATTGGAGCAGGTTTTGGGGGATTAGCAGCGGCGTATCGCCTTTCTAGATCAGGTGCAAGTGTTGTTGTTTTCGAAAGCGAGGATAGACCTGGGGGACTTGCTGTCGGATTCAAAGAGCCTGGGTGGAAGTGGTCATTTGAAAAACATTACCACCATTGGTTTACTAATGATTACTCTATTTTAAAATTAGCAGCCGAGATAGGTCATAAAGTAATTATAGTTCGTCCAAAGACATCAACTTTTATTGATGGCAAAATTGACCAGCTGGATTCCCCGTTAACTCTACTATTATTTTCAAAACTACCTTTTATAGAGAGGATAAGAATGGGTATTGTTTTAGCTTATTTAAAGCTAACTCCTAACTGGAAAAAATTAGAAAAAATAACTTCTGAAAATTTTATTAAAAAATATATGGGACAAAAATCCTGGGAAGTACTGTGGGAACCCTTATTTGTGGGCAAGTTTCAAAGGTATTCAAGTCAAATATCTGCAGCTTGGTTTTGGGCTCGTATCAAAAAACGAACTACCTCTCTAGCTTACCCTGAAGGAGGTTTTTTCAATTTCGCAGTGGCACTAGATAATGCGGTCAGAAAAAATGGGGGTCGAGTTTTCTATAATGCAAAAATCGATAGTATAACTAGAAAGGAAGAAAAATTATTATTAAAAACTGGTAAACACATTTTCGAGTTCGATAAAATTATTTGTACCCTACCAAGTCCGCTTTTTGTAAAAATGACTCACGATTTACCACAAAATTATACCGATAAACTTCTGGAGCTCGAAGGCATTGGAGCAGTTAATTTAGTACTTTCCTTGAAAAAACAATTTCTAGAGGACGGAACATATTGGTTAAATATAAATGCCAGCCACTTTCCTTTCATCGCAGTTGTGGAACACACAAATTTTGTAGATAAAAAATACTACAACAGTGAACACCTCTTATATGTCGGAAACTATCTCCCTAACGATCATTCATATTACAGAAAAGAAGCAGGAGATTTACTACGGGAGTTTTACCCATTTTTAAAAACAATAAACCCGAAATTTGATAAATCTTGGGTAAATAGAGGATACGTTTTCAAAGCCCAATTTGCTCAACCAATTATTCCATTAAATTATTCTCAAAAAGTTCCGCCTTTTGAAACACCAATCAAAGGTCTGTACTTATGTAACATTCAGCAAGTCTATCCATGGGATAGGGGAACAAATTATGCGGTTGAGAATGCTGAAAAGGTTGTAGGATTAATCTTGAAATCTCAATAATATGGCCAAAAATAAGCTATCTGTTGTGCTTGCCACAAAAAACGAGGAGGACAATATCGGTTCATGTCTTGAATCCATTAAAGATATTGCTGATGAAATAATTGTATATGATGAATTTTCAGAGGATAGAACAAGAGAGATTGCTAAAAAGTATGTCGCTCGGGTATTTAAATATCAACACAAAACCAATTTCCATGAAACGAAACAGAAGGCTATTGATAAGGCAACAGGCGACTGGATTCTTCAGCTCGACGCCGATGAAAGAGCGACTAGGGAATTAAGAGAGGAAATAAAGAAGGTTATCAACTCTTCTAACGATGATCTGTTAAATAGAGTTCTTAGTCGTCCTGAGCGAACCCTGAGCAAAGTCGAACGGGGAGTCGAAGGATATCAAAAGGAATCAGAATTGTTTAAACGTCATGAAGGTCTAATTAGAAAAAGAGAAGGTAAATTAGGTAATCCCACAGGTGAGGTTGTCGCTTTCTTCATCCCCCGTCGCAATTTCTTTTTAGGAAAACCTTTAATTCATGCCGGAGTTTATCCCGACGGAGTAATTCGATTAATTAAACGCGGATATGCCAGACTTCCTGCAAAAAGCGTTCATGAGGTAATGGAAGTTGATGGAGAAGTTGGTTGGCTTTTTAACGACTTAGAGCACCACGAATCACCTAACTTTGATCGGTATCTTACACGCATGAACCGTTATACAGATCTTCGTGCCGAAGAACTTAAGCAAAAAAATGTTCCTTTGAACTATTGGGGTTTGTTTAAATATTCTTTCTTACTTCCTACATCCTACTTCTCACTTTTGTATTTTCGTCACAAAGGTTTTCTCGATGGCACCCGCGGATTTGTCTGGTCCCTCTTTTCCGCATTTCATTATCCATTAGCCTATTTCAAATATTACCAATCCGTCCGAAGCTAAAAGCGTAGGATGATCGACAACTCCTCGAAGCTTTAGCGTAGTGGGGCTGGCAGATGGAGAAAAAGTGAATATAATATGGGTATGAAAATTTATATTGTCGGAACTGGTGGAGTTGGAGGATATTTGGGAGGGTTATTAGCAAAGTCTGAGAAAGACGTAACCTTTGTTGCTCGGGGAGATCACTATAAAGCTATTAAAAATAAAGGGTTGAGGATAGAAAGTATTAGGGATGGAAATTTCCATATTAAACCCGCAAAAGTATTTTCAGAAATTTCTCAAATAAAAAACCCCGATTTAATAATTTTTACGGTAAAAACTTACGATACAGATTTAGTATCTAGAGAACTTTCTAAGGTTGTTACATCGAAAACTTCTGTAATTACATTTCAGAATGGGATCGAGAACGATAAAATGATTAAGAAGTTTGTTAAGAAGGGGAAAGTGTATCCTGGAGTAGCTTATATTGTCTCAAAAAAAATTGAATCTGGTTTTGTTAGGCAAACTGGAGGACTTTGTAAATTTATTTTTGGAGATCGAGAAAATCCAAGTAATAAAGTCCTTAAGGAAATAGAAGAAATAATGAAGGACTCGGGAATTGACGCAACTTTTTCCGAAGATATAGAAAGCCATTTGTGGAAAAAATATATTTTCATAAATGCGATGACAGGTTTAACTGCTTTAAGTAGAACTAAAGTAGGTACGGTCGTTTCAGATCCATTTTTACGAAAGTTATATGAGAGATGCTTAAAGGAATGCGTTAAAGTAGCTAAGGCTGAAAAGGTTAATTTGCCTTACGACATCTTTAATTCGATAATTAAAATTTCCGAAGATACAAGTAAGGAGGCTAAATTTTCAATGCTTGTCGACATCGAGAATGGTAGAAAGACTGAGATAGAAGCACTTAACGGAACTCTGGTTAGATTAGCCAAAAAGCATAAAATCGATGTTCCGATTAATGAAACAATATATGGAGCTTTAAGAGTATTGAACTGACCGATAATTTGATAAATTAGGCTCATTAGCTCTTATTTACTTTTCAATAAAGAGTGATATATTACAAGTATGAAGATAGTTATTTTTAATCCTCAATCAAGTTTTTCATCTGAACTTCAGAAAAAGCTTTCATCTCTCGGAAAAGTAACCTACACAAAAACCAGAGAAGAACTTCCTTTACAAAAGTTATTAGAAATGGCAAAAGGCTCAGATATTATCGGGGTAGATCCAGATCCGCTGGGAGGATTTGAAAAAGCAAAAGAAAAGCTAACTAAAATAATGGAGTCTGTACCAAATCTTAAAGGAGTTTGTCTGTCTTCCACTTCTTTTGGTTGGGTTGATTTGGTGTGGTGTAAGAAACATAAAATTCCAGTAAGCAATGTCCCAGGGTACTCAAAAGAATCTGTTGCAGAGCAGTCGATAGCTTTTCTTCTGGGATCTGCTAAAAGAATTTTTATTTCTGATAGGAGAACACAGAAAGGAAAGTATGAGCTGATGCGAGGGTTCGAGTTAAAAGGTAAAACTCTTGGCGTCATAGGTTTGGGGAACATTGGCAGCAGGGTTGCCGAGCTTGGAATTGGAATTGGGATGAACGTAATTGCCTACAATCGTTCTCCTAAGAAGATGAAGGGTGTTAAAATGGTTTCTCTAAATCAACTCTTAAAAGAATCCGATGCGATTTCTTTGAATACGACTCATGAGGAATCAAATAACAACATGATTGGAAAGGCAGAAATTGCAAAAATGAAGAAGGGAGTAATTATAGTAAATACGGTAGATAGGGAGTTGGTTGATGAGAATGCCATGGCTCAAGCTTTGAAATCTAGAAAAGTGGACACTTACGTTTATGAGGGAGAGGATTTGGTTCATACTCCTCTTGCAAAATTGGAAATGCGATAGGATTTAAAGGATTTGCATGGTATACGAAAGAAGCATTGGATAATCTATATAAAATTTGGGTTGATAATATTACCGCTTTAGCTAAAGGCAGACCTCAGAATAGGGTTGTTTAGGACGTTTTGAGCTTGTTTATGATTTTAAATTTCAGAAAAGCGTCGCTTAATGATTGGGAAATAATATCCTCATTAGAAAAAAGTGTTGCAAATAAATTCTACTTTCCAATTATAAAAGAGAAGGAGGTTAAAGACTACGTTAATAAAAGTGAAGTTTATGTTATCGAGAAGGATCGTAAGCCAATCGGAACTGTTTCTTACGAGGAGAAAAGTAAAGATCATGCATATATTGATGGATTAACTATAAATCCTAAATATCAAGGTAGAGGTTATGGTTCAGAAGCAATTCATTGGTTAACGAAAAAGTTGAGTGAATACAAAAGAGTTGATCTTGTTACTCATCCACATAATAGTAAGTCAATAATAATTTATCTTAAGAATGGATTTTTGATTGATGGTTGGAGAGATAACTACTTTGGCGATGGCGAACCTAGAATCGTTCTGTCACAGGTTAAAAATAATTTATGATTCCGAAAGTTAAAAAATTTTCAAACGGGAGTCATAGATCGTAAGATGGAAAACGGGGAGAATTTTAACTAAACAATTAGAAATAATTTATGAAATTTAAAGATATGAAAAAAGACAGCTTTTCCAGGACTCTGTATTATGTCATAAGAAATCTCGACAAGATTCCTGAGCTCTCTGAAGCAATTAGAATATTTAGATCTAATAAAGGAATAAAGTCGGACTTTGCGTATTCCCCAATTGATTATATTAGAATTATTTTTTTTGATTGCTTAAGTATAATTAGAACCCTTACAAGTCTTTCGGATAGTGACTTGCAATTGGTAAAGCGCATAAATAAGACACGAAAGGTAATCGGGTTGGAGACAAATCCGCTTGGTCATCACGGTATTGATATTTTTTATAGCAAGCTAAATAAAAAAGATAGGAATTATTATTGGCAAAATCTAATTTCTAGTTTAGACGTTGGAAACCCAATATTTAAAAATGCGGTTAACGACTTATCAAACAGAATGATGTTTGCAAGCAAACTTGCAGCAGAAGGTGTTGTATTAACAGATGGAGATCCCAGAGCGGATAAAGTAATATGGGGTCACACAAAAGGTCTTAAACCAGAAGCAACTATTCATTTTGTGATATGTCATTTGATAGATCGGCTAACTTCACAAATTTTTCAAAAATCGAAGAACGAGAGATTGAACAAGATAGTATTAAATAAGCACTATCTATTTGATCCCTTTGGAGACGTGATTTTCTTACTCACAACTAAGAATATGATTAATCCAGAAATTTCCTTAAGGTGGGAGCTATCTAGAGACAAAGGGGGTTTGGGTTGGAATACACCAGAAGAACAGCAAGTCTTCGATGAGGAATATAATAAACTTTCAAAGTAACACCTTTCAGGGTACGACCCCGAAAGATCAATCTTCGAGCGTTAAATAACCTAGGATTTCGGAACTGTCTTTTTTGTAATTTTCCACAAAATCTTTGTAACTAATTACTTTTTTAAATTCAGGTGCAACTTCTTTGTTGAAGAAATTCAAAATAAAATCCGGCTTTACCCACTTAGTTTTCCGCAACCCTAAATACTCCCCATACGACGAATATGCATCAACCAAATTATCCGTATATTCGGAGGGATTTAAATGTATATACCTAGAAAGATGTAACAAATAATTATCCTCCAAGATTAAAACTGCTTTATACCTGCCTTGGAAGAGGGACCCAACACGGTCGTATCTTTTATTGAAGTAGATAGAAAATCTCGTTACGATAGCCTGCATAAAGTTTTGTAATGATATGTCATCGACTTGTTTGAGAAGTAGGTGAAAATGGTTTGGCATGAGGCAATAGGCAATAAGTTCAATCTTTCCATGAAAGTTTTTAGGTTTTCTTGGAACACCTTTAAAGGCCTGGCCTTTTAAGGTAAATTCTTTAGGATTAATTTTTAATTCGTTTGGCGGAACTAAAGACTCTTTTAAGTATCTTAGAAAGACTTTGTAATCTTGAGTATCTTCGAAGATGTTTCTTTTTTCTACACCCCGATTGTAGGCATGGTAATAACCATTTTTAACATAAATTTTTCTACTATTTTTAGCAGGCATAATATATTATGCATTTAAAGGCCAGGCCTTGCAAGGCCTGGCAAGGAGGATATAGTAATTTGTTTAGATGCTTGTGAGTTCCTTCATTTCTGCCAAATAAAGACATATAATACAATCGGATTTTGTAAGCTTTTGTCGATAGACAGGATTTTGTTTTTCTTATGAAATCGAAATACTATTTGTATCTTATTCTTCTGCTGTCACTTTTGGGGTTGGCTGATTCGTGGTATCTGACGCTGGAGCATTATGGGAAGATTATTGTTCCTTGCTCTACCGCTATTTTGGTTGATTGCGGAAAGGTTTTAAGAAGTAAATATTCGGAAGTTTTGGGGATTCCTTTGGCACTAATCGGTGTTTTTCATTATGGTCTTTTCAGTTTAGTCAATTTTTATAACGTTATTAAAAAAGATAAGCAGATTCGAGTAATTGCGATTATATTCAGCACAATTGGTACATTATCTTCTATTGTTTTTATGTATTTGCAATTTTTTGTTATTGGTTCGATCTGCCTTTACTGTACTCTTTCTGCGATCATTAGTTTTACTTTACTTTATTTAACGTATCGATTTTTCGAAGATGAAAGAAAGTTTTTGTTTATTAAGTTAACCGGGTATAAGTATCGGTATATTTTGAAAAAGATTTTGTTTCTGTTTGATGCGGAGTTTGTTCACGAAAAGACAATTGGTTTCGGAAAATTTGTTGGTAAAAACCGATTATTAAGAAATATTTTTAGTTATTTCTACGACTACAGGAGTACTTCTTTAAAACAAAAAGTATTGGGTATAAATTTTGAGAGCCCGATAGGTTTAGCAGCTGGATTTGATTACGATGCTAATCTGACACAATTTTTGCCATCACTTGGCTTCGGATTTATGAGCGTGGGCACGATTACGAACATGCCTTATGCGGGGAATCCCGCACCACGTTTGGGACGTTTACCAAAATCAAAATCACTTCTGGTTAATAAAGGCTTTAAAAATGAAGGTGCAGATGTTATTGCTGACAAGATTAAGAACCAGAATTTTGAAATTCCGGTAGGTATAAGTATAGGAAGAACGAATTCATCTGAACTGGACTCTCAAAAGAAAAGTATAGATGATATAATCTCAGCTTTTAAAAAATTCGAAAGTACCAAAATTAAAAATTCTTATTATGAATTAAACATAAGTTGCCCGAATTTGATCCACCAAGGAGAAGTGGTCTTTGATGAACCGAAAAAACTTGACGAACTATTGGTTAAAGTAGATAGTTTAAAACTTAAAAAGCCTGTTTTTCTCAAAATGCCTATCGATAAATCCGATCAGGAAACTTTAGAGCTTCTAAAAATTATTTCTACGCATTCGCCTAAAGGTGTTATATTTGGTAATCTTCAAAAGGATAAAAAACACCCGTCACTTCATTTGGATGAAGTAGCTAAATTTGAGAAGGGTTATTACAGCGGTAAGCCTACTTATCAAAGATCAAATGAATTAATAAAACTTGCATATAAAAACTTTAAAAATAGATTAGTCATAATAGGTTGCGGTGGAGTTTTTTCAGCGGAAGACGCTTACACAAAAATAAAACTGGGAGCATCTTTGGTGCAGCTTATCACAGGCCTAGTATACAATGGTCCTCAGCTGGTTGCAGAAATAAATTTTGGACTAGTAGATTTACTTAAAAAAGACGGATACAAAAATATTTCCCAAGCTATTGGAGTTGACAACTAGCTGAACTATAATAAATGAGATATGGACAACAAAGACAAAGAGAAATTAGAGAAATTCTTAAACGCAAATAATTTAATGACACTTGCTACAGCAAACCCTAAACCTTGGGTTGCGACGGTTTATTATGCTTTCGATAAAGGTTTTAACCTCTACTTTGTCAGCTCACCCAATTCCAAACACTCCCACGATATTGAAAAAAATAAAAACGTAGCGATTGCTATTTATGACTCACACACAAAAAACTCCGAAAGTAAAACAGGGTTACAATTACAGGGAGTAGCATCTCGAATTAAAGGTTGGGATATGACCACTAAGATGCTCAAGATCTGGCACAAATCAGCTCCAGGAATGGAAGATATAGTTAATATTAAGAATATGAAAGCTAAAGTTATAAGTTCCAGAGTTTACAAAATTACACCTACAATAATTAAGTTTTTTAATCAGGATCTTTACGGCGAAGAAGGGTACAGGGTATTTAAGTTATGAATTTAAAAGAGAAAGTTGTTGTTATTACGGGTGCGACGGGGGGAATTGGAAGCGAACTTTCGAAGGCATTCTCCCAAAAAGGCGCACGCCTAGTCCTTATCTCGAGGAACGAGGACAAATTAAAAGACCTTATTACAAAACTTGATGGGAGCAGGCATGAGTATATCATCTACGATTTCCGTAATCAGGATAATTTCGAGGAACTGATAAAAGAACTTCGCGATAAAGCTGACAACATTGACGTTTTGATAAATAACGCAGGAATTGGAGTTTACAAATCTTTAGAGGAAGCAGAAGAAAAAGATTGGGCAGACTCGATTAATATAAATGCAACTTTCCCCTTTCTTCTAACAAAAAAACTTCTGCCAATTTTACAAAAATCAGAAAAAGGGATCGTCCTAAATGTTGGCTCGGGTATGGGTAAAATTCCTTCGGCGGGAAGAAGTGTCTACTGCGCTTCAAAGTTTGCACTAAGAGGGTTATCATTGTCGTTGTCAAAGGAATATAAAGGAACAAATATCCACTTTGTTTTAGTAACTTTAGGAAGCACTCTAACAGACTTTGGACCAATGACCCTAAAAGAAAAGCAGGAAGAAAGTCTAAAAGGTAAAGCCTATTTTACCCCCGAATGGGTGGCCAAGAAATTTGTAGAATTAATTGAAAAAGATGAGTTTGAAGATGAGATAGAGTTGTATCCATCCGAATACACCGGAAAAGAATGGCGCGCATCATGAAGTTAATTGATTTAATAAAAACACGACGAAGTATACGTAAATGGAAAATTGATCCTATTTCATCAGAAATTATCAAAGACTTAGTCGCAGCGGGAAAAAGTGCACCATCTTCGCACGGGTCTAATCCTGTAGAACTAATTGTTGTTGATGATATTCAACTTACTGAACAACTCCTGTCTGACAGACTTCAACTTAAAAAACCACCTCACTATATAAATTCTAGAAAGTGGGCTAAAAAAGGAGGTTTAGAGAATTACGAGAAGGTTTCTCCTCCGCCTCTACTTGTTGTTGTTTGTGGAGATCAAAATAAATGTGAAGATTTGTCAAGCCTTCTAATAGACATGTCGGTATCAACTGAAAATATACTCCTTACGGCTCACGGTTTAGGTTTGGGAGGTTGTTGGCTTTATGTTTATGATGAAAGCATGCCCGAAACTGAGGAGAATGTTAAAAACTATCTTAACATTCCAAAAAATATCAGAGTTCTGTCGCTTATTGCCTTAGGTTATCCCAATGAAAAACCCACACCAGATAATAAAGATGTAAAATCTTTCCATCAAAATAAATGGTAAAAATACAAGGTCTTCACGAAAATTTTATGCGGGCTGCCTTGAAAGAAGCGATTTTTTCTAAGCGGAAGGGAGAATGGGTTGGGGGCGCAGTTTTGATTCGAGGCGGGAAAATAATCGCTAAAGCACAAAATACAGTTCAATTATCAAAAGATCCAACAGCCCACTCAGAAATTAATGTAATCAGAAAGGCTTGCAGAAAGTTAAATACTACAGATCTAGAAGGAACGGATTTATACACAAATGCTGAACCGTGCCCCATGTGTATGTCTGCCTGTATCTGGTCAAATATAAGAAATGTTTACTATGGTGCAAGTCTCAAGGACTTAATGAAACTTGGAGATTTTCAAATTAAGATATTTAATTCAGATATTGTGAAAAAGTCATTTCGAAAAGTTGGTATTAAGGGTGGTATTCTAAGAGAGGAAAGTTTAAAACTTTTATGAAAAAGGTAACGGCGACGAAAATAGTAAAGACTGTAGAGAAGTTGAAGAGGGATGGGAAGAAGTGGCATTTCCATTTACTTACGCCAGGGTGTGTTTTTAATGAAGAGAAAATGTTTGCCTTAATTTTGGAGAGTTCGACGGATGGAGATCACCTGGTACACCACTCCCTCAAAAAGCCGGCAGATGCGGGTAAAAAATTGGTTGAACTTCTTCATGGAAAAGATATCTCTAAAAAGAAGTCGAAAAAATCATCTAAAAAACTTTCAGCAAAAGTAACTATGATGATTGAAAGAGCAATTCAGTTAAATAACAAAGGATTTGCCTGGCACCACCATCTTTTATTTCCCGATTGTATATTTAATCATGATACACGCTATTGGACTCTCGTTTTTGAAGATCCTTTAAATGGAAAGGTAATAAAAGATATGTCAAAAGAAGAGCCAAAGGAAGCACTGAAAAAAATTGAGCCCCTTTTCTACGCCCAGAAAAAATGAGAAACGCATCAAAAACTTTTATAGAGTATGACCGAAGAAACTAGTACTGGCTTGAAAGATATAAGTCAGATTCCAAAGAGTGAAGTCGAGCGAATTGTTCAATGGAGCAAATTAGCAAGGAATCCGAGATATAATCGTTGTGACGAAGGATGGTCTGGTTTTGGAAAAAACTGTTTTGGTTATCATGGTTACTTCGCTTTCTTAGACGCAACGGGTTCAGTTTCAAGTCCTCGTGCTCATGAGGGATTTTATTTAAGTGGCCTTGGATCTGCAACGGGAGATCAGGAAGGCAACAATAACCCCGCTGTACTAATTTCTGGACTTGCTACTCCATCGATGGCTGAAATTGCAGTTAGAGGTGTAGAAAGAGGCACTGCAATAGACATTATTGATATTTGTGAGACTCCACTTCTTGTAACTCAAACTACTATTCCCAAGTTAAAAGAGCATGATTTGCGGATAAAACAACAAGATGTTCTAGATTTAGATGGATTATTAGAAATGGCTGAACATCGGGGATTATATTCTGCAGTGGTTACAGATGCTTTTTTAACGCGTTTTCATGATGATGAAAAACATCAGGTTTTAGAAAGCTTTTCTCGGATATTAAGAAGGAGTTCAGGTAGTTTAATAACAACATGGAGAATTAGAGATGAACAACAGGATGAAAGGGGTTATGGAACCGAACTGGACAGAGAAATTTTTATCGAGAACGTTGTAGCTGCCGCGGAAGGATTGGGTATACCTTACACTCTAGATGAAATTGGAGCTGCGTATAATTATGCTTCAACAATGACAAGTCATGGGGGTCAATCAATTGGGGAAATTAGAAGTATGGTTGAACAACATTTCAAAGATGTAAGAATCGAAAGTACATGGCCCTACAAAGTTTATGATGTTACTATGAGAACGTATGCCAGGATTCTAGCAAGAGATCCAAAAAATACTTGATATGAAAAACGCACTGATTTTGCACGGAATTATGGGTAGAGCTGGAGGGAATTGGATGCAATGGTTACATGATGAACTAACTAAAAGAAGTTATAAAGTTTTGATGCCACAACTACCAAATCCTGATCATCCTGATCGTAATGGGTGGCTCGGGTTTTTGAAGAATATAACGAAGGATATCGATTTTTTACAACTAACCATTGTAGGACATTCTTTAGGTGTTACATCTGCATTGGATTTAATCGAATCTGAAAATAAGGTATTAAAATTGCTAATTTCAGTATCTGGGTTTTCAAAGCCGTATGGACTAGAACTAAATGAATATTTTTTAAAAATAAAGAAAATAGATATGAAAAAGGCAGGAAGTTTAATTAAGAAAGTTGTTGTAATACATAGCGACAACGACCCTTATGTAGCACAGTGGGCTCTCAAGGATTTGGCAGATAGTTTTGGAGTTGATCCTATTATTATTAAAAATGGTGGGCATATTAATTCGGATGCTGGTTTTACTAAATTCCCATTACTTCTTGAATTGTTGAAAGAAAAATGAGTAAAAATGAACTTTTGGATTTGGTGAATGAGAAAGATGAAGTGATTGGAACCGTTTGGAAAAGCGAAGCACATAAAGACCCCACAAAAATTCACAGAGAAGTAGCAATTGCAGTCTTTAACGAAAAAGGTGAAGTTTTACTTCAGCAACGTAGTATGAAAAAACTAACCGGCCGTGGTGAGTGGAAGATAACAGCTGCAGGTCATGTTGGAAGAGGTGAAGATCCCCAGAAAGCTGTTGTGCGTGAAGCAGAAGAAGAACTGGGATTAAAAATAGTACCGAAGTATTTTGGTAAGAAGTTTGTTATCCGCGGAGATAAAGAGGCTAGGTTTTTTTGGATATATTACTCGATAGTAAAAAATCATCCATCATTAAAATTAGACGAAGATGAAGTTATGGATGCGAGATGGGTAAAATTGGATAAGTTAGAAGAATTTGCAATCAAAAACGATTACGACTTACTAGGTAATTCGCACAAAATAATTGTAGAATTAAAAAAGAAATTAAAATTATGAATGTACAGAAAGTTGATGTTGTGAGGCTATATAGCGTAAGATGATTATATGCTGGAGGTTCTTACCTATATTTTTGTAGTATCACTCTCAACCGCAATTCCTCCCTTTGTTGCCGTTCCACTTGAACTGGCAGCACCTTCGAAATTTGGTTTGCCACTAGCCTTTATTTATACACTCTTCGGTAACATAGTCGGAGCAACCGCAGGATTTTTAATAGCAAGAAAGTATGGATGGGTTGTAATTGAGAGGGTTTTCCACGAGCATCACGTTACAAGAGCCAAGAGTATTGCCAAAAAATACACATTTTGGAAAATGACTTGGACTAGAATGTTTTTGGTGAGCCTTTTTGATGTGCTTTCTTGGGCTGCGGGTTTGACAACAATTTCTCTTGGTAGATTTATATTATCGACCGTAATTTCAAATATCCCTGTGGTTACTGTTATTCTTGTTTTTGGAAACTCTATTAATATAAGTTATGCAATGATGGGATGGATGAGTGTTGGAGTTTTGATTATTTCGGTGTATGTTCTTTACAAAGCGCTAAGATTAAGGTCTGTACCTGAAGAGGCTACCGAGAAAAATGCATTATGAATGCTCAAAAAGTTATTGAGGAATTAAAAAAGCAATATCCAGGGAAAAATATTATTATTAATGATCCGGATAATCCAACGGAAGTAATATGTGAAGTTGAACCGGCGAGCCTTAACCCCGAAAGAAGTGTAGCTATTGCAGTTTTAGATAGTAATGTTAAACATTATCATAGACTCGCGAAAGAAATTTATGAGGTAATAAAAGGTAATTTGGAGATAACGAAGGAAGGTAAAACTTATTTTCTCTCGCCCGGCGAGAAGTTAGAAATTCAACCGGAAGAGTACCATATGGCAATGGGTAAAGAGACTTGGGTGAAGGTAACCTCTGAACCAGCATGGACTTCGGAGGATCAGATACCAATAGAAGAAGGAACTAAATTCCAATAGTAGTGAGTAGTGTGTTGTGGGTAGTGGGTAGCTAAAGCTATAATATCTTCAATGATCAAAATAGCGATTGATTCTGGGCCGTTGAGTGACGGGCATGCTGTGAGGGGAATTGGTGTGATGGTTAGGGAACAGATAAATGCACTAAAGAACTTAAAAACTAAAGAACTAAAGAGAATAGTGATAGAAAATTTTGACTTTCAGAACGAAGATGGAAGAAAGAAATTAGAATCTGGAGAATATGACGTTGTTCACTATCCATACTTTTTTCCATACGCACTTACTATGCCTGAAAAAAAGCAAGGAAAAAGGATGGTTGTGACAATTCAGGATTTGATCCATCTTGTTTACCCCAAACACTATCCACCAGGAATCAGGGGTAAGATTAATTTCTTTAAACAAAAAACCAGACTGAAAAATGTTGATGCTGTTATCACAATTTCTGAAACTTCTAAGAAAGATATAGTTAGATTTTTAGGAATCCCAGCTGAAAAAGTACATGTGGTTTATCTAGCACCGAAGAAAATATTTAGAAGATTGGAGATTAGTGATTCGAGATTGGCTGAAACAAAGAATAAATATAATTTACCAAATAAATTTGCTCTATACGTTGGAGATGTTAACTTCAATAAAAATATTCCCAATTTAATTAAAGCTTGTCGGGTCGCAAAAATACCTCTTGTTATTTGTGGAAAGCAAGCCCTGGAGATCGAAGAAAGAGGGGTTGATTTAAGAACCCTTCAAGGCCCCAGAGATTGGGCGAGATTCTTGTTTAACATTCCACACCCAGAACTGGCTCATTACGAAGAATTGCTAACCGAATTTAAAAAAAGTAAAAGCGTTATTAGGACTGGTTTTGTACCCGATGAAGAACTTGCGAAGATATTTAACTTAGCGTCGGTTTATGTTCAGCCGTCTTTTTACGAGGGTTTCGGATTACCTGTATTGGAAGGAATGGCAAGCGGCACTCCTGTTGTGGTTGCCCGTACGAACGCATTAACTGAAATTTCGCAAGATGCCGCATTGGTTGTTAATCCAAAAGATCCGAAGGATATGGCGGAAAAAATAAATACTGCAATTAGAAATCTGGAGGTAAGATCTCGGCTTACCCAGAAGGGTCTGGCAAGAATAAAGGATTTTTCCTGGGAGAAGACAGCAAGGGAAACGATAAAAATTTATAAAGAGATATGGGAATAAAGAAAATACTTACTATGATTATTGCTTGGAGAATTTTACTTCTTGTTTTTCTTTTCTTAGCAATTCAGATTTTACCTCTTCAGTTAAACTTTCTGGGAGGAGGACTGGAAAATTATTTGGAAAAACCATTCTTCTGGGGCTGGGCAAATTATGATGGAGAACACTACATTTACATTGCAAGAAATGGTTATACACCATTAACTTATTTTTATTTCCCACTATATCCATTAACGATCCGATATCTGGTAAATTTAACCGACGGTAGTTTCTTATCCTATTTATACTCGGGACTCTTCGTTTCACACATTGCTTTTTTAAGTGGGTTGATTGGGTTGATAAGGGTGATAAGAATAGATTATGACGAACGAATAGTTTGGTCTACGTTAACACTCCTTTTAGTGTTTCCAACATCCTTCTACTTCGGAAGTGTTTATACCGAAAGTTTATTCTTTGCATTATCTATCTGGTCTTTTTATTTTGCGAGAAAAGGAAAGTGGGTTTTAGCTGGTGTATTAGGTGCGTTGTTGACTGCAACAAGATTGGTAGGGATCGCACTTTTTCCTGCACTCATTGTTGAGGCTCTTCAACAATGGAAAGAGGATAAAGTAAATCTTAGGTTAGCATTTGCTTCATCATTTGCTGTTTTGTTGGGGTTGATTTTTCATGCTTTTGTACTAAATTCAAGGACGGGTGATCCGCTTAATTTTTTACATTCAGTAGGGATTTTTGGACCACAAAGAGCGAGAGCGTTTATTAACCTTGCTCAAGTTTTTTACAGATATATTTTTAAAATAATTCCGAACATAGATTATTCCTACTTTCCTACGATGTTTACGACATGGATGGAATTTTTAGTCGCAATTTTGTTTGGGGGATTAGGGGTATTAGGGATATTTGGAGGATTAGCCCTTCGACTTCGCTCAGGGTCTTCGAGGAGTTTAATACTACCTAAAATAAGACCAAGCTACGTTGTTTACCTTGTAATTGGTTATATCATACCCACTTTATCTGGAAGTTTTTCTTCACTACCGAGGTATGTTTTGGTTCTTTTCCCCGGTTTCATTCTTGGTGCATTACTTATTGCAAAACTTCCTAAAATTATTCAGACAGGGATAATATTAGGATCATTTATATTATTGGCTTTAGCAACAATGTTATTTGTTAGAGGGTACTGGGTATCCTAAATGAAAATTCCAAATTTAAAGACGTTCGGATTAAATCTCTTAAAACACCCACTTTTTTCGGGAAGTGCGATTATGATTTTTGGATCTAACTTAGCAAATTTTGTTGCTTATTTATACCATCTTGTCATAGGACGACTCCTTGGTCCTGCGCCGTATGGTGAATTGTCTGCGGTTCTATCTGTACTTGGTCTTATTTTTGCATCACTCAATTTTCTTGGCCTAGTTATTGTTAAATTTGTTTCCTCGGCCAAGAAAGATGAACTAGTAAGTATTTACTCTTGGTTTACAAAAAAATCGGTAGTTGCAGGCCTAGGCTTGGCTTTATTGGTTTTGATACTAACTCCTTTTTTCAGTAATTTTCTACACATAAAAACTACAACGTTTTTACTCACTGTGCCTATTTTATCTTTTAGCGTAGCTTCATTTGTATATAGATCTTTTTTGCAGGGTCTTCTGAAATTTAAAGAAGTTGTTATCGCGATAAACCTCGATTTTATATTCAGGTTGGCGCTTGGAGTTTTATTTATATCTTTAGGTTTTTCATCATTTGGTGCGGTTCTGGGAATGGTATTTTCGATGGGCTTATCCTTTTTATTCCTGAAATATTTTCTTAGAGAATATCACGCAATTGAAAAAGTAAAACCTTTCGGGAGGACAAAGGAGGTTCTAAAATATGCTACCCCCATATTTTTCGCAACTGTTGCGACAAACTCCATGTTTTCATCGGACGTAGTTTTGGTGAAACATTTCTTTAGCCCGCACGACGCAGGAATTTATGCGTCCTTATCGACTTTAGGAAAAATAATTTTTTTTGGCGCAGGGCCCGTTGGTGCAGTAATGTTTCCAATGATTTCTAAACGGCATTCCATTGGTGCTGGATATAAAAAAATATTCTTATTAAGTCTACTTCTTACTTCGCTTATTGCTTTTGGGGTATTGTTGATTTATTGGCTAGCTCCTGAATTGTCGATAAAAATTCTTTACGGAAACGAGTTTATTGAAGGGGCACCTTATTTGGTATGGATAGGAGCCTTTATGACGCTTTTTACTCTTTCCTCCTTGGTTCTTAACTATTTTCTTTCAAGAAATAAAACAACTGTTGCTATAACAGTTGTAATTTCTGCTCTAATTCAAATTATCGGAATTTGGCTATTCCACGAGACGATTTTAAGCGTATTAAAGGTTTCAATCGTCTCATCTTCCTTATTTTTGGCGTCTTTGTTACTATACTTTGCATATGAAGCGAAAAACGCAAGCAGCAGAAAATAGAGAAAAACTTGTATCGGTTATCATCCCGGCCTACAAAGCCGAGAAGACTATTGAAAAAAGCTTAATTAAAACAAAGAAAGTTTTAGATGCTATACGTTATAACTACGAAATAATTTGTATCGATGACGGGAATACCGACAAAACCCGAGTCAATGCTGAAAAAGTCGCAAAAAAATTTCCCGATAAAATTAAAATTGTTGGATACCTTACCAATTTAGGTAAAGGACACGCTGTTCGATTCGGAATGGCTCAGGCGGAGGGCGATATAATTGGTTTTATTGATGCTGGTCTTGACGTTGATCCAAATGGAATATCCATGTTACTTGAACATTTTGAGTGGTATGGTGCAGACATAATTATTGGCTCTAAAAGACATCCCGCCTCAAAATTAGAATATTCCTGGCAAAGAAAAATTGTATCAATTGGATATCAGATATTGGTAAGAACCCTTTTTGGAGTTAAAGTGAGAGACACGCAGGTTGGTCTGAAATTCTTCAAGAGAGAAGTTTTAGAGAAGGTTCTTCCCAGAATTCTGGTTAAAGAGTTTGCTTTCGATATTGAAATTCTATCAGTTGCGTACTACCTTGGCTTTAAAAGGATTTTTGAGGCACCAGTTGAGTTGAAAATGGAATTTGGGGGCTCCACAATTATCAGTAAAGGATTTATTAGAACAGTTTTTAAAACGCTTTGGGATACAGTGGCAGTTTATTACAGACTTAGAATTCTTCACTATTATGATGATAAAAACAATAAAAATTGGATAACTCCCGATTATCTTACTCTCAAAAGTAAATGAAACAGTTTTCCATCCTCAGTTTCTTGATTTTCTTCATTTTATTATTTCCTGAAAAATGTTTTGCAGATGAGGATAATCAATTCATCACAATTGTAAATCCGGTTAGAATATCACGTTACACTACTAATTCTTCTGAGAGTATTCTCTCTCAATATTCGGTGATAAAAGAATTAGATTTAGCAGCTACCTGGTTACTTACATATGATGTTTTAATTAATAATGGATCTGTTACGGCAATTAAGGATTTTGATGAAAATCAGGAAATCGGTCTTTTCCTGGAAATTTCTTCTGAATTTGCTGAGGAATCTGAGGTTATTTATAACGATACAGGGAGTTGGCACTATGCTCCTTCAGTTTTTCTCTCCGGGTACAAACAGGAAGAAAGGGTAAAACTAGTTGATACTCTTTTTGAGAAGTTTAAAGAAACATTTGGGCATTATCCAACCTCGGTCGGAGGGTGGTGGATCGATTCGTTCTCATTGGAATACATGAAGCAAAAATATGGAATAACTGCAAATTTAGGACTTTCCGATCAGTTTTCAACAGACGGATATCAAGTTTGGGGAACATTTTGGTCAACCCCCTTTTATCCATCTAACTATCATGCAGGAATTCCTGCTGTTGAAGAATCAGTCAAACTTGATGTCGTGACTTTACAATGGGCGCCTCGGGATCCTTTAAATGGTTACTTCAATAGTTATTACAGCACTCAAGATTATCTCCAAAATCCTGTGAATCAAGACACGTCGTACTTTGAAAAGTTAGTTCGCCTGTATGCCAAAAAGAATGAGAATGCATTTGGACAGATTGTTGTCGGGCTAGAATCAGATTTATCTCCTGAGGCTTATAAAGGAGAATTTGCAAAACAGATGGAAGTTGTTAAGAGATTAGGAAATTCGGATGATCTACAAGTTTTGACAATGAGTGAATTTAGTAATTGGTATAGGCTTACATTTCCTAATCTATCACCCACTCAAGTTGTGGAGACAGATGATCTTCTGGGAAAGCCTATAAAAGTAATTTGGTATCAAACGCCTAAGTTACGTATAGGATTAACTTATAACTACGAAACTTTCGAAACAAAAATCTTCGATTTCCGCGGTTATCATTCAAATTTTCAAGAATCATATTATGTAACTCCGAACAAAGAGCGGGAACTTTCTATCTACATCCCTTCCTACTTTGATGAAATAAATAATACAGATGATGTTTGGAGTATAAGTTTAGGAAAACTTACGGAAAGCAAAAGAAATGACCAAGAACTGAATATGGTTTTTACTAAGGGTGAAATAATTTTTGGTCGAGATAAATTCCTAATTAAAGGGTCAAATGAAGTGCCTAATATTTTGGCTAAAAATCCAAATCTCATGGTCCGTAAAAAATTAACCGGTATTGAAATTTCTCCTAAAGACGCTTGGGTTATTGATCGTAACGGATATGTTTTCAAAGATTTAACGGATATTGCTACAAGAGAACTGATGCGGAAAAGAACCCTCGGGTTGGTTTTGGTTTTTACGAGCCTTTTTCTTAGTTTGGGTTTTGGTGTAATTCTTTCAAAGATTTCTCAAAGAAAAAAACTCCTAGTCTTAAGCTTCATGATAATTCCACCTACTTTATTTATCAACAATTGGTACCAGAAAAACACTATGAATTATTATGTAAGTCAGGCAGAAATTGACGCGCTTTTAAATCTTTCTACAAAACCACCAGGCAAAGTTCTTGTGTACGGAAGGGAATGTTTAGGTTGCGAATGGGCTACACCTCAAAAGCCAGCCGTTTTCTCGAACAAAAGAAGTTATGTTCAAAGATGGGGAAAACACCCCATTGTTTATAATTCAAGCGTTTTTGAAGCCCAAAACCAGCAAGTCGCAAGGCGAAAATTTGATGAACTGAATGCATCTTACATTTATATTACAAAATATGGGGATTATGTTGAAAAAGTACCTTTTTCCCCAGGAGACCTTAATATAGAAAAATTGTATGATAATGCTAACGCCGAAATCTGGAAGGTAAAAGAATGAATTTATTTTATTTTATTCCTAAAAATCTATTGCTTCATGAAGTTATTCACTTATTCGCCACTTTACCTTTTTTGTTTATCGTGTGGAAAAAAACTAAATCGATTAAATTAATAATTCTTACAATTTTTATTACAATTATTATCGATATTGACCACATTTTGGATTATTTTTTATATTACGGCTTTTCATTAGATTTCATTAAGTTTCTAAAAGCCGATTATTTCAGTCAAAGTGGACACGCATATGTTCTTTTCCATGGGTGGGAGTGGTTAGCTCTACTTGTTATCATTAATATGAAAAGTATGGTCAATATTAAAAAAAAATGGAAAACTTTTTGGTTTATACTACTTTTTGCGTATACACCCCATCTTATTTTAGACTCATTGAACGTCGGAAGTTTCTTATTTTATTCAATCCTGTATAGACTATTCCATAGCTTTACCTATCTAGTATGAATATTTTGATTTTATCCTGGCGTGGCCCAGGGCATCCAAATGCCGGAGGTGCGGAACAAGTTACCTTGGAACACGCAAAGGGCTGGGTGAAAGCAGGGCATGAAGTTACTTTATTTACATCAAACTATGTTGGTGCAAAATCTGAAGAAACAGATGGTGGGGTAAAGATAAAAAGGTCGGGCGACCAATTTTTTGGCGTAAAACTTAGGGCTGCGCTTTGGTACTTAGTTGGTAAACACCCTAAATTTGATTTGATAGTAGATGAGTTTCATGGGATACCCTTCTTTACTCCTTTGTATACCAGGGCGAGGAAACTTGCATTAATTCACGAAGTAGCGGGTGAAGTGTGGAAATATAACCCTTGGCCAAAGCCCTTCAACTTAATTCCGGCATTTTCTGGAACTTTCTTTGAACACTGGATCTTTCGGATATTTTACAGAAAAATTCCTTTTATGACTGTTTCAAATTCAACTAGGAACGATTTGGTTGGCTGGGGAGTCAAGAAAGAGAATATAACAGTAATCCAAAATGGGATAAAACTGTTCTTACCAAAAAAATTACCGCCCAAAGAGAGTAAAAGTACCGCAATGTATTTGGGTGCAATTAGTCTGGATAAAGGCACATTTGATGCAGTTCGTGCCTTTGGAGAGATTGAAAGGAAAGATGATACCTGGCAATATTGGTTAGTGGGATTTGGAACTAAGGAGCACGTTGATAAGCTTAAAAAATTGTCAACCGATCTGGGGATTTCCGAAAAAGTCAAATTTTGGGGATATGTAACAGACCGTAAGAAGTTTGAACTTTTGGCTCTCGCGCATATCCTGATTAATCCTTCAGTTCATGAAGGCTGGAGTCTCGTAAATATTGAAGCAAATAGCGTAGGAACACCAGTCATTGGCTACAACGTTCATGGTCTTAGGGACTCTGTGAAGCCTGAAAAGACAGGCATTCTTGTTCAAAAGGGAAATTTCCATGCAATAGCCGAGGAATCGCTTAAACTTATGAGGGAGAAAGAAAGATATGAAAGATTACAAAATAATGCCAAAAAGTGGAGCAAAAAATTCACTTGGGAAAAAGCAAGAAGAGAAAGTCTTGAATTAATAGAATCACTTTGAAGACTTATTTTTTTCTTGCCATTCTTTCGTCCAGATAATAGTTCTTTTTATACCTTCTTCTACAGGTATCTTTGGGCTATAATTAAGAAGTTTTCGCGCTTGTGTAATATCTGCAATGTAATGGGTTACTTCCCCAACACGCTTTGACAGTTCAACTGAAATTCTTGGTTTTATATTCAAGTTCTTAGCAATAAGCCTAGCAATTTTCAGTAAACTATTCCCAGTCCCGTATGCTAAGTTGATAGTTTCATTTTCAACACTTCCTTCTAGTAATTTCTTAATCCCAACCATAATGCCGTCAACACAGTCGTCGATATATGTAAAATCAAGAATTTTTTTCCTGCCGAATATTGTCACACCTTTATTATTTATCATTTTATTAATGAAAAGTGGAATTACACGTTCCATTCTTTCCAAATCGTTATCGTATCTACCGTAAACATTTGAAAAACGAAAAACTAAGTATTTTAATCCATAACATCGTGCATACGAATAAATAAGGGCTTCGCCAGCGATTTTACTAGCTGAATATGGACTTTCTGTAAACGAGAAATGTGCCTCATTTTCGTTTGTAATGTAGTGATGAATATCTCCGTATACTTCGCGAGATGATGAAAAAATTATTGGAAGATTGTTATATCGACAATATTCCAAAACATTAAAGGTTATATTAATATTTTCCAAGGCACGATGCGGTTCTCTAACCAAGTCGTGCACCTTTGCATTGGCGGCTAGATGTACCACAAGGTTGCATTTTGGATAAGGAGCCAATCCAATTCCACCCGTGAAGTTATGCTGAAAAGCTGCTAAATCCTGCAAAAGGGTCGGGAATTTATCAGTCCAATTATTTGGTCTTACGTCTACTCCAAAAACATCGTAACCTTCTGAAAGCAATTTCAAGGCAAGATTCGTTCCGATTTGTCCACTCGAGCCCGTAATTAAAATACGATACTCCTTTTTGCTTATACTTATTTTTCTTGGACTTTGAATTTCCATTTAGAGGTTAATATTTCTCTACCTTATGTTCGGTTAGATGCTGCTCTTTAAGAATTCTTCGGTTTGCCGATCGTGTTGCTTTAATTAACTCCGCCGGAACCCGCAGTGTATCACAGAATTCAATGTAACTATTTACATCTTTTGGGAAACAGGGACCACCATAACCACGTTTATCGTTATGAAATATAGTCATGTATCGAAGTATCCCAGGCCCGATAAATTCTGAAGCGGCAAATCCATCCCGTACATTTTCATAATTACCTTTAAGTTTTTTGCAAACCTCATATAAATGATTGGCATAAATAATTCTTATTGCACCGAAGACATTATGGGCGTATTTGATAAGTTCTGCATCTGATGCTTTTACAATTTTTTGATATTTTCCCTTAGGAAGTATAGACATTATCTCTTGTGTCTTCGGCTTAGATCTACTGGTATATCCCAAGATTTGCCTATCTGGTATTTCAAAATCAGCTCTTGCAGTTTTTCGAGATAAAAATTCTGGGTTAAAAAGTATATATAGCTTGGAATACTTTTTTTGTAATTTTTCTGTAAATCCTGGCCAAACTGTACTTTTTAATACCACAATTTTGTTAGGTGCAACTTTTTTAACAACCTCATTTACGATTGTAAAGTTTGCCTTTTTCTTAGCAAAGTCATAGGGAGTTGGAACACAAACAAAGATAATGTCACATTTGTCATTAATTTCTTCCCAAGTACTTTCTGGAAAACCACTCTTATGATTTGTTGAAATTCCATAGACAGGATATTTATGTCTTTTATAATACGAGTAGGCCTCGGAGCCAACCATTCCTGTGTGTCCGATAACACCAATTGTTTGGGTTTCGATGAGCATAATATACCGAATTCAATTTTAGATATTAACCTAACTGCTAGATAAAATAAAGTGTTGAATAACGATTGTGTAAAATCACCATTTAGAGATTAGTGCTACCATAGTATAAATGTATGGCAGCGAATATAAAAAAAAATAATAAAGAGAGTTTAGCAAGGAAGAAGGTTCTGGTAAGTGGAGCGGGAGGTTTTATTGGAAATCATTTAGTTACTTTTCTTAGGAAAAAGGGATATTGGGTACGCGGAGTTGATCTCAAATACCCGGAGTATTCTCTAACCGATGCTGATGAGTTCGAATTACTGGATTTGAGACGTTGGGATAACTGTCTTCAAGCAACTCGTGGCATCGAAGAAGTGTATGCTCTTGCAGCGGATATGGGGGGGATGGGTTTTATATCGTCTCATCACTCTGAGATTCTTCGGAATAACGCACTTATAAACATTCATACTTTGGAAGCTTCACGGGTAAACGGAGTAAAGCGTTATTTTTATACATCTTCTGCTTGTGTTTATCCTGAGTATAAACAAACGGAAACAAACGTAGTTCCGCTTAAAGAAGAGGATGCCTATCCTGCACAACCTCAAGATGCGTATGGGTGGGAAAAACTGATAATCGAAAGACTATGTCATCATTATCGTGAGGATTATAGATTGGAGACGCGTATTGTTCGCTTTCATAATATATTTGGTCCCTTGGGATCATGGGAAGGTGGTCGTGAAAAAGCTCCTGCAGCAATGTGTAGGAAAGTTGCCACTGTAAAACTTACCGGTAATCATGAAATTGAAGTTTGGGGAGACGGAAAGCAAACACGCTCGTTTTGCTATATTGATGACTGCGTCGAAGGAATTTACCGATTGATGCGTTCTTCGTTTCATGAACCGCTAAACTTAGGACAGGACAGGCTCATTAGTATCAACGAGTTGGCGAAAATGGTAGCGAAAATTGCAGGAATAAAAATTAAGATTAAGCATGTTGAAGGACCGCAGGGAGTAAGAGGAAGAAATTCGGATAATAGCAAGCTTCGAAAAGTTCTCAAATGGGAGCCAAAAATATCTTTAGAAGATGGTTTGGCTAAAACATATTCTTGGATTGAAGATCAAGTAAGAATTAAATTCCATAAATAATTTTATTATATTAGTTCTCTAGTAACCTCTTTCAGTTTTAATGGTTCCCACTTCTTTATAATTTTGTAAGCCTTATCAGTTTGGCACCATACGGTATTGTCTACAATAAGGCTTGTTCTCCAGAAAATGTTGTAGAAAGAGGCCGGTAAAATTGGTTCAAGTAAATGAATGTATCTTCTTCCAAACTTGGCTAAACTCCAAATAAAATTAGGTAGCTGAATCTGTTTGTAAGGTTTATTTATAGAGTCGTAAAGAATTTTACTTATATCTGCCATTGTTAACGATTCTGTATAGAGGATGTACGTTGATGGGAGACCAGGTTTTGGAAGGTGTTGCGAAAAATATAAAAGGGCGTAAATTACATCTCGTACATGAATAATACTTGTTAAGCCGGGCCAGTTAAGACGAGTAATTATAGAATTTTTGCGGACAAGTTTTGGAAGTATTGCAAACATGCTATTTGTCCTGGAATTTTTTCCATACACAGTATTTAGCCTTAATATTGTTAATCGAAATTTTTTCTTTTTACATTTCTTGATAAGAATTCTTTCTGCATCAAGTTTTGTTCGGGAATATTCATTTGTTGGATAACTTAGACTTCGCTCATTTATTGGTACTCTACAATTAGGTCTACCTCCAATGAAGGCTACGCTGCTCGTGTAGATAATATGTACTGAAGGGCCAAGATTAAGCGAGTCAAGTAAGTGTTTTGTTCCAATGTTATTAACACGATGGTCTTTTGTTCCTGTATTTGTATTTGCGGCCAAATGGAATACTGTCGAGACATTTGAAGGAATATTCTTAAGCCCCGCTTTGGTTACAAGATCTATTTTTTGCAATCTAAACCCAAGTTTTGTGATTAGCCTTTGTCCTTCCTTTTCTATAGCAGAATCGTTGTCCCATGTGAGACAGTAAGTGTAATTCTTACTTTTTTGTTTAGACAGTGTTTTTAATAGTTCTTTACCAATAAAACTTGTTGGTCCGGTAATGAGGATTAAAGAATTTTTATTCATAAGAAATTTATATGTATTTTAAATCAAATTTCAATGAAGTATAATCAGAAAAATTGGAGTTATGTTAGACAATAACTTAAAAATAGCGAAACTTTGGCAAAAATATTATCTTCAGAATAATTACTATCATCAAGATATACACCGTTTGGTAAAAAAAATAATCCCTCCAGATGCCTCTATACTAGAATTCAGTTCCAGGGGTGGGGAATTATTAGCAGAGTTGCCAAATAAGAATAAAACTGCATCAGAATTTGACAACGGACTTTTGCAATTACTTTATAGTAAAAACAAAAAAACCAGAGTCATTGATGCAAAAAAGCTCCCATCGAGAAGCAAGAAAAAGTATGACTATATTTTGCTATCACACACTCTATCGGAAATAGATAATATTCAAGATTTTATTGGAAAAATAAAAGTACTTTGTCGCGACGATACAAAAATTGTTGTATTTCATTTTAACTATTTATGGAAACCACTTCTCGATACAGTAGAAGTTCTAGGATTGATAATGCCTTCTCAAAAAGAACCGAATTGGCTATCTCAGTCGGATATTGACAATTTTTTTATCTTAGAAAGTTTTGTAAAAGTCAAGCAAGGACAAAGCTTTCTTTTTCCGTTTTTTGTCCCCTTTGTTTCCGATCTGTTGAATCGTATATTTTCTCAGATCCCCCCCTTTTCTTATTTTTGTTTAACAAGATATGCGGTTTATAAACCCATAAAAGAAAAAAAAGATTTTTCAGTTTCGATTATTATTCCCGCACGGAATGAGGCCGGAAATATGAAGAGAATCTTTAATAAAATTCCAAGTTTAGGAACATCAACTGAAATCATTTTTGTAGAGGGTCATTCAAGAGATGATACCTACGCAACAATAAAAAAAGAAATAGCAAATTATAAAGGACCGTTAAAAGCATCTTTATGTAAACAAAAGGGAAAGGGTAAAGGCAATGCTGTGAGGCTTGGTTTTTCGAAGGCACATAACGAGCTATTGATGATTCTGGATGCAGATTTAACCGTTGATCCTAAAGAGTTACCAAAATTTTATTGTGCAGTAAGAGACGGTATCGCAGATTTTGTGATGGGTTCCCGACTTGTATATCCAATGGAAAAACTCGCCATGCGGACGTTAAATATTTTCGGGAATAAATTTTTTAGTATTGCTTTTTCTTTTTTACTTGATCAAAGGATTAAAGATACATTATGTGGAACAAAAGTTCTATTTAGAAAAGATTATTTAATGATCGCAAAAAATAGAAAGTTTTTCGGAGATTTTGATCCCTTCGGTGATTACGATCTTATTTTTGGAGCATCAAGGCTTAATTTGAAAATTGTCGAAGTACCAATTAGATATAAAGAGAGAACATACGGAAAGACAAACATCAGTAGATTTAGACACGGCCTTCTACTTTTGCAAATGGTTTTATTTGCAGCTAGGAAATTAAAATTTAACTAGTTTTTTAGTTAATTTGAATGCAACGTGGGAAAAGGGATACCATCGCGGAGTGGGAACATCTTCAATTTCCCATTTTAAGCGCATTTTCTTAAACAGTATTTTCCATTCGCTTTCGGTTCGGTAAGTAAAAGGAATACTCATTCTTGGATTGTGGATTTTGTTTATTAAATAATCGAACAATTTCCCAATTGGAGTAGGACGCAATTCAAATAATAAAACTACTTTAGCAACTCTTAAAGATTCCATTATTAATTTTTCCTGATTTTCGTATTCTACATGATGAAGTACGTCGCTAAACATGACCATATTAAAAGTATTATTTTCAAAAGGTAGTTTATCGACTTGATTCATTTTGGTAAAAGGTATTGGGACAATAAGGTATTTATCAATATCGCAACCATGTACTTTTATTTTAATATTTTTTTGTAATTCATATCCTACGATTCCCGTCCCGCAACCGACGTCTAATACGTATTCCCCTCCCTTTATCCATTTATTATAAATAGACGTAATTAACCTAGCCCTATAAACCGATGTAATATTTGCCAGTGCCATACTGTTAATTGGTGTAAGACATATTATAATTGCAGTAATGCGCATAAAGAAACCTTTAGTTTCAATTATAGTAACTACAAAAAACGAAGAACAGGTTCTAGGAAGACTATTGAGTAGCATCAAAACACAAACTTCTGAAGATTGGGAGATAATTATTGTGGATAATAATTCTGCCGATAGAACAAAACAAATTGCTTTGAAATATACCAGGCACGTCTATAATAAAGGACCTGAAAGGAGCGCGCAAAGGAATTTTGGTGCCAAAACGGGTAAAGGAAAGTATTTATTTTTTTTAGACGCGGATATGGAGCTATCCAAAGAGGTTATTAAGGAATGCTTGATAATAGTTGAGAAGAACAACAAAATTGGGGCTGTTGTCATACCTGAGAAGTCTATAGCACATACTTTTTGGGAAAAAGTTAAGGCATTTGAGCGGTCTTTTTATAATTTAGAGGGAGATGAGGCAACAGATGCAGCCAGATTTTTTCCCAAAAAAGTTTTTGATTTAGCTGGAGGATATGATGAAAATATCACCGGTCCAGAGGATTGGGATTTACCAGAGACTATTGAAAAAATGGGATATAAAATTGGAAGAATAAAGTCACTGGTTTATCACCATGAGAGGGTGCTCAATCCTTTTAAGCTGGGAAAGAAGAAATACTACTATGGATTAAGAGCGCACAGCTATATGTCTAAACACGATGTTTCTGTTTTCGGTTCTAAAACAATATATTTTCTTCGTCCTGTGTTTTACCGTAATTGGAAGCGACTTATAGCACATCCAATTTTGACTCTTGCGATGTTTTATATGCTATCTATTGAACAAGTCAGTGGAGGATTAGGCTACATAGTAGGGAGGATAAAAAATGCCTAGGTCTGTTCTTCTGATTACCTCTCCATTTCGACCAAATATTGGCGGGGTTGAAACTCACCTTGACGATTTAATTTTGGAAGGCGTTAAAAGACGTATTAATTTTCGAGTAGTAACATATCAACCTTTGGTTACTCCTGCTCGGGGAAAATTTATCGAGAAGGGAAGAGGAGTTATAATCTATCGTATTCCCTGGCCGCGATTTAATCTATTTTTACGCTTAGAAAAATTTCCATTACTTGAATTTTTATATCTATTCCCGGGCTTATTTATAGCTGGGATTATTTATCTCCTGTTTAAAGGGAAGGACATATCGACTATTCATGGTCAAGGATTGGTTGCAGGATCAATCGGGGTATTTTTAGGGTTAATTTTTGATAAGCGTTCACTAATTTCTACTCATTCTATATACAATTTTCCGGAATCAGGATTTTACAATTCTTTTGTACAATCGATTTTTAATAAAACTGAACATATACTAACTCTTTCAAATCAATCAAAAGATGAAATATTGAAATTAGGAACACCAAAGGACAAGGTAACAACCTTTACTTATTGGGTCGATCAGGATAAGTTTAAACCAACCGATAAACAGTTCACTCGTACGAAAGTTAAATTTCCCAAGAATGAACTTGTCTGTCTTTTTGTAGGAAGGTTAGTAGAAGTAAAAGGCGTAAGGGAATTAATTAGTTCCAGTAAATTTTTAATTAAAGGTATAAAAATAGTCATAATAGGCGATGGACCTTTAGCCAACGAGATTCAAGCCATGGCTAGAAAATCAAAAAAAATTGATTTTTTGGGGAAAATTGGTAATGACAGATTACCCTTATATTACGGTGCTTCAGATGTTTTGATAGTCCCTTCTATTCACGAAGAAGGTTTTGGAAGGGTAATTCTGGAAGCACTTTCTTGTGGATTGCCTGTAATTGGCTCGAGTCGTGGTGCAATCTCTGAGGCAATGGATGAATCTGTCGGTTATTTTATTGATGTATCCTCTAAATCTATCGCTTTTGCGCTAAATACTATAGTTAAAAACAAAAACGAACTCATGAAAAAAGCAAAAAAATCCAGACCGTTTGCTTTAAGGCGATATGGAAGTGATAATATCGAAGAAATAATTAAATTTTATTAGGCTCGATTATCATGCATAAAAAGAATGTTTTAATTACAACCTCCCACTTTCACCCAAATGTAGGTGGGGTTGAAACACATTTGAATGACTTAGTATTGGCATTAAATAAAAGAAACTGGGAGGTAATCGTTGCCTGTTATAAACCTTTAGCAAGAGATATTAAAATTCCATTTGTTGAGAAGAAAAGTAAGAAACTACTAATTTATCGAATGCCGTGGGTGGGATTTAATCTGGTACATCTTTTAACCCCTTATCCAGTTCTTGAGTTTTTATATCTTTTCCCAGGACTTTTTCTGGTCAATTTGTATGCATTAATCAAGCATCCCGAGATTAACGTAATTCATTCTCAGGGATTGGTTCCGGGAGTTGTTGGTATAGTACTCGGAAGGATTTTTAATAAAAGGGTTATTGTGAGCACTCATAACTTATATTTTTTCCCCCAAAATGGTTACTACAAGACTTTTTCGGCTTGGATATTATCTTTTGCCGATACTATATTGACGTTATCCAATCAATCAAAAGATGAGATAGCGAGAATTGGAGTACCAAAAGAGATGATTAAACCCTTTCGTTATTGGCTTAACCTAAAAACATTTAAACCAAAAGATAAAATTATTGCCAGAGGAAAGCTTGGATTAAATGAAAGCTTCATAGTCTTTTTTGTGGGTAGACTTATTGAAACTAAGGGAGTGAAAATATTAATGCAGGTAAGCAAAAATTTAAAAAATGTAACCTTTATTTTTGCTGGATTAGGACCCTTACAGGAAGATTTGAATAAACTTTCTGCTAAACAAAAAAATCTTAAATATGTTGGTTTACTTTTTCCCGAGAAAGTGCGTTTATATATGAGTGCATCCGACGTTGTTGCTGTGCCTTCGACCGTCGACGAAGGTTACGGCCGGGTTGCAATGGAGGCGCTAGCCTGTGGAACGCCAGTCTTTGCTGCCAACAAAGGAGGCTTGAATGAAGTAGTCACTAAAGACGTGGGACTATTAGTAAATCCAAATCCTAAAGATTATAACAATGCAGTTAAGTTTGCTTTAACAAATCGGAAAATATTAAGCAATCTTGCTAAAAATACAAGGAGATATGCATTGAGGTACTTTGGCGAGAAAAATGTTGAAAAAATTATTGATTCTTATGAAGGTAAATAGCACCTTTCCTCTTAGGTGTTTTGGTTCTTTTCGAATTAGATACAGTTTTTAAAAGTTTTATCTTTGGAGATCCGTTTTTCGAACGTACTATTTTTCGCCTATTTTTAACAACGCGATTATTTTTGTTATAATTTTTTAGAGCGATAGTTTTTTCACCATCTACTGTTTTGATTGTATTTACCCAAACGCGCATGCAATATGCAAGGTGGTGAAAGTATCCTCGAGTTGCCGTATTCCAAACAAACCCGTCAAATTTTTGTACCGCGTCCTCCATTTGGTAAGCTAGACTCAAGTAACTTTCAGTATAGGTTGAACCATCAAGTTTTACTTCAGTTAGCCATTGAAGTAAGTCTTCTAAAACGGTAATACAGCCAAGCTCTTGTTGAATGTCTTTGAGATGGTTGTGCGAGTTTCTTATATGTTTTACTATCGGAGACCCGATTCTTATACCATACCCTAAATGTTTTACACATGTTTGGGCAAAATAGCCACTAAAAATATCTCCATACCGGTCGATTGGTAATCCTGAAAGTGTGTACCCCATTTTTACAAACCAATAAGAGGGAATTACTGCTTTGTTTAATCCGGTGTTTTGTGTATTTATTGTAGTCCAAGTATTTTTACTAAGCACTACAGAGCGATTGGAGAATGAAGATGCGTATGGTTTAACCCCGAGCCAAGTAATTGCGTCAACATCGGGTTCTTTTAACCATAGGCCAGTATTGATATGCACATCGACTTCTGAATTTTTTTCTTCAATTTGATCTTCAGAAAATCTGGCAAAATAAGGATAGCCTCTGGGGTATACAACTCCAGTATTTCTAAATTTAAGTAAACTGCAGTTATTAAACCAACCGTTGGGATTATGAACTACGTTTTGCCTCGTCTCGCCACTACCTACAACAGTATGTTCTTTATAAAAATTAGTGCCCTCAATAGGGTAATTATCGTCATCAATAGAAATAACAATTTCATCCCCCGAATCATAAGCCATTAGATAACCGATATTCCTGCGATTATCGGAGTCATAGGGAACAATATTATAAATAGCCCCTAGCTTTTTTAAATATTCTTCCTGCTCTTCTAGCGTTGGACAATTAATGTTAAACCCGAAATCTTTAAGTATTTGGCATTTCTGGTAAAGTTCATGGGGGCTTTTACGATCGGGGATAACAATGATTCTTGTTCGATCTACAACCCCCTCCTCCATCATTTTTTTTGTATAGGAAGTTAAAAAAGACCCATCAAAGATAGAAGTTACAATTACAGAAATATTTTTTGGTTTATTTTTCCTTTTGTCTCTTTTTTTCATGAAATTAACTCATTCCACAGAACCTTTAAATTTTCTCTCCCTGTTTTAAAAGATGGCATTGTTGTTTCTCCGTGGATGCGTTTTCCTTCTTTTGTAGGAAAATCAGCAATCTTTACATTGTATTTGAGTGCACGAATAATTTGTTCATAATCTGGGGCAACTGGGTTAGGTATATTTATTTTAAGTTTTTTCCATGCATTGCGTGTAAACGCTCGATATCCTTGGGTCGTGTCCGTACACTTATTTCCATTTCTCCCCCAAATAATGTTTGCAATAATAGCCAATCCTTGATTAAACCATTTACGCGGTTTTAGGATTTGATCATCTTCTTCATTATATGCTCTCTTTATCATTCGTGAAGCTACTATAAATTCATGGCCTTTTTTTAGAAGTTTTACAAATTTATTTATGTCTTTAGGATCCATATTCCCGTCAGGATGAAAAAATATTAAAGCATCTTCTTTCGTGCTTCTGAATGCTGATTCATACGCTCCTCCAACACCTTTATATTTTTGTCCGAAAACTTTTATTCTTTTACTTTTCCAAAATTCGGAAGTTCCGTCGTTAGAATTACCGTCTATTACGTAAATTGCGTCAACTAAATTTCTAGGAATTTTGGAGTAAATTAATTCCGAATTTTTTCTTTCATTTCTTGTAAAAATAACAAGAGCAACTTTCATTTGAGGTCGTAAGCATAAAATACATAGAAACCTATAAAAAATCAACAATTGAATTAGTTATATAGCAAAAAATTATTACCTAATGTAGAATTGTTGTTATGTTTTTGGGAAAAAATATAAATGTCAAGTTATTTTTATTTGTGACTTTCGCAGTTACAGTAATTAATTTAATAATCCTTCAACCAGTAATTAAATATCAATTAATCGAACTTGCAGATGATTGGATATGGATGGTTTATTACAAATCCTTGTCCCATATGCCTCTTCTAGCTAAACTTTGGTATATCTGGAAAAAGGTTGGTATTCATGAGAGTGGTTATGCTATATACGTGGGACTTTTAGGGGAGATTCTTGGTATGAATTACCAGGCATATAACTACGTGAATATTTTTTTTAAAATACTTTCTGCGGTAACGCTCTTTCCTCTGATCTTAATTGTTTTTAAAAATAGATTATTGGCTACTATTACTACTTTTATCTATGGAATTACTTCGGCCTCCACAGGATCTTTGTACTGGATGATGAAAGGAGGAATGTATCTGGGAATTACTTTTATGAATTTATTTTTGTTATCCTACTATTTTGCTGTTACAAAGAAAAAAATCTTTTGGCTAATACTTTCCTCGATACTAATATTTATAACGTACATTAGTTCGGCAGTAAGAGTTTATCCGGTTTTTCCGATTATTATATTAATAGAAACTATTTGGCTTATTTTTAATCGTTCAAAAGGGGATGGCAAATTCTTACAAATAAAAGTACGTGAGTTAAAAACTTCAATAATACGAATTGTTGCCTTTTTCCTACCAGTGTTCTTGGTAGCATCACGAGCCCCAGTTTCTCCTCACGGCTTTATCGGAAGGAAAACCGTAATGCTTTTAACTGACATCAAAAACGGAAATTTACACGATTTGCTTTCTCCTCTTGCTGGAATTGGATCTTCATTTTTACCTAATTATTTTTGGAAATATTTTGGAGATATAAACCCGAAAACTTTTGCAAGCTTCGGTAATTATTTAATTTTTCTTTTCAAACGACCACTTCCAATATTCTTTTTAGCCACTATTATTCTTTCGAGATTAATTTCCAAAAGGCCTAAAAGATTTATTGTTATTGTATTAATTCTTAATTTTATTTTTGAACTTATGTTGTTTCCTATTACTACTTACCATTTTAGTATTCCGAAAGAGTTAGTGTTTGAATACGATAGTGTTATTTTCTACTTTATTAAATACCCTACACTAATGGCTGTGTACGTACTTAGCGTTGCTATCGCGAGTTTTTTTGAAATGAGGTTTGATGCGAAAAATAAATTACTGTTGACTTTATGGGTAGGTCCTTTATTTTCGGCTATATTTATGTTGTCGATGTGGATACTAATTGGGTTTCTGGTTAATGCGTATAGTAGCACTGGATATTATTTCGCCATACCCGCAATAGGAATGTCGCTTTTTACATCCTCAATTCTTGTATTAATGTATGAAAGATCCAAAGATAGAAAATTATTTAATCTGATACCTCTTGTTGTTATCATTGGGTTCTTAATTTCATTTTATAAAACAAGTAAACTTGAAATTCACAGAGATTTTACAAGCGATAATCCCGGAAAGATTACAATTCAAGACGTGAATATTTTGCATAGTAATTTATTGGAAGATTTGGGAGACGCCTCTAAGTCTGGTAATATATTGATATATTTTGAAATTCCTAACGCTACAGCTTCCGGTAATCTGAGACTGGGACTTTTAGGTTTCCCTCAGATGGTTGTTTGGCAGCGAAACAATGAAGGTATTGGATGTGTGGATTCGTTAACAGATAAAGAAAAACTTCAAATGGCATTTCGATCTGATACGCAGAAACAGGGATTTAATTCAAAAGGAGAGTGTGTGTTTAAGACGTCGGTCCCAACAATCAACGAATATGCCGATAAAGAAAATATTTTTTATACAACCAACGATTTTTATGCTTACAGATTTGATGGTTTAACCCCCATTGATATTCGTGGCGAAGTTCTTGCAGAATTGGCGAATAAATAATAATGAGATCTTCAGAGATTTACTCAAAAAAGAAAGTTAACAATATTTCTAGAATTCTTGAAAATGTTGGCGATATTGCACTTAGAAAACGTGCTGAATGGCTAATTAATAACTTGCATTTGAAAAAAGGAGAAAAAGCACTAGACGTGGGTTGCGGTGATGGGTTTTATCTGCACATATTGTCTAAATTAAAAATCAACCTAAAACTTTATGGTATAGATAACGATAAAAAGGCGTTAATAACTGTAGCGGCACGTTTTAAGAAAAAAGAAGTAAAACTCTTTTGGTGTGATTTGATGAGGAAATTACCGTATAAAAGTAATAGTTTCGATAAGGTTATAATGAGCGAGGTATTAGAACATCTTCAAGACGACAAGGTGGGGTTGAAAGAAGTTTATAGAGTTCTAAAACCAAATGGAATTCTTTGTCTTTCAGTACCAAATCATCGATATCCTTTCCTTTGGGACCCCGTTAACTGGACACTTGAGCATATGCTTAAAACTCATCTAAAGTCTGGATTTTGGGCAGGAATTTGGAATCAGCATATAAGACTATATGAAAAAAGAGAACTTAAAGAGATTGTTAAAAATGCTGGATTTAAAGTTAGAAAGATACAATCTTTGACTCAGTGGAGTTTACCTTTTAATCATTACTTGGTTAATTTAGGTGCACGTCTTCTTACTAAAAAAAGTTTTAACGTTGTAACCAGTGGAGCTAATAAGTTCGAAGAAAATGTCAAAAGATCTTTTACGGTAAATACCTTTTTTGCAATTAGTAATTTGATTGACCGTTTAAATAGTTCGAAAGAATTAGAAGTTGGAGTATCCTTGGTTGTCAGCGCTAAAAAGTAACTAGCATTTATTGTTATTTTAAAAAACGTTGATATACTAGAATAGCAATATGCCACGAAGTAAAAAAATATTCTTTTTAATTTCCTTGTTAATTATCATTGGTCTTTTTGTTTTAAATGCAAAATCTGCAAATCCCAATAATCAACCGTACTATAACGCAAAACGCTTGTATGAAAAAACTTTATTAGCACTTAAAACCAATCCCGAAAAAAAGTTAGATTACCAACTCAGTCTTTTAGATAAAAGACTGAGTGAGCTATCCTTTATTGTACTAAATGGAAAATCGGAGCATATTTTAAAAACATCTTTGAGATACTCAACAACTGCGGGACAGTCTACAGAACAAGTCATAAATAATAATTTGAAAGGAAGATCTGATGGAGTAAAACAAAAATTGGAATCGCATCTTAAAGTAGTCGACAATCTTGTGGCTAATTATCCAAAAGACGATGGACAGAAAAAATTTGTAATCGATGCTAGCAATTACTTAAAAACTTACATAATTCAGTTAACAACAAATTAGAATACCACTATAAAGAAAGCTCCAACAAAAATGTATGAAGAAATTGACGCTGTACTTATCGATTTAGAAAAATATTTAAAGAAATTTCTTCGGACTAACAAACCGCTAAAACATTTAATGCGGGATTCTTTTGTAGATCATAAAGGTAGGTACAAAAGCGATTTGCAAATAATATCAAAATTTTGTAACAAGAAAGGTAGGATACTTGATGTTGGATCTGCACCGTGTCATTTAATTTATTGCCTTTCCAAACTGGGATACAATGTTGTAGGACTCGATATAGATCCAAGCGTTGTCGGACCCTTTTTAAAAGAAAATAAATTAGTTGTTATAAAATGTGACTTAGAGGTCGATACCATTCCTTTTAAAAGAAAGAGCTTCGATTTTATAATTTTTAACGAAATATTTGAGCACTTGAAAATAGATCCTATCGGGACATTAAAAAAAATTCACTCTCTGTTAAAACCCGGTGGTCTTTTTATATTAACTACACCGAACCTTTATTCAATCCACAAAATTATTATGTTTAATTTGGGGATGAGCTTTAATAATGCATATTTTGAATTTAAAAAAATGGAGAAATATGGATACATGGGGCATATTCGTGAATACTCAACTAAGGAGATGAGACTACTTCTTGAAGAAGCTGGATTTAAAATTATTAAAGTATTATACAGGAATTACAGTCGTTTCTCCGACAACAACTTAATCAAAAAAATGCGCCTTGTTCCATTAGCCTATGGTCTTGACTTATTTTCTTACATAGTACCTAAATTGCGGTTTTCTCAAGTGATTATTTGCAAATCATAATTAACGTATGTCGAGAAAGAAAAATTTATTAAATTTGGTAGATAAGGCGATTAAAAAATACTTTCAGGAATCAAATACGCTGCAATTTTTGGCTGATAATAGATATAACAGGCGAATTTTTTCAACAACAGGCCAGTACGATTGGTTTTCGGGGCAGCTTTTGTACTTTTTAGTAAGACACACCAAGCCAAAAATTATAGTCGAGATTTCAACTTCATCCGGCTACTCAACACTTTTTATGGCTTTAGGCTTAAAGAAAAATGGTTTTGGCAAAATCCATACGTTTGATATGGACGCAAAAGCATTAAAAGCAGCCGAGAAGAACTTTAAGAAGTATAAAGTAAAAAAATTTGTTAAAACTCACTTAGGAGATGCGCGAGTCGAAATAGATAAAATAAAAAATCTAAAACATGCTGGCCTTTATTTTCTTGACTCAGAGCATACAGAAGAATTTGCCCAGTGGTTTATCGAAAAACTTGTCGTTCCAGCAAAAGAAAGTGCGCTCTTTACCACGCACGATATCATGCCTGTCTACGCGAAAGTTCGAAAATACAACGGCCCTCCATGGACTTTTACCAACTTACATTTTTATAGAACCCTATTATTTAAATTTAAAAGCAAAGTTGAGGGAATAGATTTAGGTTTGGAGAATCTAAAACTTAACATAAAAAAGCCAAAAAGTAAAAATGGACTTTATGTTTATGATGGCAACGAAGGTTCGGAGCCATCATTTGGCAATAAACTTGTATCGTACATGGAAAAGGGAGAGTATCTCTATTGCTACGATATCGCCGACAAGTATGCAAAATTACTCCAAAGTCGAAAATATGATTACTTTGCACGAGGATTCCAAAATGAAGAAGGGAAACCTTATGAATGGAATCATTCTCTTTGGGCTTATTCCGGCGCAGTAAAGGCTGCATATCAAAAGTTCTTACTTACTTAATTTTCTTCGTAATATATTGTCCAAACTTTCTATTTAGATTTGTATATATGAAGAATTGTTATATCATTAGACGAAAATGGATGGCCGTTAATTAATGAATAATTCGAGAAACAAAATTGTCGCCATTATTCCTGCGGGAGGCATGCCAAATAATATTCTTACTCAGTCTGGCAATCTTCCCGATGCAATGGTTCCGATAAATTGCAAACCTGTAATTGGCTATATTATTGAAGATCTTATTGAGCGAGGAATAAGAAAAGTATTTGTAATACTAAATTCGTCTGACGAATATACGGAAAGCTACCTTAAAAATAAGTTTAAAGACAAGCTTTTTATCAACGTAATTTATCAAGATTTCTTAGAAAGAGGTGTGGGATATGCAGTTTATTTGGCCGTGAAAAACATTTCAAGAAACGAAAAAGTATTAGTTTATTTAGGGGATACTATTTACAAAGGTAAACTTACGTTTAATGAGAACGCTCTTGTAACGTCAAACATTTATGAAGAAAGTACCAAATGGTGTTTTGTAGAAAACAAAAAAGAAGGATTATTATTTATAGATAAACCAAAAAATTACCTCGGCGAGGGAAAGGTGTTATGTGGTTTGTATTTTTTTAAGAAGGGAGCATTGGTTAGAAAGGTAGCGGAGGAGCTAGTAAGAAATATTAAAAAGATCGAAATGAGCGACATTCTAACAATCTATAGCGAAAATCAAAAATTCAAGTTGGTAAATGCAAAAAGATGGTACGATTGCGGGAACATTGAGAATTATTACAAAGCAAAGATAGATTTTTTAAAAGTAAGGCACTTTAACAAATTAATATACAATGATCTTTTTGGAAGTATTACAAAATCAAGTAATAACAGCGAGGATTTTAATAAAATTGACGACGAGATTAATTGGTATCTAAATTTACCACAAGATCTTCAAATATTTGCTCCAAGACTAATTGATTATAGAAAAACTAAAAGAAACTCGAATTATTCATTGGAATTTTATGGGTACCAAAGCTTAGCTGATTTATTTGTTTTTAATAGTTTGGATTTGAGAGTTTGGACTTCAATAATTAAAAAGTTGTTTGAAATAATTGAAGAATTCCGAAAATATAAGGTGGACATTCCATATAAGAATTACTATGAAATGTACTACGTTAAAACGATTAAAAGAATAGAAATGTTAGAAAAAAGAAAATATTGGCAAGAAACTTTTTCTAAAGAATATGTTTTGATTAACGGAAATAAGATAAAAAATATTAAATATTATTTAGACGCTATTAAGGTTTCTGTTAAGAAGCTTTACACAAAGAAGGAAATGGCGTTTATACATGGCGATCTTTGTTTGGGAAACATTCTTTTTGACCCAACCAATAAGATTTTTAAGTTTATCGATCCAAGGGGAAGTTTTGGAAAACAATCTGTTTATGGTGATTTGAAATATGATCTTGGGAAGTTAAGACATAGTTTCCACGGGCTTTATGATTTTATTACAAGCGATCTTTTTACAATTAAAAAAGATGGGTTTAGATATTTATTTAAAATCTATTCTGAAGGGCGCCATAAGGATATTGGTAATATTTTTGACAAAGAGCTTATCAAAAATGGTTTTAATCTCGAGAAAATAAAACTCATTGAGGCATTACTCTTTGCTTCAATGATACCAATACACAAAGATTCACTTGAAAGGCAGAAAGCAATGTATCTCACTTCAGCGATTTTGTTAAACGAAATAGATTTCACAGCTTTATAGTATGAAGCTAACAATTAACAATTCTTTTAAACAGGGTGTAAACATTTTAATACCCATGTCTGGAGCTGGAAGCAGATTCGTAAAAGCTGGCCATACAGCCCCAAAACCATTAATAAAAGTAAAAGGTAAAACGATGATCGAATGGGCGATGAAATCGTTTAATTTTTTAAATAACATACCTAGGTATCGAATTATTTTTATAATCAGAAGATCCGATATTGATAATTATAAGATCGATAAAACTCTAAAAAGTTTATTCGGAAAAGAAATTATACTGGTAGTAAAAGATAGTAATGAAGTTAAAGGTCAGGCATACGATTGCTTACTTGCAAGAAACTACATCGACACCCAAAACCCACTTTTTATATATAATTGTGATACATATTCGCTTTCAAATGTTTGGGATGTTGTTTTAAAGTGGGATCCGGATGGTGTAATACCATATTTTAAAAGCAATAATCCTCGATACAGCTTTATTAAAATTGATGAAAAAGGAAATATCATACAAACTACAGAGAAAGTTCCCATATCGATGATGGCTTCTTCCGGAATGTATTACTTTAAAATGGGCCATGATTTTTGTGAAGCAGCTGAGGAAATGATATCCGAGAATGAGTCTTACAACAAAGAATACTATGTAATACCTACTTATAATCGATTGATAAAAAAAGGGAAAATAGTTAAACCAGCAAAAGCAACTCTTAATTGGATTCTTGGAACACCAGAAGAAATGGAGCGCTTTATCCAATTTTACAAGAGATAAATTTGAAAACTGCTGTTCGATCGAGTAAATTGATATATAATCTTCATCATGAGAATATGTATAGACTTAGATGGGGTAATTTGTGAAGTAAGGAGGAAGAATCAATCATACGAGGATGTAAAACCCTTACCAGGAGCAATCGAAAAAATTCAAGAATTAAAAAGTAAAGGTCACTATATTATTATTTCTACCTCTCGGCACATGAAGACTACAGACGGCAATGTAAATAAAATATTAGCAAAAGTAGGAGAAATAACACTTACTTGGTTAAGAAAACATAAGATTCCATTTGACGAGATAAATTTTGGTAAACCTTACGCTCATATTTATATCGATGATAAAGCTGTTCGCTTTAGTGGATGGAAAAAAATAAGAGGAGATGGGGGTAACCTCCCTCTTAAAAAGGAAGATAAAGAGTTTAAAGTCAAATGATAGTCGTAGGTTTTTACAAAGGACACAACGCGACAGCCTGTGTTCTTAAAGACGGAAAGATATTAGCTAGCGCCAGCGAGGAACGTTTTGTACGGATAAAAAACGTTGATACTTTCCCAACGAACTCAATTAAATTTTGCCTCGATTTTATAGGCGCAAAAGTTGCCGATGTTGATCTTTTTGTTAGAACCTACAAACACGCTGAAGGCTTTGTTACTTCTAAGGGTAAAACAGTAATGACAAAACCACTAGAGTATCAAAGATGGCTTGCAAAAACCTTTGATCGGTTACTCTTTTACTTACCGAGTTTAAATTCACTGACCAGAGAGACATATGCATACTTCTCAAAATTTCTTTTGACTCCTTACTATCAATCGAAATTTAGAACCAATATGGCCAACTTCCTGAAAGTGGATCCCCAAAAAATTATATTTGCAGATCATCACTCGTGCCACGCATATGCTCCGTATTATGGATTTATTACTAATGAAGAAAAGAAACAAGATTATTTAGTGATTACACTAGACGGGGAAGGAGACGAAGACTGCGGTGGCATTTGGCTTGTAAAATCCGGTAAGTGGGAAAAAATTGCAACTGTATCATATGGTGATTCTATCGCGGCATTTTACGGTTACATTACAAGTTACTTGGGAATGAAAATAAATGAACACGAATATAAGGTTATGGGGTTAGCCCCTTATGTTTCCGAATACGAAATTAAAAAAGTATATCCAATATTTAAAGACCTTTTTTGGATAGATGATAATCTTGTAATGCACTCAAAGATTCATTCCGGATCTTACCCCTATTATTTGGAGAAATATCTTAGGGGAATGCGTTTTGATGGCATTGCCGGCGCAGCACAATTATTAGCAGAAAATGTTGCAATAGACCTTGTTAAAAAGGCAATACGAAAAACCGGTATCAAAAACATTATACTTTCCGGAGGGTTTTTCATGAATGTAAAGGTAAATCAAAAAATTGCGAAACTTTCAGAAGTAAAAAGATTGTTTGTCTGTCCATCAGCATCTGATGAATCGAGTGTATTCGGTGCTGCATATTTTGGCTTCAAATATCTTTGCAAAGAGAAAGGAATAAATTTCAGACCTGAAACCCTCGACAATTTATATCTTGGTCCTAATTTTGAAGACAAAGGATTGAAAAAGGCAATGATTAAAGCAAAGATATCAAAAAAATATAAAATTAATAAATATAAAAATATAGAAAAAGTTATCGCTGATCTTTTGGCTGAAGGTAAAATTGTCGGACGATTTACAGGACGTATGGAATGGGGAGCAAGAGCTTTAGGAAATAGATCAATTCTGATGGACCCGAGAAGTAAAGATAAAATTCGTGAACTTAACGATCAGGTTAAATCAAGAGACTTTTGGATGCCTTTTGCAGCAACAATCATAGATGAATATAAAACCAAATATCTTAGAAATACTGATAAATCTGATGGTAGATTTATGGTAATGGCCTATGATACAACGGACCTTGGTAAGAAGAATTTAAGCGCGGCGATTCATCCATATGATGAGACTTGTAGACCGCAAATATTAAGTAGAATCGACAATCCTAAATACTATAAACTGATAAAATATTTTCAGGGCAAAACTGGCGTTGGTGCAGTTCTTAATACATCGTTCAATTACCATGGAGAACCAATTGTTTGTACGCCGGACGATGCACTACATACATTTGAAGTTACAGGTTTAAAATATTTAGCATTGGAAAATTGCTTAATTGCCAAAGAATAAAGTATGAGACCATTAGTTTCATTGCTTATACTAACTTATAATAGGCCTGATCTTCTCAAGGCCTGTCTGAAAAGTGCCGTAGCATCAGATTATCCAAATCTCCAATTTATTATTTCCGATAACGGACAAATGGCGACAACACAGAATCTCATCAGGCGTGAATTTTCAGATGTTTTCGTAAAAGTTGTTTCTGCTGGCAGGAATGTCGGTCTTACTGGTGGTTTTAATTACGGATTTAAATATTGTCGTGGTAAATATGTAATGCTTCTTTCCAACGATACAAAAATAGACAAAGGTGCGATTTCTAATATGGTGAATATGGTGGAAAAAGATAAGAAAATAGGCATCGTAGCACCAAAAGTAATACAGATGAAAAATAGTAATTATTTACACAGCGTTGGTAGTTTTTTTACTTATTCTGGAATTCTTTATCATTACGGTCTATCAAAAATCAAAAATAATCCGTTGTACGAGATACCCTATTACACCTTTAGTGCTAACGGTTCAGGGTTTATGATAAGACGGGATATCGTTAAAAAAACTGGGCTTTTTGAACAAGAATTTTTTGTTGCATATGATGAAAGCGATCTTTGTCATAGAGTCTGGCTTTCCGGACATACTATTGTCTATTGTCCAAAAGCAGAGCTTTTGCATCTTTGGGGTGCAACAATAGGGGGTACCGAAAAAGAAGAAAATCCGAAAGTATGGTTTCTCAATGATAGAAATAAAATAACTTCTTTTATAGTAAATCTTTCTTTAGCTAATTTATTGATTGTACTCGCTATTTTTAATAGCATTTTGATTACGTGGTTTTTTGTAAATATTGTAAGAGGTAGAACTAAAACCGCAATCATGCTTCCCCAAGCCTATTGGTGGCACATAATTAATTTCAGAAAGACGCTCATGAAAAGAAAGAAGGTTCAAACAAAAATTAGGAAAGTAAGTGACGAAGAAATATTTAAAAAGTGTATGCTAAATCCAAAAGTTAAGTATTATTATCTGCTTTACAGATATGGAGTAATAGAGGGACTAAAAAAATACAAAGATACTAAATTACCAGACAGGATATTATATTTATCCGAATGAAGCATTACCTAATTCTTTTTGTTATATGCATAAGCTTAGTTCTCATCTGGTTTAGTAAAGGCTTAATCTTTGCAGGAGGAGAAGAGGGCATGCCCTTTTATAATTTGGAGTTGACTTACCGCAACTATTCCTATGTTTGGAAAGATGCCGAAGGGGGAATTAGTAATTATTCAGATATATTAAGAGTTCCTAGTTTTTATATTCTTCAAAAATTATCGAGCATTGGCCTATCCTCGGTTTTAATTCAAGGAACATTTTTTTTGGCTTTAATGCTAATTGGTACTTTCTCAGTATTTTTTTTATTACAGGAAACCGTAGTTAAGGGTGCTTTAAAAGTAACTAAAGATACACCGTCATACAAAGATATTTCCTTAATTGGGTCTATCTTCTATCTTCTTAACCCTTTTGCTATGACTCAAGTTTGGGGAAGGGGCCTTTATATGCAGTATTATCCCTTTGCACTTATACCACTTTTTTTGCTTTTGTTTATTTTAGCATTGAAAACAAGAAATCTAATTTTTGTAAGTTTGGCATTAGTTTCTTCGTTTATATTGGCAGGATCTTATGGACATTTAAGTTATGTGATTTCGCTTTGGGGCATAATTTTTGCATATCTAATTTACTTTTGTATAAATAATAAAAGTAAAGAAGAGAGAACATTTTCGGTTAAAATATTTTTGCTCTTTGTGGTTGGTTGGATTTTTACAAATCTTTGGTGGATAATGCCATTTTCTTCTTCAATCAACACTTTTGCCCAAAATTACAGCGACATAGAACATAGTTTGGGTACTTTAATTGGAAACAGTCGAGAAATTCCATTAAACGGAGTTTTGAGGTTAATGCATAACGGATTTGTCTATAAATGGAAAATTTACGGGGAGTCTTATTTAAATTTATTTTTTAAACTCATAAGCTGGTTTATTCCAATTATTTCGCTTTTTGCATTAAGGTCCTGTAAGAATATAAAATCGCTGAACTTTTATTTAGTACTCTTTTTGATCACCTTGTTTATAAGTTTGGGTTCTAATCCGCCATTGGGATGGTTATTCATTATCTTATTTAAGGCAATACCTCAAATGGTTCTTTACAGAAATCCATTTGAAAAAATTGGTATTTTACTTACAATCGCATATGCTCCTTTATTCGCAGTAGGACTTGTCGAACTTTCTAAATTCATATCCAATAAGTTGAAGAAAAGCTTAGATTTTTTAAGAATAACTCATATTTCTAATTTATTTATTCTTATTTCAATGATTTTAATTTTTGGTATTCATGCGTGGCCTATGTGGAAAGGAGTTTTTGCTGGTGGATATGTAACTAATGTATGGATTAATGTTCCCAAATATTACAAACAAGCAAATAATTGGTTAAACGAAGAAACTGGAGAATTTAATCTTATTCACTTTCCCTTAGCTCCTGGTGACGGCATGAAATTTATTTGGCCGAATTACTTTCAAGGCGTAGTACCTTATGATTTTTTGTTTGATCGACCTTCGATATCTAAAAACACTTTCTTTAATAAAATTTATTATAACGTGTTGCTAGAGAGATTTGGAAAACTTGAGAAAGGGGCGTTTGGACCAGATCCAGATATTTCAAATTCTCAACTGAAAACTAAAGATTTATATGAAGGTCTACAAAAACTAAACGTAAGATATATTTTACTTCATAAAGATGTAGATCCTGTTATTGGAAATTTGGGCGATTACAGGTTGTACGAAGAGATTCTTAAGAAAGAGGAAAATATCACAAAAATAATTAACTTCGGAGAAATTGATATTTATGAGGTAACCCCGCCAGAGAAAGTTGATTTAATTTTTACAAGTCAGGGAAAAGTTGATTTCGAGAAAATAAATCCGACAGAATATGTTGCTACATTAAAGGGTGTTAAGAAAGACGATAAATTAGTTTTGTTAACTTTATATGATCCGAACTGGAGTTTATATGTGAATGGTATGGTTGCGGCTGATCATAATCGTTATTTTTCTTGGGCTAACTCTTGGACTTTAGATAAGCTTGGTGATTATTCGGTAACTATTAAGTATAAACCGCAAGAAAATGTGCAAAAAGGTTTCAGAATTTCTATTTTCTTGTTGAGCCTTTTATTGTTTACGACATTTATTTACAGATGGAAAGAGAGAAGCGATAAATTACCTAAAAATGTTTGATATAAAACAAATCCGTATCTTTGCTCTAGCTGCTTATGGAAAAGGACTTTCTGGGGGAGATAGGATTTTTATTGAATTTGCCAGACGTTGGAGTAAAAATTTTCCTGTGGAAATTTATGTTTGGAAAGAAGGAGCCAAAATGTTGGAAAGACAACATCTGGGTATTTTCAATTCACAATTTTCACTTTTTAATGCAAATAAAGATTACCGAAATTTAAAAGTTCACGTTTCGAAATTAAAAAACCTATGTAAATTAGGATTCTTATTTTGCTACCTTACCAGAATTATTGAAGGAATTCGTTTAGGACTTTCTTTAAAACTAATCACCAATCACCAATCACCAATTACTATATACTCTGCATCAGAATTTTGGATGGATTCACTCCCCGCTTTCATATTAAAACTCAGATATCCGAAGATAACTTGGGCCGCATCGTGGTATCAAACTGCTCCCAACCCATTTCATGGATATTTAGAAAATGGACAACGTAGAAATAAATATTTTTTTAGCAGTCTCTTCTATTGGCTAATGCAACTACCGATAAAGCCGCTTATTTCAAGCTTTGCTGACTATGTTTTAGTAAATAACGAGGAAGAACGAAAGCAATTTTCCGATTTGAACAAAAAGGGTAGAATGATAGTGGTTTTGGGCGCGGTTCCACTTGAAGAAATTAATAAATTTTTAATTACTAATTCCAAACTATTAACTACTAAAGAATATGACGCTGTCTTTCAAGGACGCTTACACGCGCAAAAGGGAGTGGTTGAATTAATCGACATTTGGAAAAAAGTGGTTGAGATAAAACCGTTAGCAAAATTGGCGATGATTGGAGATGGTCCCTTGATGGGAAAGGTAAAGAAACGAATAACTATGAATAAACTAACTAATAACATTAAAGTTTTTGGGTATGTTTTCGACGGGCCCAAAAAATATAAAATATTTTCCAAAAGTAAGATTGTCGTGCATCCCGCATTTTATGATTCAGGTGGAATGGCATCTGCAGAAGCAATGGCTTTTGGATTACCATGCGTCGGCTTTAACTTAAAAGCGTATAAATCTTATTATCCTCAGGGTATGGTTAAGGTAGATATTGGAAACACAAATGCTTTTGCAAAAAAAATAATGGAATTATTAGAAAATTATTCTTTGCGTATAAAAATAGGTAGAGAAGCTAAGTACATGATAGAAGAAAACTGGTCGTGGGAAAAAAGAGCTAACGAAGTTTTGGAACGAATAACTACAAATAAATGAGACGAATAAAACATTTTGTATCTATTACTGATTTAACTAAAAAAGAAATTAATCTTGTCCTTCAAATTTCCTCAAGTCTCAAAAGACAATTAAAGAAAAAAGGGAGCAACAAAGATTATTTAAAAAATAAAGTATTGGGAATGATTTTTGAAAAACCATCTCTGCGTACAAGAGTTTCATTTGAGGCAGGAATGACTCAAATGGGAGGACATGCAATTTATCTTGCGCCCGGGGATATTGATTTGGGTAAAAGAGAGCCTGTGAAAGATGTTTCTCAGGTTTTATCAAGGATGGTTGATATTATTATGGCTCGAACTTTTCTTCATACTACCATAGAAGAGCTAGCTAAGTATTCAAGTGTTCCTGTTATTAATGCTTTGTCGGAACAAGAGCATCCTTGTCAGATTTTAGCTGATTTATTAACTATAAAAGAAAAGAAAGGAAAATTAAAAGGTATTAAGTTAGCATTTGTTGGTGATGGCGAAAATAATGTAACTCATTCTTTAGCTTTAGCCTCAGCAATTTTTGGAATGGATTTTCGGGTAGCAACACCTCCTGGTTTTGAAATGCAAAGCATCATTTTAGAAAAGGCAAAAGCAATTGCAAGTAAGAGCGGTGGACTAATTATAGAGACAGATAAACCCGAAGAAGCTGTAAAAGGAGTCGACATTGTCTACACAGATACATGGGTTTCTATGGGTGATGAGTCTGAGAAAGACAAGCGTATAAAAGCTTTTAAAGGATATCAAGTAAACACTAGATTGATGAATTTTGCAAAAAAGGATGCAATATTTATGCATGATATGCCTGCCTATAGGGGTTATGAGGTTAGTGAAGAAGTTATTGAAGGAAAGCAATCTATAATAATCAATCAAGCAGAGAATAGACTACATGTTCAGAAGGGTTTGATTTGTTTTCTCCTACGTACTACCATCAATACATCATGAAACCTAAAAAACGGGGAGTTTCTACTGTCATTCCCAGTTTTAACAATTCTTTAAAATTATTTCGCCTTATCAATTCGCTGAAAAAAACAACCTATAGACCTCTCGAAGTAATTGTTGTAGATAATAGTTCAACCGAAGCCATGATAAAACAGGGGAGGAAAAAATTCCCCTGGGTTAAATGGGTTGATGCTGGAAGAGAGAATGTCGGGCAAACAGGTTCATACAATCTAGGTTTCGCTCATGCAAATCCACAAAACCACATTCTTTTTTGTGATGAGGACGTTGTGGTTGACCCTTCTATGGTGAGTAATCTAGTGAAGCGCGCGGAGACTAAAAAAAATATAGGTATAGTAACACCAATGATTTTGTATTTGGATGATAAAGAATGGGTAAATCAGGCCGGATCTGAAGTTAATCTTTTGACGGGGCAAGTAAAAATTGGCTGGGGTCCAAAAGAAGACTTTCTTGAGGCAAGAAAAGTGCAAGGTTCTGGAACAGTAATGCTTTTTAAGAGATCAGTTCTAGATAAGATTGGAGGCTTTGAGGATTGGTTTTTATGTTATTTTGACCCCGAGTATTGTGTTCGTGCACAAAAGGCGGGTTTTGAAAATTGGTATGAGCCTAAAGCTATTTGTTACCATGATCAACCCAAGGACGATAAGCTATGGCGCCCAAGAGTTTTATCACGCGCTTACTTGCTCGGTAAAAATAGAACATTGTTTATGAGAAAGCACGGAAATGTTTTTGTTTATACACTTTTCTTACCGATTCTTTTGGGATACTACCTTATTGAAGGTATAAGATTTGGAATATTTAGCAAATGGGTTGAAATAGTTATAGGTTCAATTGCTGGATATTTTTCTCCAATTTCAAAAGGAAACTTTATTCCTTTACCAAGTTCTCATGGATTAAAAAATAAAATGAGTGGTAAAACTTTAAGTTTCATACACACGCCGTCCATTGATGCATTCTTGTCAAAATTTACCCTACATATACCCTTTTCTTATTTATGGTTATACAAGCATTCCCTAGGAGATTCGAATACAATACTTGATGTTGGGTGCGGTGACGGTCTTCTTATGAAACGGCTATCCGAGGGAGAAAGTTGGGAGATTACAGGAATTGATATCTATCAAAAAGGCTTATCGAAAGCAAAGAAAAAAAAAGTCTACAAAGAACTTATAAAGGGAGATGTCGTGAAAGTTTGTAGTGACTTAGTTCGAAAAAAAAAGAAGTACGAGAGCGTTTTTTGTTCTCAAGTTATCGAGCACATAAACAGAAAGGAAGGGTTTGAGCTCCTAGCTGTAATGGATAAACTGGCAAGTAAAAGAGTGGTTGTTGCAACTCCGCGTGGATTTATGAATCAACCCGAGGTATTTATTGGAGGTAACCCCTACCAATATCACAAGTCTGGTTGGACCATTGAAGATTTCAAAAGCAGGGGGTTTAGGGTATATGGGCTGGGTTTAAAATTGAGTTGGTCTGAGAAGGGCTTAAGCAGAAGTAATAATAATCTAGTTGTAATATTATCTGTGATAACGTCATTCATTCTATCCCCTCTGGTTTATTATTTCCCAAACTTATCCGCAGGTGTTTTGTGTATTAGAGATAAATGAAAGAGAAGATTTCAGCAATCATAGTTACGATGAATCGAAAGGAAGAATTAATTGAGTGCATTGATTCTTTGGTCGAATCGAAGTGTAATTTTTTTGAAATAATAGTTGTTGATAATGGCTCAATTGTTCCAACCTCGCGCTTTTTAAAAAGAAAGTACCCTAAACTGAAGATAATTCGAAGTGAAGAAAATGTTGGAGCGGCTGCAGGGAGAAATATTGGTATTAAGAATGCAAAAGGGAACTATTACTTTTTCATGGACGATGATGCAAGGATAGATAAAAATGCAATTTGCGAAATGCTCAAACTCTTTAAGTTTAAAAAGAGTATAGGGATTGTACAACCAAAAGTTTATGATAAGGACAAACCCGACATTTTGCAGGGAGTTGGACATACGATTAATCTTTTAACTGGTCGGGCGAAAGCCTGGGGAGTAATGGAAGAAGACAAGGGTCAGTACGATTTAGATCGAGAGATTCCCATGACAGGAGGAATATGTTTGGTTAAACGAAAAGTAATCGATGATATAGGGATGTTTGATGAAGATTATTTTATACCTTATGAAGACTCCGATTTATGCATCCGCGCAATAAAAGCTGGATATAAAGTTTATTGTTCAGGAAGTGCTAAGTCCTGGCATCAGGGCAAGAAACAAACTGCCGTTAACCCTCGGTTGGAATGGATGGGTGTAACTACTCCTGAAAGGGCATATCGAATAGCCAGAAACAAAATGATGTTTTTAAGAAAGCATGCGCCTCACTCCAAGTTAATGGTTTTTCTTATTTTCATTCTACCGTTCTACGCTATAGCCCATTCCGCTATTATTGTAAGTTCAAAAAGATGGGATATATTGAGTAGTTATTGGAAAGGTTTGTTTGCCGGCCTTTTATACTTTACAACTTATAGAGAAAAACCTACTTCTTTTTATATGTATTTGTTTTAACTATGAGACAAACAAAGAGACAAACAAAAAAACCTTCAGTTTCAGTTGTCATTGTAACGAAAGACAGGAATGACGATCTGAAAGAGTGTATTTTATCTTTTACAAAATCTACATATCAACCTTTGGAGATAATTGTTGTTGATAATGGCTCGGAAAATCCTGTAGGTCCTCTGTTAAAAAAGAAATTTCCAAAGGTAAAGGTTATTGTGAATGGAGAAAATGTCGGGGCGGCCGAGGGAAGAAATATTGGGTTAAGGAGTTCAAAAGGAGAATTTATATTGTTTTCGGATGACGACGCCATTGTGGGTAAGGACATGGTTTCTAATCTCGTTGACGTATTTAGTAGTAGAAAAGACGCAGGAATTGTTCAACCCGTTATTTTTGATAAGAAAAAAAGAAATATTTTCCAAGGCGCAGGACATGATATCAACTTCATAACAGGAAGAATTAAACCCTGGGGAATAGATATGTGGGGAAGAGGTGAAAAAAATATTGGTCAATATAAGGGAATAAGGGAAGTGCCGATGTGCGGTTGTGTTTGGATGGTAAAACGAGAAGTTTTCGAGAAAATAGGGGAATACGATAAGGATTATTTTATACCGTATGAAGATTCTGACTTATCTATTCGAGCAAAAAGGGCAGGATATAAACTTTATTGTAGTTACAACGCAAAAAGCTACCATCCCATTAATAAAAAAAGTACGTTGCCGCGTTTAATACAATTTTTGGGAATAACTTCAACAGAACGCGCCTTTCGGGTTTCAAGAAGCAAATTAATATTTATGAAAAAGCACTCTCTCTTTCCTAATAATGTACTATTCTTTACCATTTTCCTCCCTTTGTTAATCTCTACTCATAGTTTGATGATATTACTATCTGGAAGATTAAATATATTAGTCAGCTACTGGAAAGGTATTTTTTCAGGCTTTAATTATATTTTCAGTAACTTAAGTAAGCTGTCGAAATACACGATTCTATTATTAACAGCTCTAATATTTACTTATCTTTCAGTCAGACCATCTTTTGATCTGGCAATCTTTGGTGATGACTGGATTGTATTTTATGGTTTGGATAATCGCAGCGACACGGGAGATCTGCTCGACCCCACACTGATAAAAAATTATTTCGGCCCGTATGCACTACCTCATTTTATTATGGGTGCCATTCGGTCAATTTGGGGATACGAATCTTTTTATTATTATTTTATCTCCTTTCTGACACGCGCCTTTGCCGCCTTCAGCTTGGGTGCTCTGATGTTGTTTATTTCAAATAGTCTCTTGACAGCAGTTTTAACTGGGGTACTTTTTGCCGTATCGACAGCTGGAATGGAAACTACGAACTGGGTTTTTAATATGACCACATATCTTGCAGTATCAATCTTTGCTTATAGTCTTATGGTATTATTTTCATCAAAAAATAATTCCAGAAAGTTTCTTCTTAGTACATTACTATTTCTTTTATCAATATTATTTTTTCCGCAACGCATGCATGGGGCGATACTCTTATATTCATTATTTATTGCCCTTCTATTTGTACAGAAACCTTCTTACCATAGCCTGTTATCGGTATTTATCAAATATGGCATTCTTGCTTTAGGGATACTTTTCCTTGCACGTTTGAATACATTTGGTGGTTCTGGAGATTGGAAGTGGTTTATGGGTGAAGTAGTAAAGGATATAAGGACACTTCCGTCGTATTCTTGGACAACTCTATTCGGGTCTATTACAAATCTTTATATACCTCATCATTTTTGGTCTAATCCCAGCTTGGTCCCATTATTAACATCTTTTTTGGGGGGTTCGACAGTATTACCTCGAATGAGATATATACTTGGATTTTTTCTTGCTGCTACCTTTTTTATTTCTTTAATAAAAAGAGATAGAAAGGTACTTTATTTAATACTTAACGTTTTGTTTATAGCAATTTGGCACCTGTATTTTAAAAGATTGATAATTGATCAGACTTCCATTTATCATAATACTGCCACCATATTACCTACCTACCTAGGAGCATTTGTTTTTAGTTGGATTTTTTTCCACCTAATAACGTTACGGAAAAATAGCAATAATTTCCTTGTTTTTGCCACTTTATTTTCTTTTCCATACTTATTTATTTTGGTTCCTTGGCTAAGAAGCAGATTCTCGATCATGGATACGCCATTTCGTTATATGCTGGTTCCGGCTACGGGCATGCCATTAATTTTTGGTCATATTCTTTGGAAAGCACAAAAGACAGCGAGGATTTTAATGATTCTATTTGTATTTGCTTTAGTATATTTGAATTACAACTATACTCAAAAATACTTTAATAATTTGTTAGAGGTAAGGAATACGGTATTATATGACTCGTTGTGGAAACAGTTTGGTGAATTGACAATTGGCTTTAGGCCCTCGAAAGATTTTGCAGTTTTTTATTTCGAGGGGAATGGAGGAATAATTTATAATGTCTTTTCTTTCGGCTTTATGCCCAAACTCGCTGTTTTGCATAATATTTCTGAGGAAAATAAAGACTTTCTACCTCTTATCTACGATGACATAATGTTGACTGTAGAGGTGATGAATAAAGGCTATGGTCCAGGGAGGCCGGTGCCACCTGATAAATTCTATGCCTTCAGAATAGAGAATGGACAGCTTATTGATATTAAAAAAGACGTAATGCCAAAACTTAGATCTCTTGGATATTCGTATAATAATAGTATGGAGATCCAAAAAGAGTAAGTAATGTATATGTTGAAATCAAAAAAATCATCACCTGGCACAAATTTTAATCATTACCTATTTACTCTGAAATTATGGCTAGACTCACGCGTTGAACCAATATGTAGAGTTATCGATAAATCGGCCGAAAGTATTTTAGACGTAGGTTGTGGTCAAGGTTATCCGATGAGGCTCATCAGATTAGTAATGGAACCGAAGAAAGTTGTAGGAGTTGACCTTTTTAACGAATATATTGAAGAAGCAAAATCCGCGCATTTACATGATAAGTATGTCATATCAGATATTCGGAAGTTGAAATTTCCAAAAAAAAGTTTCGATGTCGTTCTTGCATCGCAAGTTATTGAACACTTGCCTAAAAAGGATGCAAGAAAATTTATTAAAGATTTAGAGCGGATTGCAAAAAAGCAAGTAATTATTGCAACACCAATAGGGGAGATGTATCATCCTGCGGTAGATGATAATGAATTGCAACTTCATTTATCAAATTACTATCCTGAATATTTTGAAAAGTTAGGATACAGGATTCTAAAATATGGTAGAAAATCTTTATTGGGGGACCACGGATTAGTTCATAAAATTCCTAATGGGATATTGAGAAAATGCCTTTTTCTTTTCAATATTCTTATAAGTCCTTTCTATTATGTCTTCCAACCGATTGCGGATTATTATTTTGTGGCCTACAAGACGTTTAAATAAATTATTTTACCCATTTAGTAAATTCAAATATATGAATAAAAAAATATTTATTTTACTTTTACTGTCCTCAGTATTGTTGACTACAATTTTGTTTAAAGACAAGACCATATTAGGCGGAGGGGAATCGGGAGTTCCGTTTTATAACATCACAAGGATGTTTAAAGATAGTTCCAGTTCGTGGCTGGATGGACTTCTTGGAAGTTACATACCTCAATCTGTTGCCAATTATCCATACTTAAAAATTTTCAGCTTCCTCGAGGTACAAGGTATTAATGGGTATGTTTTGCAAGCACTATTTACATTTATTGCACTTTTAATATCTCTCGTCTTTTTCTTCCTTCTTACAAAAGAAGTATTTTCAAATTATCCAAATAGCGCTTATTTATTTTCATCCTTCTTCTATTTATTCAATTTCTACAGTGCAATGAATATTTGGAATAGATTCTTACTGAATTTTCTTCTTTTCTATTCGGTCCTACCTATGTTTTTGTGGCTTTACATGAGGTTTTTAAGGAGCAGGAACTTTGTATATTTAGGTTTATTCTTGATGCTTTCATTTATTTTTTCTTACGCCTTTTCGTCTCCTGGTCACATTATGATTTTCTGGTTTTTATTGTTATTCATTAGCTTATTTGAGTTGATGAAAGACAAAAAAAAGGTAGCTCAGGTTAAAAATTTTGTTATTACTTTAATGTTATGGCTTTTGGTTAATTTTTGGTGGATTTTACAGCAAGCCGCATATGCTATTTCGGAATCATTTAAGTCAATAAGTACGGAGTATTTTTCTGACGTAGGAAATACTATTGGCTTCAGTTTTTTAAGTAATGTCTTGGGTAAATTTGAGAATCTATATCTTTTGAAACATGGTTTATTTTATAACCAAGAATATGACTTTATTCTTAAATGGCCGCTTATTTACAAAAAACCACTGCTTTTGATCGTTGAGTGGATGGCGAGTCTTTATATACTTTACTGGGCTATTAACAACAGAAAGAGATTGTCCGTCGTATTTAGTTTGGGCCTGTTACTTATTGGCTTCATACTGGCGAAAGGGAATTCCCCGCCTCTGGGAGAAGTATTTGACTTTTTTTTCCAGCGCTTTTCATTTGTACAGTTTTTTCGAAATCCATTTGAAAAATTGGGGATAATTCCGACGATGGGTTTCTCCCTGATGATTGGACCATCGTTGTCCGATTTGGCCAAAAAGTTAAGCCGTCAAAAACCATTTTTGAGGGTTTTTATTCCACTAGTTTCGTTTACATATATAGTTGTTATTTTGGGTTTTCCTTTTTGGAGCGGCCTAGTATTTACTGGAAGCCAAGCGCCACTTAATGATCCTGAAGTAGGGCTGCGGGTGGAGGTACCATCTTATTATAAGGATGCAGACAATTGGCTGTCTCTAGAGGACAAGGATACAAGATTTATGACATTTCCATTAGGTGGCGAAGGTATCCAATATCTTTGGCCAAAGGGTTATTTGGGAGTTGAGGAATCGGCGATTCTTTTCGAGAATGCTAATATTTCAAGTGTTTTGGCCTTTCCGTATTACGATAAAATTGCGTCAAATCTTCAAAAACTATTTACAAAAAACATAGATTTTTACAAAATTGCCTCACTTCTAAATGCAAGATATTTACTTTTCAGGCCGGACATAGAATTTAAAAATTCAGGCATGAAAGACCCCGCATATATAGATAATTTGTTCGAAGAAAGAGTCAGTAACGAAAAAGCAAATATTTCTTTTGCATCGCAGTTTGGTCCGCTAAAGTTTTATAAGTTAGATAATAAAGTTACTTTACCGAAGATTTATGCTGCTAATAATTACGTTAATGGAGGTTCTGGCGCCGACATTGAACAGTTTTTGCTCTCGGGCGCTGAAGTTGGGGATGTTATGTACAATTCCGGGTGGCCCGTGAGAAATAAACTCGATGCTAATACGTCTTTTTATGTTTCAAAGAATAAAGCCATATTTTATCTTCCAGGACCTCAATACCCGCTATTTGTTGATGCGCCTTACATTTTTCCTTATGTTTCACACTTACCAAGCTCACCGATATATTCGTTGTTGATCATTAAAGAAAATCTTCAAAGAAATTTATATTCAGATAAAGAAAGTAAGCTTAGATGGGATTTATTGACTTTAGGGAAACGACTAATTGAGGTCAGAAACGCTCTTTCGGCCGGAGACGAGAAAGGTGCTATTAAATCCCTACAAATTTACAGAAAAAATTTAGCTAGTGTTGTTTCCGACATAGATCTGGTTTCGAAATCGTTAAAAAAACCCGGAGAGCAGGTTTGGAACGAAAAAATGCTTACAGAAATTTTTAGCAGTCATCTTTTTCTTTTTAACGATTTTGAAAAAAGTACATTAAATAGCGATGGCAGTATTACGGACCTGAAAAAACAACTCTTATTATCCGTTTCCAAATTGAAAATATTACCATATTACTATCCAATAGTTAGCGAAGATTTTCCTTTAGAGAGCAGAGTAGTCTATGGAGTAGAAATAGACTCCTCGGGGGAATATGACGTAATTTTCCCAAAATCAATATTCTTTCCTGAATACTTTGGTATTAATCAACGTATTAATATACAGATCGACGACGTAGTATATTCAACGCAAATAGGAATAGATAATAATAAGGTGTATTTTGGTAAATATTATTTATCGGAGGGCTATCATGAAATTTCTTTCAACCAGTTTTCGAAAATAAATTTAATCGACGAAAATTTAACTAGCTTTGAATTAAATTCTATCCATGGCGAAGACTCTATAAATATCCCAATAAAAACTTACGATGCATATTCTCAATACGAAATATCATTTGACTACCTCATTCATTACGGGAATGGCCCAGTCCTACAGGTGAGTTTAAATAACGATAAGATTATCAAGAAAGATGGAGTTGAGACAGAACAGTATTATTTTGAAAAGTATCTTCCCCCTGATGATTATTATTTTATAAAAAGACCTTATTCGACTGTTGTTAATCCAGACCCGTCATCCGACACGATGACACTAATATTTAGCGCAATCCCTTGGAATAATTGTACAAAGATTTTTTACAAAAACCCAAAGAAATGTAGCGATGTTTCGATAAGTAAGACCTATGAAAGACCAACAAAGGTGGAAATTACAAATCTGCAAATCCACCCCAGATTTTCAAGAGAACTTTTTGTACTAAGAGTCGATGCGGTAGATGAAAAAGTATCACCAAAAATTTCTTTTACTAAAAAGAGTCACACTCATTATAAAGTGGAGGTTCGTGATTCGGAGAAGCCCTTTGTTTTGGTCTTTTCTGAATTATTTGACAAGGGATGGAAACTTTACCTAAATGGCGATAGTAAGCGGTATCCCGAGAATAACCATTTTTTGGCCAATAGTTATGCAAACGGTTGGTTAATAGAAAATGAGGGAGACTTTAATTTGGAACTTAAATTTGTGCCCGATAAATTTAAAGAAATGGGATTGTATTTATCCTTTTTCGTACTTGGGCTGATTTTTCTTATTACGCTGTTATTGTCCGTTAATGTTTTTTTGTCTAAAAGATTTAATAAAGGATTATGAAAAAAATACGTAGTTATAGATATCCCATTTTTATTTTTTCATTGTTTGTCCTAACTGTCCTTAATATAATAAAAATAGTTGCGCGATCAAGGTTTGCTGTAAATATATTTCCTAACCTACATTACTGGTTATGGACGATTATTCTAATAGAAGCTGTTTTTGTTTTTAACATTAAGATCAAAAATGTTTTAAAAATAGCTCTTGCTTTAACAGTAGTCGGGGGAGCTTTATCTATTTTTAGAATTGTTATTGCTGAAAATGTACTAAAATTCGGTTTTATATTGTGGATAGTGGGTTATCTTTTTAATCTTATTGAGATTGTTAGAAAAAATGAAATTAATTAATAGTACCTCCTTTTTTCTTACGTTTTTATTATCACTGATCTTATCACTTGTATCTTTTCTAACGTATCATCCCAGAATGAGCGAGTGGATGCTTAATACTAGCTTCACGTTTATCGTTATTGGAACGTTATTCTACTTTCGGGATCTCAAAAAATGAAAATTCACAGAACCGGCCTTTTTTTAATATTAATCATTATTTATAGTAGACTTTTTTCAACCTTTGCTAACGTAGCGAATGATCTTCACTTCGCGTTTTTAGAAAATTTGAAGGAACAGCTAACTTTACCGATGTCTTGGAGTGCGAGAGGCGCAGTCGGTCTTGGCGAATATGCAGTGTTTGTTCTTTGGAACTGGCCATTAAATTATTTATTCGGAGTATTAGGTGGCTTAGGTTTACCCTATACACTTCTGATCAAATGTTTAGGTTTTGGGTTATTTATAATCGTTGCAGTTTGGTCAATTTCGAGAATATTAGAATATTTAAATATTTCTGAGTTCGGGAGACTTATTGGCATCCTGTTTTATCTGTCAAATAGTTATATCTTACTTCTTTTGGATGGAGGACAGTTAAATCTTGCTTTAGCCTACTCGCTTTTACCTCTGACATTTCTTTTATATAAAAAGGGAGAGGAGACAAAATCTTTGAAGGGATCAATATTATTTGCTATTTCAACGATTGTTCTTTCAATTTTTGACATTAGAATACTTTATTTGTTAGCACTTTTAATTTTTCTTAATTTTTTGGTTACATTGTTTCTTAAACCAAATTCAATTAAAGACATAATAGGTTCTAATTTGAAAATGGCGTTATTGTCGGGAGCAATATTTGTTGGATTCCATGCATATTGGATCATACCTTCTTTATTTGCAAGAGCTCCAAGTTTGCCGACTAGTTATGGGAGGGTATTTCAAGTAGATTTATTAAGTTTTGCATCATTGGGACATTCTTTGACTCTTTTACAACCACACTGGTACAGGAATGTTTTTGGGAAAATTACCGAATTAAAGCTCGAATTTATGTTGATTCCTCTGTTGGTTCTTCTCGCGCCCATATTCAGACGAAAAGACAAAAATATAGCCTTTTGGCTTATCGTATTAGTTGTAGGTATATTCATGATAAAAGGAGCAAACCCGCCCCTACCCCAAGTCTATCCGTGGCTTTTTACTCATATGCCGGGTCTTTCGTTTTTTCGCGACCCCACTAAGTTTTTCTTTTTGGTTGCACTTTCTTATTCTGTTTTAATAGGGATAACAGTAGACGAGGTTAGTCAAAGATTATCTATATTAAAGATAAAGAGCGGATTTCTTAAATCTTATATCCTAAATCCTAAAACATTTGTGTTTCTTCTTGCTGTCTACTTCTTACTACTTGTCCGACCTATTTGGCTTGGCCAAATGACTGGGACTTTTTCTCCTCCAATTTATCAGAACGAATATGAAGAGATAAATTCCTTAGTCGAGAAAGACTCTTCGTTTGGCAGAGTATTTTGGATTCCGACAAAAGCACCCTTAGGATATTCTTCATTTAAACACCCATCGGTTGAAGCTTCAAGGTTAGTTGAAAAGCGACCATTCGCAATTGGAACGGTCGGAACTTACGAAATTTTTAATTATTTACGAGAAGCACCTTTTATGGGTGAACTTTTTGATGTTGCAGGAATTCGCTACATTGTATATCCATACCCGGATACAAGACGTGAGGAGTTAAAACAAGACAATATTGATTATTACTATGCATTTTTGGATCAGTTATCAAATCTTCCTTGGGTTGAAAGTCGAGTTTCCGATCCGCCCGTGCCTTTATTAAAGGTTAAAGAAGCCCAGGACCATTTCTTTATTACAAACAATACCTATCTTGTTATCGGTTCGGATAAAATTTATAACGATTTAGCTAGGATTGAAGGGTTTAAGTTGTCGAATAATGCCTTGATTTTCGCTGAGGAACAACCTGCAGTAGGGAATACGTGCAAGGACCGTCCCTGCACGGTAATTTTGTATGACAAAAATGAAATCGATTACGCGGCTACCTTTATAGATAAAAGTAATTTTATTTTTCCCGCGGGTCAGTTGGAATTCAGTCCTTCGGCGAACTCAGGATCTTCGGGCTGGTGGAAAAGAGAAACACTAGATCTTTTATGGTGGCGCAATTTTTTGCAGGAAAAATATGGAATTGATAATCAGGATTTTGATTTTGGTGGCGGTTGGGCTGTCGCCGAAGGCGACAAACAATTGACGATTAACGATAAGAAATTTACAAAAGATAATAAACTTCTTGCGAGATTAATGTTAAGTAATCGTGGAGGTAGGATGAATTTTTTTCAGGGTGACCAAGAGGTTGGAGAGATTGATACGAGAATAGAGGAACCGGAAAAAGTCGAAATTAAACTGACCGGTTACGCCGAGATTCCTGATCAAATTTTTGAGTACGACGAGTCAGAGGTCAGATGGTTTGAAATAGGCAATTTGGTGTCGGATCAACACATAACCATAAAAGCCGAAGGCGAAATTAATGTTGTTAATTCATTGGTTTCGTTACCCCAAGCCGAGTTTGACCGTCTCCGTAGTTTAGTCTACAAAGACAATATAATTCATTGGGAAAGTCTCGGAAATGATGCGAAAAACGAGTTAGTTAGAGTTGAGTCTTCGCCCCAGGTTAGCTATCAGCGAATAAACCCTACACACTATAAAGTAAGTATCGAGAAAATTGCGTCTCCGGTTACCCTGGCGTTTTCAGAAACTTACGATCCTTTATGGGAAATTACAAATATTGAAACCGGCCAAAAAAACACGTCATATCCACTTTACAGTTTAATCAATGGTTTTTATGTCGACAAAGACGGCGAGTATGAAATTTACTTCTCCCCCCAAAAATATGTTTATCCCGGCCTGGCTATAAGCGGAATGACGGTTTTTGGCATTATCGCATTGCTTTACTACTCCAGGAAAAGGCAACAATAAAAAGGGTATAATTTTGGGTAGATATGAAAAATATCGTTTCCCGCTTGCCATTTTACTCTTACTTCGACGAAATAATTTCAACTTCAACCTTTAGGCACTCATCAATTACTTTGATTGGTACGGTTTTAACAGGTGCCCTCGGCGCGGTTTTTTACATCTTGACCGCCAGATTTTTGGGACCGTCGCTTTTTGGCCTTCTAAACGTTGCAATTGTTACTCAGACACTTATTACCGACATCGGCGACCTAGGGACGGACACGGGCTTAGTCAACTTTGTCTCCCGCTATATCAAGATAGATATAAAAAAGACATACAGATTTTTGAAGCTTGCCTTTGAGATTAAACTGATTGTCTACGTACTCACTTTGACTATTGGATTGGCTTCTGCAAGTTTTATTGCCCGAGAAATGCTCGACCTACCCCAAGTAGAACAACCGTTAAAGATTGCGATTGTGGGTGTTGGAGCAATTTCTCTCTTTGGGTTTATTACCCGCACTTTCCAAGCCCAGCAACGATTCTGGGCCTGGAGTGGAATTCAGGTAGGCATAAATACCCTACGCATTGTTTTTATCGGCCTTCTGACTCTTCTGGGTTATTTAACTTTGGAGAATACTCTTTGGGTTTACATCGCCATGCCACTCCTTGGCTTTGCCATTGGTTTACTGCTAATTTCACCTAAATTTTTGAAAGCAAAAAAAGAATTTACCGTCGCGAGGGAATTTTTTGGTTACAACAAATGGGTTGCCGCATTTACCATTTTGGCAGCAATCAGTTCGCGCTTAGATACCTTTATTTCGGCCAGGCTTTTGAGCTCTGTCGACCTTGGTCTTTATTCTGCCGCAAATCAAATGGTAAAGTTGGTTCCGATGATCGTAGCGGCAATGGGCACAGTAATTGCACCGAAAATGGCCGGGATCGATTCGGTTGAGAAATTAATAACTTACATAAAAAAGACCCAGGTGATGGTAATTGCAGTCGCTGTTGTAGGTCTTTCTTTATCACCTCTGGCAATTTGGTTAATACCTTTATTATTGGGCGGGGAATATGTGGGTGCGGGACCAATTTTCCTGATACTGTTAACTGCGATGCTTAGCTTTTTAATTTCAGTACCTACCCATATGGCTATTATCTATTATTATTCAAAACCATCTTTTTTCTTTTGGTTATCAATAGTTCATCTTTTAATAATTGCTATTTTGGGTTGGTTTTTAACTTCAAAGTATGGAACAATAGGAGCTGCAACTACAGTACTTCTAGGACAAGTAGTGAATTTTGTAATTCCTCTTCTGTGGGTTTTGAGGAAGATAAATCAGACAAAAGCCTAAAATGAAGAGACTTGCATTAATATTCCTTGGGATAGTATCTTTCACCCTACGTTTTTATAAACTAGGCGTTATACCGAAAGGAATAAGTATGGAGGAAGCATCTTTCGGTTTATCGATCGCCAAGTTTTTTGGAGATGAGATTCTTAACCCCTTTTTTGTTCGATTGCCATTCGCAATTTTAGGAATCTTGAGCGTTTTTGTTTTCTATTCTTTGCTTTGCCGATTTGGAGAATCTTTTAAATTTTCTTATTTATCAAGTTTATTACTAACTCTTACTCCTTGGCATATACAAGAAAGTAGAATTGTTTCGAAGGGTATTTTGCTGACCTTTATACTTATTTTGTTAGCTCTTATTTTTTCAAAACAATTAAAATCGCGGACAAAATTATTAACTTATTCCGCTTTTCTACTTTCAACTTTACTTTTCGTAGCAACTCTTTTAATTTCTCTCCCTAAAGTTAGTGATGCAGTTGATATAGAAAGACAAGAGGCAGCAAATGTTATATCTGTTAAGATGTCTAGAGTCTTTTCAAATAAAGCAGTTGAATCTTATAGAAAAAATGTTTTTACAATATATGAACATCTTGATTATGGAGTTTATTTTTTTAATGGACATCCCCGACAAAGGTGGGGAGTGGAAGAAACACAAAAGCTTTTTATTTCCTTTATCCCATTAATAATAATTGGAATAATAAAATTGAGGAATAACAAAGGACTTCTTTTGGGAGTATTATTTATTTTTTTAGTAACGCTTTTTACATTTTTGGAATATCGCGATCCATCGGAAACTCTACCTTTGGTTTTTATTTTCGTTTTCTTTTCAGCGAGTGGCTTAACTTATTTATTAAACAAAAAAGAAAATCTAAAAGTTTTTTATATTCTACTTTTAATATTAGGGTACGAGTTTTTTAATTTTAACGTCATATATTTTTTAGGATTGTCTGAATCGACTTTTTCTCCAAGAAGACCCGTATATGAAGACCTCGTAAAAAATGTAAATCACGTTCGTAGAAACGATGAAAAAGTTTTGGTAAATGAAAGACTATTAAAACCTAAAATATTCTTTCAATTTTATTTAAAAGATCCTGCTCCAAATGATTTTGAATTTAGAAATTATAACGTATGGAATGAGGATGATAAAAATGTTTTATTTGTCGATGTGTTACCCTTCGAGCCTTCACCTACCGAGTCTCTTTATACAAAGGAAGGAAACTTTCCTGAAAAACTTACTTTTTTGTATGAGATAAACGACGAACAATTAAAACAAACAGTTTTTATATATAGATATGACAAGAATTAACAAAATTAGCTTTGTTTTTGTTTTTTTATTTGGATTAGGAACAATTTTGCGAGTATGGAACTTGGGAGGGTTGCCTTGGGGGTTTTTCCGCGATGAAGCAGCGTTGGGATATAACGCCTATTCGATTTGGTTAACCGGAAAGGATGAATTCGGAATTTCATTTCCGCTAGTTTTCAGATCTTTTGAGGTATTTTTCTTGCCCTTATATGTTTATCTTTCGGCTCCTATTGTCGGAGTTTTTGGCTTAAATGACTTTACTTCAAGATTTCTTTCAAGCGTGTCAGGAATTGTAGCTTTATATTTCATATATTTAATCGGAAAAAAAATCTGGAACAAAGAAACAGGAATATTTACTCTTTTTGTTTTGGTAATTTCGCCATGGCATATTTTCTATAGTCGTGGTGCTTTTGAAGGAAATTTAGCACTCACACTTTTTACCGCAGGATTTTATTTTTGGATAAGTTTCCTGAAAGAGAAGACAGGTAATAATTTTTTTATTTCTACACTTCTGTTTACCTTATCAATGTATTCTTATCAAGCTGAGCGTTTGGTTGTCCCTCTTTTTGCATTAATTTCTGTTTCTTTGGTTGCTAAAGATTTATGGAGGGTTAAACAAAAACTTATTTTCCCTTCAATTTTAACCCTTTTTCTGCTGATACCACTTTTATTTATTTCATTTAAAGCGGGTGGATATCACAGAGTATTTGGAGTAAGTGTCTTTAGTAAAGAGGGGGCGCCTCCTGGATGGATTGAAGGAAATAATGCTAGTTTTTTCGTGAACAACAACGTATACCTTCGGGGGAAACAAATATTATCTTTGTATGCTTCCTATTTTTCTCCAAGAAACTTGTTTTTTGAAGGCGATTTCGATAAACAGAGATCAGTAGAAAATTATAGCGTGTTCTACTCGTTCTTTTTACCATTTTTAGTTATTGGTTTATTCTCTCTTACTAAAAAATCAAAGATAGAAGAAAAATTAATCCTAACCTGGATGTTTCTAGGACCATTGCCCGCCTCTTTTACAGCCGATCCCTTTCATACTTACAGATCTTTGATGTTTTATATGCCGCTTACAATAATCATCGGGCGAGGTTTTTATGTGTTTTTCCAGGATGTTAAAAAACTATTTTTCTGGAGGAATTTATTTTTAATAGGATTAGTAAGCGTTTCCGTGCTTAACCTGTTGTTGTTTTTATATAACTACACGATCCTTACGCAAGTTACCAGGGCATCTTATTGGGATTATGGTTATAGGCAATTAGTCACTTATATCAATTCTTTAGACATTAGGGGGCAAGTAGTAGTCGATGATCCATCAACCGAAGCCTATATTCACTTTTTGTTTTTTGGAAAGGTAGAACCAATCTCTTATCACCAAGAAGTTACAAATCTTGGACCTCTCGATTACTACTACACTAATCCAGCCGAAATTCGGCCGAACAAAATCGGCAATATTGAGTTTCGTAAAATCGACTGGCCGAAAGAAAGGGGCGATTCGGGTAACATTTTTGTTTTTGCAAAGGGTTTGTTGCCGGAAAGTGAGTATGTTACTGATCCGAAAGTTGAGCTTTTGACGAAAATAAAATATCCTGATGGAACTGACGCTTTTACAATTTTAAAAATAAAGTGAAAATTTGGGCACATAGCTTGGTACGCAATGAAGAGAGATATTTGTGGTTTGCAGTAACGAGTGTAATCGATTATGTGTACAAAGTTTTATTGTGGGATACGGGAAGCAGTGATAATACGCTTAACATTATTCGTGAGCTTCGAAAGGCTTTTCCCAACAAGATAGATTTTAAGCAGGTTAGAGAAGTTGATAAGGATAAATTTACTTTGATGCGGCAAAAAATGTTAGATCAAACGAAATCGGATTGGGTGATTCTAGTTGATGGGGACGAGGTATGGTGGGATGATTCGATCAAAAAAATAGTTGAAACCATCCACTCAAAAGGGAATTCCCTTGAAACACTTGTCCATGGTTACTATAACGTCATCGGCGACATTTATCATTACCAGGAGGAGAAAGCGGGAAGATATACAATTGATGGCCATGTGGGTCACCTAACAATTCGCGCAATTAATCAAAAAATTCCCGGACTCCACTTCGGAAAACCCCACGGCCAACAGGGCATTTTCGATTCAAAGGAAAGATTAATTCAAGACCGTGACAAGAAGAAAAGATTTTTTATAGATGAAAAGCTTTATTTACACTTTACCCACATGATTCGCTCCTCATCGTTAAAAGACGATTTAAAGGTAATGAAAAGGGATATTAAAGCAAAACACGAATTAGGCACACCATTTCCTTTGGATTTTTACTATCCGGAAGTTTTTTTCAAACCAAGACCCGATATTGTTCATCTTCCCTGGAGCAAAATGGGTTCAAGATATTTTCTAAGAGCATTTTTTGAGACACCGCTTCGTAAATTTAAAAGGAGAGTGTTTAAAGGTAAAAGTGGATATTAATTCTAATCGAAGAAATTTTTAAACCAAAGCTCAAGTGTAAGAAGAGACCAAAGTTTTGGACCAAAATCTGTTTTTTCAGTATGGCTTTTTAGCATTCTTTTGATTTCCTTCTGGTTAAATAAGTTTCTGGTCTTGGCATTTTTGTCCAATAAAACAGATTCGGAATATTTATTAAGCTTGCCTGTAAACCACTTATCAAGTGGAATGCTAAAACCAACTTTCTTTCTGTACAGATTATCGTAGGGGACAAGATCCTCTAAAGCTTTTTTGAGAATATATTTATTAACTTTGAAATTTCGGACCTTTAAGTCAAAAGGAATCTGGCATGCAAGTTCAACTACCTTGTGGTCTATGAAAGGAGAACGCGCTTCCAATCCGACACTCATGGATGCGATATCTACTTTGACCAATAAGTCTTCGGGGAGATATTTAGTTAAGTCCCAGTACAAAGCTTCGTCTCTCGGGTCGATGTAGCCTGAATCTTTAAAGACATTTCTGACAATTTCATAGGAACTTTGTCCGCCGGCATTGTCAGTAAAATAGCTAAGAGCAAGTTTTTGCTTGTCGGTTTCGCTGAAATACTCTACGTAAGAGGCAAAGCGATCAGCCAAAGGAAGCATGGATTTTTGTAAAAATTTCCCCGATCGAAGCCAAAATTTACTTGCTATGTGTGTTCCCGAAAGAAGTGACGAAAGTGGGATTCCGACAGGTCTGATAATTTTTTCGATGTGATCAAGAAAAACATCCCTTGCTATTCGCCTATATCTGTCATAGCCGGCAAAAAGCTCGTCTCCTCCGTCGCCATTTAATGCAACTGTAACCTCGGATCTGGCGAGCTTGCTAACCATGTAAGTTACAACAGAACTTGCGTCAGCATAGGGTTCTTCATACTGATATACAAGTTCTGGGAGAATTTCGATATTTTCCGGTTCAACAAAAATTTCCGAATGGTCAGTATTATACATTTTTGAAATCCTTTGTGCATATTCTGATTCGTCGTAAACTTTATCTTTAAATCCGATGGTAAAGGTTCGAACGGGTTTTTTAGAATATCTGGCCATTAATGCTACTACGGCACTTGAATCAACCCCTCCGGATAAAAATGCACCCAGTGGAACATCAGAGATGAGCCTTAACTTAGTAGCTTCGGCTAATTCATTTACTATCATATCTTTCCACTCATTTTCTGATAAATACAATTTTTTGGAAAAGTCGGGTTCCCAGTATTGCCTTTTTACGAGGTTTCTTTTTTTCAGATCCAATATAAGATAATGTCCCGGTTCCAGTTTATTTATTCCCACAAAACCAGTTCGAGGCGGGTGAATATACCCGAATGTTAGATAATGGTATATTGCTTCATAATCAGGAGTCCTTTTTACTTCTTTTTGTGTAATAATAGCTTTTAGCTCAGAGGCAAAAATAAATGTATTGCCGTCAATAAAATATTTGAGAGGCTTTTTGCCGATTCTATCTCTAGCCAGAAAAAGCGAATTTTGTTTTTCATCGTAAATTGCAAAAGCGAACATGCCCCGAAGGTGATTTAAACATTTGACTCCGAATTTAGCATATAGAGCCAATATAACCTCAGTATCTGTATTAGATTTGAACTTAACCCCCTCTCTTTGCAGTCTTTTCTTTAAACTTTGAAAATTATAAATTTCACCGTTGAAAGTGATCCAATATCGATTGTTAAATTGCATGGGTTGATGCCCCTTAGCAGATAAGTCAATAATTGCTAATCGTCTGTTTACTAAGCCAACCTTTTTGTTTTGGGAGATATATATGCCTTGGTCATCCGGTCCTCTGTGGACAATTTTTTTAGCCATAGCTAACAACTCTTTTTCCTGGAGAATCAGACTATTAAAGTAAATTTTACCTGCAATTCCACACATAACCTTTGCGATTACCTAGCCAGAGGTCCTGTGAGGTAAGTCCTTCAGGGCATAAACTGGGGGGAGGAGTACGAAAAGTATTGCCTCGAATACCTCTCGAATTAATGATCTAACTAAAAACCTATTCAGTCAATTGGTAAAAAGCTATAATTCAAAGATATGGATAAAGTCGGGGAATATACGTTACAAATAATGAAATTGGCGGGTTGGTATAACAACTGGCTGTTTTCTCTTGTTAAGCCTTACTTAAAGGGTAAGATACTGGAAGTTGGCACAGGCATCGGAAACTTCACTTACCTACTGGCCAAAGAGGGAGAGGTTACTTCTATTGATATAGATAAAGTTTATATCAATAAGTTAAAAAAAAGCGTATCAATTAAGGTCGGTTATGGCGATATTGAAAAAGGAACATACTTTTTTTCGAAGAAGAAATTTGATTGTATTGTTTGTATGAATGTCTTGGAACATATAAAAAATGATTCTGTTGCACTTGAAAACATGCTTAGTCTTCTAAAACCCAAAGGAAGATTAATTCTTCTCATTCCGGCCCATAAGTTTGCATATGGGAGATTGGATAAAAATTTAGGCCATTATAGAAGATATTCCAAAGGGGAAATTGTATTAAAGTTGGTTGGTTCGGGTTTCAAAGTAAAAAAATTAAATTTTTTAAACTTTTTCGGCATAGTTGGATGGTTTTTGAATTCAAGGTTATTAAAACGAGATGTGTTGCCAAGTAGTCAACTAAGAATTTTTGATTTAATTTCAAGGCCGTTTCTTTTTGTCGAAAAATTTATAGAACCTCGGATGGGATTATCAATCCTTGTCGTGGCGGAAAAATGAAATTATCAATTATTATTCCAGTTTTTAACGAGGAAAAAACAATCTTTGAAATTATAAAAAAGGTAAAAAAAGTTGAACTTCCGGACAATATTTCGAAGGAAATCATAGTTGTTAACGACGCTTCAATTGACAAAACTGCTGAGATATTAAAAGGTGTGAGAAACATTGAAGTAATTTCGCATAAAAGAAATTTAGGAAAAGGAGCCGCTATAAAGACCGGTCTTAAAAAGGCAACTGGCGACTTAATTCTTGTTCAGGATGCCGATTTAGAATACAATCCTGAGGATTATTCACGATTAATACGTCCAATTAGGGAGAGCAATGCAGATGTGGTGTACGGATCTAGATTAAAAAGTTTTCCACTCAGGATTAGCGGAAAAAGAAAAACGCCGCTTATAACTCACTATTTGGGTAATAAATTCCTAAGCTTGGTAACAAGAATCGTGTATGGTACCGATCTGTCTGATATGGAAACGTGCTATAAAGTTTTCAGAAAATCGATTATTAAGAGTATAAAATTAAGAGCAAATAGATTTGATTTTGAGCCTGAGATAACTGCGAAAATATTAAAGAAAGGATATAAGATTTACGAAGTTCCTATTAAAGTTAAACCAAGGGGTTATGACGAGGGAAAAAAGATTACATGGAAAGATGGGTTTATTGCCGTTTGGACGCTTCTTAAATATCGCTTCATAGACTAAGTAATTCTTTCTTGAGATAATAATTAATATGAGAATTGCTATTTTGTCTTTGTATTCGGGACATATCGATAGAGGAGTGGAAACGTGGACCCGGGAAATGGCATCCAGGTTGAGAAAAAGAAAAAATGATGTTCTGGTACTTCAAGGGAGTGACGAAAAAATAAAAACCGATTATGAAGTCCAAGTCGTAGATATTCAGATAATTTGGAAATATAGAGGCGGCGAGGATAACTTTTCTCAAATAATTTCCTGGTTTTATTGGTTTTCCTTGAATTTTTCTTTTACTTTAAGAAGCATACCTATTTTAGTTAAATTTAAACCGGATATTATTTTACCAACAAACGGTGGAATACAAACTCTTTTAATTAAAATAGCAAGCCTAATTTTTGGTTGGAAAATCGTTATTACTGGCCACGCCGGAATAGGTGCACCAGAAAAATGGAACTTATTAATGAGACCTGACATTTACGTTTCTCCGAGTATACGGGGAAAAAATTGGACTAAGAATTTATGGTTTTCAAAGGGACTAAGAATAGAAAACATTCCTCATGGAGTGGATTTGGAAAAATTTAGCCCTGGGAAAAAAGATTTTAAGCTACCTTTAGAAAGGCCAATAATATTATGTGTTTCGTCTCTTGACCCATTTAAGCGGGTTGATTTGGTTGTAAGGGCTGTTAGTAAGTTGGAGAAGGGAAGTTTGCTAATTTTGGGTGGGGATAGGGACCAGGGCATGGTTACCGCTCTTGCTGAAAAACTTCTGGGTAGAGAGAGGTTTATGTTGATGAAAGTTAGTCCGGCGGAAATTCCCAAATTTTATAGAAATTCAGATCTTTTCACTTTGCCTTCAAATGAATTTGAGGCCTTTGGCATAGTATATTTAGAAGCTCTTGCTTCTGGGTTGCCCGTAGTTGCTACTGATGATGCATTAAGGAAAGAGATTATAAGAGATGCAGGAATTTTGGTTAATCCTGAAGATATCGATGTATATGCCAAAGCCTTGGAAAAAGCTTTAAAGACTGATTGGGGGGACAAACCACGAAACCAAGCTAAAAAATTCTCATGGGATAAGGTTGTTAAAAAGTATGAGAGCCTATTTCAAGAATTGACTAATAAGGTATGAATTTTGATTTCATGTATTAATACATGAATACATATATGAAGAATAAATTAAGCGTTACAGTAATAACTCTTAATGAAGAAAAAGACCTTACCCGATGTTTAGAATCGGTTAAGAATATTGCCGACGAGATTGTATTAGTAGATTCAGGAAGTACGGATAAAACGGTCGATATTGCCAAAAAACTTGGAGCACAAGTCTTTTATCGAAAGTTCGACAATTATGCTAATCAGAAAAATTTTGCAGCCGAGAAATCAAATGGAGAATGGATATTATCACTAGATGCAGATGAGGAAATTTCTCCACAACTCGCTTCCGAAATTTTGCCTGTACTGGCTCTTCACAACCAACCTGCAGCCTACACAATACCACGGAAGAATATAATTTTCGGAAAATTTGTAAAATATTCGCGTTGGCAACCGGAATTAGACAGACATATTTGGTTATGGCGCAGAGGTAAAGGAAAATGGGTCGGAGATGTACACGAGGAAGTGGTTGTTGAAGGTGAGGTAGGAAAGCTTAGGGACGCAAAAATCCATCACCAGTATGATACTGTTTCTGAATTTTTACAAATGATGAATCGATACTCAGAGATTGGCGCAGGGGAGATGATTAAAAAGAGAGCAAAATTTAGTTATTTTCAGTTATTTTTTCAACCTATTTATAACTTTTTGGTTAGATACTTTTATAGATTGGGATTCTTGGATGGCTGGAGAGGGTTTATTCTTTCGTATTTAATGGCCGTATACCATCTTGAGCTTTGGATCAAGGTTTGGGAAAGAGAAAGGAGGATTGGTTAATTGGTTAAATGGTTAATTAGGGGCGATAAAACTATTTTTTTTATTCTTTTACTTGGACTTATACTTAGACTTGTTGCAATTAATCAATCACTTTGGCTTGACGAAGCAATTGGAGCTATTGCGGCGAGAGACTTCACTTTTTCCGGAATCTTAACCGATTTTATAAAGGCGGACAATCATTCGCCTTTGTATTATTTAACGTTAAAGGCATGGACTAATATATTTGGATATTCGGAGGTATCAATTCGATTTCCATCAGTTATCTTTGGAATTCTGACTATTTATTTTGCTTACAGAATTGCCAAATTAATAATTCCGTCTGGAAAGGCCAGCTTTCCGATTATTACTTCACTTTTATTGAGTATGTCTTCGTTTCATATTTACTATTCACAAGAAGCACGGATGTATTCTATGGCAGCTTTTTTTGCAACAACTGCTTTCTATTATTTTTTCCAATTATTAAATAACGAAGCCAGAAGGAAAGATTGGGTACTGTTTTCTGTATCGATTACAGCATTAGCATTTACTGATTACGTACCTGTTTTTCTTTTGCCTGTCTTTTGGATTATCGTATTTAAAAAAAGAAAAGATATAAATTTTCGGAAACTTTTTCTTTTAGCCCACGCCCTTCTTGTCGTTTTGGGAATTTTGTGGCTGCCTACATTTATAGTTCAAGCAGAAAGGGGAAATTGGTTACTTCAAACATGGCCTGCTTGGAAAAATGTAGCAGGTGGAGCAACATTGAAACAGTTGCTACTGGTTTGGATGAAATTTGTTTTTGGAAGAATATCTCTTTCCAATAGATTACTTTACTATTCGTTGGTCGTTATGACGAGTATTCCTGTATTTCTATCTTTAATTAATTCATGGAAAGATCGAAATAAAAACGTGGTTAGGGTTTGGTTATGGCTTATTATCCCGCTTTTATTAGGTTTTTTAGTAAGTTTTAATTTTCCCGCGTTTATCTATTTTAGATTTGTATATGTTGTTCCAGCATTTTACTTACTTATTTCATGGGGGATAGAAAAGATAAAAAACATCCGAGTTAAAAGGGTATTGTTTTTGGGGATTTTAACCTCAAATATTTTGAGTTGGTTCATCTATATTACAAATGTAAATCAACAGCGTGAGCAATGGAGGGAAGCAACGATGTTTGTGGAGAAAAATGCGAAATCTGATGAAATAGTGATATTTGAATTTCCAGAACCTTTTGCTCCCTACCGGTGGTATTCCAAAAACTTAGTGCAGGTTAAGGGTATAACAAATTCGATTTCGGTCGACCCAGAAAAAACCTCCGAGATTACTTCAAAAGCAATAGAAACTAAATCTGGCATTTATTATTTCGAATATTTGAGAGAGTTATCGGATCCGAAGGATATTGTAAGAAAAACCTTGGTCGAAAAAGGCTTTATAAAAAAAGATGTTTATAATTTTCAGGGAGTCGGATTTATTGAATATTATGTTAAGGGTGAGTCACTTTAGTACTTTAAAGTGCTAAAGTATTTAAGCTATGTTGGGTATTAGTATTATTTTGTTTTTAATAATTATTACTCATATTTTTTTGTTAAGTAAGCTTGTATTCTTTCCTTATCCAGAGCTATTTATATACTCTTATTTAACAAAGATCGGTCTTGTACCCTACAAACAAATATTCGACCAGCATTTTCCGGGAATTATGTTTTTCCCAATAAACCTTACAACTTTGGGAATCGACACTGTTTTCGAAATGAGACTATTGCACTTTGCAATAATTTCTCTTACCCAAATTCTTCTTTTTGTCGTAGTGAAGAAATTGTTTAACTCTAACCTCTTAGCCCTAGCTTCTAATATTTTATATTTAATTTGGCAGCCATTTTTTGAGGGATATGTACTTTGGATAGACTCTTTCATCCCGCTATTTCTTCTGCCCGCGCTTTATTTTTTAGTAAGTAAAAAAAGCAATAAAAGTATATTACTTTCAGGCCTTTTTTTGGGAACTGCGCTCTTATTTAAGCAGGTCGCAGCACCGCTTATTTTCATGACTTTTTTATTTCTAATTCTTACAAATAAACCCTTGAAGAAAAATTTGTCCTTCTTGTTGGGTTTAGCAGTTCCAATTCTGATCTTGGTTCTCTTCGTTACCTATAAAAACATTTGGGAGGATTTTATATACTGGAGCGTAACTTTTAATCTAACAACTTTTGCAGAAATGGGAAGTAAATTACCGGACCTTTTCGGATTTATTAAAGTATTGCCTTTATTTGCAGTCAGCTTTGTTTTTCTAGCTTTAACCTACTTCAAGAAAAAATCTACTGAAATTCTAATGATTACGTTTTTTATCATAGGATCTTTGGTATTTTCATTTGCCCGTTTTGACTATATTCATTTGCAGCCTGCCGTCCCATTTGCCATTATTGGTATAGTTTTAGGATTGAAGGAGTTACAGAAAAAGAATATACATTATTATCTCGGTTTATACCTTCTATTTTCGATATTGTTTATAATTCCATTTTATAAAGCTAGCTTTGGAGATAAAGTTCTTTTCTTCGGAGATAATGAAGAAAAGATTAGCAATGCTGTTTTGAGATATGTGAATTCGGGAAACAGTGTGTTTGCCTTTGGGACAACTCCACACCTTTATTATTTAACTAAAACACGTCCACCGGGAAACGTCTTTGTTTTTCAATTTCCCTGGTTTATGGTAGAAGCCGAAGAAAAAATTTTACAAGGTATAATTACTGATCCCCCAGAAATTATTGTAAGAGATAAAAACGCAGAAGTAGAAAATATGAATTTGGTCAAGTATATGCCTAAAATAAAAGCTCATATTGATCGGTATTATAAAGTTGTAGATAAGATTGATGGAACTGAAATAATGGTCAAAAATTAACTCATGAAAATTGCAATTGACATCTCTTCAGTAATTTACGGTACCGGTGTATCGGTTTACACAAAAAATCTTGTCAAAAATATATTGAAAATTGATCACAATAACGACTATATTTTATTCGGCGGTTCTCTTCGAAGAAATCTTGAGTTGAAGTCATTTCTATCTACCTTTAAAGGTAAGAGTATGCAAGGTAAAGTTTTTCTTTTGCCTCCGACTCTTGCGGATATTATTTGGAATAAACTACACATAATAAATATCGAGAAATTAATAGGAAAAGTTGATGTTTTCCATTCATCTGATTGGTCACAACCTCCCTCAAAAGCTTTTAATGTAACAACTGTTCATGATCTGGTACCCTTAAAATTTCCAAAGCTGTCTGATCCTAAAATAGTATTAACGCACCAAGCACGCATGAATTGGGTCATTAAAGAAGTAAAGAGAGTTATTGTTCCTTCCATTGCAACAGCTACTGATGTCGAGGAGCTCGGAATAGAAAGTAAAAAAATAAGAGTTATACCTGAATCTGTTGATCCTCGAATAAAGCCCACGAATCTAAATGAAATTAAGAACCTGAAAAGAAAATACCGAATTTCAGGTAAGTATCTATTAGCGGTAGGGGCAAATCCGCGTAAGAACACAGAAAATATTATTTCAGCCTATGAAAAAATCAAGGCGGATACTAATTTAAGATTAGTCATAATCGGTTATTCTCATATGAAAGTGAAAGATATTCGTGGTGTTATATATCCGGGGCATATTCCTGATAATGAGTTGGCAACGTTCTACTCCGGCGCAGAAACTTTGGTTTATCCCTCCTTTTACGAAGGTTTTGGTATTCCAATTTTAGAAGCCTTTGTATGTAAACTGCCCGTGGTTACGTCAAATATAGGAAGTATGGTGGAAGTTGCAGGAAAAGCAGCAATTTTGGTTGATCCTTATGATGCCGATTCTATAGCTGAAGGAATTTTAGACGCTCTAAAAAACAAAGAAAAACTTGTAAAGTTAGGTTTAAAACGAGCTAAGCAGTTCTCTTGGGAAAAAACTGCTAAAGAAACTTTGAAAGTTTATAACGAAGTTAGAGAATGATGAAGTTAAATTCTAGTTTGGATTGAATATTTTCTTTGTCAGACTTTCTTTTGTTAAAAGAAAGTCTGAAGATAAGTATGGCACACAACAATCAGGAAATTGAGTTAAAACTTCCACTGACCAGAGAGCAGTTTGATAAAGTAAGCAAAAAACTCCAAAAGATTGCTAAATTTGTTAAATTTTGTCATCAGATAGATGACTATTTCACCCCGACTTACAAAAGTTTTCTGCTAGCAAAATACCCTTATGAGTGGTTAAGTATCAGAAAAAGGAATGGAAAAGTGGTGTTAAATTACAAGCATTGGTATCCCGAAAACGCTAAATATACAACTCATTGTGACGAGTATGATACAGAGGTCGGGGATGTTGAGCAGCTTGAGAAGATTCTGGCGGCTCTAAGTTTCAGAAATTTAGTAACGTTTGAGAAGAAAAGGAGCGTATTTTTATACCAAAATAGCCTTGAAATTGCTTTAGATGAGGTTAAAGAGCTAGGATTTTTTATTGAAGTCGAAACAATGAAAGACTTCGGAAGCGTAGAGGAAGCAAGACGTGAGATCATTAAATTTACTAAAACTTTAGATCTTTTAGGAACAAGGACTGTCCCGGGAGGTTACGCCGCTGCATTAATGAGACAAAAAGGATTAGTTAAATAATCCTCACCATTTTATTGCATTCAACATCTCTTCACTCTACAATTTGGGTAGCATTTAGGTAAAAACTTATGATTATCGGTATTGATGGTAACGAAGCAAACGTTAAAGAGAAAGCCGGAGTACATACTTACGCGTTAGAAATTCTTTGGGGTTTGTACAAACTACAGGATAACAAAAATACACACAATAAGTTTTTTATTTATCTAAAAAAAGCCCCAAATTCGGATTTACCTAAAGAAAATTCTTACTGGAAGTATAAAGTTATACCGGGGAGCGGTCTATGGGTGCTAAGAAATTTAATGCCAACCCTTTTAAAAACTGAAAGATTGGATGTTTTCTTTACTCCGGGGCACTATTTGCCGTTTTTCAGTAGATGTCCTAAAGTATTTACAATACACGATCTTGGATACCTCAAATTTTCGGGACAATTCAAAAAAAATGACTTTTGGCAATTAAAATACTGGAGTGCCATTTCCATAATTATATCAAAATATATCATTTGTCCCTCCGTATCTACAGAAAGTGACATTGTACGACACTATCCTTTTGCTCGTAAGAAAGTTAAAGTTATATACCACGGATATAATAAAGAAAAATTTAATATACAAATTTCAGAAAATTTTGTGCGACGAGTTAGGGAGAAATATAGGATTCCCGAAAATTACTTGCTTTTTCTCTCAACTCTAAAGCCTAGCAAGAACATCGAGAATTTATTGGGAGCTTACGAGTTGTTAAAAAGTAAAAGACGAACGTTGAACGTTAAGTTAGTTATAGCCGGAAAAAAAGGCTGGATGTTTGACTCAATTTTTGAAAAAGTAAAGGAACTGGGACTGGAAAAAGATGTAATTTTTACAGACTACGTCCAAGAAAACGACAAACCAGCGTTAATAAAGGGTGCAAAATTATTTGTACTTCCCTCTTTTTGGGAAGGGTTTGGGATTGATGTTCTTGAAGCTATGGCTTGTGGAGTAGTAGTGGTTGTAAGTAAGGTCGCGAGTCTGCCTGAAGTTGTAGGAGATGCAGGATTATACGTCGATCCGTATAATATAGAAAGTATCGCCGAAGCAGTTGAGAGAGTGCTTACTATGAGCAGTGACGAATACACTAAATTGATAAGAAAAGGCCTTAAACAAGCCCAAAAGTTTATCTGGAAAAAAGCAGCACGGGAAACATTGGAAGTTTTAGAATTAGCTTCCAGAAGATAGTCTGAATGAGTATGTTATATAAAGAAAATATAAAGGTTAGTACTAAAGGAGTTGTCTTTACAGATAAGCATGGTCGAGAATTATCTTTAAACGAGGCACTTAAAAAGATATCAGCAAGAATCTACAATTGGTATTTGGACTTTAAACTCTTTTTAATCCATTTAGTAAGCCTCCATGTTCCCTTTTATAGCATCAGAAAGTTATTTTTTGTTATATCGGGTGTGAAAATAGGCAGTGGATCTACAATACATATGGGTTGTAGATTTTTTGAACCTAGAAAAATAGTAATTGGCAAGGATTCGAAAATTGGTAACAATGCTTTTTTGGACGGGAGGGCACAGCTTACGATAGGAGATCATGTAGACATTGCTTCGCAAGTACTCATTTATAATTCTGAACATGATTTGGATGATCCTGAGTTTAAAGCAATAGAGCAGCCCGTAGAGATTGGTGATTATGTTTTTATCGGACCCAGGGTGGTAATTTTACCCGGAGTTAAGATCGGAAAAGGAGCAGTTATCGCAGCTTCTGCAGTTGTGACAAAGGATGTTCCTGAATTTACTATTGTGGGTGGGGTTCCTGCTAAGGAAATAGGAGAAAGAAGAAACAATAATTTAGTCTATAAGCTTGGCAGAGCAAGGCTATTTCAGTAGAAAGTATAAATAAATTACTCATGAAAAACCTAGTGAAAATAATATATTTAATTTTTTCTGCTATTTTTATTACTTATTTATTATTACCCGGTTACAATTTTCCTTTTCCTCCTAACGACTCCATTCAGTCTCAAGAACCTGCTGATACGGAAGCACCCTTTCGTCGAGCTTACTTTACCAATTACACCAGATCTGAAGTTTTAAGCCATTATTCAAGTCAACTAATAAAATCTTCACTTCTTAAAGTACCATTACCTACTTATAGGTTGAATTATCCTCCTGAAGAAGCACAAACAATCATACGCGATCAAACCAGAAGTACATTTCTGGAAGAAATTACACATCCGCTTCGTGAATCTGTGTTTATAAACGGATTCCAAGCTAAAAATGAGAAAGATACCATCCTAATAGACGATAAAATATGGTTAGAAAAGATTACCGTACGTTTTGTTCCCAGTTCAGTGTATTTCAGATTAGTTGTGGGTCTAAGTGTTCTTTTCCTTATTCCATTAATAATTAACAGTTGGAGTTTAACACTCATCCTGCTGAAGAAAGAACTTTCACAAAAATGGAACTCTCGGTAGTTGTTGTTAGTTTTAATACCAAAAAGCTTTTAAAAAACTGTTTAGAGTCGGTTTTGAAGGAAACCAAAGGCTTAAATTATGAAATTATTATATTAGATAATGCATCTACCGACGATTCGGTTGAAGAAATTAAAAAACTTCGGATAAAGTTTAAAAATATAAAACTAATATTAAACAAGGAAAACCTTGGTTTTGCGAAGGCGAATAATTTAGGAATAAAATCAGCAAAAGGCAAATTCATCTTATTATTAAATCCGGACACCTTAATTCACGATAATTTACTTTTCGAAATGATTCGGTGGATGAAAAGACACCCAAAAGCTGGTATTATTTCCTGTTCTCTAAAAAATCCCGATAATTCGGTTCAAGGAACGGGAGGGTATTTTCCGACATTAATCAGAGTTTTATCCTGGATGACTATTCAAGATCTACCATTTATCGATAAATTAATTACCCCGTTCCATCCATTGAAAGCTCTTTCATATCATACAGGGGAAGATTTTTATAGATTTGAAAAAGAACTGGATTGGGTGACCGGAGCGTTTTTTTTAATTCGAAAAAAAGTTATTGATGATATCGGTTATTTTGATGAAGATTATTTTATGTATACAGAGGAGGTTGACTTCTGTTTTCGTGCAAAACAGTCCGGCTGGAAAGTATATTACCTACCAAAGTGGTTTATCACCCATATTGGAGGTGCAAGCGGAAAAGCTTGGTCTTATGTAATTGCCGAATTTGAAGGAGTGAAGTTATTTTATAAAAAACACTATCCCGCTTGGCAGTATCCAATCTTGAGACTATTTCTTAAAATTGGAGCTCTGGGTAGAATTATTGTCTTTGGGGTACTTAAAGGGAAGGAGGCAGCTTTGTCCTATGCTAAAGCGTTTATGGTTGCTTGATGGATTAATTAAATATACCGTTGCAGCGATTCTTATTGGAGTACCTTTATACCCAAAATTTCCCTTATTCCGGATTTCAGGCACCTTTGTTGCCATTAGGATTGAAGATATTCTTTTGGCTTTTGCGGGATTTTTACTCCTGGCAATATTTGTTCGTAAATTAGATAAATATTGGAAGGATTCTATTACCAAAACCATTATGCTTTTTTTAATTGTTGGTTTTGTTTCATTAATATCAGCCATATATATTACTCATACTGTTGTACCCCATATTGGTTTATTGCATTGGGTCAGAAGAATTGAATATTTTATTCCTTTTTTCTTAGGCTTGGAGGCAATCGAGAGAGATAAGAAAAACCTAGCTTTCTTTTCAAAAATAATTGTAATAGTAGTCGCATTAGCCTTCATTTACGGGTTTGGACAGAAATATTTTGGATGGCCGATTATTATTACACAAAATCAGGAATACTCTAAGGGAATTGCTCTCCGCTACACTACTGGTAGCCATATTAACTCGACATTTGCCGGGCATTACGACTTAGCTAGTTTCTTAGTTTTAATTTTGCCGATAGTTGTTTCATCATTTTTCTTACTCAAGGGCTTACGGACTAAGATATTTCTGACAGCGGGTTTTTTTTCGGGCTTATGGCTTTTAGTTAATACTGCATCACGCATTTCTCTAGTTTCTTATCTTGTCGCAGTAGTATTAAGTTTATTCCTAATTAAAAGATATAAGGCAATACCATTAGTTTTAGTAGTAAGTGTTTTATTCATAGGATTTTCATCTAATTTAATATCACGGTATGGAAGAATTATCGAAGTAGTTAGAACTCAATCTCTTGAGTTTAACCTAATAAATTATCGAAGCTTAAACCGTTTAGTCTATGCCGCAGAAGATGAATTTGTATTAAAAAGACAGATAGCAACTCCAACACCTACGCTGGTACCGGTCTTTGAGGATAGGTCTACTAATATAAGACTGAATGTTGAATGGCCCAGGGCTTTAAGAGCTTTTGCTAAAAATCCTTTCTTAGGTACGGGGTATTCGTCGATCACTTTAGCTACAGACAATGATTACTTACGAACCTTGGGAGAAGTTGGTGCTTTAGGATTTTTGGCATTTTTCTTAATTTTTGGAAAAATATCAGTTAGTTTGGTAAAAGTTCTTCCTTTTGATAAGCATTTTGAAGGAATAGAACTTGCTTTCATTGTGGGAGTGGTTGGGGCTATGCCGGGAATATTTCTTAACGCTTTCTTTATAGATGTTTTTGAAGCATCAAAATTTGCTATCTTCTTTTGGTTATTAATTGGGTTTACCATATCTTTAACAAAATATGCAAAAAGTGAGTAAGATATTTAAACAGATTTTTAACTATAAATATATCGAGTATATATTTTTATCTTTTGTCTTAATATTGGGCCTTTTATTAAGACTATATAAAATTAATAATCCCATTGCCGACTGGCATTCATGGAGACAGGCAGATACATCTTCCGTTACCAGAAGTTATGTGGATAAAGGAATAAATCTTCTTTTTCCGCGCTATCATGATATTTCAACCACTCAGACAGGAAAATTTAATCCCGAAGGATATAGATTTGTCGAGTTTCCAATCTATAACGTAGTTCATACTTTGTTGACAGAAAATTTTAACTTTTTAACACTTGAAGTGTGGGGAAGGCTTCTATCAGTTTTCTTTGCTTTAGTTACAACTGTATTTATTTATTTATTGGGTAAGCGTTTTTTGGGAGTTTGGGGAGGTATATTAGCTTCCTTTTTTTACGTCGTATTGCCTTATAACATTTATTTTACAAGGGTAATTTTACCGGAACCGATGGCTGTAATGTTTGCAGTTGCAAGCCTTTGGGCATTTATAACTTATATTGATTCAAACAAAAATTGGAGACTATATTTTTCAGGTTTATTATTCGCATTGGCATTACTTGTCAAACCTTATGTAATCTTTTACAGCGTTCCAATGATCTATTTGTTATTGAATAAGTTCAAGATCAAAGAAATTTTTCGCAATGCAAAATTAATTATTCCCTTATTACTTTTCACGGACATTGTATTGGTTCCCTTAATTGCCTGGCGCGGCTGGATTTCAAATTACCCTGAAGGGATTCCACACTTTGGGTGGGTGTTTAACGGGGATGACATACGTTTTAAACCTTCATTCTGGAGTTGGATTTTTGGCGAACGACTTAGTTGGCTAATTCTAGGGGGTTGGGGTTTGGTACCTTTTTCTTTTGGCTTAATGAAAAGACTAAAAAATTCTTACTTCACGCACTTTTTCCTTTTGGGAATGTTTTTTTACGTTTCGGTAGTTGCAACTGCAAACGTTCGCCATGACTACTATCAAACGCTAGTAATTCCCGCAGTTTCACTAATATTGGCACAAGGTTGTATTATCTTGTGGGAATCAAGCCAGTTTAATAAGTTACTGTCAAGAGGTCTGCTGGTATTTTCGATTGGTTTAGCTATTAATAATGGATTAATCCAAATAAAAGAGTTTTACAAAATTAATCATCCCGAAATTATTATCGCCGGCCAGTCGGTTGACCGTCTTACCCCTAAAAATGCCCTGGTTATTGCTCCATACAATGGTGACAGCGCATTTTTGTATCAGACAAAAAGATGGGGTTGGCCATTCGTTGACAGACCCATTGAAGAGTTAATCGAAAACGGTGCAGATTACTATGTTTCTGTTAATTTTGATGCGCAAACAAATGAGTTTATCAATAAGTTCGAGACTGTTCAAAAAAAGGATCAATACTTAATTCTTAGCCTGCAAAAAAGAAAATAAAATGAAAATATTGATGCTCGTTCCTTATTTACCAACGATCACTATGAGTGGAGGTCAAACTCGCTGGTATAACATTATTAAATATCTCGCCAAAAAACACGATATTACTCTTTTTTCATTAATAAAAGACGATTCCGAAAAACGTTTTATTCCCGAACTTGAGAAGTACTGTAAAAAAGTAAGGGTATTTAATCGACCCAAAAGACCATGGACTATTAAAAATATTCTTCTTTCGGTATTTGGTCCTTACCCACTATTGGTTATAAGGAACCAATCTTTAGAAGAAAGACGTGCAATACGAGAGGAGCTGGAAAATGAAAAATATGACCTGATTCACGCAGAGACATTTTACGTAATGCCACATTTACCAAAAAGCGTTGTTCCTACAATCTTAGTCGAGCAAACAATCTGGCATGATGTGTACAAGCACTATGTGATGCATGAAGTTCCAACGATTTTAAGACCCTTTTACTTACAAGACGTGCTCAAAATTAAGTTTTGGGAAAAATATTACTGGGGCAAAGCAGATCGTCTTTTTGGTGTATCCGAAGAAGACAGGATTGCGATGCTAAAGCTTGTCCCTCAAAAACAAGTTGGGATAATTCCTAATGGAGTTGACTCAGCCTATTACAGTCAAAAAAAAATTAAGAAGAAAGTTCCTCCGAGAATTCTTTATGGGGTAACAAATTTCGAATGGCTTCAAAATCAGGAAGCGACAGAGATGCTTATTAAGGAAGTTTGGCCGAAGATAAAAGAAACATATGCTAAAGCAAAAGTATGGATTGTAGGTAGAAAAATTCCTGATTGGGTTAAAAAGGAAGCTGGAAAGGGTAATATCGAAATGACAGAGAACATCCGAGATGCAAGAGATGCTTATGGTGGGGCAACTATAATGGTTGCATCGATTAAGGGAACAGGAGGAACCAGGCTTAAAATTCTTGAAGCAATGGCTGCTGGTTTGCCGGTGGTGTCAACTTCGGTTGGAGTGGTGGGATTAAATCTAACAAATGGGAAAAATGTACTCATGGCGGATACTCCGGAAGAATTGGCTGACAAGGCAACGATGCTTTTGAAGGATGAAGAATTGAGAAGAAGAATCGGTCAGTTCGGAAAGGAACATGTATCTAAATATTTTGATTGGAAATCTATCGTTAAACTCCATGACCCTATTTACAATGAATTAGTAAAGAAATAATGAAAAAACCAAAACTTTCTATTGTAATTCTGAGTTATAACACAGTAGATCTACTGCGAGAATGTTTACTTTCATTAAAGAAAGTAAGAGGAGAGGTAGGCTTTGAAGTAATAGTTTCCGATAATGCCTCAACCGACGGATCTCCTGAGATGGTTGAAGATGAATTTCCGTGGGTTAAAAAGATTATAAAAACTAGGATAAATATTGGTTTTGCGGCTGGGAATAACAGGGCAAGAGAGTATGTTAATGGGGAATTTGTTCTATTTTTAAACCCGGATACAATTATTCATAAAGACACTTTAAAGAAATGTAGACAATATTTAGATAACCACAAGGATGTGGGTGCATTAACCTGTAAAATTGTTCTTCCCACCGGTCAATTAGATAAAGATGCAAGGAGATCCTTCATAACTCCGTGGATAGGTTTGACTCATATTTATTTGAAACTAGACAGAATATTTCCAAAATCCAAACTTTTTGCCAAGTATTGGTATGGTTATGTATCTCCCAATACCGAACACGAGGTTGATGCTTTACAGGGTGCCTTTTTCTTCACAAGAAGAGCCGTTTTAGATCAAGTCGGTTGGTTTGATGAAGATTATTTTTTAAACGCGGAAGATATTGATCTTTCATGGAAAATAAAAGAGAAAGGTTGGAAGATATTTTATTACCCAAACGTTTCAATAACACACGTTAAAGGGGCCGCTAAAGGTAAGACTAAAAGAACTAAACAGAATGTTCCACTGAAAGAAAAGTTAAAATATCGCCTTGCCGAAGTAGATGCAATGGAAGTATTTGTTAAAAAAAGACTATGGAGAAATTATCCTTTAGCTTTAAATCTCTTAGTTTTGACCGGAATTAAGTTATTAAGGTTTATAAGAGCTACGAAAGTTATTTTATTAGGATAATGAAAATATTAATTGATGCAAGGATGTATGGACTTGAGCACTCAGGGATTGGTAGGTATTTGATTAATTTGATCGACAACCTTAAAGAGATCGATAGAGAGAATAGCTATATTATTTTATTAAGGAAAAAGTACTTCGATGAATTAAGGTTTCCGGAAAATTGGATGAAGATTATAGTAGACCTTCGCCACTATACATTTGCAGAACAGTTTAAATTGCCGGGAATTATAAATAAAGAAAAACCGGATTTAGTCCACTTTCCCCACTTTAATATTCCATTACAATTTAAAGGTCCGTTTGTGGTAACCATCCACGATACGACGATGCATCATCAAGGAACCAATGCCACTACGCTTCCATTATACAAATATATATTCAAGCGGATTCCATATAAATTAGTTTTCAAGAAAGCAGTTATCAATTCAAAAAAAATTATTACTCCCAGTGAAACAGTCAAAAAAGAGGTTCTAGATTATTACAAAGTTGATCCGGAAAAGATCGCGGTTGCCTATGAAGGGTTCAATGCCGACTATATTGTTGAGAAAGCAAGCAGCAGAGAGTTGGAAACGTTAACCAAATTTAAAGCTGCTAATGCGGATTATTTCTTTTATGTCGGTAATGCTTATCCCCATAAAAATTTGGACAACGTCATTCGAGGTATAGTGGATATAAATAAAAATAAAAATGGTTCAGTGAGGTTTCTTATCGCGGGATCAAGAGATATTTTTATGGAAAGACTTCAAAAGTTAATCGATAGACTTGAAGCCAATGATTATGTGGAACTTTTAGGATTTGTTAGGGACGACGAGCTTTGGGTGTTGTACAAATATAGTTTGGGATTTGTGTATCCATCTCTTTCTGAGGGGTTTGGTCTGCAAGGTTTAGAAGCTATTTCATCCGGTACGATTCTTCTTGCGTCAAATATTCCAGTTTTTCAAGAAATTTACGGAAGTCACGCATTTTATTTTAACCCGCAAGATGTAAGCTCAATTTCTGGAACAATGTATTCTGTTTTGAAAATGGAAAGAGAAGATAAATATAAGTATTTGGAAATTGCGCAAGAATATATCAAAAAATACTCCTGGCAAAAAATGGCCAAAGAAACTTTAGAAGTTTACAGGCAAGTTTTAAAAGAAAAGTAACACGTGTCAATAGGAATACACCCGACGGGTGGTCTAGCTTTGCACCTATAACTTTCTTGAGTTTTGGACAATTTGTTTATGAGAAGTGAAATTGAGTGGATAAAGCTTGTTACGAGAAAAAACTCGTTAGCATTCATGCATGTTGTGGCTAAACAAAAGCCTTATGTAAAAGCTGTCATAGATTTTGATCTCAATTATTATTGGTATAACGGGATTACCTATGAAGCTTGCTATTCAAAAAAAGAAGTTTACGGTCTGGGGTCTAAAATTTCTGATGAAATTAAAAAAAATCTTAATTTTGCTTCACAAAATGCAGAATTATGCAGAGTTCTTTGCGATAAATTAATATTACAATCAGAAGCGATCGGAAAAGTTAATTTGAGATTAATTAGCAACAGGCAACTATATAAAATTCTCAATGACTTTCTTGTACCTTTCTATGAACTTGTTCCGTTCCTTCTTGTTCCGCATTCAGTAGAACGGCAGATTTTGTCTGAGATTGAAGAATTAGTTTCCCAAAAATTAGGCGGCGACGAAGAAAAACAAAAAAAAATATATAGAAGTATTTTCTACGCCAATTGATGAAGATATTGACGAATCAGAGTCGGCCTTGAAAATTGCAACATATGTTAAGAAGGTTGGTTGGAATATGCAAGCGAATCAAGAATTGAGAAGGCACACTCAAAAATTCTGCTGGATTTCGATGTGGGGTGTTACAGATAAACCACTGACTAGTAAGTATTTTAGGGATGAAATTGATACCTTAGTGGATAATATAGAAAATCCCCTTCTGGAAATTGAGAAACTAAAGAAAGAGCATTCTCGCCGAAAGGAAATATTTGATAAAACATTGAAAAAACTTAATGCTTCGGAACATTTGGAAGGACTTGCTCGGATTCTTCAATCTTATGTTTTTTTGCGCACTTATAGAAAGAATGCTTATTCGAAAGCCAACTATTTACATCTACCCCTGCTTTATGAAACAGGCAGAAGAATGGGTTTAAATAATAGGGAAGCAAAATATGTAACCTATGACGAGATGCTCGATTTCTTGGATAAAGGTAAAGGAGTTTTCAAACCTTTGATTAAAGAGAGAATTAAAGGGTGGGCAACGCTTCTTTGGGATGGGGAAACATTTGTATTTTCTGGTAAAAGCGAAGTCAAAAGGGCCATTAAAAAATACAATATTTTTGTTGAAGAAGCCTCGGAAGGTAACCAAGTAAAAGGTAGGGTGGCAAGTACGGGAAAGGTCAGGGGTAAAGTTAGGGTTGTCAGAAGTCTTAAAGGCATTGGAAAAGTTGAAAAGGGAGATATTTTAGTGGCCACAATGACAACGCCTGATTACATGCTCGCTATTCATAAATGCGCCGGGATTGTTACAGACGAGGGAGGAGTGACGTGCCATGCTGCCATTATTTCGCGTGAATTTAATATTCCTTGCATTGTAGGGACTGGAAACGCAACTCAGGTTTTGGAAGATGGAGATTTAGTAGAAGTTGATGCGGAGAAAGGAATTGTCAGAAAACTTCATTGACAGTAAATTTTCCACAGACTATTATCTAGTTAATGGATAAAAAGAAAAAGAAAGATAAACAATATAAATTCTTTGCGGATGCTTTTCATGAAGTTGTAGTTCCACTTCTTGAGAATATGGCTACGAAAGACGATGTTAAGGATATGGCTACCAAAGATGACATCGATAAAATTAATAGTAGATTGGTTAAAATTGATGATAAGCTAGAAAGATATGGAAATAGACCTGATGGTCATGAAAAAAGAATAACAAAGTTGGAAAATAAAGTTGCTATAGCTTCATAAAAAAACTCAATTAATATTAGGAATTTTTGATAAAATCAGTACAGTGGAACTTAAGCGGGTATTGGTTGAATTAGAAAAGCTGTTGCAAAACTGGAGAATAAATACATCAGGTTGGATTCTTGTATCTCAGTATGCTTATCGACTTCTAGGGTACGATGTTAAACTTCGTAAAGGACACTTGAATGTATTAGTTAGAAAAAATAAAATACCGTGGAAAATAAAAGAAGGAATTGAAATTCATCCCCCCAGGAAGACTAAATATAGGGCAGAATTTGAAAAATTCATAGATAAAACGGGGTTTGATTTTGACATAAACCTTGCCACAGATAAAGAATTTACAGCTAAAGAAGGCTTCTACGTTTTGTACAAACTTCCGAATTCTACAGAAATTAGAGTTCAAAAACCTTCTGGTGCAATTAAAGAATTTGAAAAATTACTTTCCTTAAGTACCAAAGAAGGATTAGGGACTGAAAGATTGAATAAAGATATTTTCTACATTAAAGATATGATTCTGGCTTTGTCAAAGAAGGGAGAAGAAGATACAACCAAGCTTTTCCAAAGACTTCTCAAAAAATATCTAACTGTTAAGAAGAAGCATATTACTGTAAAACCCACTGATACCGATAGTATCGCAGGAATAGTAGCAAGTAAAGGAAAAGCTAATGGAAGGATCATTGTTGTTTACGATATTAAAGATGCAAAACTTATTAAAGACGGTGACATTCTAGTCACAAAAATGACTTCACCAATCCTAACATTGCTGCTTCCGAAAATTTCTGCAATTGTTACGGATAAGGGCGGAATGCTTAGCCACGCTGCAATTTTAGCTCGCGAGATTGGTGTTCCCTGCATCGTCGGCACACAAGTCGCAACTAAGGTGCTTAAAGACGGAGATTTAGTCGAAGTTGATGCATATAGGGGAATTGTAAGGAAAATATAAAATGCTCGATCCAAATAGAAAGTTATTCCGTTGGGGACCAATAAGTGCCTGCCCTTTTTTTATGTCCTTCACGATTGGAGCTGCTTTTACGCCATTAAAAAAACTTCTTGGTGTTTGCTATCCCGAATCAGTGATTATTTTTAAAGACAAAAAGGTTACGTGGCTAATGGATGCCGAAGATTTTTCAAAATCTAGCCAAGACTTTGTACAAAGAAACATTTTTAACAACAAAAGGAAAAAAATGTATTCGAGCGAATGGAACAGAAAAACAAGTTTACTTCAAGGAGAATTCAATTTGTTGAATGAAATAAATTTTACGTCTTTAACACAAGAAGATCTAAACCAAAAATTTGAACATTTTTCCGAAATATATTTTTTGTGGTGGACTTTAACGATTTCGGTCGAATTAATTACAACATCAATTGAACCACTTTTAGGGAAGGGATTAAAAGATTACTACAAAGATGAACAAGTGAAAGAGTTTAATAAAGATTTTGCTATTCTTACTTCTCCTCTTGCTTTAACATTTTACAGACAAGAACAAAAAGACTTACTTGAAATCCTGGCACTTCCTAATAAGAAATGGGGTAGTGCACTTAAAGCTCATCAACAAAATTATTTCTGGATGTACAACAGTTATCTTAAAGCAAAGAAATTAAATGTGAATTATTTTCGAAAAGAAGCAGAAAAATTTGCGAAAACCAAGTGGAAACCACTGTTTGAGGAGATAAATAATTATTCCGAAAATACTAAATTCCAAAAGTCTCAGATAATAAAAAGACTGTATCTGAAAAGGGAAGTTCGGGATTTAATTTCTTTAGTTGAGAAATTCGCTCAGTTTCAAGATCAAAGAAAAGCTTTAAATTTTAAATCTGATCATTATCTTCAAATTTTTGTAGACGAATACGCGCGAAGATTAAAAATAAAAAGCGACGATCTTAAAATGTTACTTTTCAAGGAGTTGACTGCTTTCTCTGACGAGCTGAAAAAGAATTTAATTAAAAAGCGGAAGGAGTGTTTTGTTTTGGTTTGCAAAAATACAGGAATAAAACATTTCGTTGGAAGTAAAGCGTTATTTTTGCATAAAAGATTCGGCAAAGTTAGAAAAATTAAAGAGAGCATGATTCATGGTAGAGTTGCTTCAGTTGGTAAAGAATATCATTTTAGAGGTACTGCAAAAGTTGTATTGACAATAAAAGAAATTGGTAAAGTCAAAAAGGGTGACGTGTTGGTTACAACGATGACGAGTCCTGATTTCGTGATTGGAATGAAGAAGGCGATTGCGATAATTACTGATACCGGCGGAATACTAAGCCACGCTGCAATAGTTTCGAGGGAACTGAAAAAACCATGCATTGTTGGGACAGAAGTAGCTACTAAAGTTATTCATGATGGTGATATCGTCGAAATTCACTCAGGAAGAGGAACAGTTAGAATTGTTAAACACGAGGGAAATTAAATGAAAACGGCAATTGTTTATGATCGGGTGAATAAATGGGGAGGGGCAGAGAGGGTGCTTTTGGCGCTTCATGAACTTTTTCCTGAAGCACCGCTTTACACTTCAGTTTACGACAAGAAGAAAGCACCGTGGGCAAAAGTTTTTCCTAAAGTTAAAACGACCTTTTTACAAAATTTGCCGATATTGAATAACTATCATGAACTGTTGGGTTGGCTTACACCCATTGCTTATGAAACATTTAATTTTGACAAATACGATCTTGTTATATCTGTTACTTCCGAAGCAGCAAAAGGAATTATTACGAAACCGAAAACTTTGCATTTATGTTATTGTTTAACGCCAACCCGATATTTGTGGAGTGGATATGAAGAATATTTGAATAATCCACCCAAAAATCTCAGCTGGATACCTTTATATAAAATATTGTCCCAACCCTTTCTTAAGTATACAAAAAAATGGGATATGGTTGCAGCTCAGAGACCAGACGTTATGATAGCAATTTCTACAGAAGTTAAAAAGAGAATTAAAAAATATTATAAAAGGGAATCGGAACTTGTATATCCTCCAATTGAACCCCCAAAATTTAGAAAGAAAAACCAAAAACATAAAAAACCCGATAATGCAGGCTGTTCAATCTCGGAGATTGATTACGTTCAAACATCAGGATCTAAAAATCTAATAAAGACCGATTACTATTTGGTTGTTTCGAGGTTGGTACCTTACAAGAGAGTTGATTTAGCGATTGAATCTTTCAATAAACTTGGTTTGCCCTTGGTTATTATTGGGACAGGAAGTGAAGAGAAGGGGTTGAAAAGAGTTGCTAAAGAAAATATTCACTTTGAAGGATTTGTAAAAGAAGAAGATTTAGCAAATTACTATCTGAATGCGAAAGCTCTTATTTACCCCCAAGAAGAAGATTTTGGGATTACTGCAGTTGAATCTCAAGCAGCAGGAACGCCCGTTATCGCATACAAAAAAGGCGGAGCGCTTGATACTGTTATTGACAGCAAAACAGGGATATTTTTTGAGGAACAAAGAAAAGAAAGTTTAATTGAAGCGATTCAAAGATTTGAATCGCTGGATTTTTCAAAAGAAGATTTGGTTAAGAATGCAAAAAAATTTTCAAAAGACAGGTTTAAAAAAGAGTTTGGAAGGTTGGTCGATGAATTATTATTAGCCAAATAATAAAAAATTTGCTACAATTTTTCACACTATGGCAAAAGAAAATTTATCCTTTGATCTGCTAGATTTTTAATAAATATATGATTCCAGTTATTATTTGTGGAGGATTTGGTACAAAACTTTGGCCGGTAAGTCGTGAGCATAAACCCAAGCATTTTATTCCTCTTGTAGGCGATAAGTCGCTATTTCAGTTGAATTATGAAGCTTTAAGATCACACTTCAAACCTGAGGAAATATACGTTTCCACAAATGAAGATCAAGTTGAATTGGCTAAGAAACAAGTTGAGGATATATCAGTAGAAAACTATATTTTGGAGCCAGAAATGCGTAACCAAGGTCCTGCAACAGGTTTAATTGCAGCATTTTTGTATAAGAAGGGTCTTAAAGATGAGCCATTTATGATCGTTCAAGTGGATGATTTGCGAGAACCGGTTGAGAATTTTATTAAAATGATGCTTGATTGCGACACTGTTGCCAGGCGAGAAAGTAAATATATTACAGGCGGTATGAGTACAGACTTCCCAGTTATGGGCGTTGATTACCTTATAAAAGGGGAAAAGATTTCCAATGAAGGTTCGGTTGGGATTTATAAAGTTGAAAAATTTGTATGGAGAAGTACTAAAGAACAAACTGAAGAGCTTATTAAACAAAAGGGTGTTCTAATACACACAAATCATACTTGTATGACTCCTCAAAACATGCTTAATATGCTGCAAAAGTACAAACCTGAGTGGTACGAACCTTTAATGAACTACGTTAATGGATCTGAATTGAAAAACGAATATGTTAAGATGCCTGCTGGTCCAATTGAAGATGTAACTCAGCAAGTTCACGCCGATGGCGAATCATTAGTAGTAGAACTTCCGTTTACGTGGTTTGATATAGGCACGTTTGAAACTCTTCATGAATACTTGAAGCAAAAGGGTTTATATAAGATAAGTGATAATATCGTTGATTTAAACGGAAAAGATAATTTTGTTAAGCTTGATGATGCTAACAAGGTGGTAGCTCTTGTTGGAGTCGATAACTTGATAGTTGTTGATACTGGGGATGCACTGCTTATTTGTGACAAGAGACGGACTGGTGAGGTTAAAGAGGCATTGAAAGAGGTTCAAAAAAGAAAATTGTCGCTTACGTAAGTTTCTCTTTTTCTGATATCTGAAGTATAGTATAATCCTGCCCGGATATGTATTACGCCAGCACCAAAAGAACAATTGATATAATTGGCTCTATAATTTCGCTTATTCTTTTTTTCCCTCTCCTTCTTATTACTGCTTTCCTTATTAAAATGACTTCTCCAGGACCCGTATTTGCTGATATTCCCAACCGTGTAGGGAAAGGCGGAAAGCTTTTTAGAATTTATAAATTTAGATCAATGATTATGAATGCTCACAAGTTAATGAAAAAAGACCCAGAATTTAAAGATTTGTACGAAGAGTATAAAAGATCAAGCTATAAACTTTACAAAGACCCTCGTGTTACAAAAGTCGGGAAAATTATTCGTAAATATTCTATCGACGAAATGCCACAGTTTATTAATGTTTTGAGAGGTGAAATGAGCATTGTTGGCCCTCGAGCCTATTATCCTGACGAACTGGATGATCAACAAAAGAAGTATCCTCATACAAAGGCTTTAGTTAAAGAGGTGCTTGAAGTAAGGCCAGGCATTACCGGTTACTGGCAGGTAACGGGGAGAAGTGAAGTGAATTTTGATAAAAGGATTGAAATGGATGCTTATTATGCACGCAAGAAATCCCTTACCTTTGACATTTTGATTATACTTAAAACTCCCTGGGCAATGATTTCAGGAAAAGGAGCCGTTTGATGGATGATATAAATATTCCGAGAATTAAACCGTCTGAAGAAATAGAGATTAATAATAATCCTGAAGAGGAAGGGGGCTCCATTCAGATTCCAAAGATAAATATAGGAAAGACAAGAGCCTGGAAGATTAAAATTGGCAAAAGAGGAAAATATGCTCTTTTAGTTTTTGGAGTAATTTTATTTATATATGGGCTTTTGACTTATAGGCTCTATGCGAAGGCAATAAAGGTAAAAGCTTCTTTAGATGGGATTCGGGAAGCCATAAGTTCTCAGAATTTTGATGCAATTAAAGAAAATTTAGGCAAGACTGAAGATACTTTGTTGGAATTAGGTAGCGCGTATAAACCTTTTACCGTTTTTAAGATTATACCTTTTGTGGGAGCATATGTTTCCGATGGTCAACATGGGATTATTGCTGCGAGTTACGGAGTAGAAACTGCTTCCTTATTGGTTGAAGTGACTGAGCCATACGCTGATATAATTGGTTTTACAAGCGGTTCCAAACAGTCAACTTCAGGTGAGCAAACGGCACAAGAGCGACTTGATTTTGTAGTAAAGACCATTCCGGATTTGATATCTAAAGCTGATGCACTTACCGAGAAAGTAAAACTTGTCAGAAGCGAGATAGGTACTATCGACCCTACTAGATATCCGGTAACTGTCTTCGGAAAACCAGTCAGGGAAAAATTAAGAGGAGGACTCGAACTTGTCGACACTAGCTCGGAACTACTCGAAAACGGAAAACCTCTCCTGGAAGCTGCACCGTACCTCCTGGGCGTTGATAAGGAAAGAACGTATCTTGTTATTTTCCAGAATGATAAAGAGCTTCGGCCAACTGGTGGTTTTATAACCGCTTATTCAATTGCAAAAGTCACAAAAGGAAGGTTTGAGCCCGTCAAAAGCGACGATATATATAACTTAGATGATCAATATAAACCGAAAGTTTCTGCGCCGGAGCCTCTTATTAAATATATAAAGGGTCCCTATACACTTTCTAGAAACTACCGGCTTCGCGATATGAATTGGCTTCCGGATTTTAAAGCATCTATGGATTTATTCGTAAGGGAAATTGAATCTGTTGGAATTGATGATATTGACGGAATAATTGCAGTCGATACACAAGTACTAGTTAATATTCTTAACGCAACAGGTCCTATCCAAGTTCCCGGATTTGGAGAATACAGTACAAAGATAGTTGCCGAGTGTGATTGTCCCCAAGTTATCTATGAGCTTGAAAGTTTCGCGGACATAGAAGGACCAATTGTTTGGAGCGAAAATGAACCTGGAAAGATCGTTTATGCGCCTCCAAACTACGATAATCGTAAAAAGATAATAGGCCCCCTAATGAACTCTGTTCTTGCTAATGCTTTAGGACAACCTAAAGAAAAACTCCCCATGCTTTTTGAAGCTATTCTGAAATCTCTAACAGAAAAACACGTTCTTTTTTACATGCATGACGCCAAATCACAAGACGCTGTTGAGGTTTTCGGGATTGCAGGAACACTTGACGAATATAACGGAGACTATATACATATTAACGATGCGAATCTGGGGGGAAGAAAGTCTAATCTTTACGTAATGCAAGAGGTAGTTCAAGAAATTGAAGTTGCAAAGGATGGAACGGCTACCAAAACCGTTACTATTACTTATAAAAATCCAAAAGAACATGACGGTTGGCTTAATTCTGTTTTACCCAATTGGGTGAGGATTTACGTTCCCAAAGGTAGCGAACTTATAGAGTTTAATGGGGTTGAAGAGAAACAAGAAGTCTATGAAGAATTCGGTAAAACTGTTTTTGCAGGTTTTTTTAATCTTCGACCGCAAGGGGTGGCAAAGATAACTCTGAAATATAAACTTCCTTTCAAAATTGAAAAACATTACAACATCTTTTTGCAAAAACAACCTGGGACAGACTCTCCTTTATATACTGTTCAATTCAAAAAACAGAAGGAAGAGTTTTTCCTCAAGGTAGATAGGGAAATCAAATTCAAAATTTAATGCGGCCAAGACGATATTCAACTGAGGCGATTATACTCTCCAGGAAAAGTTATGGCGAAGCAGATAGAATTTTAACTGTTTATTCAAAACACTACGGAAAGGTACAACTTCTTGCCAAAGGAGTTAGGTATCCCAAAAGTCGTAAACGAGGACATATTGAAGTGTTTAGTCTAATCCGATTCTCGGCTGCTCATGGGAAACACTTGGATCTTATAACTGAAGCTGAGACGTTGGACTCTTTTGAGAAAGTCCGAAAAGAGCTCAAAAAAGTTGCCGTTGCTTACCATTTGGTGGACGTAGTGAAAATGACAACTGCCTTTGAAGAAAAAAACGAAAAGTTATTCGAAATTGCCATGAATTACTTGAATCTGTTAAAAACAGCAACGCAGTTAAGAAAATTAAGACATATGTTTATAAAAGATTGCTTGGTACTTTTGGGTTTTTGGCCGTTGGGCAAAGACTTAACTGATCCGGACAAAATTTTGGAAAAAATAACAGAAAGAAGAGTATCAAGTATCAGGGTTGGGAAAAAGTTGTTACAATAGATCAAAATTATGGCCCGTGCTGTCTTTTTAAATAAAGATGGTTATATAGAACAGATTTATAAAGGTGATCAAGATTATGACACCGTTACCTCAGCTGTTCACAAGGTAAATAAACTAATTGAAAAACTTCAGAGTGAAGGTAGATCAGTAAAGGTGATCGTCAACCTATCCGAAATTGGGAAAACCGATTCTGGAAGTCGAGAAGCGGCTGTTTATGCCTTAAAGAGTTGGTATTTTGACAAAACCGCACTTTACGGTGGAAATGTATTCATTAATAATTTGGCGAATTTGATAATTAGGGCTGCCAGAAAGCAAAAAAAAGTTAAAGTTTTTAACACACGACGCGAGGCATATAAATGGTTAGGCTAAGACATAGTAAATCCCCAAAAGGCTCTTTTGAGGCTGATGCCGATGTTAAAAAGTATGTAGCGCAAAGACTGGATCCTCTGGTTGATGTTCTTTCGTTTGCCTCGATAGGGGATTTTACGAAAAATGTACATATTTCAAAAAAAGAGGATGAATTTACTCCGGTTAATGTTGGCGTTCAAGTACTTTTAGACGTCATTCGCGATAAGATAAGGGAGTTAGAAGAAGAAAAAGGGAGGATTGAGGCCGATAAAAAACAGCTCGGAACTCTTTTGGATAGTCTTCCCGTTGGAGTTTACATTGCAGAAGTACCTTCAGGAAAACCGATTTTGGTTAATAAGAAGGCAACTGAGCTGGTGGGAAGGTCCTTTGATCCTGAAGCTGGAGTTGATGATTACACAAAAACATACGACCTTTTGACAGAAGAAGGAAAAAAATATCCCACTAAAGGCCACCCTCTTTACATAACTATAAAAAAAGGTATAGAAGCTAAAAAATCCGATCTGGTCGTACGACGACCCAACAAATCTTTAATTACATTGAAAGTACAGAGCGTTCCTGTACATGATAAAGTTGGAAACTTATCTTCCGCAATTGCGGTTTTTGATGATATCACGAAAGAAAGAGAGGTAGAAAATCTAAAATCCCAATTCGTATCACTTGTATCCCACCAGTTGAGGACACCTCTTTCAAATATGCGCTGGAATATTGAAATGCTTCTAAAAGGCGATTATGGAATCTTACCGGAAGAAATTGCGGGTGTACTGAAAGATGTTTACGAAAGTGATAAAAAGCTTATTATACTTGTTAACGACATTTTGAATGTCTCTCACATCGAAGAAGGGAAGGAATTAGAATACGCTGTGGGGGTAAGTCCCAAAAAGATTATACATAAAGTGCTTACAGATATGAAACCCCTTGCAAGAGAAAAGATGGTCAAACTTCATTTTAAAACCCAACACAATATTCCTAGGGTTTTTATTGACCCCAAACATTTGTTTCAGATAGTGCAAAACCTTGTTTCAAACGCAATTAACTATAATGTGGCAAAAGGAAAAGTGACAGTTCACCTTAGAAAAGGTACAAATAAAATCCTAATTTTGGTTGAAGATACAGGTATAGGCATTCCGGAGAAGGACAGGGAAAGAATTTTTGATAAATTTTTTAGAACGGAAAATGCTATTAAAAGTCAGATTCAGGGAAGTGGTTTGGGCCTCTACATTGTAAAAACTTACGTTAAGAAGTGGGGAGGGAATATTATTTTTACCAGCAAAGAAGGGAAGGGAAGTACCTTCTTTGTAGAACTGCCAATTAAAAACCATATTGATAAAAAAACGAAGACATGAGAGAGTTGAGGTATAGATAATGTCGCAAAAGAAGATTTTAATAGTTGAAGACGACATTCAGACTCAAAGGGTATACCACAATAAACTAACTTCTGAAGGTTACGCTGTCGTTTTGGCAGCTACCGGCAAAGAAGGAGTTTTTACCGCCAAAAAAATAAGACCCGACCTCGTTATTTTAGATATTATGCTACCAGGAACCGGAATGAACGGTTTTGATGTATTGGAGAATATGAAGAAAGATCAAGAACTTAAAAATATTCCAGTTTTAGTTTTGACAAACCTTGATACTGAAGAAAGAGTCGCTAAAGAGATTGGAGCCAACGAATATCTGGTGAAGGCCAATGTATCGATTGACGAAGTGGCAGAGAGAGTTAATAAACGCCTTCAAAAATAGCTTCGGTGATGATACAATTCGGTCTGAATATGAACCCCAAATTTAAATGTCCTCATTGCGGGCAGCTGATTGAGATTTCTGAGGCTCTAAAGCAGCAGGTTGAAGAGGAAGTAAGAAAAAATTTAGAAGTTAGAATCAAGAAAGAGTTTGAAGAAAAATCTTCTACCGAGATTGAAGATTTGAAAAAACAGCTTTCTGAGAAAGAAGAAAAGGTTAATGAGCTTCGTGAACAGGAGTTAAAACTTCGTGAGGAGAGAAGGAAACTTGAAAACAGAGAAAAGGATTTAAAACTTGAACTCCAAAGGCAACTGGATGAGGAACGCCAAAAAATTCAAGAATCGGTATTGAAACAAGCAGTTGAAGAGCATCGCCTCAAAGATATGGAAAAAGAGAAAAAGATAAATGACTTGCAAGCACAACTTGAGGAGGCACTTCGACGAGCAAAAGTTGGCTCCCAGCAACTTCAAGGTGAAATTCTTGAGCTGGATTTGGAAGAAACTTTGCGCACTACTTTTCCCAATGATGAAGTTGAACCGGTTGGTAAGGGTGTTAAGGGAGCGGATGTCAGGCAAATTGTAAAAAGTCCTAAGGGATTTAACTGTGGAGTGATTTTGTGGGAAACAAAAAGGACCAAAGCTTGGAAAGATGAGTGGGTTACTAAGTTGAAAAGTGATTTAAGAGCGGAAAAATCAAACATTGCTGTTATTGTTTCGTCAGTTTTCCCTAAGGGTGTTAAAGATGGTTTTGGATTGTACGAAGGAGTATGGATTGTTTCATATGAACTGATAATTCCTATGGCGACAATTTTGCGAAAAAATCTACTGGACCTTGGTTTTCAAAAAGCCGTTTCCGCGCACAAAGGAGAAAAAGCGGAGTATCTTTACGAGTATGTAACCTCTCACGAGTTCCGCCAACAGCTTGAGGCATTAGTTGAGGTTTACTCCGAGATGCAATTGCAACTTGATAAAGAAAAAGCGGCATATGAGCGAATCTGGAAATCCCGTGAAGGGCAAATTAAAAGACTGGTTACATCAACTGCTAATGTGGTCGGCAGTATCCAAGGCCGCGTCGGATCTTCTGCGTTACAAATTAAAGGCCTCGATTTACCAGAGTTGGAAAGTGGAGATTAGTTGTACGTCTTGTGTGCAGGAATGGTCCTTGAAAGTTGCAATATTGCGCTTTCGTATTACTGGTGGAATGTGTCTATTTTTAATTCGATAGCTTTGGGGAAATCTTCTTTTTCTGTTTTCATCCAGCCTATTACATCTTTTAATAATGGGGAGCTGGGTTTTTCTGTAATTAAAACCTCTTCAAAAGCTTTAACGTAGGCACGATTAACTTGCGCTGTTATATCTGGATTGTTATCGTTTTCGAGCTGTCCTAAAAAAGCCCCGAAACCCTCTATTAAAGCCCCAGATGCGGGAGTTCCTATGCTGGGATGACCAGGATCAACCCTTGCCCATTCTGGGTATTCTCTTGTCGCCTTTTCAATTGTCGAAAAAACAATATTAGCGATTCTCTCAGAAGTATAGAACTGTTTTCTAGCGTCTTTGAGAGTTGGTATTTGTCTACCATTTAAATTTTGCGCAAGTAGATTAACATCTCTATATTGGGGTGGCAAATTAGATGATTGTTGCATTAACCTATTAAGCCTTCGATTTATGTACTCAAAATCTTCAACCCTTTGGTCTTTTTCCTGAGTTTCTTTTCCCAACCAACCAAGCGAAGAAAGAAGATCTTTAATTGCCTCTCTCTTATCTGTCTCTCTGTTGCTTAGTGTTAATTTTCTTCTAAACACTAAGAATAACTCGTCTGCAGCTGATCGGCGATCTTCTGTCATATTGATTGAAATTATAGGAATTAATTAGGTGCAATGCAAATAATTGTGCTGGATAAGAGTTAATTAAATAGTTATAATTTAAGCATGGATTTGATGGCGGATGTTACGTCTCTAGCAAAAAGACGCGGATTTATTTATCCCGGAAGCGAGATTTATGGGGGTCTTGCTGGTTTTTGGGATTATGGACCCTTGGGGGTTGAACTTAAAAACAATATAAAAAGGCAGTGGTGGAAAGACATGGTTTATGATAGGGATGATGTGGTTGGAATAGACGCTGCCATAATTATGAATCCCGAAGTCTGGAAGGCGTCGGGACATTTGGATGCATTCACAGACCCCTTGGTTGAATGTAAAATTTGCCACCAAAGAGTAAGAGCAGATAACGAAGAAATAAAAAAAGAACACGAGAAAACACACGAAGATAAAAAAGTAGAGTGGACAGAACCAAAATCTTTCAATCTAATGACAGAGGTATTTTTGGGCGTAACTGAACCAAAACAGAAAGCTTATCTTCGAGGAGAAATTACCCAAGGAGTTTTTGTTAATTTTCAAAATGTTATTGACTCTACGAGGATTAAACTTCCTTTCGGTATTGCACAAATCGGAAAAGCTTTCAGAAACGAGATTACTCCCGGGAATTTTACTTTCAGAAGTCGGGAATTTGAACAGATGGAATTGGAATATTTTATGAGACCGGATGACAAAGAGGCAGAAAAGGTTTTCGGGTTTTGGAAAAAAGAGAGAATGGCTTGGTACGTTAATCTGGGTGTTAAAAAAGAAAATCTTCGCTATAGAGATCATGATCCCGATGAAAGAGCCCATTACGCTCGCTTTGCAACAGATATTGAATATAATTCTCCTTTTGGTTGGAAGGAATTTGAGGGAATTCACCATCGGGGTGATTGGGATTTGGGGAGACACAAGCTAATATACAAAGATCCTGACACTAATGAGGAATACACTCCCTGGGTTATTGAAACATCGGGTGGGGTGGATCGAGCTGCATTGTTTTTCCTCTTGGATGCATACAATGAAGAGAAGAGCAGGGTGATTTTAAAGCTTCATCCAAAACTTGCACCGTTCAAATTGGCTGTATTTCCACTTCTTGCAAATAAAGAAGAATTAATTAACAAAGCACGAGAAATCCATCAAATCCTGTCCAGAAATTACTTTGTTGCATGGGATTCTCGTGGAAACATAGGTAAGCGTTATTTTGCCCAAGACGAGATAGGTACACCTTGGTGTGTGACAATTGACTTTCAAAGCCTAGAAGATGATACAGTTACGGTGCGAGATAGAGATACAACCAAGCAGGAAAGAGTATCTGTTGACAAGTTGCCAGAGTACATAGAAAATAAATTAGGATGAAAAAATACCTGCCACTTATACTTCTAGGATTCGGAATTCTTGTTGTCGTCGGAGCGTTTGTGATTGTACGCGGACGAAGGGAAGTCAATGATGCTGGGGAAGAGGAAGGTGCGTTGATTGATGTAGCCTTAAATGAAAGACCGATTGTTTCTTTAGTTCCACGCTCCGACGGTCATTACTTAGATATGAAAATAGAAAAGTTAATGGTTCCAGGTGCAAAAAAGCTTGATTATGATTTTTTTTACAAGACAGAAGGTAGTAATCAGCCTCTTGGGGGAACGGGAGTAATACCTTTAGAAGGAAAGGATGTGGTTGAAGAAGAACTTTTATTTGGAACTGTGTCCTCGGGAAATTACCGATACGACGAGGGAGTAGAAGAAGGTACAATAACGCTCCGTTTCAGAAATTCCGATGGAGAACTTTTAGTTAAATTTGAAACGGATTTTCATTTGCAAACAGGTACAGACTTACTTTCTTCGATAGACGAGAACTTTAAATACGAATTAAAAGAAGAATCTGAAGAGTTTTTTGTAACAATGACAACCATTGGTTATCCCGCCGATGCACCTGCTGAGGTTGAAAGTGGTCCATATGGAGTCTTTTCATCGGGAGATGAAGAATTCCCTGGGACAGTCGATTTGGGTGTTGACAATGTGTATTATTGGGACGGTAGTGAGTGGAATATGTTGGAGGGAAATGAATCTAAAAATATGGGAATATTCTTCGGAAGCACTCAATAGCTCCCCAATCTAGTATAAATTATCAAGTTTCGAGTTCCGCGACAAACAATATTTGGGTATTGTTTGTCTTGACACGTCCGTGAAAATATATAAGAATGGTTAATACTGGTGATAAATGGTGAAATGTATATCACCTTAGACTGCCCACATTTAAATGCTAATAGGGCAGTATTCAAGTAAATTAACAGAAGGAAGTAGAATTTCCATACCAAAGAAATTTAGAGAAGAATTGGGTGAGGGAATGATTATTTCCAAATGGTATGAAGGTTCTCTGGTATTGGTGTCAAAGCTATATTGGGAAGGTTTAGTAAAACGACTAACAGGCGAGACGAGAATTATTACTTCCCCTGTAAGAGACATTGACAGATTTATTTACGGTTCGGCGTTTGAAGTGGATCTTGATAGTCAGGGAAGGTTTGTCCTACCTGAAAGCTTAAGAGCCTACGCGAATATAGTTTCAGAAATAAGCTTCATCGGTTTAGGTGACAGAATTGAAATTTGGGGAGCGGAAAAATGGTTGGAGTTGGAGAGAGGTGCTGAAGAAAAATCCTCCTTAGCAATTGAAAAAATTGCCAAGAAGTAGATATCAAAATGATTAAAATATACAAAAATTTAATGGATGAACAACTCAAGATGTTCATTGCGTTTTTCCAAAGTGCTAATATCGAAAACAAGAAATTTCATAAAGTAAATGAAAAAGTTAAAAGAAGCCAAAGAGCTTCATGAACCTGTCCTTTTAAATGAAGTTCTAGAAGCTTTGCGGGTAAAAGAAATCGCACGTTCAAAAAAAGCTTGCTATATCGACGCAACAGTCGGATTAGGAGGTCATACTCGGGAAATTGTTAAAGCTGGAGCCAGAGTTCTGGGGATTGAAGCAGACCTCTATTCTCTTGAAATTGCACGAGAGCGTTTGAAAGAAGCCTGCCCTACCCTTGAAAGTGATGATCACTTTCAAGGGTCTTTCATACTTACTCACGGCAACTTCATAGAAATAGAAAAAATTGCTAAAGACAACGGGTTTGAGAGTGTAGAGGGTATACTTTTTGATCTTGGTATCTCGAGTTTCCAACTGGAAGGCAAGAACGCCGGCTTTTCGTTTCAAGATCCTTTGGCGCCTCTTGATATGAGGATAGATCCTGTATCTAACAAGGTAAAAGCGTCCGACCTTCTTAAGGTATTAAACGAAACTCAATTGATCGAGCTATTTACGGTGGTTTTGAATACAGCAAAGTCGAGATTAGTAGCAAAAGCAATAGTAAGAGAAAGAGCTAAAAAAGATATTCAAACAGTTGGGGATTTTTTATATACGATTCGAGGAATTTTTAGACCCAAAAGGGGACAGAATGTCGCAACTTTGCCTTTTCTTGCTCTTAGGATTGCTGTCAATAGCGAGCTTGAGAATTTAAAAATAACATTGCCTGCGGCATTTAATCTTTTGAATCTCGGAGGAAAACTCGTAGTTATCTGTTTTCACTCAGGTGAAGATAGGATAGTAAAGCATTTTTTTATAACTAAAGAAAAAGAAGGAGTGGCGCGTTTGCTGACCAAAAAGCCAATTGTCCCGAGTTATGAAGAGATTCAAAGAAATCCCAGAGCAAGAAGCGCAAAGATGAGAATTCTGGAGAAAATATGAGAAGAAAACCACAAATAAAAATAAGTAATAGTAAAAAACCGTTCAACAAGAAAGTCCTTTTTGGAATTCTTATATCTTTCTGTGCAGCCGCCCAAGTGTTTTTTACAATAGGGACAAGTGCACTAGGAGCACAAATATCAAGTTTTGAGGAGGAGGTGGAGCTCCTTACAAAAGAAAATCGGGAACTCGAAGATAAACTTATCTCGTCTACCTCGTTAATTCAACTTAGGCAGAAAGCAGAAGATTTGGGATTTGCGAAAAGCACAACCACTTACTACATAGAAAAAGGCGAATCCTATGCAATGAGTGCGCCTTGATCTATGTTAATCCGCTTGAGACTTATCTCGATTTTCTTTGCTTTCGCCTACCTCGTACTAGTCGTTAGGCTTTTTTATTGGCAAATTTATAAGGGAAAAGAGCTGTCAGTTGAGGCAAGGGGTCAATATCAAGCACAATGGTCGATTGATGCTCCAAGAGGCGATATTTTATCTTCAGATGGGAGTTGGCTTGCGGCAAGCGCAGATTCATGGCTAATTTATGCTAGTTTGCCCGATATAAAAGAACCTTCCAAAAAAATTTCAGAACAACTTGCACCCCTTCTGGTAGAAGATCCTGAAGATAAAGATGCGCTTTTCACAGAAATAGACAGAATTTATTCTTTGCTTACCAGAGATAATGTGGAATGGATACCGATAAAATCGAAAGTTACCCCTGAAGTTAAGAAACACATTGAAAAGTTGGAAATTTCGGGAATTGGGTACGAGCTTCAAGAAGCGAGAATTTATCCAGAAGCTTCGACTGCTGCACAGCTTATGGGTTTTGTAGGTAAGGATGAGGCAGGTGGTGACATAGGGTATTTCGGATTGGAGGGATATTATGATGTAGTTTTATCGGGAAAACCGGGTTTTAAAGCTCGTGAGAGAGATGCCAGCGGTATTCCAATCTTACTGGGAACTACCAGAGAGATTTCTGCAATAAAAGGAGTGGATCTTCAAACAAATATTGATAAGTTTATACAACTGACTTTGGATAAAAAACTTAAAGAGGGAATAGAGAGGTATGGGGCTTCAGCTGGGGTGGCGGTAGTTATGAATCCGAAAAATGGTGCCATTTTAGGTATGGGTGCTTATCCGTCGTACGATCCTTCTGAGTACTGGGAATTTGGAGATGAACTTTTTAATAATCCAGTAATTTCTAATAGTTTTGAACCCGGTTCAGTGTTTAAAGTTATTGTTATGGCCTCTGCCCTTGACGCTGGTGTCGTTAAACCGGATACAATCTGCAACATTTGTGGAGGTGCAGTAAAAGTTGATAAATATACTATTGAAACTTGGAACCAACAGTATTATCCAAATTCAACATTAACAGATGTTATTGTACATTCTGATAATGTAGGCATGGTTTTTACAAGTAGACGAATAGGAGCAGACATTTTATTTGATTATCTAGAAAACTTTGGGATTGGAAAACCAACTGGAATAGATCTTCAGGGTGAGGCAAATCCTGGCCTACGCGATAAAGGAAAATGGAGTAGTGTAGATCTGGCCACAGCAGGCTTTGGCCAGGGAGTCGCTGTCACACCAATTCAACTATTGACTGCTGTTTCTGTAATTGCTAATAAGGGCGTGAAGGTTACTCCACAAGTTGTAGATAAACTGGTTGGCGATGGTTGGGAGGAAGACATAAAGCCTGTTATAGGGAAGCGAGTAATCTCCCAAAGGTCTGCCGAGCAAATTACTACAATGATGGTTGAGGCAGCTAAAAACGGTGAGTCAAAGTGGACGCATGCGAGGGGTTTTAGGGTAGCGGGAAAAACAGGTACAGCCCAAATTCCTATTGAGGGGCATTATGATGAAGACAAAACGATAGCTTCATTTGTCGGTTTTGCGCCTTATGATAATCCGAAGTTTTTAATGCTTGTTACTTTACGACAGCCGACAACTTCTCCATGGGCTTCTGAAACAGCGGCCCCGCTGTGGTATTCAATTGCTAAAGATTTTTTTGAGTATTTTCAAATTCAGCCTGAAAAATAGATTAGCCATGATACAATATAAAGCCAGCCTATTATGAATATTAAGGTTCAGGGAAGACAGGTTTTATCTGGTGAGATTTTTCCATCGGGGAGCAAGAATTCTGCTGTACACATCTTACCTGCTACGGTTCTGCTTGAAGAAAAGGTAATCCTTAAAAATGTTCCTGATATAAGCGATGTTGCCAAACTGGTCCATATCCTAAGGAAATTAGGGAGCAAGTTAGATTGGGATAAAGATAAAAAGACAATATCTTTAGATAACTCGAATTTAAGTTTCAAGAGTTTGAACGAAGAAGATCTTGGAAATATGAAAGCATCGGCCCTCATGTGGGGTGGACTTCTGGGTCGTTTTCACAAAGTTGACTTTTCAGAATTGCCTGGCGGTTGTACTCTTGGGATTCGACCCTTTGAACCTTTTTACAAGTCATTTAGAACTCTCGGGATTATTGTGAAAGAAATTGACGGCGGCGTTTTAATGGATGCAACAAACGCAAATCCAACACACGTTTGGTTAACAGAGATGGCAGTATCGGTTACCAGTACATTGGTGATGGTTGCGGTCACTTTAGAAGGTAAAACGAAATTAACGGGTGCCGCTTCTGAACCACAGGTGCAGGATTTATGTAATTTTTTGGTAAAAGCAGGGGCAGATATAAAAGGAGTAGGAACAAATGTTCTTGAAATAAATGGAGGTAAAAAGCTCTCTTCGGTAACACACGAGCTTTTCCATGATCATAATGAAATAGCAACTTTTTTAGCTCTTGGTGCGGTTACGGGTGGAGAAATACGGGTACATAATTCAGAAGCCGAACTTTTTCCCCAGATAAACTATGAATTTTCAAAATTTAATATAAATATTGAATACGAAGAGGATATTGCAATTGTACGTCAGAATCAGGACATCCGATTTACCGGTTCTTTTGAAAAGAAAACCAATGTTGTTAGGGCTCAGCCCTGGCCGGGTCTACCGGTTGATTTACTACCCAATTTCATTCCTTTGGCATTAGCGGCCCCAGGTGGTTATATGATATTTCATAACTGGATGTATGAATCAGGGCTTTTTTGGACAAGTGAACTTACAAAACTTGGGGCGGAAGTTGTCATGGCAGATCCCCATAGAGTGATCGTGATTGCCGGAAATACGCTAAAAGGCGCAACCCTTGAAGCCCCTTATATTATTCGCGCGGTTGTTTCCATGGTTATGGCTGCTATGATTGCCGATGGGGAGACAACGATTCTTAATGCTGATGCACTTTATAGGGGTCATCCGAACTTTGCCGAAAATCTTCGAAAAATTGGAGCTAAGATTGAAGAAGTCGCCTGAATGCGCCACAATAAATATTAATGAAGCTTTACAAACTTCTTGAAAACTTGTCAGATTATAAAGTTTATGGAAAGGTGCATTTAGTATTAACTTCAATAACCGAAGATTCAAGACAAGCCAAAAAAGGAGGTTTATTTGTTGCAGTAAAAGGATTAACAGTTGATGGTCATAAGTTTATCCCCCAAGCAGTAGAGAATGGTGCAAAGGTTGTTGTAGGAGAACTCGATAAAGGAGAAATTAATATTCCAAAAGGTGCAACTTATGTAAAGGTCAAAAATTCAAGAAAAGCGTTGGGTTTAATGGCCTCGTCTTTTTACGGCAATTCCTCTTCAAAGCTAAAAGTTATCGGGGTAACAGGAACTGACGGAAAAACAACAACTGCGTTTTTAATTTATCACATTTTACAGACTGCAGGTAAAAAGGTGGGATTGGTTAGTACTGTTTCAGCAAAAATAGGTAAAAGGGAAGTCGATACAGGATTACATGTTACTAATCCGGACCCCGTAACTTTGCAGTCGTTTCTAGCGGATATGGTTAAGGCAAGATGTGAATTTGCCGTAGTTGAAGTCACATCTCACGGACTAGATCAAGAAAGAACAGCAGGAGTGAATTTTGATTCCGCAGCTCTAACAAACATTACTCATGAACACCTGGATTATCATAAAAGTTTTGAGGAGTATCTCGACACAAAAGCTAAACTTTTTCAGTATGTTAAAAGTTTTGTTGTACTTAATAGAGATGATGAGTCGTTCGAATATATTTCAAAAACAACTCAAGCACGTACTATTTCTTACGCAATAAAAGACAGGTCTTCGGATCTTTACGCTCAAAATATTCGTGAGGAAGTCGGTAAAACGGTATATGAATTAGTCCGTGGTGTAAATTCGTTTAAAATTCAAACTGATCTTCCTGGCGAATACAATGTCTCAAACAGTTTAGCAGCAATTGGAATTGCATTGGAATACGGCGTTTCTGTAGAGTCGATCAAAAAAGCGCTTTTATCATTCAAAGCGCCCAAAGGACGCCTTGAGAAAATCGAAACATATAAAAATTTTGAAGTCTACGTTGATTTTGCTCACACCTCTAACTCCTTAGAAAATGTGCTAAGTCTTTTAATAAAACGAATAGCGCAAAAGCAGGAAAAGAGAAAACTAATAGCTGTTTTTGGTTGCGCAGGGGAGAGAGATGTTAAAAAAAGACCATTGATGGGCGAGATTTCGACTCGGATAGCCGATACCTCGATTTTTACTGCAGAGGATCCAAGAAGCGAGGACGTTAATAAAATAATTACGGAAATAGTTAAAGGTACAAGAAAGTCAGAAGTAATGGAAATAAAACCGAGTCACTTTAAAACATTAAAAGAAAGCGATAAACATTATTTTTTAAGAATTCCTGAAAGAGGAGAAGCAATTTCTTTTGCAATTCAGAAATTAGCAAAAAAGGGCGATATTGTTGTAATTTGCGGAAAAGGGCATGAGCAAAGTATGGCCTACGATGGAAAAGAATATGATTGGTCTGACCACGAAGCAGTAAAAATGGCACTTAAAGGAGATATTAAGAAAATAATCAGAGAAGAATCTTAATACTTACAGGGACAGTCCCTGCATGCTGTATATAGTAAATATGGTCTTAAAAAAAATAAAACATGTGCACTTCATGGGAATCGGAGGGAGTGCTCTGTCTGGGGTAGCAATAATGGCTTTGAATGAAGGCTTTAAGGTAACAGGTTGTGATTTGGAAGAAGATACGGCTTACTTAAATAAGGCTAAAAAGGCAGGGATCAAAGTTTTTAAGGGGCATGACAAAAAACACTTGGAGGGTGTTGACATATTAGCAGTAAGTCCTGCGGTGGTTTACCAGAATGAAAGGCACCCCGAGTATTTGATTGCAAAAAAAAGCGGAATTTTAAAAATTTGGGACGAATTCGTGGGAGAATACCTGTTAAAAAATAAGGAATCAATATGTGTCACTGGAACCCACGGAAAATCAACCACAACCAGCATGGCAGCACTTCTTTTTGAAAAGGCTGGTTTAGACCCCAGCGCGCTAATTGGAGCAAAGCTTACAGAATGGGGGAGTAATTATCGAATCGGAAACAGTAAATATTTTGTTATCGAGGCAGATGATTTTTATGAAAAATTTTTCAGCTATAAGCCCTCAACTATCATTTTGAATAATATTGAATTTGATCACCCAGATTATTTTAGGTCGGAAAATCAAATGGTTAAATCGTATATAAAATTTATAAAGCTTTTGCGAAGGCCAAAGAACCTGATTATAAATCAGGATTCGGAAGGAAATAAAAAACTTTTCGGGAGGTTAGATGAAAGATTCTTAAAATCGATAAATTTGTATGGTTATACGGTTAGTAACAACCCTTTAATCAAATTAGATAGTTCTTTAAAAGGAGAGATGTTGGATGCTAATGAAGAAAATACTGTATTCAAAGTAAAAGGTGAAAAACCGAGTGTTTATGAGGAATATAAGCTAAGTATTCCGGGAAAACACAACGTTTCTAATGCGCTAGGGGTTATTATTTTAGGAAAAATTTATAAGATTGAACGCTCAGTTATAAGAGATATGCTTTTTAAATTTAAAGGAACGGTAAGAAGATTACAGTTGATCGGAGAGAAGAAAGGAATAAAAGTTTATGACGACTATGCGCATCATCCGACTGCGATCCGGGTAACTTTAGAAGCATTAAGACAGAAGTACCCGAAAAATAGAATTTGGGCGGTTGTTGAACCCCATTCATATTCCAGAACAAAAGCTCTTTTAAAAGATTATAAAGGTGTTTTTAAAGATGCAGACAAAGTACTAATCGGTCCGATTTATAAAGCCAGAGATAAAAAGACTTTCGGTGTTACCGGCGCTTCGATTGTGGAAGTATCGAACCATAAAGATGCCGTTTATAAAAAAGATATTGATGAGATATTAAACTTACTGAAAAAAGAAGTAAAAAGGAGTGACGTTATTTTAGTAATGGGTGCGGGTAAAAGCTATTTGTGGGCTAGGGAAATTTTGCGGGTTTTGTAGTATGACCAAATTATTAATAAAAGAAAACATTCCACTGAAGAATCTAACAACTTTCCATGTAGGCGGACTTGCGAGTTATTTTGCTGAAGTTAACAATAAAGAAGAGCTTACCGAAGTAGTTGGGTTCGCAAAGTCTAAAAATATTCCCATTTTTATACTTGGTGGTGGAAGCGATATTTTGATGAGCGATGAGGGTTTTCCCGGTTTGGTTTTGAGATATAAAGACACATCGATATCTTTTAAGGTGGTAAATAATGATGTTTTGGTTACAGCAGGTGCAGGTTTAATTTGGGACGGTTTAGTGAAAGTGTGTGTTGAGAAAGGGCTTCAAGGAATAGAATGTCTATCAGGAATACCAGGGTCAGTTGGAGCTTCTCCGATACAAAACATAGGAGCTTACGGACAAGAGTTGAAAGATACCTTTGTGAGCTTAACCGCCTACGATCTGAGAAAAGCTAAGTTTGTAACATTGGATAAAAAGTCATGTAGGTTTTCCTATCGTGAAAGCATATTTAAAGATCCCCAACAAAAGGGTAGGTATATTATTTTGGGTTTAACTCTCAGGTTAAAAAAGGATGCTAAACCATCCCTTATCTATGAATCACTTACTTCGTATCTATCTGATAAGAATATTAATTCTCCCACCATACGTGAAGTACGTGAAGCTATCTTGACACTCCGGGGTAGAAAACTTGAAGACCCGAAAGTCATAGGTAACGCTGGTTCGTTTTTCAAAAACCCGATGGTCGAACGTCCGATATTAACTGAAATTCAGAAGGATTTTCCTGAAGTACCATTTCACGAGGTTGCTGACCGAAAAGTAAAGCTATTTGCAGGGTGGTTGATAGAAAAATCGGGTTGGAAAGGTAAACGATACAAAAACGCGTCGGTGTCAGAGAGAAATGCTCTTGTGATTATGAATCCTGAAGGTCGCGCCACAGCTAGGGAGGTAAAGGAATTAGCCGATAAGATTTCGAGTGCTGTAGAAAAGAAGTTTAAAATAGAACTAGAACCTGAAGTTCAATATATAGGTTTTTAAAGTAATGATAAACTTCAAAAACAAAAGAGTTGCAGTTTTGGGGTGGGGAATTAATGGTTTGGATGCTTTCCAGTACTTACTCAAACAAGGTGCCAATATAGCAATTTTTGATGGGAAAGGAGAAAAAGAGTTGGATTTTTCTGGGTTTGATGTTAAAGAAGCAAGACTGGTTCTGGGTAAGAAATATCTAAAAGATGGTTTAAACAGTTTTGATTATATTTTTCGAGCGCCCGGAGTTTACCGCTATCTTCCTGAAATAGTGGAGGCCGAGAATAAAGGAGTTACAGTTACCTCGGTAGTAAAATTATTCTTCGATTTATGTCCAGGCAAAATTATTGGCGTAACAGGAACAAAAGGAAAGGGAACAACAAGTACTTTAATCTATGAAATTGTGAAAAAAGACGGCAAAGATGTGTACTTGGCCGGTAATATTGGAACTCCTATGCTTAACCTTTTACCTAAGCTTAAAGCGGAAAGCTGGGTTATCTTAGAACTATCTTCATTTCAATTAATCGATATGACTAAAAGTCCTCACATTGCTATAGTCTTGAATATTACTAAAGATCACATGGATTGGCATAAAAACCGTGAAGAATACGTTGAAGCGAAGACCCAAATAGTCAGGCATCAAAGTGATAAGGACTTTTCTATCCTAGCTTACGATTACAATGATTCAAGGAATTTTTCAAAAATAACGAAGGCGGAAAAATATTATTTCAGCAATACTCAAAAAGTAAAAGGATCGTATGTAAAAGACGGAAAAATAATTCTGCATGTAAGAGGTCAGATGTTAGATGTAGGAAATACTAAAGATCTTTTACTTCGGGGTAAGCATAATTGGGAAAATGTATGCGGAGCTTGTTGCTCTTCTTTCCTTGCAGGAGCTGGTATAGATTCAATTAAAGAAACTATATTTTCTTTTAAAGGACTTGAACATAGACTCGAGCTTGTAAATAAGGTTAAAGGTGTTACTTTCTATAATGATTCCTTTTCGACTAATCCGCAAACGACTATTGCAGCGATTCATTCATTTGAAGAACCATTGACAATAATTTTAGGAGGATCAGATAAAGGTTTGAATTATGATGAAATGGGTAGAGAGATTAGTAAAAGTCATAATATTAAAAATGTTGTATTAATAGGCGATATTTCGGGAATGATAGAAAAAGCAATCGAAAAAGCAAACTACAAAGGAAAAATATTAAAACTTGGTAAATCTGATATTAAAAAAATTGTTAAAAGGTGTTTAGAAATAACCCCAAAAGGCGGAGTAGCTCTTTTATCGCCCGCAACTGCTTCTTTTGATATGTTTAAAGATTATAAAGACAGAGGAAATCAGTTCAAGGAAGCTGTGAGGTTGTTGAAAAAATGAGATAGAATTACCAACGGCCTTGGTCTATAAATTTCCTAAATTCGGCCATTATTTTCTTCGTAACCTCGCCTGGTTTTCCGTTACCGATTACTGTATTATCCACCTTCACAACAGGTAAAATTTCTTTGTTACTGGCAGAAAGAAATAATTCATCTGCATGGTAGAGCTCATTAATTTTGACTTCCCTCATTTTTGTGGGATATAGCTTTTTACACATACTCATAACCAGCTCTCTTGTTATTCCCGGTAAAGTTTCTCCATCAGGAGTAATTATCTTTTCATTTTTTATCAAAAATAAATTACTGGTTGTACCTTCGAATACTTTGTTATTTTTTTTATGGATGTAAACCGATTCAATTGCGTCTTTCTTTCTAGCCAGTATATTCGCTTTTACAGCTTGAATATAATTTAGGCTTTTTGCCTGAGGAGACTCGCGGTTGAAATCAAAAGTTACTACCTTTGCACCTTTTTTGTATAATGATTCCGGAAATCTTTTTCTATCGTTTAAAGAAATTACAATTGTGGGTTTCTTGCCCAGGCTAATTGCATTTTCGCTTTCGCCACCTGTTATTATTATTCTAATACCTTTTTCTTTCCCATTTTTATTTTTGTTTATTGTTTTAATAATAAGTTTTTCTATAAATGAGGTTTTGTAAGGAATTTCTAGACCTATGAGTTTCGCGGAATTATAGAGTCTTTTTAGGTGCCTTTTAATTAAAAAGGGGCGGCCTCCGTTATAAGTCACTAAGAAATCAAAAACTCCGTACCCCCTTAAAAGTCCTAGGTCACTTACACTTATTTTGGCTTCGTTTTTAGGTATATATTTCCCGTTCACATAATAAATAGGTTCTGATTTTTTCATAATAATATTTTCGAATTGTAGCAAAATTTAGCTAGTTTAGTATAAGGAAATTGGAATAATGCTAAAATTGATTGTATGTCAGATAAAAACATAGTTCTTTTACATGGATGGGGAGCGGCAACTTATAATCTTGAACCTTTGAAAAGTGAGTTTGAAAAATTAGGTTGGCAAGTTTTACTTCCCCAACTAGCAGGTTTTGAAAAACCTGCTCCTAAAGAAGTGTGGGGAATAAAGGAATATTCCAACTATGTGCGTGAAGAAGCAGTAAATGTTTTTGGAAAAGATAAGTTTTTTGTTTTCGGCCATTCATTTGGCGGGGGTGTTGCTATTAAATTGGCATCAAGTAATTCAAAAAATCTCTCTGGAGTAATATTATGCGCTACAAGAGGTATATCTCGTGGAAAGTCGGTTAAAAGACTTTTATTTACCACTTTGGCTAAAACAGGGAAATTATTTTTAGTGACACCTCAGTTGGCTCAAAAGTTTAGAAAATTACTTTATAAAGCTGCTCGTGAGCATGATTATGAAAAAACACAGGGAATTATGAGAGAGGTATTCAAAAAAGTTGTTTCCGAAGATCTAAAGCCATCGTTACATAATATTAAAGTTCCCACTCTCATTTTGTGGGGGGAAGATGATAAAATGACGCCGATAAAAGATGCGAAATATATAAAATCGGTTCTTTCCAAAAGTAAACTTGTTACTTATAAAGATCAGGGACATAAACTTCCGTACGAAAAACCAAAAGTGCTAGCTAAAGAAATTGAATTATGGTCGAAACAATTACATTAGTTATAATTCTTTTTTGGTTGCCACAAGCAATTTACCAAGTTCTTAATTGGACTTACTGGTGGCAGGTCAAAGAATATAGATTCGATAGGTTTTTTGTCTTTCTGAAAACAAAGGACGGGAAGGAAAAATTAGACTTAATTCCAATCTTTCTTAAGCTCTCCATTTTAATAATAGCGATATTTAAACCTCTATTTATATGGCTAGGTTTATTTTTATTAATATTAGTGGACCTCAAACTTTTCCGAGAAACAGCGCAAAAAAGTATCAGAAAACCCATTGTAACCGAGCGGGTAAAGAAAATTCTGGCAACTTGTCTCTTGGGGATAATCCTCACACTACTAGTTTATTGGTATTTTAACAATATTGCATTCAGTTTATTTATTGGAGAAGTATTGTTGCTCTTAAGTCCCTTAGCTGGAATGCTTTGGACAATTCCGATTGTGAATAAAATTAAAATAGAGGAAATCGAAAAGGCTCAAAAAGTTCTTAAAAAAATTAAACCAACAGTAATTGGAATTACCGGAAGCTACGGTAAAACTACCACTAAAGAATTTGTAGCACACTTTCTGTCTCAAAAATATGAAACTGCAAGAACAGAAGGAAGTGAAAATACTGAATTTGGAATTGCTAGGAAAACCTATAAAAATGTAGCAAAAGGAACCAAATTTTTTGTTGTTGAAATGGGTGCTTATAGAGTGGGAGAAATAAAACGCCTTGCCGATATTGTTCATCCACAATTAGGAATAATAACCGGAATAGAAGAGCAACATTTGTCTTTGTTTGGTAGCCTGGAAAATATTAAAAAGGCAAAGTTTGAGTTAATAGAAAGCTTACCCAGAAGCGGCGCCGCAATATTCAATTACTCCAATGAATACAGTCAAGAACTTGTTAAATGGGTGCGTCAACTAAGAACAAATCTGAAAGTTTTGACATACTATGTAAGAGATAAGATAGAGCAAGGTAAGTCAAATGCTGATATTGAATCCGAAGTTTTATCGGTCGATGCCGAAAAAGTGCGATTCAAAGTAGATTATAAAGGAGAATCAAAAATTCTTTCAGCTACCTTACCGGGCTTACATTTTTTGGAGAACTTAACATGCGCCATTTTAGTAGCAAGATATTTTGGAGTTCCTTGGAGTAATATAAAAAAGGCCTGCTTAAATATTGCAATGCCGGAAAATACAATGGATGTTTATAAAACAAAAGCCGGTAGTACGATTATTGACGACACTCATAATGCTACACCTTTAGCTTTTGAATCAGCATTAAAATATCTTTCCTACTTTCGAGGAAAAAGAAAATTTGTCATTACTGGCGGTATTATCGAATTGGGTAATAAGACTGACTCTGCTCATTATGAAATAGGCAAAATCATGGCACAAACGATAGATAAAGTAATTCTTACAAATGACGATTATTACTCAAGTGTTAAGTCTGGGCTTGGTAATGAATCTGGCAAACTTATTTCAGGATCAGAAAATGAGTTGCAATCAGAAATTGGAAAAATAATTAATTTAAATGATGCTGTTGTCCTCCTCGAGGGTCGTTTACCGTCTAGAATTATGGAATTAATACAAAGTTCAAAATGAAAAGACCAATTGCTATATCACTTTCACCCAATACAGAGAAAGACGATGTAATTCTGGCTATAAAACTTTTTTTTTCCCCGATAAGGTGGTTTAATTTTAGGGAGACCGAGAAGCTGGAGATCGAATTTGCAGCACGTTTTGGGAATAAATACCAAGCCCTGGCGGTAAACAGCGGCAGAAGCGCTTTATATTTGATTCTTAGTGCTCTCGGAATAAAAGATTTTGACGAAGTTGCAATACAAGCTCTCACATGTGTGGCGGTTCCAAACTCAGTTCTGTGGTTGAAGGCAAAACCCTTATACATAGATGTTGATGACACTTTCAATTTAAGCCCAAAAGATCTTAGTGAAAAAATCGGTGAAAAAACGAAGGCAATTATTGTTCAACACACATTTGGTGTAGCTGCAGAAATGCATTCGATATTAAAAATAGCTCGAAAAAGAAAAATTCCTATTATCGAAGATTGTGCTTTAGCTTTGGGGGGTAAATATGACAACAAGTTACTTGGAACTCTGGGAGACATATCTTTTTTCAGCTTTGGGCGAGATAAAGTAATATCAAGCGTATTTGGGGGCATGATTCTTTGTAAGGACCAAAAACTATACGAGAAGCTATTAGATGTGAGAGATAACTTAGATTATCCGGGGCCTCGTTGGGTGATGCAGCAACTTTTACACCCAGTTCTTCTTAGTTTAATTCTACCTTTTTACAACATTGGTCTTGGGAAAGTAACTTTTGGTAAATTAATGCTTTTTCTACTCCAAAAGTTTGGGATATTATCAAAAGCAGTTTACTGGGAAGAAGAACTCGGGCAGAAGCCTAAAGTTTTCCCGGCAAAACTCCCCGGTGCTTTCTCGATTTTGGCTCTGAATCAACTTCATAAACTTGATAGGTTTAATCTTCACCGAAAAGAAATTGCTAATATTTATTTTCAAAAACTCAAATCGTCCGGTATTAAGTTGCCCAATAAAAATAAAGGATCAATTTGGGTGAGATTTCCGGTTGTACACGAAAATGCAAAAAATATTTTTAATTGTGCAAAAAGAAAAGGCGTTCTTTTAGGAGATTGGTACAAGGACGTAGTTGTGCCCGTTAAGAATCTGTCTGTGGTTAATTATGAAAGAGGTAGTTGTCCAAATGCCCAGATGCTTGCAGGTAAAATCATTAATCTCCCAACATACCCTTCTTTGAGTAAAAGGCAGGCTCTAGAAGTAGTTCAATTACTTAAATCATGTCTAAATTAGAAATAAAAGAAATATCGGATAAGTCTCTTTGGGAAAAATTTTTGCTTTCCCGAAATCCTGGTACTTTCCTGCAATCTTGGAACTGGGGAGAAACGAATAGATTGTTGGGATTTAAAATTTCAAGGTTAGGATTTTATAAAGGGAAAGTTTTGGTTGGAATAACTCAGCTCATACACCAACCCGCCAAAAGGGGCCATCATTTTCTGATACCTGGTGGGCCGGTAATCGATTATGGAAACAAAAACCTTTTAAAGTTTGTTACAGAATCTATTGGAGAATACGTCCGCAAAGAGAAAGTTTGGTTTGTAAGGATACGGCCGGATCAACCTGATTCAGAAGAACTTCGCACATTACTGATAAATCAAGGGTTTATTTTTGCCCCTATGCATTTGCATGGCGAACACACTCTCATAATTGATATAACGAAGCCTGAGGAGGAGATCTTAAAAAATATGAGAAAAACAACTAGATATTTGATAAGAAAAAGTTTGAATGAAGGATTCAAGATGCGAGTATCGAAAAATCCTGAAGATACAGATATATTGTTTGACTTGCAGAAGGCAACTGCTAAAAGACACCGTTTTGTAGGTTTTACGAAGAAACTCTTTGAGGCACAACTTGAAACATTCGGAAAAGACGGCCAATCGGAACTATTTATTTGCGAGAAGGAGGGGATACCGATAGTGGCTGCTATTATCATCTTTTATGGCGAAAAGGCATTTTATCATCACAGTGGTTCTTCAGAAACGGCTCGTAGTACTAATGCGTCATATTTTACACAATGGCAGATTATAAAAAGAGCAAGAGAGCTTGGGAAAAAATATTACGATTTTTGGGGGATTGCACCTACCGAGAATCCCAGACATAGATTTGCCGGAGTTACTACTTTTAAGAAAGGATTTGGCGGCGTTAGGGTAAATTGGATTCATGCGCACGACTTACCAATAACTCCTTTGTATTGGACAACACATGCCTTTGAAACAGGAAGAAGAATTTTCAGACGTTTGTGAAAAGGCCGCAATGCCATTATAATACAGCTACTGTACGAGTAAAATTATGACAATGCCAACTTTACTGCCCTTGGCTTTAGGCCTTCTTTTATTTTCATTTTTCGTAACTAGCGTTTTTATAGTTCCTTTTATTAACCTTCTTTACAAGTTCAAGTTAACTCGGAAGAAGGAGGCTCCGGCAAAGGGGAAAATTCCGCTTTTTGATATATTGCATGATAGAAAGGCGGGGACTCCGGTCGGTGGTGGAATCATAATAATATTGATTGTCTTGGGACTTTTTGCTTTTCTTTTTCCACTTGCTTCACGAATGGGAGTTTATATCAGAAGCTCGTATAATTTTAAAATAGAACTTTTTGTAATTTTTTTTACGTTTGTATCATTCGGTATTCTTGGATTATCGGACGACTTTATGAAAATATTTGGCAAGCCTAAACAAGGCAGTTTGGGTTTGTGGTTTGGATTAACACGAAGAAAGAAATTTTTACTGCAATTACTATTAGCAAGTGCAATTGGTTATATTCTCTATAGCCTATTAGGGATAAACATTGTTTACTTACCACTATTTGATAATATTATTCGCTTAGGGATTTGGTATATTCCTTTTGCAGCCTTCGTAATTATTTCATTTTCTAACGCATTCAATATAACAGATGGTTTAGATGGGTTGGCTACTGGTTTACTCATAATTTGCCTGACGGCTTTTGGGGCAATAGCTGCCGGGAATCTTGATACTCCACTTTCTTCTTTCATTGCTTTATGGCTGGGGACTCTTTTAGCATTTGCTTACTTTAACGTATGGCCGGCACGTGTTCATTTGGGTGATGTGGGAGCACTTTCTTTTGGAGCGATGCTGGCTCTCATTGGGCTACTTACGGGTAATATTGTAGCACTTATTGTAATTGGAGGTCTTTTTGTACTTGAGGCGGTGTCTTCTGCTGTACAAATTCTGGGATGGAAGATTCTTAAAAAACCAATCTTACCACTTGCTCCCTTACATAATACATTTTTGGCCATTGGTTGGGAGGAGCCTAAAATTGTTATGAGAGCATGGTTTGCAGGGATTATGTTAGCAATTTTCGGACTTTGGCTAGCAACGATTTAATGAATTGAAGTGTGCGAAAAAACAAATTACAAAGACAAGCCTCAACAATTGATAAGAAGTTTTTACTTTTGAGTCTCTTTCTGACAGTTGTCGGACTCGTTGCATTGGCAGACGCTTCTGCTCCTTTGGCTCAGAGAAATTTTGGAGATAAATTTTTCTTCCTCAAACAACAAATTGTCTGGGCGGGTGTAGGAATTGTGCTTCTTTTCATCGCATCTAAAATCCATTATAGGCTTTGGGAAAAAATCGCAACTATTATTTTTTTCTTGAGCCTTTTTGGCATGTTGATGGTTTTTATTCCCGGAATTGGCACGAAACTTTTGGGTGCAAGAAGATGGTTAGTTCTTGGTCCAATAACTATTCAACCTTCTGAATTTTTAAAGTTAACCCTTGCAATATATTTGGCCAAAGTGTCATCCAAAAACAAAAAGCTGGCAGCCTATTTTGTTCCTCTAATCTTAGCTTTATCTCTAATTATGCTCCAGCCAGATCTCGGTACTGCTATCGTAGTTTCGACAATCGGGATGGCTCAGCTTTTTGTGTCCGGTATTAGTCTAATCTACTTTGCATCAACTCTAGCTTTAGGTGGAGTACTTGGTTTTATTTTAATTATTACCTCAGAATACAGACGGGATAGGTTACTGACTTTTTTCGAACAAACCCGTGATCCCCTGGATAAGAGCTATCATATACGCCAAATATTACTGGCATTAGGTTCTGGTGGCCTTTTCGGAGTAGGCTTAGGTCAAAGTAGACAAAAGTATCTTTTTTTACCAGAAACCGCGACTGATTCGATCTTTGCGATAATTGCCGAAGAAATCGGATTTCTGGGAGCAAGCATTTTAATAATTATAATTGTGATTTTCGTCATTCGCGGATTTGCAATTGCGAGGGCATCTCCTGATACGTTTTCGCGAGTACTTTCTTGCGGAATAATGTCTTGGATTGGTGCACAAACACTTCTCAACATTGGATCTATGGTTGCTATAGTACCTTTGACCGGCATACCTCTCCCGTTTTTTTCCTACGGAGGATCATCATTGATCGCCCTTCTCATTGGTTGCGGAATACTTTTAAATATTTCAAAATATGGCAAAGAATAATGATACAAAAAAAGTTGTCTTGACTGGAGGACATGCGGGTTCAACGGCATATGTTGTAATCGAGGAAATAAGAAAACAAAATAAAAATTGGGATTTATATTGGATCGGATCTAAAAGTTCTATTGAAGGAGCGAAAGTTCCTCCAATTTCTTCGATATATTTTCCGAAATACGGAATTAAGACATATGGAATTATAGCAGGACGCCTGCAAAGAAAGTTTACACTTCACACTGTCCCTTCGCTCTTAAAAATCCCAATAGGATTTATTCATGCAATTTATCTTCTGGCTAAAATTAAACCGGATGTAGTTTTGTCATTTGGTGGTTTTAGTGCGTTTCCGGTCGTTGTTGTTGCTGGCATCTTCGGAATTCCTGTAATAATTCATGAACAAACCTCGGTTGTTGGGAGAGCAAATAAATATTCGGCCACTTTTTCAAAAAGAATTGCAATTTCAAGAGATACCAGTGCCAGATTTTTTCCGAAAGAAAAGACGCTGCTTACGGGTAACCCTACTCCTTACGATATTAAATCAAACCTAAAAAATCTACCGAAGATTCCTGCTATTTTTATAACCGGTGGGCAATCTGGATCGGTTGTGATTAACGATGCAGTTGAAAGTGCTCTTCCTAAATTATTGAAAGATTTCCGAGTAGTTCATCTAACTGGGATTAGGCAGGAGGATAAATTTAGACATATTTGGGAAAAATTAGATTCAAAATTAAAAGAAAGATATAAAGTTTACGGACAGGTTGATTTTAAAAAATACAGCGAGATTTTTAATTCCTCAACTTTATTGATTTCCAGGGCTGGAGCTAATACTGTATCAAAGATTCTTGTTTCAAAAAAACCCTCTATTCTAATCCCTCTTCCAATTTCATATCTTAACGAACAGGAAAAAAATGCGATTTACGCTAAAAACTTTGGCCTTGCAAGAGTACTTTTGCAAGATGATCTAACTCCCGAAAGTTTATTAGACGAAGTTTTTTATTTAATCGAAAATTGGAATGAAATTCTGGACAATGTGTCTAAAAAAGAAACTCCCGACGTTCATGCTGCCGAAAAACTTGTAAGTCTAATTGAGGAGGAGCTTAAATGAAACTTTTGGCCAAATTAAAAATTCCATTTACAATAATTGTTGCCGGCCTTCTGATTTCAGTAATTTCTGGATTAATAAAAATAAGAGAAATTTCCTGTGAAAATCAAAATGGAGAATGTAGTCGTGGAGTTACGCAAAAATTTACTGAGGCAAAGGGCCTGCCATATTCTTCTGCAAAAAATAAGTTAACAGAAATGCTGCAGAGTAATGTTGCTGTCAAAAAATATACTATTCATTTCCAAATTCCGGCGAAACTTGAAGTTAATATTATTGAAAGTAAACCAAAATATGCGCTTAAAAATTCTACTTCGAATATTTTTTCATTGGTGGGGGAAGACGGTAGAGTAATTTCTCAGGCCGAATCGTCAGATCTCCCGACATTATTTGTTGAAAAAGATTTACACCCAACTACCCAAACAATTGATATGGAAACTCTTTTTGCTTCTGAAATAGTATTTTCGATATCAAATATTCATAAATTTAAAAGCGCACGTCTTGAGGGAGGTAAATTGATCGTTGAAGTAGTAGAAGGTCCTACTGTAATATTTCCACTTGAGGGAGATAGAGAAATACTCTTAGGGTCATACGTACTGGTTACGGATGAGTTGAAGAAGGAAGGAATTGGTTCTACAATAAAAAATCCTAGGATTATTGATTTACGGTTCAAAAATCCGATTTTAAAGTATGTCCAAAAATAAAATCATTGCAGGAATAGAACTGGGCTCTTCTAAAGTTGCCACAATTATCGCTCAAATTAATGTTGATAGTGTTAGTTTTGAAAGGTCTGTAAATTTAATTGGTGTTTCCTCAATTGAATCAAGGGGGGTAAAAAAGGGTCAAATCGTAGATATAGATGAAGCGGTCGAATCAATGATAGCAGGTGTGGAGGCAGCAGAGAGGATGGCGGGGTATAACCTGGATAATGCTTACATTTCTTTGGGTGGAGGGCATGTTTCTTCTCAAAATTCCCACGGAGTTGTTGCAGTTTCGGATCCCGACGGAGAAATTTCGGAAGAAGACGTCGCCCGAGTGATAGAGGCGGCTAGTGCAATTTCTCTTCCGTCATCAAGGGAGCTAATCCATGTTTTACCTCGAGAGTTTGTTGTCGATGGTGAAGTCGGAGTAAAAGATGCAGTAGGAATGAGTGGAGTTCGCTTGGAAGTGCAAACGCATCTGATTACGGCATCAGGCGCTGCCGTAAAAAATCTAAGAAAAGCAGTTAATGAGGTTGGAATAACTGTAAATGAGCTAGTCTTTTCCGGTTTGGCTTCAAGCGAGGCGGTTCTAACCAAGACGGAAAAAGAACTTGGATGCGTATTAATTGATATTGGGGGCGGAACGACCTCTATTGCCACTTTTGTTGACGGGGCATTAAGTTTTTCGGCTGTCCTTCCCATTGGAGCAAAAAATGTAACGAACGATTTAGCAATAGGCTTAAGGGTTTCTTTGGAATCTGCCGAAAAAATAAAACTGGAACTCTCCAAAGAAGAGAAAAAGACAAAAAAGATAAAAGATGCTTCTGGTGATGAATTTGACTTGCAATCAATTGGAATAACCGAAGCTAGAAAGGTTTCTAAAAAAACTCTTACGGATGGTATTATTCGACCGCGGCTTAACGAAATTTTTACAATGGTGAAACTTGCTCTTGATAGGGAGGGACTTTCGGCCTTAATTCCGGCTGGAGCGATCTTAACCGGGGGGGGTGCTGAGACCGTAGGTAGCCTGGAAGCGGCAAAAAGGATGATGTCGCTTCCGGTAAGAATAGGTAAACCTAAGGGCGTCGGAGGATTAATAGATGATGTAATTGATCCTGTCTTTGCAACTCCGGTTGGATTGGTGTTATACGCAGCTAAACAATCAAATGACGAGTCATTGACAAGCATAGGACGAAAGTTTAAACTGCCCTCGAAAGGTGTTGTAGGAAAACTTTTAGAAACGCTTAAGGATCTTCTGCCCTAATGATAGGATACTAAGATATTAGGATAATATATTGAAATTCTAAATAAATAGTTGTATTTTAGACTTCAATACACTAGAATCTGTCCACAAAAGGTATGGCTTTAGTTAAACCGGATTCAGCTAGAGTTGCTAAAATTAAGGTAATCGGAATTGGTGGCGGTGGAAGTAACGCCGTCGCTTCCATGATTGAAGGTAATGACGTAACGGGCGTTGAATTTATTTCCGTAAATACAGACGCACAGGTTCTTCTTGCCAATAAATCTCCCACTAAACTTCAGATTGGAGAAAAACTTACTAAAGGATTGGGCTCCGGTGGAGATCCGGAAGTCGGAGTACAAGCTGCTGAGGAGTCAAAAGATAGAATTAAAGAGCTTCTAATTGATTCTGATATGGTTTTTATTACATCTGGTATGGGTGGAGGAACAGGTACAGGTGCATCTCCTGTTATTGCAAATATTGCCAAAGAGGTTGGCGCACTTACTGTAGCAATTGTTACTAAACCCTTCCATTTTGAAGGGACAAGACGCTCTGTCGTAGCAGAGGAGGGGATAGAAAAACTACGTGAACAGGTAGATACCTTGATTGTTATTCCAAACCAGCGCTTGATGGATGTAATTGACAGGAAAATGACCCTCTTGGAAGCATTCAAAGTAGCGGATTCGGTTCTTGGTCAGGCTGTATCGGGAATTGCCGATATCATCACTACCCCGGGACTCATTAACGTTGACTTTGCAGATGTGAAGACTATTATGAGTGACTCAGGAACAGCCCTACTGGGAATCGGAACCGGAGTAGGGGAAAATAGAGCTCAGATGGCAGCCCGCGCGTCGATTTCTTCACCACTTCTTGATTTGTCTATAGAAGGTGCAACAGGAGTGCTTTTCAATATTACAGGAGGAAATGATCTTACGATGTTTGAGGTAGATGAGGCTGCCCGAATTATATCTTCTTCTGCCGATGCCGATGCAAATATTATTTTCGGTGCAGTTATTAAGGAAGACCTGGCTGACCAGATTAGAATAACCGTAGTTGCCACAGGTTTTGATGAAACAAGAGCAAGAATAGCACAATTTACTCAGCCAAAAGTGACCCCGACTATTCAAGGGGTTGTAAGTGAAGCTCCGAAAGAGGAAGAGGAAGCGGAGGAAAAGGAAGACGAAGAAGAACCACCCATGGGTGAAGGCGAAGACGACGTCTTCGGTGAAAAATTTGAAATACCGGCATTCCTTCGAAAGATTACCTAATTAACTCTTCCTGTTTTTTGTATCACCATTACTTAGTTGGTTTTCGAGTATTTTTTCTATTTCAGAAACATTTGTTTCTTTGAGCATTTCTCGTAGTTCTCTATCCATTTTCTTGTTCACGCGACCCGAGTGTATTTGGCTTGCCAGAAGATGTAGAGCTTTCGTTAATTCTTTTTCGGAAATAAGTATCATCTGTAAAAGGAGTTCACTCCTTAGGCAATGTCGGCAGACTTCTCCATAATCAGTCCGTTTCTATAACAGGCGGCTCTTTTTTGACATAACTATTTTCAATTGAGGCTACCATTCTCCTTAATATTATCGGTTCTACCATGTTATGACCTCCGACCGGATCATATACAAGTGTTGCATTTTGAAGGCTGGTGCTTGCTTGGTATCCCATTGCGCGAACTACGGCATCGTTTTTTTTGAAATAACAAACTGTTCGGACACTGTCGGGTATTCTACTTAAGACAGATTCCCAGTCAATCTCCCTGATTCTGTCAACTAGCGATGCGAAGCTTTTGGGTGTATTTTCTAAGACAAAAGAGACCATATTTTGCTCATCTATATCTTTATCTAAAAGAAATGCAAAAACTTCTCTGGCTTGTCTAATAGCAGATTGTGGAGTATCAGATAGTTTTCGTACTACTTTGATAACTTTAGAAAATGCTATCGGGTAGTCTCTGTCATTAGCTTTATATGGAGATGATATTGTAATTAGATTGGCCACCTTATCCGGGTGGTTAGAAGCAAGTACTGCCCCCACTAAACCGCCTAGCGAATGGCCTACAACAGTAACCGGTCCATTTATTCCCATTTTTTTCAATTCGTCAAAAACAAATTCGGCGACATTTTCCATATTTACATCTTGTCCTACCAATTTGTTTGGTCTCTTTTCATGCACCGGAACGCGAGAGTTGATATCTATGCCTCTTACGACTTCTCCTTCTTCCCTTACCATATCTAAGTTTCCAGTGCCTACCCACCACTCACCAGCCTTAAAAATATTTTCAACTACATCAGGATCCTCCGGTATTTTTTGATCGAACTTTGGCAAGGATATTGCAACCATTCGGATATGCATATTAGGATTTAAATTTCTAAGTTCCTTGATCCAAAGGCGCCACATTTCTGCGTTACGCCCCTGGCCATGTAGAAAGACTATGGCGTGAGGCACTACTGCCTCTTGAAGTTCTGTGTCGGGAAAGGATCGCTCGAAACTTTGAGTGAATTCCGTCTCTGCAGCTTTTTGTTGTACTATCTGCTCTTTGTTTTTCCTCAGTATTCCAGGTATTGACCGCAAATAGTCCATCAAAACACTTCTTTCCTCTACTGGTTCTAATGAGGTGTCCCTGGGAGGCTCGCCAATAATACGAATATTTGCGGAAACTTGAGTATCGGTTTCTGCAAATTCAGTTTGTTCCATCTAAAATATAAAAAAGTATATTATAAGTTCTGTAATTAAGCAATAAATCTATAAAGAAATATCAATATCTTTTTGTTATACTTCAAAAAATCCTATATTGTGCGATTGAGATTACTCGTTATCGTTCTTTTTATACTTTTGCTTATTGCTGTAGGGATAATAATTTTATTGATCAAACAGCAAAACTTTTATTTTTCTTTTGAAAAAGCCATCTCACCCACACCGACTTTAACGATAGCACCAACACAGACTCCGACACCTTCTCAAAACCCCACCAAGAAAGGGGAGTTGAATAAAAATTTTTCGATCCCGCTTACCGATTCTTCGGGTAACTTAGTAAGCGGAATTGAATACACCCTTACCGAATACGAGATAACAGATGAAATTAGAGTTAAAGGACAAACAGCAAAGGCAATTTCCGGAAGAAAGTTTCTGGTTATTAACATAAAAGTAGATAACCAGTTAGATCGCGTAATCGAGATAAATACAAAAGACTATATAAGATTATCTGTCAATAATAGTGATAATTGGCTTGCCCCTGATATTCACAATGATCCCGTGGAAGTACAAGCTTTATCGACTAAATTTACTCGACTCGGTTTTGCGATTAACGAGAAGGATATGGGTTTTGAATTACAATTAGGAAAATTGAACGGTCAAAAGGAGAACTTACTACTTTTCTAGAATTACGGCCTTGATCTTCAAAGTTTTAGCGACGGAGGGAGACAAATTTGAAGAAAAATTTGAGATGTTTGTCTACTCACTTCCGGTTACAGGTAACTCTGATTCTGTACTATCAAAAACCACTCCCCCCGTTGATTGTTCGGCTCGTGATTGGTGTACAGCACGCTGAGAGAGTCTTGTGGGATCATTTTCGGCAATCCGAGCAGATCCATCCACGAGACAACCCCAGTGTAACCTAGTGTTTAAAGGACAACTTCCGCAAAAGGGACCTGCAGAAAAATGAGGTCTGTCCGCGCTCATATTTAACCTTAAACAGTTAAGTGGTAATTCGCAATAAGCAATAATCTATCTTCCCGTGGAAAAGTATTATTATTACAAACAAATTTGAAGAGAAATACTTTATTTATTTTATTATCTGTTACGTATACCTTGAGTTGGCGTTGCTTCTTCCATTAATAATTCCGCGGATTGTGTAAGATAACTTAAACCATAAGCCGGGTCAAACTCTTCGAACGGATCTTTATCGGGGTTAATTGCCTTCAGTTCCCCTACAACCTCGTCCATTTTCTAAAAAATTACACTCTTCTGAAAGTCAAGGAAAGAGGCAAACTTCACTCATATTAAACTTAAGCCTTCTCGATATATTCGATAGCCTCTTGCCCATTTGGGTATGATATTTGTATCTTATCGGTAAAGGGGCCTACGACTTTTGCAGTCAATTCAAGCCTGACTCCAAATTCTTTTAATTGTGACAATTCGGTAACCCTTTGTAGCGTTTCTTGATTCAAACCTCTTTCAAAATTTCGATCAGGCCCTACCATATATTTGATTAATTGTAATCATAACAAGTCATCTGAAAAAAGCAATTTTTCCTACATACCAGATACATATTCAAAATTCTAAATCCGGGGTCAAATTTAGGATAGAATTCGTTATTTACGTTTTCGGAGCTGCCTGTGTATCAGAAGGGGATGTTTCAACAAAATGCGCTGCTTCTTCTAACGCATCGGGCGATAACATTGATTCAAGCGGTCCTCCCTTCTCAATATCTAAAATTACGCTTTGAATATGAGAACATCAGGACTTCTAATTATTTGAGCATTTTGTTCAGGGGTTCTTTGATCTGCCGATCCGTGACCTTTAAGTATTTCTACCATAAATGATATTTTATCAGATTAAAAGCTGGTTAAAAATTTATTATTGATTTTATTAAACATAGACTTTAAGATGAAAGTTATGAGGAAAATTTCATTCTTATTATCTCTTTTGTTTATTCTACTCTCAACATCTATAGTATTTGCTAAACCGCCAAATCCCGGAGGCGGCAACGAAGATTTTGTGCCGATACTGTATTCCGTTTGCATCGATCCAGGACACGGTGGAAGTGAGGTAGGATCCGTAAACGGTAGCTTAAAGGAAAGTACGGTAAATCTTGAAGTTGCGAATCTTTTAAAAAATAAACTTATGAATTATGGCTATAATCCTGGTTTGATTTTTATGACGAGAACAGATGATTCTGATAAATCGAATGCAGACAGATATAATTTCTGTAACTCCCAAAAAACTGCAGTTTTGATTTCAATCCATCATAACGGTTCAAGCGATTCTTCGGTTGATTACACAAGCGCGCTTTATTTCAAAGGTGAAGATAAAGAGATTGCCAATTATGTTACTCAAAACATTTCGCAAAAATTAGTTCTGCCAAATAATGGAATACGTAGGTATGCATCCGGAGTTTTACTCAAATCGAAAATGCCGGCTACAATTTCAGAAGGATTTTTTCTCACAAGTTCAGACGAGTATAATCTTATCAAAAATTCCGACAGGCTTGATCAGGAAGCTGAAGCTCTTTTTTCTGCAATCAACACATTCTTCGGGAAATAATCCGAATTCAAAAGTTTTCTTTTTTCAAATCAAAGCTAACTTTGTAGGTAAATAAGCTTATGTCTTTTTGATCATATAGTGAATATTTAAGTTTTTCTTCAGCATCAAGTACGACAACCGTTCCCTTAACTTTTCTTTCTTCAGCCAGATTTCTTTTTACCCAAGAAATATATCTTAAAGTTTGACCGACAACTGCGTCAGAAGACCTTCCTTTTTTAAGCTCTATAACAAGATATTCCTTGTCGTCTTTTGACTTTGCCAGAATATCAATAAATCCAATATCTGTGGGGTATTGCTGACTTGTTAGTTCATTTCCCTCACCATATATAAGATCATATTTTTTACCGAATATTGTTTTGTCCCAATTTGCTATAAGAAAGTCTTCAAGGTGTTTTTCCATTCCGAATACGACAGGATCTTCGATTCCAAGTTCTTTCAATTCTTCCTCGATTTGTTCTTCATTTTCGTCGACCTTTCCTGCAAAAGGACTTGCGCCTGCAATATCCCCAAGCACTCCGTCAAGTTGCCACAAACTTATATTGTGCATATTTGATAATTCTAAAAGAACTTCATTAATTTTTTTGAATTTATCACCAAATTTATAGTTTCTTTGAAAACTCGGAAAAAGGTTAAGTTTTTTAAGAGCAGCCTCACTTTTGGTATTCCAGATACCATATTTTTCAGGGTAAACAACCATAAGAATTGCTGTAATAATTGCCCTTCCTATGCCTTTAACCCAGTAACCTCCATTTTCAATAAACTCTGTATTTAAACGCTTCTCTAGGGTTAATTTCTCATCCAATACATGCTTTAAAAATCGTTTGAGGGCATTCATATCGGAAGTAATAATATTTCCTTGCCTATGAATTCCTTCCCAATGCAGATTGTTTTTAATAAGAAGAAAAGATTTAAAGTCCTCCTTGGTAAGTTTATCCAAATTTTTGGGTTGAAAAAGCTGACCGTATTTGCCGATAACTTGCTGTTCAGAAGTACCTTGCCACCAAGGATCATTTACAGCTTTTTCTTTGATAACCTTCTCAATCACAGAACTCATACTATAGGGAATTATACTGCAGGTTTTTTAGTTTGTCGAAAAATTCTTACTTCTTTACAGAATTATGGCCTTGCCTTTCAAAGCATTAGCGATGGTGGAGGACAAATTTGAAGAACTATCAAGGAGCTTGTAGGTGAAGCTTTTTCTCAACTTTGATAACACGTTTTTCTAGTTTGTTGTGCTCCTCGTGAGTGGGAGCGTCATCTTCAAGATACGCAACTGATTTTCCAATCTTATCTAAACGACTGTTAACTTTCTTAAATCCTTCTCTCATTTCTTTACGAATTGAGTTCTGGCCAGTTTTCATTCTGCCTTCTAGACCATCCACTTTGCTGTTCACTTTCTTAATTTCTACCAGTAACTCTTGTTTCAGCACGCTTTGTCCATTCACGATTTTTCGAAATAGACTTTTTACTTCGTCCATAATTAAAAGTATATATTAAACGATAGTTTTTATTCAATAACATTTTTTGGGTTTTGTGACAGAATTGCAGTCGTTTCAACCAGATACAAAACGCGGGGGACAAATTTGAAGAAAATAAAAACTAATTAACGCTCATCGTCACCTTTTACTGCAATTTTATTTACTTGTGCTTTAACCTCACCAGGCTTAGAAGAAGTGATATCGATTCTGACTCCCCTTTCAGCTGCCTCTTGCAACTTCTCTACTGTCACATTTGTAAGGTCGGCCTCTTTTCCCGCCCTATACAAAGACTGATTAGGAACTCTAGGTTCTCTAAGTTCACTTTCGTCGGGCATAACTATATTATACATTAACGAGAAAGGCTATCAAAAAAATGTTTTTAGGGGACAAATTTGAAGAAAATATTATTTGCTTCTAAAGAGTAATTTACAAAATCCCTTTTACATCAAAGATAGTTAAAGTGGGTTCAGCTCCTGCTTCACGAAAAATTAAAATACCAGTAGGAGTTTTTCCCGATTCACGTACCTTTTGTAATGTTTCCATATCCTTCCAAATACTTATAATCCTCCAGAGACTCGGATTATCAAGACTTTGTATTAGGAAAGACTCGGAAGGACGATTTTTGCTGGTTTTAGCAAGATTTCGATAGGCGCCCTGCAATGTCTTCCATTTTTTTTCTTTAACAATGCTTTCTAGAGTTGTGATAACCATACAAAAATAGTTTACAAAAAAATAATTAATAAGCAAATCGGTAAAGAAAAACACGGGGTCAAATTTGAAGAAAATATATTTTATACCGATGAATGAATTTGAAGTTTTTTCTCTATCCTTTCAATTCTCTGTTCGTGATTATTAACTTTCACATTCAGACCTGAAAGTACTGCATGTTCTTCTCTAATTGCCTTTAGTTCCCCCATAACTTCGTCCATTTTATTATAAAAATCATCCTTCGTTGATAAATGTCTAATATCTTCTTTCCTAACAAGAGTTACGTCTTCATCAATAGTAACTTTAACCAAGTCTTTAATTGCATTTAAATCTCCATCTGTCAAAGTCATATATCTATTTAACTCTGTGAAAGAAATACTGTCAACGCCACATTTTCTACTCCCATATACCAAATTCTATATGCAAAATACCAAAAAACTGGAGTCAAATTTTGAGAAACCAATCCTTATTCCAACATTCTCAAGAATGTGAGAATAGGGAATTACAATTGAGGTATTGAGATAGACAAAGTCAGGAATACATAGGTCGTTACGAAAAATTCAAGCCGGGGTCAAATTTGGAGGAACACTAAAAGGGAATATCGTCCTGTGCTCCTTCGTTTTGATGCGGGAAACACAATCTGTATTTGCACCAAGCACAAGTGTCTGATTCTTCGGGAACAGGACCATTTAACAATCCAGAAACTTCGTCAATCAAACCATAAAATGAATCCATATCCTCAGAAATCTCAAACCAGTTAGGTTTGGATGTAAAATTAACCCCGCCATTATTAAATTCAATTGATTCTGGCGAAACAATAACCACTCCCATTTTGCTAACATTTTTGGGTTCAATTCCGTTTTGAGGGTTTTCTAAAGCGAATTTATAGGCGTGAAGCTGACTGGAAAACTTTTGCGCCTTATCCTCATTTGGGTCTGAAATTTTAAAATCAATGACACTAAAACTTCCGTCGTCGAGTTTGGTCAGAAAATCAAACCTTCCGGAGATATAGCAATCATTTTTTGACGGAATCGCGGCAGACTTCAAATACCCCTCTGCAACTTGAATTTTCCCTTTCGGAAGCTCGGAACTTAAATCCTGTAAATCCATGCCGACTAAAGATTTTTGCAGCAATCCATTCATTTTAGAAAACACTCCGGGGATACCAATTGAAGGCAAAGCTATTCCGTACTTAACCTTTTGAAAATAACAATGCTTACAATCGTTCCAAAGATACCTAAAGTCAGAAGGCGAGAGTTTGTACATTTGAGACAATTATACCGTAATTCCGAACAAAAGTCGAAGAATTATGGGGTCGAATTTGGAAACAAATCATTCAGAATTATTCCAACATTCTCAAGAATGTGAGAATAGCGATCGAATGAGTTGGGATTTATAAATTGGTTATTTTGTAGAGGAGTTTGTAGAGAACGGGGGGATAGAAAATTTGGCAGGGGTCAAATTTAGAAAAAATTTAGAGAATATTAACCAGTGCTACTTTAATTCAAATATAACATCATAATTATTTCTCGGTTGCCACGAATGATTACTATCGATTATTTCACCATTACCTCCTATTGTCCTTGTAAATACAAACATCTTTCCGTCATCAACTATATTTTGTTCTGCAAATGCTAATCCTGCTTGTGTTAAAGTGTCTTCCGATTCGACAGTGATAAAATAATCCTTTCCTCCCATCAATTGAACAGAACGATCTAAAGGAAAGATAAACAAACTTTCTTTCGCAATGTCAGCCGCTGGAAATTTCCCGGCAGCTAACATATTAGTTAATTCAACAGTTTTCGGGTCATTCAGTTCGTAAATGTTAAGGATCAATGAATTACCAATACCAAAACTTCCTTTAAATTGGATCGACGAAATTCGCTTATTCTCTTCTTGATGAAAACTTTGTCCCATCTTTTGAGATTTATCAAACACAAATTTAACTGGTAAATAATTAGTAAAATAAGGAGGATTTTCTAGCTCATTTATTTTTTTAATATACTCGGATATCTGACTTTCTAAACTGGATATCTCCTCACTTAATCTTTCTTGTTCAGCCTTAGTCTCGGAAATCTCCTGATTTTTTTGTTCTAAACTCTCTGAAATAGAAGATATTTCTTCAGATCGTTTGTTGCTTTGCTGATAAAAATAAGCACCAACAGCAATCGCTACTATTAAAAAAATTGAGAAAACAATAATTATAATCCACAATTTTGGTGACTTTTTTACAACTTGTTCGGGTTGAGTGTCGATTTGACTATTCGAAAGTTGCTGTTCCACTTATATAAATTTAAAGTAACTGAAACTTTCAGTCAATAGCCGCCAATCGAAAAAATATTTAATAAATATATTTTGGGGTCAAATTTGGAGAAACAGTTAAGTATGGAGGTTGCGCTCTAATATTTTATAAAAACACTTAAAATGAGGGGTAATAAAAAATCACTTGCGACAAGAATTGTTGCCAAGATTATCGCAGACCGAGGATTGTTAATTTTAATAGTAACAAATTTTCTGGAACTTAACCACAAAATAAGTGAAAAAGCTAATATTTTAAATACGTAATTAATAAAAACCGAAATGATTCCTAAAAACGCAAAGAACGATAACTGTACCATAAATATTTCTGCTGCCGACCATAATAATTGGAGAAAGAAAGCAAGAACTACAGACGTTTTTAAAGATAAACTTACACCTATTCTAAGCCATTTTGATACATATAAAATAATAGCGTTAATTAAAAACTTAATTAATAAACCCAGCAAAATTATTATTAAAAATGCTCGCGCAAAAGATTCAAGCATAAACAAATTATCAGTTTACAATAATTAGGTTTATCATGCCAATTTATGTTCAATATTTATTCGGTCAAATTGGGAGAGTATTGTGTTATTCCAACATTCTCAAGAATGTGAGAATAGCAATTCAATGGGTTGGGATTGGTAAATTGGTTTTTGTATGAGAGAGGGGAGGGGTTAGAAAATTTGGCAGGGGTCAAATTTGGAGAAATATTCATACGTTCTGCTGTATAATTTTCAATATGTTTGTCGATGAAGCGGAAATTATTCTGAAAGGGGGGCGAGGAGGAGCGGGAATAGTTTCCTTCGGAAAAAGAATGGGTTCCGGACCCAATGGGGGAAACGGTGGAAGCGGAGGCAATGTGCATTTGGTGACCGACGCAGATCTTACTCTTCTAAATCAATTTACGGCCAAATCACTTTTTGAAGCCGGGGATGGGCATCTTGGAGGTAGGAATCGTAAGACGGGTAAAAACGGCGAGAATTTGGAGATAAAAGTACCTATAGGCACTTCAGTTATAGACAAAAAAAGCCTGGAAACCCTTTTTGAAATGAAGAAAGTGGGCCAGTGGGAACTCATCTGCGTTGGCGGAAAAGGTGGCCGTGGAAATTATGAATTCAAAAGTCCCAGGAGAACTGCGCCCGAGTTCGCTCAACCAGGGTTGCCCGGCGAGATAAGGGAATTAATTCTCATATTAAAACTCATTGCCGACTTTGGCCTCATAGGACTCCCGAATGCCGGCAAAAGTAGCCTTCTAAATGAATTGACAAATGCACGTGCTAAGGTAGCTGATTACGCATTTACCACCCTTTATCCGAATCTAGGCGTTTTTAAAGGCAAAGTAATAGCAGATATTCCAGGGCTTATAGAAGGCGCTTCGTTTGGTCGTGGCTTGGGTATTTCATTTCTGAAGCACATAGAAAAGGTGGGCACCCTTTTACACTGCATTTCTTCGGAAAGCAAAAATCCGACAAAAGATTATGAAACCTTTGCTAAAGAAATGAAAAGTTTCAATGAAAAACTGACAAAAAAGCCCGAAATTATTTTAATTACGAAATCCGATTTGACTGATGCCAAGGCTCTTTCCATTATGAAACGGAAACTGAAAAAATACGCACCCAGAATAATCACGGTTTCGATTCACGATTGGGATAGTATAGAGGAGCTGAAAAACCTAATTTCGGATAAAACTTAGGGTTATTTGGAAGAGTATTCGGCGAAACCCACTACTTTCACAAGTGTCATAGAAGCCTTTATTGACAACTGGAATATAGTTTTGTAACATAAATCACATTGAATAAGAATGTAGTAATAGCTTTGGTTTTAGCGGCTCTTCTGGTTTTGGGGTTCATGATGCTCTCAAAAAACAAACAGCCTTCTACTTCCGTCGTAGACGAGATTACTCAGACAGAGATGGAAGATGAGTTAACGGCCAATCAATTGGAAGTTGCTTTGTCTGAGCAAAACTCCTCCGGAGAAACAGGTACGGTCACTCTGGTTGAGGAAAACGGCCAAGTGACAGTAACTCTCGCCATGCAAGGCTTCCCCGAAGATACACCACAGCCGGCACACATTCATGTCGGAGCTTGTCCTGATGTAGGCGCGGTGAAATATCCGTTGACAAACCTCGTAAACGGCCAATCGGTAACAACTCTCGAAGTAACCCTGGCTCAGCTTGAAAGCGAACTTCCATTGGGCATAAATGTCCACAAATCAGCTTCCGAAGCAAGCGTTTACACTGCCTGCGGAGACCTCCTTTTTTAAAGCCTTTTGATTATAAGGGCACGAAGTCATTCATTAAATCCCGGGGGTCAAATTTGGAGATATGTATTATTCTAACTTTCTCAAGAATGTGAGAATAGGAATTAAATGTGTTGGGATTGGTAAATTGGTTTTAATAGAGGAGCAAGGAAGAGGTTAGAAAATTTGGCGAGGGGTTAAATTTGGGGAATATTAATTTTTTACAGTACGAGTTTCTAACCTGGAAACGCGTTTTTCTAGCTTATTGAATTCTTCGATTGTAGGAGCATCGTCTTCGAGATACGCAACATTTTTACCAATCGTATCCAATCGTCTGTTTACTTTTTTAAACCCATTTTTCATTTCTGAGCTTAAACTATCTATTCTTCCAGTCAACTTTTCATGCACTTTCTTTATTTCCGTCAATAATTCTTGCTTCATGGCGCTCTGGCCATTAACGATCGTCCTAAACATTTTCTTTACATCATCCATGTTTTCATTAAACTTCATGATATGTAAGTTGTCAATCAGAATAGAGTAACTAGAATGCCAAATGCGTGGTCAAATTTTGGAGAGTGTTGTGTTATTCCAACTTTCTCAAGAATGTAAGAATATCTTTTCCGAGGTCTGTAACTGCATGAATTACGTCCCTGGCTTTATATCGTTTTGTAATTAAACCGGAGAAAGTTAGTCTTCTTGTATGTTCACTTGCAGTTTTTAAGTTGATTTTTAATTTTCTGGATATATCTGAAAGGGAAATATCCGGCTCGTTTTCCAAAAGCTCCATTATCTGAATTCTTCTGTGGTTTGCAAAGCCTTTAACTATTCGTTGGAGTTTCCTAGTATTCAACATACTTTTACAATAATCTATTGTTCTCACTTTCTCAAGAATGTGAGAATAGAGATTCAATGGGTTGGGACTGGTAAATAGGTTTATATATAGGAGAAGGAAAGGGATAGAAAATTTGGCGAGGGGTCAAATTTCAGAATGTCCTGAGTTTATCGAAGGAGAGAAAAATCCCTATTATAATTAGATTTAATTACTACTCCAATATATAAGAGTTTCTAATGACTGAAATGAAGGTATAAAAAATCCCAAGCAATGGCATATAAGTAATAACTAACAAAAGCGTTGACAAATAGGACAACCTTTTATTTCGTAATACTTCTTTTCCTGTATTGAAATGTAAAAAAGCAAGAGATAAAAATAAAAAATTAATGAATATTTCCCAAAATATTTGGTATGTATTTAATTGGATTTTGTTAAAATTTCTAAAGTAATAGATTGTAGTGGGAATAATCAGCTGAGAGTATATCAATATTAATATTAATAGAGCAAATATGTGTAGAAAACCCACAATCTTAAATTTCATTAAAAGATATTAATATTATTTTATCACAGCGATTACTTTATAGATATTTGTGTGAAATCCGGAGAACCTGGTTTTCAATTTAACTTTTCAGTATGATATATCATACTAGTTTATTTGAAGACTTACATTTCGTGATAATTAATAACAATCTAAATTCTGAAAACTAACATCCAAAACACGGGGTCAAATTTGAGAGAAGATTCTTAAATTACCAGCTGTACTAACTTAAGTCACCCCTGGGGTGTGTTACTGGGGTGTGTTAGTGTTACAAATTTGGAGAAAACTATTGTTCTTGTGGAGAAACATAATATGAATCTACAGGATTGTCAGGAACGCAGGGAGTTCCAGGATAGCACTGGACAAAAATCTTCCATTGTACGTGTGGAAAACATGATCCACCCTTCATGACAGATAAATTTGCTGTTGCTACGTCAAAACAAACGTGTACCCACTTTCCGTCGGGAAGAGAGTTGTTTTCAAGATCCTCTATTTTGTTTCTCAACTCTTCATTTTCCTCTTCCAACCTATCCGCTCTTTGATTAATAAAATCGAAATCGGTTTGGTTCTGCGATTCGTGCTGGTTGAAAACATTCAAAAGATGTTGAATTTCCCCTTCAACCCATTCAACTGTTGCGAAAATTGGATTACTTGTGGGGGCGGCGGAAATGGGTTTAATTTTTAAAAGAAAAATAAGAAGAGTGATTATAATGACAGAGAAATAAATAATATTCTTATTTATTAACACTATCTAATAATACACCGAAAAATTATGGGGTCAAATTTGAAAAAAAAGCTTTTTTATACAGACCACTTTAAATGAAATTCCGCAAGAGCGTAATCATGCATAGCTTTTATTAATTCCACTGCTTGCATACCATGTGAACTAGTCGCTCTTAATTTATCTACATTAAACATTAAGAGTTCTTCTTTTGTGTGTATTCCTCTGTCTTCTAATTTCTCGAATCCTTCTGAAACAATATCATGTAATCTATAGCTTGTTTCGGGAAACAATGTAACAAGAGAATCTTCCCCATATTTTTCAAGTCTGTTTTCCCTCCACCTTTTCCAGCTTGCAATATTATAGTTTTTTGTTTTTTCTACAACTCGTTGTCTTTCAAATATCTCTCTTAATCTTTCGGGTGACTCTCTTAAAATCACCTCGTTATTTAGATATGCCTCGCTTTTATTGATGCTTTCAATAGTCATGGTCGGTATTATACTTTTAGTGAAAATTGTGGTCAAATTTGGGGAAGATTACACTTCGCCTTTCGTGATTTAGAGGTCCGACCTCTTTAATTCTTTAATTTATTAATAAACATATCCTGGGGGGAGAGGGGGTGCATTTCTGTAAAGACAGGTATTACTTAAGTAACCGAATAGACAATATTTTTCCCGAAGATATTGAAAAAGAAGAAATAAAATAGCGAGTACAACGGTTATTAAAACTGCATACCCCATCTTTTTTCTACTCATTAATTGATTATAACAAAATAATTGAAAAGTCGAAGAATTAGGGGCTTGCAATTCCGTAATTTTAATGAAGGGTGGGTCAAATTTGCGAAGTCCTGAGCGAACTTGTCTTGAGTAAAATCGAAGGAGTCGAAGGAGAGAGAAATCCCGATGTTGCAAGCTAATCAATTTCGGATGTTGGTGGGTTTGTATTAAAACGCCACATGCTGATTTACCCTTATTGGACCTTCCTTTAATATGTGCATTAGGTACATGGCAACACGAATCTACGATTATTTTGGTTTTATTCATATCTGGTTATAACATCCAAAGTTATGGCTGAATTTTACCTCAGTTTTTAAATTACTCCAATATGATATATTGAATACTACTTGACTATTCTTCTTGGGTATAGAAAAATGAGAATGCCCTAATATTACCCGAATACTTTGCAGGATTTGCAAAATACTAAACTTATTGTTAAACTAATGTGCGAAATTGAAAATGGATGCTGATTATATAGAATTACCTAAAGATATTAATCCAATACTTCTGATTGGTGACGTTTTGGACTGCCTTAAAAAAATTCCTTCAGAAACAATTTCTACCATTGTTACTTCGCCTCCGTATTGGAATTTAAGAGATTACTACGTCAAAGGGCAAATCGGTATGGAAAAAACTCCGGAAGAATATATTGATAAAATGGTTGAAGTTTCCAAGGAATTACTGAGAGTATTGAAAAAAGACGGTGCTTATTTTTTGAACGTTGGCGACACTTATATCGATAAAGGATTGCAAATGATTCCCCAACAAATTGCCCAAAAAATGATTGGTGAAGTCAAAACACGGGGTAATAACAACAAAAAAATTGGATGGCTATTACGGAATCAAATTGTTTGGTACAAGAGTAATCATATGCCTTCTCCTGCAAAAACCCGATTTACTAATACATATGAACTAATTTATTTCTTTACTAGAGATGATTGGGAAAAAAGGGTATGGTTTGATATGGATTCGGTCAGAATTCCATACAAAAACGGCAACGAAGAGGTAAATTATAACGGTTTTCCAAGGTATTTGAGTGTAAAAGCATATAAAAAAATGTTGCCTATGATTAAGAAATACAATAAGGCCATGGAATATAAGGGTAAGTTTAAAGGGCAAACTAAAAATATTGGAGCATCTCCTGGCGGCAGGTCTTCAGTTACTGGAGTTAATTATGTCGAAAAAAGGAAAACCGAATTGGGTCAGGCGGAAATTTGTGGGTATTTAAGGGAGTGGAGAATCAAAAGAAATATTAGTGTTAAAGATATCGATAAGATTTTAGGTTACAAACACACTGCTGGGCATTGGTTTAGGGCTGATGCAGGTGGGTCTTTGCCAACACCGAGCGATTGGTTAAAACTTAAGAGAATTCTTAAGTTTGATAATAAATACGATAAAGTAATGACAGAAATGCATTACGTCCTGCAGTCTATTGAGAAACATCCAAAGGGTAAAAATCCAGGAGACTTTTGGTCTATGAGAACGGCTAGCTTGCCTGGAAAAAAGCATTTTGCAGTTTTTCCAGACGAATTGCCTCGGCGGTGTATCATGGCTACATGCCCTCCGAGTGGGATAGTTCTCGACCCTTTTGCAGGTTCGGGAACTACAGGTCGTGTCGCAAAACAATTGGAAAGAAAGTCAATTCTTATTGAACTGCAGAAAAGTTATAGAAAGTTAATTGAAGAAAGATGTGAAGGACTTGGTGAAGTGAAGAACATAAGTCAAGTCTAGATGCTTTCTAGTATCTTATTAATTTTTTTCTCGTACAATTTATTCTTCATGACAAAAAAGGATCTTGGTGGATTTCCAGGTAAAGTCTTAAATTTTCCATCCGCATAGTGATATCTGATCGAAGATCCGTAACTTTTACCACTAACGAACATTTCCGAATATTTGTTTTCTAACAATCCGTTGGGTAAACAGGTAATGATGATTGCAATTGGTTTTATTTCTTTATTTTGCAAAAGTTCTCCAGTTTTTATTATCAGGTTAGCGAAATTGTTTATAGTTTCTAGGTCCTTTTTATTATATTTTATTTCTCTCTCACCCTGTATGTAGTAGTTTCTGATTAAGTTATCAGTAAGATATTTTTTTCTATCTGAATCCGATTTCTTAGTCTTGTAGTTTAAAAAATAATTCAAATCTTCTTTGGTTTCGAAAGATTCTGCTAATATTTGGGGAAGATAACTTGCAAAAATTTTTCTTACTGCCGAATACTCTTCCCTGATAGAATCAATTACATCTTTATAATCCTCGTAAATAAACTGAAGCTCGCATGTAACTGTTAGTTTACTGTGGTACTTTGTAGGCAAAACTGGTGTAACTTTTATTTCTTTGATACCACCTGAATGGTAATCAGTTTTTCCCTTGACACCGATCGGAAGTAAACCTTTAAAGCTAGTTTGATTTAATCCCGAAGTAACGAGATTATTGTAATCCGACTTATTTTCAGCATTAGCCGTTTTAATGTCGATATTTAATACTATCTCATCGTTTTCAAAACAGAGATCTGCAGAGTAACCAAGAGGAATAAACTTAAATCCTTGTTTCAGTAGCTCCTTTATTACGGTGTAACTTATATGTCTTTCGATTATCTCTGCAAAGGGATTGTAGGACTTACCTTCTATTGAGGCCATTATAATTGGCAGAGTTATTGAAGGTAAATAGTTTAGTGATTTTGCTAAGTTTTCTTCAAATTCTCTTAGGTTATTTTTAATATAAGAATGTAGTTGTGTTAGATATTTAAATTCGATTTCTTCTATATGTTTTTCTGAGTCCATAGTTATGGGATATTATACCTTTCTAAAGATAGATTTGCTAGAAAAAATAGAAGAATTCACAAAGTAATTGACCGAGTTTTGAGATTGGATTTGAATTAGTAGTAAGAAGTATGAAGTAGGATGTAGGTAAAAACGCAATACATTTTTGCCTTTGACGGGGTTGCAATCGTTTTTAGAACTTACGGTAGAAAGTTGATGGGAAATTTTGTGGTATAATCGGATGCATATGGCCAAACAAAGAAAATTACACGTTTTGGAGTACGAACTTGCTGTAAAGGTCAATAAGGACCCATCCGGAGGATTTGTGGCAAAATCGCTTGTTTGGAAGGATTGTTATGCACAGGGAGACACCATCGATGAGGTTACAAATGAAATTGCCTCTGTTGCCGCATCTTTAATAGAACTTTATAAAGAAGAGGGCTTAACAATTCCACTGAAAGAAAAAAAGACAAGTAAAGCCATTTTCAGAATTCCGGTATATACTTCTTAATGAAACCAATTCCTTACAGGAGGGTTATTAAAAAGGTGAGGCGTGCAGGATTTATTCTTCGAAGGAAAACGGCAGGAACACACGAAATTTGGTGGAATGAAAAAGCGAGAAAGACCTGTGTGATTCCTCACCACAAAGAAATCAAACCCGGAACGATTAAAAGTATTATTGATCAAATGGGTATTTCAAAAGCAGAGTTTGAGAATCTTTAGATGCTGATCTTATATTACAAGTAACACAACTGTTAATAAATTATTAACACCCAAAACCGCAAATCCTATAAGCCGATTTACGGAAAACTTCATTTCTGCTTCTGGCTCAAAGAACCTACGGCTCGGTGAGAAGCTGAATCTACATTTTAAATCAAGGCAATTGGCCGATTTTTGAGGTGGATTTGAATTAGTAGTAAGATGTAAGTGGTAGGTAGTAAGTAAACACAAAAACTTCAAAACCCAAACGCTAAAAAGTTATAATACTTTAATGGATCCTGAGAATCCGGCGACTGAGGAACAAAGACTTGCTGATTTTTTTGAGCAAGTTAAGCGGGCTGACGGCACCCTAATTCCTCTCACTGGGCAGTTAACTAGGTTTGGGGAAGAAATTCTAGTATCCGCACGTTACGGGAGTGTTGATAGTTTGGCAAAAGCAGATCATCTTTTACTAGTTGATTTATTTGCTCGAAGTGCGGATCAAATGCTCCCCATCGGGCATTATGACTGGGAAGTAACGGGTAATAGAGCACTCGGCAACAAGAATCGCCACGGAGGTCACTTACCAAATACAAGTAATGCTCATGAACTTGCGGATAGAGCATGGACGGAAGAGGGACTTAAAGTGTATGACAAGTCATTGGTTTCGTACGCAATGGAAAAAGGTGGATTTCCATACATGGATCAACTTAGAGAGACAGGTATAGTTACCGATGAAAAGCAATGGGGAGAGCCGACTTATCAAAAACAAGGACTGGGAAGTTTTATGATTGCTGTTTCTGCAATCGTGCTTGAAAGTAAAGGTGTCGAAACGGCAAACCTGGGATCCTTAACGCCCGCTGCTGAGGGTGTGTGGAAGAAATTCGGACAAAGTGGGGGTGTTCCTGTTCAAATCGGTGTTTTGATACAGAATAATAAAATAGACGAAGTTCTTGAGGAGTTTGTTTAAAAGTGGATCTCCAAACTTAAAGCGAATTTTTATAAAGCTGAATATGCCAATATTTTTGATGTATTTACATGGCAATTGGCAGAGTTATTTAAAGTTGGAATTGCTATTTTGTTAGAAATAAAAAGCAGGAAGAAAGATATTTTTTAAAGACAGTTTGTGGATTATTAGCATGATTTCCTCTTGCATATGTTTATATAAAAGTATTTAATATACATAAGTATGGCAAAAGAAGAAATGCCGGTTGGTCCGTCGAAATTTAACCAGGCCAGGAGTAATAAAAATCTTCGTTTAATTGTTATTGTTATTTTGATTCTTATTGCTGCATACTTACTTTATTCAATTTGGTAAAAACATGGCTATACCGAAACTGAAACCTTTAGAACAAGCGAGCGGAAAAACAAAAAGTATTGTTAAGCCGGTTTTAATCGGAATAATCGTTCTTCTTTTGGGAGCATTCGGACTTGAGATGTCGAATAATGACTTTGACTTGGGCAGTCTTTTGGGCGGGTCTTCATTGGAAGAATCAAGAGTCAGCCGCGATACGGAAGGCAATGTTTTATTTGACAAGGCTGGAAATATTGTTACCGACGGGAGTCTTGGTAAAGGTGCCGATGAATATAATTGTGACGATTTTGCTACACAACCGGAAGCTCAGGCATTTTTCCTCAAAGTAGGTGGTACTGGAAATGACGTCAATAACTTAGACGGAGACGATGATGGCGAGGCTTGTGAAAGTTTACCCCAGGGTAGCCAAAATTAGCTTCATATAAAAGTACTACAGATGAACATTAATTTTGTTTTTGAAGGGGATTATGCTTTGATTTCTTTTGAAGGTTTAAAGCCGAAGTTTCCGGCGATTTTCAAAATCTTACCGGTTACATCTTCTTTGTTTATTCTCTTTTCTAGTTCCTTCATTAAGCTACCTAATTCGTTTTTGTTTAGAACTTCGAACCACTTCATTGAACCTGGAAATTTTCTATCGGAGAGTGCAAACAAAATATTTAAATTTTCAACCAGATCGTGAAGGTAGCCGATATAATTGGCCACACCTTTTCTTTCAGTTGAAACTTCCAACATTTTCAAATCGTGTTCGATTTCGGATTTAATATAGTTTTTGAATATGTTGCGTATTTCCGGAGTCACTTTTATGGAATTTTTATAAAGCGAAATCTTTTTTGACGGGTCGTAAATTATTTTCGCATTAGAAAGACCGTCGAGTCTTACAAAAGTGTCAGGATTGAAGCTGGCGGGATCTTGCAACTCTTTGTAAAAATTAAAGAAATCTTTTTCTTGAATGTGGGCAATATTAAGAATTTTATTGTCAACCCCTAATGCTTCTATGGATTTTTTGACAGACGGGATGTCTCTAGCATCGTGAACCTTGCATCCCAGTTTCTCTGTCACCTTTCTCCTTATGGCAATTTTTGGAACCGAGTTTTTCCAAATTACAATAAAATCGTAATCGGAATGTTTATCTTGTAAACCGCTAACCGCTGAACCTTGCTGATAATAACCGACCATGTTTAATCCCTTTTTAGCAAGGGAAAAAAGATATTTTGAAACTAACTCCAGAACATCCATCCTGCCAGTATTCTACTCTCTCGCCTTCGACAAGAAAAGCTCAGGCTCCTAGAGAAGCTGGAATTGCTATGACCTGAAGCCAAAATTATTTTCTATAAATCAATAGCCGTCCAATAATTTGATCGTTTTCTCTTGTTTAATTTAATCATGTTTTCCTTTTTTAATTCATCCAAATATTCAACCACAGTTCTTATTTTGAGTTTTTTGTTATGTTGTTGTTCAAGTATTCTGGTTGCCTGACTCGCAGTTATATTTGGATTTTCTTTGACGATTCCGTACAACAATAGTTTAGTTTCCTGCATGCTTATAGCGTTTGCGCGGGGGGAATGCTCCCTTGCTTTAGCCATTAATTTTGAGAACCTTTCCGGATCCATTTTTATACCCATAGCCTCGCGCTTACCCAACTCTATCAGATCAGAATCTTGGTTCTGAAATCCGTCGATGATTGTTAATAATTCGACTAGTGTTGACCGTTGTGATTCGGACAAGCTAATTTCTGAAGCAAATTCCTTTGAAAACCTGCCTACTGCCAGATAATCGCTTTTTTCCATATGTCTCAGGACTCTGTAGATTTCTTTGGGTAAACTCCTTTTTTCTCTTTTCTCGGGAAATTTTTCAAAATACGTTTCAATGACCTGCTCAGTTGTAAACCAACCGGCTAATGTCTGGACTATTTCATATACCTCTTTGGTTAGACTTTTCATTCTGCCTCTGGTGCTTGGTGTTGGAGAAGGCGGTTCAACCGGGTGGTCCCGGAAAAGACTATACATTTTATAGGGTTTGTCAAAACCCTTGCTTTGAAAGCTGATTACGTTATCGCGTGCAAGCTCATTAATATGATTGCTTAACTGGCCATAAACACCGATATTTAATCTGTCATGAAGGTCCTTCCACGTTATCGGTTGATCAGATGTAGCCAATTCCCAAAAAATTTGAAGCCTAAGGGTCGGTGTTCTGAATTTATAATCTACCGTCCCGATTGAACTTTTTGCCTGTACGGGTTTTGCGTTCGATGAAGTCCCTCCGAATAATTCGCTTAAAGAAATTTCCGAATACCTCTCTGAAAAGGCTAATAATAATCCTGCAAGGGGATTGCCGATTCTTTCGCCATATCCCGTTTTGGTATATCCATATTCAGTGCCGTTCTCATTTAAAGTTTCCAAAGCTACTAGGCCGATTGGCGATAATGAATTTTTACAATACCCAAAGGCGTTATTAGTTGACATATTCCAGCCTATGTTATTTCCCTGTAATGCCTTCATTGATTGCTGTAAGTCATATGATGAATATAAAAAACCGACATCCATGGCAATTAATGTAGCTGCTTTTGCTTCATTGTTACCGAAAGCAGATATTAAATTACCCACTTCCTCGGCAGTAAGCCTATCGGGTTTGGCTGTTTTTTCCAGCGACAAAAATGTGGCGACATCAATTTCTTTCACAACACGTATTATATCGTTATTGTGCAAACCAATTTATATCTTTCGTAACAGCTTGCAATTCTGAACTGAAAGCAAACTATCTGAAGCTGGAATTGCTATGATTTTTGTAAATAGTGGTAAGTTTTTAAATGGAAGGCTGTTCCGGAACTTCGATTTTTGAACCCACTGAAATTATTCCGCCGTTTAAAACTTTGACTCTAAGTCCTCCTCTACTTAAAAAAACTTTAACAAATGCCTGTTGCTCTACAATCGGTCTTCCCGAAAGTTGGCCTAGCCTTAGGCAAGGTGTACATGGATCCATTCCTACAACTACAACCTCTCCTATTTTGAATACTTTATCTTTTAAAGAAGATAATTCTTGATTAGGAATATCTGCAACGATACTCCTGCGCAAATCACCCCATTCGTATGGCCCGAAACCTCCTTTTGTCAACTCTATATTGCCTTCTGCGATTGCCTGAGAAGAAATAATAACCAATCCTCGATCCTCATCAGGTATTCTTTTACACGAATAAAATCCGCTTTGAGGGTAGCGGTCGCCTTCAAACCCACCGTTAATTTGCCATAACATTCTCTTGGCTCACCATTGGTTCACCAGCCGTTGGGCTCGTAAAAATAGCAAGAATTTGCATAGTTGGTGAATACTCTTCCGGTGTTACACCTTTTTCAGATGAAATATATCTGTCTTTTGACATTCTGGTATTTTACTGTATTAAGGATTTAAGTACAAAAAATTAATACGTAGGACCCCATTCAGATTCAAAAAGCATTCAAACTTCTTGGGGTGAAGTGAATTTTCTGAAGATGAATTTTCAAGAAAACAAGAATTGCACTAGTCTTCGAAGTTTGGAGGGAAGCCGAATTCATTCATGATATATTTGTCTACTGATAGGAAACCAAATCCCGTAATTTGATTTTTTGCTATCTCATCTTTTAAATCTTCCCGCATCAGAGGAATATAAACTTTGTCCAAAAGTACTAGGGGTTTTTGGTCAAACTTCGAGTAATCAAGAATTAACTTTTTAATTCTTGGTCTATTGTCTTTATCAAAGCTTGAGGCTTTCTCGTCAATTCCATCCTGAACACCCTCTAAAAGATGGAAAGCAAAATACTCCAAACCCAGCAATTCTTTTTTGCTTTTATCTACCATTTTTACAGGAAATTTTTCAAATTTAGTATCGTATTTTTCCATGAGGTCTATTAGTCTTTTGGAATAGAGTGTAAAACCGTGGGAACCTACGTAATTATCCGGGGGAGTAAACCTGGGATTTATTTGGTATGTTAGTTCGAAATTTACTCCAAAAGGTTCGTCTTGCATTGGACTTTTAATTACCGGCATTTTGCTTAAAAGTTTTGCCTGTCTTATGCCTCCTCCAGATGTGTAAATATTTGTTTGGTAAACAAAATATTTAGGTCTGCCTTTCATACGATTATTTTACTCTATTTAGCTTCAATAAGCATTCGAGTTCAGTTAGAAACATAGGTTTTATGAGAATAAATCAAATCTTAATCATTTCAAATGCGATGCCGGATGTTTTGGCCGTTAGCTCGTCGTTGGTGGAGTTGCCGACCATTATAAAATCTTTTAAGTTTTCTCCATTCAATATTTTCTGGATTCCCTCAATATCAGGTTTTATAAGAAGTACGTCATCCCGTGCAATTATTTGTTCAAACTTATCATAAATGCCATATTTTTTTAAAAGTCCATCCACAAGTTTGTGATTATTACTGGTCAACACAAAATTTCTGACGTCTTTTCTTGTTTTAATATAGTCAATAAGTTTTGTATTCGGCAAAACATTTTCGATATTTTCAATTTCATAAGTTTCATTCATCGAGCAGATTTTATCCCTTAAAGATTTACCGTACTTTTTTACGTAATCGTTTTGAATATTATTCACCAAGCCTTCTTTCTCAAATGTAGGTTCATGTTCCTTAATAAAAGCTTTAACCCTGTCATGCCATCCTTTCCAATCCAGATCAAACTTAAAGAGTGTGCCGTCAAAGTCATAAATTATGTTTTTGTAGCTATTCAAAAGTTTAAAATTATTCATTATGTTTGTATTCTACTATTCTGAAACTAATTATTCTATTTTAAAGTGAGTTGTGAGTAGTGAGAAGTTGGTTTTAAGTAGGAAAAAGTAAAAAATAATGAAGATTTATTAACTATCTGGAACTTAATACTAAATTCTTGTCTTTTTTTGTATGCCTCGATAAGTTCTCTTGCTCCCACTTCACCTATAACATCTGTTAGCAGATGTTGAACAACATCGTAATCGGGATACCTCTGATCTAACATATTCCTTGCATCGTTGATGGGCGGCATTACTGCATTAAGGTCATCTGAAGCCTCTCCGGGAAGCAATTTTACTCGAATATTGGGCTTCTTATCAGATTCACCAAAATATATTTCCGGAGCCATTGGCGTATTTTACTCCCTTTATCTCCAAAAAGCATTTAGGATTGGTTGTCCTTCGACTTCGCTCAGGATAAATAAATGGTGGGTTGTAAGTTGCAGGGTGTGGGAAATTGAAAGGAAGTAGTTATTTTTTACTTTTTCTGACTTTGAAAAATTTCATTAGAAGTGCCGCTAATGATCCAATAACAACGACGGCCTCTAAAATTTTCATTAAACCGGAGGTTTGTCTTTTGGCTTTTTTCTTTTTCACCTTCCTGCTCATGTCTATATATAGAATAGACATTTAGGATATTATTCGTCAAGATCGTAAAAACAATCCACTTACGTTTGATATCAGATATAAGAAGTAGGAAGTAAGTATTTTGAAAGTTCTGTATAATAAGATTATGAAAGTAAATATTAGGCTTATCTATCTTTACTTATTTTCTGCAGTAGGATTGATTGTAAGCGTTATCGGGAGTGTTCGTTTGGTTGATTTGGGTCTGAAGGTAATAGTTTTCCAGGGAGCAGATAGATACGAGTATTACGCACCAAAGCTCGACGGAGAAACCGTAGATCAAGAAGAACAAAGGTTGGTTCAAGAAAGAGAGACCACGAGGCAAAGACAAAGAGAGCTTTCAGGATCAATGGCGATGATTGTAGTTGGACTTCCACTTTATCTTTATCATTGGAAAACTATACAAAAAGAGAATAAGAGTTAAACTTTACCGAAAGATTAAGCAGATAAAAATTGATCGTTTGGTTTTCTTGAAACCCTTCTTCTTTCCAATTCAGTTAAGTGCTTTTTCCTTAAACGAAGAAACTTGGGTGTAATTTCCAAAAGTTCATCTTTTTCCAAAAAATCCAAAGATTGCTCGAGTGATAGCGTTGTCGCCGGAGTTAATTGAATTACCCCGTCGGATGATTTCGATCTCATATTGGTAAGCTTTTTTCCTTTACAGACATTTACCGCCATATCTTCATCTTTGGCATTAATTCCCACAATCATACCTTCGTAAACCTTTGTTCCCGGATCAATAAATGTTATTCCTCTACCTTGCGCGTTTTCCAAGCCATAGGAAAGTGCAACACCACTTTGGCTTGCAATTAATGCACCCTTTCTCATTTTGGGAAGAGTTTTTCCGATCTTTTCACTCCCGACAATTACCGAATTATAAACAATTGTTCCCTTTGTTTGCGTAAGAAGGAAACTCCTGAGTCCTATAAGAACCCTTGTCGGTGCATGATAAATAAACTCAGTTGCTGCATCATTTATCGGCTCCATCTTTATTAATTTTGCCAATCTTTTACCGAACTCTTCGGTTATGATCCCAATGAATTCTCCGGGTACAATTACAGAAACTTCTTCAATCGGTTCCGTAACAACTCCTTCGGTTTCGCGCAGTATTACTTCCGGTTTACTCACTTCCAGCTCATATCCTTCGCGTCGGAGTGTTTCTAGAAGAATTGATAAATGCAGCTCCCCCCTTCCAGCAACAGTTAATTTTCCGTTTCCTATTTTTTCGACCCTAAGACTGAGATTACTTTCCAGTTCTTTTACAAGTCTTTCTTCAATTTGCCTACTGGTGGTAAATGTTCCTTCCCGGCCTGAAAAAGGGGAGGTGTTGGCTCCAACCTCGATATGAAGAGTAGGTTCACTTATGACAACTTGGGGAAGGGGACTAGGATCGACCGGGTCCGATACGGTGCTGCCTATTTTTATATCGTTAATACCTGAAAAAGCGACAATTTCACCGACTGAAGCATCTTCCGTTTCCACTCTTTTCAGTCCTTCAAAAATCGTAATCTTTTCAATAGTTCTTATTCTGGTAGGTTCATCTGTTAGAATAACTTTCATTCCTTTTTTAGCACTCCCGCTATATATTTTTCCGATAGCAATTCTACCCAAATGGGAGTCATAATCCAGTGAGCTTATACTTATCTTAAAGCTTCCGGCATTATATTTCGGTGCAGGTACACTAGAAAGAATTGCCTCGAGAAGGGGTATAATACTGCCATCTGACTCCGGATTTTCAGGAAGCGCTTCAAAGACAACTCCGCGTCTTCCGATTGCATACAAAACGGCAAAATCCAGTTGTGCTTGATGGCTAGCCAATTCCAAAAACAGAGACTCAACCTTATTTAGAGTAACTTCAGGCCGAGCCAATTTTTTGTCAATCTTATTGATAACTACAATTATTTTTAAACCCAGATCAAGTGCTTTTTTGAGAACGAATCTTGTCTGCGGCATAGGTCCGTCAGCGGCATCTACTATTAATAGCGCTCCGTCTGCCATGCCCAGAGTTCTTTCGACTTCGCCCGAAAAATCCGCGTGACCCGGGGTATCAATAATATTTATTTTGGTATTTTTGTACCTAATTGAGCAGTTTTTGGCCAAAATTGTTATCCCACGCTCACGCTCGAGCTCATTAGAATCCATTATTTGTGTTTGAGCCATTTCCTTCTGGTTATCCCGAAATACATGAGTTTGCTTCAATAGGGCATCAACCAAGGTTGTTTTGCCATGGTCAACGTGGGCAATTACGGCAATGTTTCGTATATCGGTATTCATAATTCTCCAACAAAAAACCCGACCTCTTATAACTTAATCGGGTAATGACTATTATATCAGATCTGAAGACAGATTTTTAGTAAGCTTCAGCACAGGGGAAAATCATCAGGCAGACAATATCTTTATTGGAGGAACATCGACAAGGATTATGGGGAGGCGTAATTGGTGGATCTGGAGGAACTATAACGGGCGGTTCTATTGGTATGACTTCAGGCGGACCTAAAAATTCAGGTTGATCTTTAATTGGTGTTGGCTCTGGGGGTGGAACAATTTCACCTTCGGCTGCCCCTGGTTCGCAAAGATTACCGCTACAGGGTACTAAAACAGGAGAGTGGTCTACTCCTTGATTTGAGACATTAATAATTACACTTTCGCTTTCGGTATTGTATGCCTTAACTTTATAGGTATCTTCATTCTCGTTATTTTCATGTTGGGATTCACTGTCCGGTTCTTCATCTTGCTCTAATTCTTCTTGATAAAAAGCCGTCGGTGTAACTGAAATTATTGGAAAATTTTCTTCAAGCTTTTCAAAAACTATAGTTTTGTCAGGATCATTTGCTACAGAGGGATTAAGAGAAAGTATAAGTATAAGAAGAGATGCTAGAAATTCGAGCATAGTTTAATACTATAGAAATATTTATATGTAGATAATAAAGATACTTCGTAAGATTGTCAAGCATTCTAGTATTTCTAATTTGGTGATTCGTGATATAATTAACTTATCATCAAAAACAATCTTCCGTTAGAAAAGCTTATCGATCTATTCCTACAGAAAGGTGGAAAGATTAATAAATTCTATCTTGCACAGACACACAGAAGGGGACCCTCTTTAGTATATTTCAAAGGTTGGCATAGCGGTTCTAATGTAAGAGACGCAATTCTGAAAGCCCTTCAATAATTCTTTGTTTCTTCAAAAATACATTTCACTGTTGTACAATTAGCTTCATATGAGTGGCAAAAAACCCTATTTTGATCCCGTTTCACCGAAAGTAAACTTTCCACTTCTTGAGGAAAAGATAATAAATTTTTGGAAAAAGGAGAAGATTTTTGAAAAATCGGTCGAAGGACGGCCAAAAAATAAAAGATGGACTTTTTTGGACGGCCCTCCTTTTATTACCGGCTTACCTCACTATGGAACTCTCCTATCGAGTATTCCTAAAGATATCTTTCCACGATATTGGACAATGAAGGGTTATAGAGTTCGAAGAGTATGGGGTTGGGATTGCCACGGACTTCCGGCTGAGAATAAAGTTGAAAATAAACTTGGCATTAAAAGTAAAAAAGAAATCGAGGAAAAAATTGGGATTAAAAAGTTTATAGAAGAATGTAAGCTTTATGTCTCCGAAACTTCATCTGAATGGGAATGGTATATCGATCATATAGGTCGTTGGGTTGATTTTAAAAACGCATATAAAACTATGGATGTGCCCTATATGGAGTCGGTTATGTGGGTTTTTCGTTCGATGTACGATAAAGGTTATATTTATAAAGGGCTTCGAGTTTCTCTTTATTGTCCACACTGCGAAACTCCGATTTCGAACTTCGAGGTAGCGATGGATACGGAAAACTATAAAGATTTAACCGAGCCCGCAACTACTTATAAATACCCACTAGAAGGTGAGGAAAATACTTATCTTTTGGCTTGGTCAACGACTCCCTGGAATAAGATTGCAACACCCTCATTGGCCGTGAATCCCAACTTGAAGTATGTAAAAGTTCGGCAGGGTAAGGAAAAATACATTTTGGCCAAAGAAACCTTAAAAATTCTTAAGGAGGAGCCTAAGTACAAAATTCTCGAAGAGTTTAAAGGATCTGAGTTAGTCGGAAGAAAATTCATACCCCACTACGACTATTACAGAGATAAAGTTGATCCGAGTAAAAAGGTATTTGTTGTTGCCCCTGCAGATTATGTCAGTAGCGATGAGGGAACGGGAATTGTTACTTTGGCCGTCTACGGCGAAGAAGATTTAGACATAATGGTAAAAGAGAATATTCATATGGAAATGCATGTTAATGATAATGGTTTTATCAAAAAAGATATTCCAAAGTTTGGCGGAATGTATTATATGGACGCTAATGAGACAGTTGATTCGGATTTGCAGCAGAGGGGTTTAATTTATAAGAAAGAACCTGTAACACACACAATCCCTCACTGTTGGAGATGCGGCACGAGACTTTTTCATAATCCCCAAAATGCATGGTACATTGATATTCAGGTTTTAAAGCCTGCAATGAAGAAAAATAACAAGAAAATTAATTGGGTTCCAAAACACTTTAAATACGGTAGATTTCTAAAAAGCATGGAGGTGGCTCCCGACTGGTGTATTTCAAGGAGTCGATATTGGGGGAGTCCTGTTCCTGTTTGGGAGTGTGAATGCGGCGAAAGATATATACCTGGTTCAATTGCTGAACTTGAAACTTTTTCAGGAAGAAAAATAACTGATCTTCACAAACCCGAGATAGACGAAGTTACTATTACTTGTAAAAATTGCGGCCGTCAGGCGAAACGGGTACCGGAAGTTTTGGATAGCTGGATAGAAGCGGGATCAGCGCCCTTTGCCGAAAGACACTTTCCGTTTAAGAAGGAGTTGGATCTATCCGAATTTTTCCCGCCGGATTTTGTAGTCGAATATACAGGCCAGATAAGAGCCTGGTTTTATGTTCTGCATGTAATTTCAACAGCACTTTATGATAGTCATGCCTTCGAAAATGTTCTTGTAACGGGTGTAATTTTAGGAACAGACGGCAGAAAGATGAGCAAAAACTTCGGAAACTACCCGGATCCTAAAGAAATGCTTAAAACTTACGGAGGCGATGCCTTAAGACTTTACTTAATGAAGGCTCCTGTAATGAAGGGTGAAGACATAAGGATATCCGAGCAAGATTACCGCGAGCAGTTAAAAAGCTTTTTACTGCTTTTTTGGAATGTTTATAACTTCTTCGTCACTTATGCGAATCTTGATGGATGGAATCCAGGACAAAGGACAAAGGACAAAGGACAAAGTAATAATATTTTGGACAAATGGATAACTTCGCTTTCTTTAAAGTTAAACGAAGACGTTACTAATTCACTAGAAAGATTCGATACGATAACAGGGATTCAACTGCTACAAGAATTTTTAAATGATCTTTCCCGTTGGTACATAAGAAGAAGCCGTGATCGAGTGGGGGTTACAGAAAAAAATTCAGATGATAAAAATTCTTTCTACAAAGTTACATACGAAATTCTTGTAAACTTTTGTAAACTGATTTCAGTTTTTGCTCCTTTTACTAGTGAAGAAGTTTATAGGAATTTGACAAAAGAAACCTCGATTCATTTGTCCTTTTGGCCTAAGGATAACGAAAAAGTTGATTTAGAACTTCTAAAAAAGATGCAAGCGATAAGAGATCTCGTAGAAAGGGTGCATTCGCAAAGAAAATTAAAAGGAATTCCAGTGAGGCAGCCCCTCACTTGCTTTAAAACAAATTACCCTAACCCAGGATCGGATTTGGAAGAGCTGGTAAAAGATGAAGTCAATGTAAAGAATGTGTTGTGGGGAAAACTAAAAGGAAAAGACTTAAAAGTTGAGTTAGATATTAAGATTACACCTTCACTTTTGGAAGAAGCGAAAACCAGAGAGTTAATCCGAATAATTCAAGAAAAAAGGAAAGAAATGAGAATCGGACTTACTCAAAATATTCTTGTTAAAAATCCGTGGATCCCATCGAGCCAAGATCTTATTCAAAAGTTGAAAAAAGTGACATATACAAGCCGTATTTATAAAGGTGATTTTGATGTACGTAAGACTTAGGGAAAAAACATCTGACACTATATTAATTTTGACAATTATTATACTAATAGTTGTTGGAACGTTTGTTTTACGAAGTATTGCGCCTTACGTTTTTCCTAGCCACTTTATCTATTTAGGAATTGGAGCGTTCCTTTTTTTTCTCCTTACCCGAATAGATTGGGATATATTTTATATATTTTCTCCGCATCTTTACATTTTTAGCATATTTTTACTAATTACTACTTTAATAATCGGCCAGGTTACAAGGGGTGCGGTTAGATGGATTCCGCTAGGAGTCGTAAATCTACAACCTTCGGAGGTTGTACGAGCTTTTTTATTACTTTATTGGGCCAGATATATTACGGAAAGGGAGATTAATTCTAAAAGACTCATCAAACTTTTCCTACTTTTTTTCTTGCCTTTTATTCTTATAATTATTCAACCTTCTTTGGGTGTAGCAATCTTGACCGCCATAGGTTTCTTGGGGATATTATTAGCTTCAAGTATTGAAAAGAAATATTTTCTTATTGGACTAGGCGTATTTGTCGCCATCTTTCCGCTTTTATGGTTTATCCTCCAGCCTTATCAGAAAGCGAGGGTAATTACTTTTTTAGATCCTGAAAGCGACCCCCTTGGTGCCGGATATAATAGCATCCAGTCAATGATATCTGTTGGATCAGGTAGATTATTCGGTCGAGGTTTGGGAGAGGGAGTACAGACACAATTGGCGTTTTTGCCTGAAAATCACACTGATTTTATTTTCGCAGCTATATCCGAGGAATTGGGTTTTTTGGGGGCAATTCTTACCATAACGCTATCATTTGCCTTGTTTTTGAATTTGATAGGCTATGTTAGTAACGCTCTTGATCCTTCGGCAAGAGCGTATACAACGGGTGTGTTTTTGATTCTTTTAGCCCAGAGCATTATTCATATAGGAATGAATATGGGCCTTTTTCCGATAACTGGGGTACCACTACCGTTTGTTTCAGCCGGAGGATCTTCTATTGTTGGGACTTTTATATCTATTGCGATCGTAATTAAATCCAGAAAAGAAGTGTAGCTTGTTTTTCAAAGTCACAAAAGCTAAAATACTTCAAGTTAAAACTAATATGAAGTACGCGATTTTACGGATAAAAGGAAAACAGTATAGAGTTTCCGATAAAGACGAGATTGTTGTCGATAGATTAGAAGGTAATCCTGAAGCCGAAGTATTACTTCTGGTAGAAGATGGAAAAGTCAAGATAGGAAAACCAAAGGTTTCCGGTGTAAAAGTAGATTTGAAGGTAATAAACAAAGATGAAAAAGGTGAAAAAATCAAAATTCTAAAATACAAAGCTAAATCCCGCTACAGAAGAAGAATCGGCTTCAGGTCAGTAAACACGAGAATTCTTGTCAATAAAATACTTTCGTAAGTATATCAATCTACATCTTAATAATCTCTTGACAGTCGTGAAAAGATAAATTATAGTAGGTTATAGAAAAAGATGGCACACAAAAAGCAAGGCGGAAAACTAACACAACAAACTCGTTCCAGACCAAAGTTTCTGGGAGTAAAGGTTTCTGATGGCCAAAAAGTAACCATTGGCAGTATACTGGTGCGTCAAAGAGGTACAAAATTTGACGCAGGTAGAGGAGTCAAAGTTGGCCGCGACCATTCCCTTTTTGCTATTCAAGAAGGTACTGTGAAATTTAATAATCGACTAGGTAAAAAACAAGTTTCGGTAGTTTGATTAAAGTTATGGCTGAAGAAGTAATACAAATTGACGTAAATGAGCTTCAAGCAAATCCCTTACAACCCAGGGGTTCAATTACGCCTGAATCCCTTGTTGATCTTGTTGATTCTATAAAAGAGCATGGAATTCTTGAACCTCTAGTTGTTGCTAAAACTCCTGCCGGATACCAAATTATTGCGGGGGAACGTCGTTGGCGTGCCGCCAAACTTGCAGGGCTAACTCACGTTCCTGCAATTATCCGTGAGACTTCACCAAAGGGAATGCTCGAGATGGCACTTGTTGAGAATGTTCAAAGAATAGATCTTAATCCACTCGATAGAGCAAAAGGTTTTGAAAGACTTCAAACAGAGTTTGGACTATCAACCAGTGAGATTGCAACACGTATAGGAAAATCTGTTGCCTACGTTTCAAATTCACTACGACTTTTGACCCTACCGGATGCCTTAAAAGACGGACTTTTATCGGGACTAATTTCCGAAGGACACGCAAGGGCTTTGGCAGCAATTGACGATACAAATTTAATGGTAGAGGCCTATAAAATAATTTTAAGAGAGTCGGGTAGTGTAAGGCGTGCGGAAGAACTGGCACGGCGAATGAAGGCAAAATCCAAGCAGTCAATGAGGCGTGTCGGAATTAGACAGGACCAACTTCGAGTAGTTTCCGAGGAAATCGATAAAATGCAGGAAGATATGGAAACGGCCCTCATGCCTCAAAACGCGGAGGATGGTAAAACAACTTCGGTAAAACTTGTTCGCTCTCGCAGGGAAACTCGTGTTACATTTATTTTTAAGGGAGGTCTTGAGGAAACAGAGGGAAGACTTCAGAAGATTTACAATTCACTTAAAAGAAGTTAGTTAGTAGCCCCGTAAGTTACTTTTTCAATTAAACCTACTCTTGGAGGTGGCCAATATACAATCCATGCGCGACCTGTAATGGCGTCTTTTGTTATAAATCCCCAAGTTCGTGAATCGGAAGATGCTACTCTATTATCACCCATGACGAAATATTGATTTGATGGAACTGTAACTTCTTGGCCATCTTCTAAAAATGCACTTCCCAAAGTTTGCACAGAATCGCTTATATAGTTTTCATCCAGGAATTTACTATTTAAGTAAACATCTCCTTCTCTTAGTGACACCTTATCTCCAGGAAGCCCAAGAATTCTTTTTATAAACTCGTCGCCGTTGGTTCCGGGAGCCTCAAAGACAATGACATCACCGCGTTCGGGCTCTCTGAATCTATAAGTGACTTTATCCGTAAGTAGAAATTCACCATCGGCGAAATTAGGATCCATTGATAAACCCTTTATTTTATGGGGTTGGAGAACGAGAAGATATATAAAAAGAAATATCGCAATTGCAAAAACAACAACCTCCAAAATGTCCAAAAAAAATGCTGTAAGACGTTTAATTAACATGGATTCATTATATTCAATCTAACTTTCTTTTTCAAAAGGAATAACTTTATTAGGTATTGAAATTGCCGTGAGCTTCAGATAAATACTGGGTTTTTTCTGACATAATTCGCAAAAATTCGCGCTTGTCTTTTGAAAGAAAAGTTCTTAATTCAAAAATATTTTCAACCCCAAGATCAGCTAAAGTTCTGGCAGCGTGACGAAGATATTCGTTAATCCAAAAAGCCATAGAGCAAGCTTTTGCTTCGTAATACATAAGGCCTGGTTTGCCCTCTGTGTAGTAGGTCCTACCGGCAGCATCAGTTCTCTTTACTCGTAATTGTCCATCTTCGGATTCTATAATTTGAGTGACTGGACTTGCCGTACCTGGATAAGGCTGACATATCTTGTCTTTATTATTTAGTACAAATAAGTCTCCGGTTTCAATTGTACCTCTAACAAATTTTTGATTACCCAAAACTGCATCAACACCAATTATTAATGCGGTTCCAATGGATCTTCCAACGCCCCCCTCAAGTAAAATCGAGGTATTATTGAACTTTCGGTCTAATGTTAACTCATATACATCTTCCAAAGTTGTTATAGCCATACCGTTAATAGCAGAGGTGCATTGTTGTCCTCCTCCATGTCCAAATATTAGTCCGTCTACTGCGATATCGGGGGTGACCAACCTTTCAGATTGATTTTTGTCTGCAACTTGGCCTACAAAGATTTCAACTTCGCGCCCAAACTTTTGTCTAAGAAGTTTGGCGGTTTGGATTACTCTTGGATCGGAACCGATCGTGTAGATTCTAAAGACGCTTATTCCTGCTTCGTTGTGAAGCCTTATGGCCATTTTAAGCTCTTCTTTGGGATTTTCAGCTCCGAGTGCAGCTCCGACATTTCTAAAAACTTTTTCTTTCCATCCTGTTTCAATTTGAAGTCCGTCTATTATATCTCGAGTCTTTTTAGCCAGTTTTATTCTATCTTCAAAATTTAATGCAAAAACACTACTTCTCGGGATGAAAGAAATCATATGTCCTATGGCTGACATGACTAATGTGTCAATCCAACCCGAGATAGGAGGCATGGCGCCTAAGCCTATTATTTTCCTTGGATATTTTCCTACTATGTTAAAAAGACCGGTTCCAACGATTTCTCTCCTACTAAGAAGTTTATATGAACTTATTTTTTTGTAGCCAAGTTCTGAGATGGCGGGTGTGTAAAGGGCGGGTTTGCCGGGACCTTTTATGCCAAGTGCCTCTTCGATTGTGGGGGAACGTCGATTCGATCTGGAGGGAATTTTTAACTTACCTCTTTCAAGTTTTTCAATTTCCGTATAAATATTTTCGTTGTGATTATCATCAAAAAAAAGTGCCCTTTGAGCTAAAGCCAAAGTTCTTCGTGCCGGACCCATTTGAAAAAATACAGGTTCTCCATTGCCATTTCTTTGAATTCTACCGAAATCAATATTTGTTAGAACGACTCCAATGCTGGGTGAATCTACTGAAAATCTGTACCGAGAGTAGAAGTCACTTTGAGTTTTTATAATCGGCCGATAATGGTTAGCTTTAAGTTTCCGAGTCTTTGGAGTATTTTCGGCTAATGTCTCAAGACTGTATGCAAAATTTACACCAGCGCTACTTAATTCATTAAATCTGATTCGTTGCATTTCCTCTGAGTAAGGCTCGTTAAGTTGATAGATCGGAGTTTTAACTTTTTTACCTTTTATTTCTGCAACGGAATAATTAATAGCTTTAGTTTTTGGCATGGCAGACAAAAAAATCCCCCTTCAAATTATGATGGGGGTTACTTTCTCCCTTTTTCAGAATATCCTCTATTTATAAGTATTTGTCAACAGCCCAAATTTATTTTAAACTTGGGGTTATTATGAAAAAGCTTTATTTTGCAACTACGAATGAGGGAAAGTTAAAAGAGGCGAAATCCATACTTAAGGTTGAAGTTGTCGGAACGCCTTTAGAGATAGATGAAGTTCAATCCATGGACCCGATAGAGGTTGCTACAAAAAAAGCCCGTTTATACTTCGAAAAATTAAGAAAACCAATATTTGTAGAGGATGTATCGGTTTTCATTAAGGCATTAAACGGTTTACCGGGTCCTTATATTGACGCATTTATGAAAACTTTGGGAAATGAGGGAATTGTTAAGTTATTGCGGGGTGCTAATGAAAGAAGTGTAACTGCCCAGGCAACAGTTGTTTATATTCCGAAAATGGGAGTTGAAGAAGTTTTTATAGGAGAAGTCGAAGGTACAATTTCAGATAAACCAAGAGGCGAAGGGTTTGGCTGGGACCCAATATTTATTCCTAAAGGAGAAAAGAAAACTTTTGGGGAAATTACTTTGGAAGAAAAAAATAAATATTCAATGCGCGCAAAAGCATTGAAGAAATTTAAAAAATGGCTTGAGAAAGAAATGTAAATGTGAACGTTTTTGAACAAATTCGAATGTATTTCAAAGGTAGCGGCGGCTGACCGCACCAGCCGCCGCACTATCTGTACGCTCGACCTGCGGTCTCGCTTATTTTCAGCGCGCGCGACTTGCTATCTCGTCCTTCGGACGAGAAAGGATAAGTACAAAATACATGATTTTATAATACAATACAAATATGGGTGAATTTTCCGAACAAATTATACACGAGGCCAATAGACTGGCTATCGAAGATCCTCGCAGAAATTTGGGAATTGCACTGGGCGATTTAATTGGAACTGAATCACCAACGAGGGATACAATGTTGGACGTTTTAGCATCAAGACAGCAATTTACCCCAGAACATTTGCCCCCCCTACTTTTCTCCTCGTTACAATACTTGGCGTTAAAAGACCATGCTGATATTTCCGGTTTCGCGACAATGAATCCTGAACAGTGGAAAAAATACATTGAAGGAACTGTAAATACACATAGGCTTGATTTAACAAAATTACTTAAAGAACGAAATGTTCAATCATTTATTCTTAGGCGTTATTTTCCGGCAAAACTACTTGCTAGGGTGGCCTATGGCGACTCGACAGTGTCCATGTTAGATATAGGTTCTTCATTAAATCTTGGCTTGGCGGCAGTTGCTGGAGACAACTCAGGAGAAATGTTTAATGGTATTGAATTAAATGGAGTGCCAAAAAATTTATATAGTGGTAGAGTAAATTTGGCAAGTGGAATAGGAGTGGACTTATTTGAACCAGACAAAGAATGGGTGAAAGCATGTATATGGCCTGGCCATGAAGATGAGAGAGATACAATAGAACGTGCTAGCGCATCATTGAGGGATAGGACGCCTCAGTTATCTTTTAGAAAACTTGACGCGCTGAAGATGGGTGAAGTACCAGATTTACAAGATAGATTTGATATTGCAGTCGCAAGTGGAATGATATATCAACTTCAGCCTGACCTAAAAGACAAATTTTTAGATGCCGTGCGTAAAGTAACAAAAAGAAAAGGTTTTCTTTTGGTAAATGATTATCCTCCCGACGTAAACGCCAAGGATTCCTTCACATACTCTACAGAGGTTTTTCCGATTGTCGATGGATCAATTCAAACACCGCTAAAAATACTGAAAGCTGAAAGTCCATTTTATAGAAAAATTAAATTGGGAGCAGACTTTCAGCAATTTGTTGATAGCCATACAAAAAAAGCTCTTTAAAATTTTTGCGTTTTTCTTCATTCTTTTTATTACGGCAACTCTCGGCGAATTTGAATTATGCCTTTGCAGCGCTGTCTGCGGAGGGGGGCGCAGCCAGCGCTGCTCCCACTTCCGACTCGATTTCCTTTTTGGTGACCGCTGAAGGATTCGAACCTTCGACCTCTTCGATGTGAACGAAGCGCTCTTCCGGCTGAGCTAAGCGGTCTTACAGTGTTTATTTTACCAAAATCTAAATCAAAATTCTTTGCGAGAAATAGTATGCGAGATTTGTATCGGGGCTAAAACCTTCTCTGTAATGTCTCTCAATTCCTCTTCTTTCCATTTCTTCATAAATTTTCGGAATTGCTGCGTTACCACTTTTGTATCCCAGCCAAACATCATCAGGATCAAATACTGCTGTGGCCAGGCGATTATTTCTTGCATACAAACTGGGTGATATTAAAATTCCATCATAATTTATATTAGGAGGTTTTCTGCTAAGGTTCACCGATATCTTGAGAGAATCGGGAGCAATAAGTTTAGCGATGTTGAAAGGTAGGTCGTTAACTCTTATAAATCCGCCATCTACTAAGGGATAATATTCTTTAATAATTGGGTAGCTGATAAAAAACGGAACACTACAAGAAGCTTGAACGGCTTTTCCTATTAAATCCGAACTTTCCTCCCAGAATATTCTTGCACTCTTTCTTAACCTAGATATCTGGGTAGTTACTATGAGGCAAGGCGTGTATTTAGTGGGATCTTTCAAATCATTTTGGTGGGAGTTTATGTATCCAGATAACCTGTCGAAGCATACAAATCCGCCATTTTTTAAAAATGTTAGTTGACTTATTTGGTTCCAACTCATTCTTTCAGCTAAGTATTTTGTTTTGAGTAACTCCGACAATGATCCTACCTTGGATGCGATAGCACCAACCGCGCCAGCACTTGTTCCAACTGCCATATCCAAAGGAACTCCCGCTTCAAGTAATGCTGCTATTACTCCGATATGTTGAGGGGATTTAGCTCCACCGCCTCCCAGAACAATAACTAGAGCTTGGTCACCTTTATCTATTACATCCCTAATTCTTTTTGGTATAGACTCTGGATTATTATTTTTTATTGATTCGAATTCGGAGAGTAATATGCTTGAAGAGATAGATTTTCTTTCAGGCATTTAAAAATATTACATTAGGTATTTGTTATACTAAAGTATGAGTATTACTGTAAGAAGATATATTTTCTACACTATTTGGTTTTTTATTATCCTTTCTGGTCCGATTACTGTTTTTAGGAATACTTCTGCCGAATCCTTCTTCTCAAGCAGTATTGTAATGACAAATACTTTTCAAAGGCTGACTGGTCTTTTAGCATTTTCGCTAATCTTTATTCAAATAGCACTTGGGGCTCATATGAACAGATTTATTCAAATAATAGGTGCTAAAGCATATAGAATTCATACTCTTCAGGGATTAGTTACTTATGGATTTATGTTTGTACATCCTCTTTTTCAAAATATAATTGTCTATCAAGTTTCTAAAAGTTTTACAGAATCGTTATTGGTTTTTGTGCCAAGTATGGGGAGTCAAAGAGATGTGCTGCTTGTTTTTGGAAGAATGGCATTTTTGTTGGGAACTATTTCAGTAATTGCTGCTTATTTCAGAACAAAATCTTTTTTCAGAAGGAATTGGAGGGCTTTTCATATTCTAAACTATTTAGTTTTTTACTTAGTTTTTTATCACGCTCGGGTTGGAAGCGACCTGGCCTCTCAGCCTTTTGATTTGGTGTATTGGGCGGCATTCATTTTTGTTAGCGGTACAATTTTTTATAGATTTACTTTTCGGTTGGTGAAAAAATTTATTCCTGTCAGGGCTGTTAACGAGAAATTACCTACACAAAAGTGATATTATAGAAATATTATGGATGATGTGTCTCGTTGGGATTTAATTCATCAAAAGGCTCATAAAGAGGATGAGTGGCACTCTGTCTACGCTGAGGAAAAAGAGAAACTTTTTCCGAGAAATGCAATGATTATTGAACTTGGTTCCGGGACAGGTGCAGACGCAATATACTTTTTAAAACAGGGTCACAGCGTTATTGCCCTTGATATATCCACATTTGCTTTAAATGCGCTTGAAACCCGAGTAAAAAAAGAAAATCTTGCCCAAAAGCTTACAACACAACAAGTTGATTTTGGTTTACACGATTTGCCCATAAAAGAAGGTTCTGTAGATGTTGCTTATTCCAGAATTTCTTTAAATTATTTTGGAGCGAAACATACAACAAAACTTTTTAGTGATATTTACAGGATGTTAAAGCCAGGAGGAGCGGCATATCTATCTTTTCGCTCTCCGGAGGATGCGAATGAGATGGAATATTTTGAGAAGAGTTCGGTTTTATATGAGCCAAATGTATTCATAGAAGGGGAAATACTACGTAGTAGATTCACAGCTACCCAACTTGAACAGATGCTAATAAACGCCGGTATACCACAATTTAGCGTAGAAGCCTATCAAGAAGATTTGTCTGCAAAAGGAGAGAATCATCATCCAATTTTATACGTAAATGACATATACTTTATGAAACAATGATGAAGAAGGTCTTCTATCTAATTTTTGTCTTTCTAGTGTTTTCGGTTACTTTATTGCCTGGAAAAGTTGGTGCACAAACTGAAAGAAGGTCCATTAAAGTTGCTACGGTTCCTACAGGAACGGTTGTAGATGAAAATTTTGTGATAAAAGCTGGAGAATCTGTGGAAATTTCTGGTGAAGTAAACGGCGAAGTCATAGTTGCCGGTGGAGAAGTACTGGTTGATGGAAAAATTAACGGAGACTTGTTAGTTGCAGGAGGAACGGTAATGATTTCAGGTGAGGTTACTCAAGACTTAAGAGTAGCAGGTGGTCAAGTAACGATAATCGGGACTGTTGGAGGAAATGTGACAGTCGCAGGAGGAAATGTTGAAATCACCCAATCAGCCAAACTTGGTGGGGGAGTAGTAACATTCGCGGGAAATACTCTATTATCAAGTGTTGTCCCGGGAGATGTTCATATCTTTGGTGGTTCTCTGACATTGGCAAGTGATGTCAGAGGTAGTATCAATGCATTTGTAGAGAACCTACGTGTAAAATCCTCAGCCAAAGTGGGTGGTGATATTAATTACACCAGCGAAAACGAAGCCTCAATTGATCCGGGTGCCAGTATATCCGGAAAGCTTGTAAGGAGTCCACTACCTGTGTCTTTAAGATCACAAAATCTTTCTTCTTCACGGCAATTTTTTAGAGGATTCGGTTTACAAGTAAAACTTTTTAGCTTTGTGATAGCATTTTATATGGGGCTTTTGCTGTTGAGATTTCTGCCCAATTTTACTTTAAACGTTTCTAAAATAGTTGGAGAAAGGCCATTAAAGTCGGTCCTATACGGATTTACTTCTCTGATAATTACCCCTTTTATAATTTTTGTTTTTCTTATAACAATTGTCGGGATACCGCTGGGACTCATTTTGATTTTTTCCTATATCTTGAGTTTATATTTAGCCAAAATATACGTTTCATATTGGTTAGGCAGGACTCTTTTTGGAAAAGAAGTTGCAAATAGGCGCTATCTGCCGTATGGTTTGGGGCTTATTACACTATATGCAATTTCTTTTATACCTTTTTTTGGGGGACTTATAAGTTTTATCGCTTTAATTTTGGGTTTTGGTGCTGCAATTTTTGGCTCGCTTGAGCTTTATCAAAAAGCCTTAAAAGTCAAAGTCATTTGAGAACGTCTGCTTCTTTTTCGTATCGTTTGAGATATTTCCATAAGTACCAACAAAAAAGTGCAATGATGGGTCCGGCCGGAGTCATTAATAAAAATTCCCAGTTAAAAATCACTGCCAACACAATGGAAATTAAGCTTGGAATACTACCAAGTATTAGCCAGTTTTTCAAGAAAGACCAGTCATTTGTTGTCAATTGAGGTCCTTCTTTTTTTACTCTTTTTATTTCATGGACGTTGACGAGGCTCAGTGAAACCGGCTGGCTATTAATTTTTTCCTTCTCTTTTTCAATTTCAAATGAAGTTTTTGACGTTCCGGGAATATCTGTCATTAACCTAGTATATCATCGTACGAAAGATATTTATTCCTTTGAATGATTCACCGGCTTCATATTAAATTTTTTCTAGCTACAATTTTTCTTTTGTTGTAAGAAATTAAATTTTGCCTTTCAAATGACTTCATTTGTCGACTTATGGTTTCTCTACTCACACCTAACCAATTTGCTAAGTCTTTATGAGTAAAAGGAATCTGAATCGAATAACCCCTTTTTCCCTCCCTAGCGAAGTTTTTAACAAAGTGAGCTAAAAGTGAAAGCAGCCGTTTTCGAACGTCGTTGCCTAAAGTATTCTCTAAACGATTCACCATTCCATTTAGGCCAAGTGAGAGGCGTTTTGTAAGATCATATAATACATCGGGTTCGCTCTTAAGAAAATTTATAACTTTTTGAGGATTCACAGCTTTTAGAGAGACGCTGGTAAGAGTTTCAAAATAAAATCTGTTTTGCGACTTTGCGATAAAAAGCATTATAGGAAAGAAAGAACCTGGTTTAAAAATATGAATGTTAATTTCTTCTCCACTCGAAGTTAGTAAATACTGACGAACGTTACCTTTCAGAAGAAAAAAAATTTTTTCAATAGGTTCACCACCCTTAATTAGAACTTTTTCTTTTTTATATGTTTTGGCAGGAACATTTTTAAGAAATAAATCTATTTCTTTCATTATGCCGAATTATATCACTGATTTTATAGTGATATAATTTTTCGCAATTAAAAGTGTACTACAATTAATTTATTGTTGAAAATAATGTACTTTAGGTATATAAATAAGGCATGGAATATTTTGCAAAAGCCAGGAACTATTTATCTACGGTTGATTCTGCAAAAGCCGATCTCTTGGATAAAAAAGCAAATGAGCTTTTGTACGATGAAGATGCGTATGAGCGAGCCTCCCAGGCTCTGAGAAGAAGGTTTTCAAGGGGAGCCGGAGAGGTTGAAGGTATTGATCGAGGTATAAGAACAACCAAAATAAAAAGAGAACGGATTGGAGGAAAATATAAATATATGGTGCAAGGATCTGACGGTAACTGGTTTGAACCCGATGAGAGAATTTGGGTAGTATCAATGTATGCCCTCTGGCAAGATTCGAAGTAGTACACATTTCCATAACTTTTTATTCCTTTTATTAATCTTCCTGATTAGTCTGTGGAGTTTAAAGCCAATATTAAATTCCCCCGGTAGAACTTTAGTTGATGCGGGCGATGATATACTAATTACCTGGATAATTAATCAAAATATCCAGAAAATTCCATATGATCTTGACGCAATCTTCGAAGGGAACATTTTTTACCCTTACAAAAATACCCTTTCTTACTCTGAACATTTTTTACCATCAGCTATTTTGTCTTTCCTTCCGGTAAAGATTTCAGGTCTTCCAATTTTGGCTTACAACTTTAATCTTATTTTCGGTCAAATAGCGACAGTGACGGTATTATATTTATGGTTTTCTGAAATGACTAAAGATAAATTTTCCTCTTTCGTCGCTGCAACTGCACTTGGAGTATCACAAATTAGAATATTTTACTTTGCACATCTTCAGATGTGGAATATGCAGTGGTGGCTAATCGCCCTTTGGATGATTTGGAGGTTCAGAACATACTCTAAAGTAAAACACTTGTATCTGGCGGGAATTTTTTCTGCAATTCAGTTTTGGGAAAGTGTTCTTCCACTATATTTTATATTTTTCGGTTTTTTATTAATGTTTTTTTCTCGAATGAAAATACTGATCAAAAATTATAGACACATCTTAGGCGCTTTACTAACTTTCTCGATTTTTACTATGCCTTTAATTAATAGCTATTTAAAAGTATCGCAAGAATTTAGGTATGTTCGTTCTATTCGTGATGCGGCCCATTTTTCAATGAGCGTAGATGAATTGTGGGGAAGATTTTTTAGCCCCGGTCTTTTTGGTCTGACTCTAATTTCGGTTTTATTATTTGACAAGAAAGTCTTCAATAAAATAAAAGATTTGAAATGGGTCATTTTATTAACAATGTTTGCTTTTGTTATGTCTTTGGGGCCTGTCTTAAAATGGCAAGGGGAAACATTTAAAATTTGGGAGAGAATCTTTATACCCCTTCCATACGGAGTGTTTTATTACATAATCCCCGGATTTGGATCTTTAAGAACACCGCTTCGTTGGTTATGGCTTTTTGCTTTGGGGTTATCGATTTTTTCTGTAATCTCACTTTCGTTATATAAGTCGAAACTTAGAAATATTATTCTAGCAGGTTGTTTATTGGTCGTATTATTTGGTGGAGCGCGGATAAGAAAAGTGTATTATGCTCCGGTTCCTTCTCAATACCCACAAGTGTATAAGTTTCTAAGAAACCAAGAGAAGGAAGTCGTAATCGAGTTACCTATGTATAACTGGGCTTTCGGAGAACCCGCTAAAAATGAATTTTGGCGAATGCTTTACAGTTTAGAGCATAGAAAGAAGTTGGTTAATGGAGCATCAGGATTTGCTCCACCGGAATACGAAGCTTTGGCGGATATTCTTTGGAGTAGATTTCCTTCAATTGAGCTCGAAAGTAAACTAAAAGAAATTGGTGTAAATTATATTGTAGTTCATAAGAAGGAATTTGATTCCGAAAAATTACAAGAAATATCCAATTGGGGTAAAGAAAAAATTATTTATGAAGATGATAAAGAGTCTGTCTACGAGATATAATGTTTATACTTATTGTAACTTATATCGTTTTTGGTTTAGGATAGGAATAGTACCATGCTGAAGATAAGAAGGGTTTTTCTTAGTTTTAAAAAATTCCTGCCTAAGAATTTTAGAAAAGCATTTCTACTGCTTTATATATTTGGTTTGGTTTTAGGGTTAATTCTGACACTTGTTTACGCTTTTGTTCCGTCGTTTGTAACTTGTGCTTCTTTTTTCGCAGAAAATTTTTGTACTCCGGCGGGTATATTTTTGATTTTAGCTTTGTCTTTGCCTGGGTATCTTGTTGCGGGTAATATTTTAGCACTTTTACCTGAAATACCTTGGGTACCTTCCCTTATAATCGTTATCGTCACATCTGGAGCATTCTACTTTCTCATCGGTTTACTTATTGATAAAAAACGAAGGAAAAAGATTTCAGTTTCGGGGATTAATAAGCTAGTTATTTATTTATCTTTTGGGCTACTTCTTCTTTTTTTAATTTCCTTGTTGCAAGCAATCATTTAATGCTGAAAAAGTTACTACTTATCACTTTCCTTTTCCTTTTTGTATTAATACCAAAAAAAATTTCAGCGCAGCAAGAATTTTCCGGAGATTTTTACGCAATAACAGACTTCAGCTCCGTTATTGAAGTACAAAAAGATACAACACTTCTGATAACCGAAACAATAAGTGTAAATTTTCCTGACTACAGACACGGAATTTATAGGGTTATACCCATTACATACTCGGTTAGAGGTAAAACGCTAAATTCAAGGTTGAAAGTTTTAAGAATTACGGATGGAGAAGGAAAATCGGTTCATTACGAAAAAAGTAGGCGGGGACAAAGTGTAAGTTTAAAAATTGGAGATCCCGACATTACTCTAACCGGTTTACAAACATATGTAATTACTTATACCGTTGACAGAGTGATCCAAAGATATGAAACACATGATGAAGTTTACTGGAATATTACCGGAAGCGAATGGGATACGGATATTCTAAAAGCTAGTGCAGTAGTTAGATCTTCTTTTGCGGAAATAGAAAGAAGTGAATGTTTTGGGGGACCCATTGGAACTACTAGTAAAGAGTGTAGAGCAGAAAGCTCTGAAAAAGAAAGTTCTTTTTCGGCAACAACTCAACTGGGATATGGGCAAGATTTCACAGTTGTGGTTGCACTTGACAAGAATAGTGAACTTATTTTTCCTGGGAGGTTTGAGACACTGCTTTTAATATCTGCCGACAATTGGGGTTATCCTATTTCGTTAATACCCTTTGGAATAATGATTTATTTTTGGTTTAAAAAGGGACGTGACAAGCGCTTCCTTGCTGATACCGTTTATTACAAACCCAAAGACGCAAAAGAAACAACGGTAAGTCCTTTCGCGCGTAAATTCCTACCTATGGTTTATCATCCAATTGACGGTTTTACACCTTCTCAAATCGGAACAATTGTTGATGAAAAGGTGGATATCCACGATATTGTTGCAGAAATAGTCGAGCTAGCTAGACTTGGATTTTTACGTATTGAAAAAATTGAGAAAGATAAGTTAATTGGCAAAGAAACCGACTATGCGATATATAAACTTGAAAAAGACGTGGCTAAATTAAATGAGTATCAACTATATCTCTTGGATAAGCTATTTGATAAAGACTACACTTCTGCTTCAATCAAAGGGATCGAACGATTGTTTAAAGATAATGACAGAAGGTTGAAAGATTTATTAAAACTTACAACAAATGAGAATATTGTGCTTATATCTTCACTCAAAAATAAATTTTACGCACATTTAGAAGAATTCAGAAAAGAACTTTATAAGTCGCTTGGTAACGAAAAGATATTTGACGGAAAAGTTGATCAAGTTCGAGGAAAGTGGATTGCGATATTTGTTGGTTTAGATGCTGTCGTGGCGATTCTACTTTTTAATTTTGTAAATATAACCGCAAATTTCTTTCCTTTAATAATCTTTGGATTATTATCAGTTCCATCCTTTTTCTTTGCATACGCAATGCCTCGAAAAACAGCTTGGGGATACTCACTCTATCAGCAAATTAGAGGTTTAGCATATTACCTGAAAAAAGGTAAATGGAGGCACGAAATTGCTGAAAAACACCTCTTTTTCGAAGAAATGATTCCATTGGCAATCTCTTTGGAAGTGATAGACAAATTAGCAAAGGACATGCAGGACTTGGGTGTCAAACCACCCTCTTATTTTGCTGGAACGGCAACAGGTACTCTCTATTCCGATTTAAGCACTTTTGAATCTCGCGCTTCGACAAATCTAGTATCCGCCCCAGGAGGGAAAGGGTCATCCTCTTGGTCGGGTGGTTCCGGTTTTTCGGGAGGAGGATCCGGCGGTGGTTTTGGTGGCGGTGGAGGAGGAAGTTGGTAAACAAATGGTAGTTAGTTGCGAGTAGTTAGCAGTTGGAAAAATTACTTTTTATAATTTCTTATCAGCATCAAAACTCCTATGAGAAATACCGATAAAAAACTCAAGAGTAAAGAGTAATATCTGACCGGTGTATCTCTAAATAAAAGATTAATCGTGTGTAGTCCAGGTTCAACTGCAAATAAAATAATTCCGGGATAATATTCATCTTCGTAATTTATTTCTTTAATAATTCCATCAATTTTCAGCTCCCAACCTGGAAAATAGTAAGTATTTTCTTTCAAATAGCTTTTTTCTTTGACATTAATAATATATGCATGTCTGATATTTGATCTATTTTCTGATAGGATTTGTGCTTCACCTTTTATGACTTTAAGATGTGTTTTCGGAATTTCTTTTTGCCACATAGCAGTAGCCGGTACCCAAACTGGAGCTGCGGGTCCCAAACCTTCACCTCTGGCTGTCCATAACGGCAACTCTCCGGCAATTATTTTATCTTTAATTTCAGGTACATTTCCTCTGTTTCCCCAATTTAATATTGTTGATCCGATAGCTAAAGTTAATAAAAAATAATAAATTTTTTTATTTTTAATATTTTGTACAACAAAAGCAGCTAGTGAGGATGAAACAAAAATAATAATTGAAAGGATTCGAAAGGGAAATTGTATTTTTCGTAAATTTGTAAACACCCCCCATATTGGTTTACTTACACTTTGTGTTAAAAATAAATAAAAACAAAAAGAAATGAAGAGAAATAGAATGAATTTATTACGGTTTCTTTTTACGATAATTAAATACGCTGCTATTAAAATGATAATCCAATGTGCGTATCCGACTATTGGAGCTAACTCGCCCATTGGTCCTTGGAAAAGAAATCCTAATCGCCATGGAGAGTAAAGTAGATCGGATAATTTTGGAAATATGATTTGACTTTGAATTTCGGTTAATTGGTGAGTGAATTTGCCTTCTAAAAGAACGGGAATCCAGTAGTAAGCGCTGAACAATAGACCTAGTATGAAGGGAAAGAAGGAATTTAATAAATTCTTCATTTTTTTCTTTTTAGTGATAAGTATCGAATAAAGAAAAAGGAAAGGTATGCCGAGAAGAGAAACCGCTTGATGGGAAAGTATAAGAGCCGCAATGCATAATCCTGTTAAAAATTTCCAAATAAAAGCGTTTCTTTCTTTTACCCCGTTTATTAAAGACAAAGAAAGTGGTAAAAAGACAAATGCCAGCATTTCTCCGATATCTACTCTGAAGTGCATATCGACTAAGTGGTACGGCGCGAAGAGGTAAAATATCGCCCCAAAGAATGCAGCTTCTTTTGTAACGTGATTTTTTAGCCAAAGATACATTGCGATTCCTGAGGTGATGTAAGAAGTGATTAGAACAAGTTTTAGACTATTTAAAAAGTTAAGACCAAGAAAGTGATAGAAAGATCCGAGATAATAGGGCAGGGGATAGGCGAAAATAAAATTAGGATATCCATAGGTTGCATTCAAATCTCCTGCCCAGCGTGGAATAAGTTGGCCGTCCGTTAATGCCTTATAAAATGACATCAGTTTAACTATATTTATTGTTAAGTCCCCGCTTTCATAAGATCCCTGTCGAAGGATACTAATAATGGGGAGGGTAGAAAATCCAAGCAGGATTAAAATATTGCTTAGAGGTTTTTTACGATAAATCTTAAGTAATAATAGAAAGGTTAGGTAAACAAAGGTAGCAACTAGACTTACAAAAACCATTCTATAGGACTTGTGATTTAGGATTGATAAATACATTTTGAGATTAATCCGTAGTATAGTTATTTTGTGGAAATACCAAAAGACCCTTTTAGGTTAGATGAACTAAGAAATGAGCTTGCATTTAGAAGGAAACTTAAAGAACTTAAAGCAACATATTCAAAACGATTTCCTGAGATTCCGGACTGGAATACCCCGACTTTGTGGGATAAATTAAATCCTGAATACATTGTTACAAAAGAGTCAAATCCAATAGCTTACGATAGGTTTAGAACGTTTACTAAGCTTTTAAAAAAAATCAAAGGGAAAGTTGTTGATGTGGGAGCGGGATCGGGTGTTTTAGAAGGATTTATAGAAAAGGAGGGATTAAATTTAGATTGGTACGGAGTAGATATTGCTCCCAAATCGATCCAACAATTAAAGAAAAAATATCCTTATTGGAATTTCAGTATCGGAGATGCTAAAAAACTACCTTTTAAAAATAATCTTTTTGATTGTGTTATCGTTTCAGAAGTATTAGAACATATTCCACCTAAATATACGTTTAAAGCACTTTCGGAGGTACAACGGGTATTAAAACATAACGGAAAACTTATTATTTCCGTGCCGCTTAACGAAGGCCTTCCTGAAATGATTAAGAAGGGAATAAATCCGAATGCCCACACACGGGCTTATACGATCTATTTACTTAAAGCGGAGTTGGAATTGGCCGGCTTTAAAGTTGACTGGCAAAAAGAACTATACGCCTTCAGTAATAACTACACTCTAAAAACTTTCATTGTAAAATATGTTCTGCCCGGAATAAGGCAACCGAATAATGTTATATTGCTGGCAAGAAAAATATGAAAATTCTATTTTTTACACGTTTATATTGGCCGCATGTGGGGGGAGTAGAAAAACACTTAGAGCAACTAAGTTTAAGACTAAAAGGTAAGGGCAATGATGTAACAATAGTTACAACAAAACATTCTTCAGATTTAGACAGCGAGCAAATATACCGAAAGATAAAGATAATCCGCTTTAACCAACCGCAAATTAAGTATTTTGGGCTAATTTACACCTGGCTTTGGCTTTTAAGAAATCGTAGTTTAATTAAAGAAAGTGATGTTATTCATATTCACGACGTTTTTATCTGGTCTTTACCCTTTAAAGTATTATTTCCCAAAAAGAAAGTTTACGTAACATTCCACGGCCAGTGGGGGAAATATCCGATTTCCCGGCAGGATATTTTGCAAAAAAGGCTTGGAGCAAAGCTAGCGAACGGGGTGATTTGTATCGGAGATTATATTCCCAAAAATTACGGCATTAAAGCCGATATTGTCTCTTTCGGCGCAACAGATATACCGAAAACGAAGTATAAAAAGGAAAATAAGTCTATCGTTTATGTCGGTCGATTGGACCAAAGTATCTCTCTTAATACCTTTTTCGAGGTATTCAAGAATTTAAAGGGCTACCAAATTGAATTTTGCGGGGAAGGAGAGCTGTCCTACGAAGCAAATTTGTACGGCAGTGTAAAAGGCTTTGTAGATCCTGGGCCTTACTATAAAAAGGCAAAATATTGTTTTGCATCGGGGTACCTAACCGTTTTAGAGGCGCTTGCACACAAATGTCTTCTATTTGTTGCTTATAACAATCCGCTTCAGAAAGATTATTACGAGATGACTCCGTTCAGAAAATTTATTATTTGCTCGGCAAACTCAATGGAGTTGATGGAGAGGTTTAATTACTATCAAAAAAGACCAAAAGTCGCAGAAAAGTTAATCTTATCGGGTTTCGCGTGGGTAAAAACACAAACTTGGGAAAAGTTGGTAGAAGACTATCTGAAGTTATGGAAGGCTAATTAAATGAAAGTATCTATCTGCATTACCGTTTTTAATGAAGAGAAAAGTATAAAAAAACTGCTGGAGAGTTTGTTAAATCAGAGCAAAAAGGCAGACGAAATCGTAATAGTTGACGGTGGATCAAAAGACAGGACAGCAGAGATAATACGCCATCTCCAGAAAAAAAATCAAAAGATAAAACTTCTTATTGAAAGATGTACAAGAGCTAGGGGAAGAAATTTGTCCGTTGATTTGGCAAAAAACGAAATAATAGCTATTACGGATGCTGATTGTACTGCAAGAAAAGATTGGCTTGAAAATGTCACGGAACCTTTTACAAATTCTAAAGTGGATGTGGTAGCAGGTTTTTACCACATGATTGCTGAGAATTCTTTCCAGAAAGCAGAGTCGGTTTTTTTGGGAGTTCTACCATCAAGGTTTGATATGAATTTTCTGCCTTCCACAAGATCTATGGCTTTTCGAAAAAAAATTTGGGAGGAGATTGGGGGATTTCCGGAGCGGGATAATAATTCTGCGGAGGATACAGATTTTAACTATAGAGCAATAAAACTTGGAGCTAAATATGAGGCCGTAAAAGATGCGCAAGTAGAGTGGAGGATACCTAGTTCATATAGCGTATTTGTTAAAAAAATTTATTCTTATGCAAAATGGGATGCGGATTATGGTATATGGTGGCATCCGGCTAAAGGTCTTTCGTCGCACAATATAAAAGCGGTTTTAATATTTGTACGCTATCTGTTGGGTGGAATTTTATTGTTTTACGGTTTTTATAATCCTCTGATACTTTTGGTACCTTTAATACTTTTGACACTTTACATTTTCTGGTCTTTTCGCAAAGTCTATGTCGAGTATAGAGACTGGAAAGCTGGATTATGGGGAATAGTTTTGCAATTTACTTCCGACTTTTCTGTTATGTTCGGCTTTCTGAAGGGTTTGGCGCTCAACTGAACAAATCGAATCCGTTTTGGGGAGGCTAATAGGATTCGAACTATTCTAATTACTCCAATACCAATTTTGCTGGTAAAATCAATGTGTAGTGGGATATTTTAAAGATACAATAAAGGGTATTTCGTGGATGGGGGCTTTAAGAGGAACTACTCGTGCAATCGCTTTTATCAAAATAGGATTTTTGGCACGAATTTTGAGTCCTTTTGAGTTTGGTCTCTTTGGAATAGCTTCTTTAGTTTTGGCTTTTCTGGAAATATTAACAGAAACAGGAATTAATGCTTTTCTTGTTCAGGAAGAATCCGACATTAAAGAATATATTAACTCTGCATGGATTGTTTCTTTAGTTCGAGGTTTTTTAATCGCGTTCCTAATTTTAATTTTAGCAATACCGGTATCAACTTTTTTCAACTCTCCCGAATCCATTAGATTGCTCTTTCTGATAAGCACAGTTCCTTTTCTACGAGGTTTTATAAATCCTGCAGTTGTCAATTTTCAAAAGAAACTTCAATTTAATAAGGAATTCAATTTCCGTTTGACAATATTCACATTTGATGCAATTGTTACGATTTTTTTAGCAATTTTACTGAAATCGGCGGAGAGTTTGGTTTGGGGCATGATTGCAGGATCACTACTAGAGATTATTTTATCTTGGTTATTGGTGCGACCATTACCGAGGTTTAATATTGAATCTGTCAAAGTTAAAAAAGTATTTCAGAGGGGTAAATGGATTACTCTTGCAGGAATTTTTGATTATTTATTCCACAATATTGACGACGCCCTTGTAGGTAGGTTGATAAACACAACATCGCTCGGCCTTTATCAAATTGCTTACAAAATATCTACTTTACCAATAACGGAAGGTGGAGAGGTTGTGAGTAAGGTGGTATTCCCAGTTTATACAAGAATTTATGGAGACAGAGAAAGACTTAGAACTGCATATTTTAAAGTTTTGGGGTCAATTACTCTAGTGACAATACCTTTCGGATTATTTCTTATTATTTTTGCAGAACCATTTGTATTATTATTTTTGGGTTCAAAATGGCTGGAAATAATACCTGCCCTAAAGGTTTTATCAGTATTTGGTGTAGTTAGAGCTATTTCAGGGTCAACTTCGGCACTCTTCCTGGCAATTAAAAAGCAGGAGTATATAACATTAGTTACCTTTGTGAGTATTGCAGGACTTTCCATGACGGCCTTGCCTTTAATAAGCAGATTCGGCATGTTGGGGGCTGCGTATGCATCATTGATTGGTGCATTCGTGTCGATTCCTGTCATGTTTCACTTCGCGAGGAAGGTTCTTTATGAGAAGGGTTAACCCCAAGCATTATTCAGAAGAGTATTACCTGACTGACGCTTCTGGATATGATGAGTTCAAAATATCGTGGGGAAAAATTCTAGAACCTAGACTTAGCAGGATAGCTAAAGAAATACCATCTGTTTACGGAAGAAAAGTTTTGGATATCGGGTGCGGGAGAGGTGAATTAGCATTTTGGTCTGCAAGAAATGGGGCGAAGGAAGTCGTTGGAATTGATTATTCAAGAAATGCAATAAAATTAGCCAACGAAGCAAAAAAACATTATTCAAGAGCAGTACAAAAGAAAGTTACTTTTAAGATTGGCGATGCAAAAAATCTTAGATTTAAAAACAACGGGTTTGAGGTTGTTATTTTAACAGAAGTCTTAGAACACCTATACCCTGAAGAACAGTTGATAGTTTTCCAACAAATACGACGAATCTTAACGGATGGCGGATTTGTATTTATACATGCTGCTCCAAGTAAGTGGTTCAATGATTTTACTTATCGCTTTTGGTGTTATCCCTTAAGTACAATCATCGTTGGGGTAAATAATTTAATGACCAATGGGGATTACGGAAACTTAGATAAACCCTTAAAAATAAGAACTCGTTATCACAAAATTATGCATGTAAATGAGCCAAACTATTTTTCATTGAAAAGAATTTTCAAAGAAAGTGGCTTTGAAGGTAAAATACGATCAACTAATATCACAATAAACAAACCTGAAATAACGTGGAAAGATAAATTATTTAATTTCCTTGTCTTCCTTTATCCTTTAAGTAAAAATGTTCCGTTTAATATTCTCTGGGGTAATGACTATTTTGCTGTTCTTAGGAAAAAATGATAGACGAAAAGATAGTTTTATTGCAGGATGAAAAAAACATTAATAAAGTTGTAAAAGATTTTGTTGATGATTTTTGGTTTGTTCCACAAGATGTTTTGTTAAGATCCGTAGAAACACTTATTTGGGCAAAAAGATATTTTGAACCCCCAGTTTTAGATATCGGGATTGGGAATGGTTCGAATAGTAAGCATCTTTTTTCAATGAATCAGATTATTGATGTGGGAATTGATAACGACCCCAAAGGGGTTAAACTCGCCAAAAATTGTGGAATGTATAGAAAAGTTGAAGTTGTTGATGCAACGAAAATGACTCTTAAGTCTTCTTCGTTTAACACAGTAGTTAGTAATAGTACCTTTGAACATATAGCAAATGATTTAAGTGCGGTTGCCGAGGTGTCTAGGGTGCTGAAAGACAACGGTTTGTTTTATTTAACTGTTCCCTCGCCTGAGCATATAAAATTTCTTCAAGACTTAGGTGTCAATAAGTTTGAGTTAGATAAATATAACGAAAGAGTTGACCACTTTCATTTCAGAAGTAAAAATGAATGGGGAAAAATCTTTCTAGATAATGGTTTAAAAATTATCTTCCATGAAACATATTTTCCAAAGAAAGTTGTTAATATCTGGTATAAGTTACATAAAATCGCGACATTCCGACCTTATAAAAGGGAGTTGTGGTCTTACTTAAAAGACTCACCTTACGGGAAGCTATTTCCAGTTGTTATTGTTAAACCATTGTTAACACAATTAATTAGTAAAAATGTAAAGATTTCTTACAAAAGTAAGGGTGCAATGCAGTTTTTTATTACCCAAAAAATCAAATGAAATTGGCAGTTTTTCACAACCTTCCGTTCGGCGGCGCTGACAGAACTTTATATGAACAACTTAAATATTTATCCGATAACCACGTAATTCATTTGTATTTATTAAGTTTTAAAAGCAAAGAAAATAAATTAACAAAATTTGCAGACAAAGTTTACGTTTATAATTTTGAAGTAAACAGTCTCCTTCCATCGTTCTTAAACAGATTAGAGAAAGATGTTGATAATTTTATTAATTTAAAATTTGTTCAAAAAAAAATAGCAGATGATATTAATAGAAGGTATTATGATGCAGTATTAGTTCACAGCGATATGTATACAGAGGCTCCTTTCCTCCTTCGTTATTTGAAAATTCCCAATGTATACCATTGTCACGAGTTACTGAGAATTGCTTATGAAAGAGTATTGAAATTTAATGACAATACTTCTTTTTATAAGCGAATCTACGAAAGTCTTACCAGGAAGATTCGCAAAGACATAGACAAAAGAAACGCAAAGGCTTCTGACTATATACTGACAAGTTCCTACTATATTGCCGACAAAGTCAGAAGTACTTATGAAAAAGAACCGTTTACATGTCACCTCGGTGTGGATTCAAATGTATTTAGAAAAAAAAACTCAAAAAAAATTCCGCAAATATTATTTATTGGAGGAAGAAATAAATTAAAAGGCTATTATTTAGCTAGGAAAGCATTCGATATAGTTGAACAAAAACATAAAGCGAATTTAAAAGTTTTGGGTTACGGTAAAGGGGACTTTACGATTAGCGATGATAATGAATTAGCGGAAGAATATTCTCGCTCGGTCGCGACTTTGTGTAGTGCATATTCCGAACCATTCGGTTTAGTTGCTCTAGAATCTATGTCATGCGAAACACCCGTTCTTGCTGTGAATGAGGGCGGCTATAAGGAATCTGTGATTGATGGTAAAACCGGATTTCTGTTGAAACGTAATGCAAAAGAATTTGCTAATAAGATTATTTACTTAATAGAGCATCCGAAAATTGTTAAAAGTATGGGGAAGGCAGGTAGAAAACATGTAATTAATAACTTTAGCTGGGAAAAACACGGCGCATGCGTTGAAAAACATCTATTGAAAATAGCTGGTAAGGAAAAATGACGAAATCAAAAGTTTCTTTTATTATCGTTTTCTATAAACATTTGCGTTTGATGAACAAGTGTTTAAGCTCAATTAGACGAAGTAAATCGAAAATTAAATACGAAGTTATAGTAGTTGACAATAGCGAATCGGGTATATCTGAAAATAAATTAAAATACCCTAGAGGCATACGATATATAAAAAGCCCTAGAAATGTCGGGTATGGGGCAGGAAATAATTTAGGTGAAAGACAAGCAAAAGGAGAATATATTTTCATCCTAAACCCCGATACTGAATTAAGTCCCAAAGCATTAGATAATCTGGTTTCGTTTTTAGATAAACACAAAGATGTTGCCATTGTTGCACCTAATCTTATTCACGAAACCGGCAAAGTTTTTGAGGATATAGGCACGAGTGCTTTAACTCCTTTGAGAGCTATTTTCGGGCTATCTTTCATAAACAAAGTTTTTTCGAGAAATAGAATCTCCCGAGGATATTGGTTAAAAGATATTCCCAAAAATAAAATGCGTGAAGTCGATGTTGTTCCGGGTTCTGCTTTTCTGATTCGGAAAAGTATTTTTGAAAAAATTGGGGGGTTCGATGAAAATTTCTTTTTATACTTTGAGGAAAACGATTTGTGTAAAAGAGTTAAAGATTTGGGATATAAAATTTATATGATTCCCGAGGCGGAAGTAATTCATTACTGGAAACCTGCTGAGGGCGGTGAGAAACATAAAAAAATATTTGAAAAAAGCCGATTTTATCATTTTAAAAAACATTTTGGAATATTTAGTGCACTATTCGTAGAGGCCTTTTTAAGACTTAATAAAAGAAGTGCGATATTATTATCAGCTCTAGCAGTGGCTTCATTTTTACGCTTTTATAGATTATCGGAATTAATGGCTTTTATTGGAGATTTTGGATGGTACTACCTTTCTGCGCGGGATTTTTTACTGACCGGTAATATTCCTTTGGTCGGGATCCCTTCTAGCGTGCCGATTTTAAGCCAGGGAGCGATATTTACTTGGCTTTTGGCGGGAACACTCAAATTATTTAACTTTAATCCTGTATCGGGAGCATACTTAACGTCCTTTCTAGGAGTAATATCTACCTTTTTAACATTTAAGCTCGTTTCTGAATGGTTTGGCAAGAGAGTTGGGCTTATTGCTTGCCTAATTACCGCAACTTCACCCTTTATGGTCGAAATTGATCGACTCCCTTTCGTCGTCGGACCGATTTACTTACTTACTCTTTTTGCTGCTTGGTCTTTTACACAAATAAACAAAAAAAATTCAAAACACTTCTTTTTTTTGGGCCTTTGGCTAGCGATACTTTATCAATTTGAGTTGGCGGGATTTATTTTATTACCAATAATTATTCTTGCCTTCTTGTGGAACAAGATTCAAATAAAAAGAAAACAAATCCTCCGCTTTATTTTAGGTGGACTAGTAGGATTACTTCCGTTTATTATTTACGACCTGCAAAAAGGTGTTTATTTACAAACCTTGGGTTTTTTGGGCTGGTTTGCTACCAAAATCTTCGAGGGTTTTACCTCTATCTTTACAGGGGGAAGAAACGTTGTCCCATTTACTCCTTTTGTTTCTTTCTTGCAAAGATTTATATATCCAAATTCAGATAATTTTGCTCTAGCGATAATATCTTTTGCAATACTTTTTTTCCTTAATAAATTTAAAAAACAAAAAAAGTCAGTATTTGCTAACAAATTTATTTTATTGTGGCTTTTCATAACCATATTAGGTTTTTTTATAAGAGGAGTTTTTTCCGAAGCTTATATGCCGCTCACTTATCTACCCATCATAGTGATAATGTCTTTACTTTTTAATTTTCTGATTGAAAAACTTAAACGAGCTGGTTTTATAATACTTACGATTATTATTGTCGGAAATATTTGGTTTTTATTAAATAATAATTTTATTTCTGAGAAGCGTGATTATATTACTTTTAAACAAAGGTTGGAAACAGTTGATTTCATTATTGAAGACACTAAAAATGAGAACTTTGATCTTGTTTTTCGAGGGCCAGGATATATGTTCCACTCGGCAGATAACCATTATCAGTATTTACTTTGGTGGAAAGGGAACGAACCGGTCAAAAATTCCGAAAAGTCTTACGCAATTTTCGAATATCCATATAGTTCACTCAAAAAGTTTGAGAAAGTGTTCGATAAAGGCTATGTTAAAGTTGGGGTACGAAAATGATAAAAAAATTTCTTTTTAAATAAATTTTTGTAGCATACAAATTTTAAAACTATGGCAAATTTGTCTGTTAGCGCAGTTGTATTAACCAAAAACGAAGAGAGTAACATCAAAGATTGTATTGAATCTTTGAAATTTTGTGATGAAATAATAGTAGTTGATGATAACTCGAAAGATGAGACAACATCAATTGCAGAAAAACTTGGTGCCAAAGTCTATAAAAGGTATATGGATATGAATTATTCAGAACAAAGCAATTTCGGAATGGAGAAAGCGCAGAATAAATGGGTTTTATTTTTGGATGCTGATGAGCGGATAACTGATAATCTCTCGAAAGATATAGTTAATACGCTTGGGAGAAACGAACAAATTAAGGGCTACTATTTCAGAAGGGTAGATTATATGTGGGGTTCTTGGCTAAAACATGGTGAATCGGGGTATTCAACGGTTCTACGGCTAGTAAGGAAAGGGTCCGGAAACTGGGTAAGAAGGGTCCACCCACGCTTTGAAATTAGAGGTCGGACCTCTGAATTTTCTTACCCAATAAAACATTATCCTCATCAGAGTGTAGGAGCGTTTATTGAGTCTGTGGATAGGTGGTCAACTTGGCATGCGGTAGCAAATAATGAGGAAGGCAAAAGTTCATCGGTCATTAAAATTTTGTTTTGGCCGGCGGCGCATTTTGTGAAAAATTTCATAATACGAATGGGATTTCTGGACGGTATACAAGGATTTGTCTTTGCTATTGTTATGAGTTTTCACTCATATTTGGCCTGGAGTAAACTATGGATGCTTCAAAAAAGATTTATCAAAAACTAGGTGTAGGAATAGTTTTTTTATATTTATTATTCTACCCTTTCGGTCAGCTACTTCGTTTTAACTTTCAGCTAACGAGTGAGGAAATCCCAATACACGCCGTTGATATAATAGCTTTGATATCTATTCCTTTAATTATAGTGGCCCGATCTAAAAAACCTAATATAGACCGTGCAATAAAATCCTTTCTAATAATCGCTTTTTTTTCAAACGTACTGTCCTTATATTTTTTTCCGCTGAATGAAGTTTTAGTGAATTCACTTTATTTATTAAGAATTTTTGCTTACTACTCATTTTTCGTATTAGTGTGGAACCTGATTGTCAGAAAGGCGTTAGATAAAAAGATACTTTACGCTGGTCTAATTTCATTGTCAGTTTTTGCAGCGATATTCGGTTGGATTCAGTATTTTTGGCTACCAGATCTCACCTCGCTTAAATATATTGGATGGGATGATCATTTATACCGACTTGTCGGGACGTATTTAGATCCAGGATTTACAGGTATTATCCTTGTTATGGGTTTTTTATTGGTTAGTAATTTGTTTTTGCAAGAGAAAGGGAAGTATCAGTTGGTAATTGCTTTTTTTCTTTTTATCTCGGTTCTTTTCACTTACTCTCGCGCATCATACCTGGCGCTATTATTAGGAATGTTCACATTGGCTTGGTTGAAGAAAAAGAAAAAACTGCTAACTTTAATGGTTCTTGCATTTATTTTCATTGTTCCACTTTTACCCCGGCCGAAAAGTGAAGGTGCTAGGCTTGAGCGAACCCAAAGTGTTTATGCAAGATTAAATAACTACAGACAGACCTTTTCAATAATTAGCGAATACCCGCTATTTGGAGTAGGTTTTAATAACATCTGTAGTGCTCGTATTGAAATGTTCGGAGGAAGTAATGACTCACATGCCTGTAGTGGCGCCGATTCGAGTTTGCTTTTTGTGACCGCAACAACGGGAGTTTTAGGTTTAATAACCTTTTTATATATGGGTTTAAAAGTATTTAACAGTATTAATTTTGATTTGTATCGGAACACTTTTCTAACACTGGCATTTACAATTGTTGGTCATAGTTTTTTCGTTAACAGTATGTTTTATCCTTGGGTAATGGGGTTTATGGCAATCCTCTTTGCTTGCGCGATTAAGGAGCATACGTAACTTTAAGGTTTTTTTCAACCTTATTTCTGGCTTCGTCTTCGGCTTTAACTGTAAAATTATTTTGGCCTTCTGAAAGAGTTGTTACGAAAGAAAAGGTTCCGTCGCTCTCTACAACAACCACTCTATCGTTTATTTGAACTTTGGCGTTTTCTTCAACCTTTCCTTCAATAATTAACTGCCGCTGACGAGATCCGAAAAACTCTGATTCATCTTCTGGTTTTGAGATTTCTAAACTGGGTTCGTCATTATCTAAAATAATTTCTGTTTCGGTTTTTTGGCTAACATTACCTGAATTATCTTTTGCATAAGCAACAATAATATTTATACCTTCCGAAAGATTTATCGTTAAAAGAAATCTTCCCTGACTATTGGCAAGTACTTCTTCTTTTTTGCCGTTAACCGTAATATTTACAGTTGATCCTGCTTCAGTTGAACCTTTTAATTCAAGGCTGTCTTGATTAGTAGCGGATGGTTGCGAATCGAATCTTGGTGGTGGTGGAGGAGTGGAATCTGAGACCTCTACCTCTTCCGAACCGCGTCTTAAGTCAAGCAAAAAGGCAGAGAATTTTGCAGCACCAGTAAGCCCGTAGAAAAAAATAAGTATAATTAATCCCAATGTTATTACAATTAATGTATAAGCTCTTTTCTTATTCTTCCTCTCTTCGATTGTAAGTCGTCTTGAGTACATAAAGAGCCAGGAGTGGGAATTGAACCCACGACCTCGGCTTTACGAAAGCCTTGCTCTACCGTCTGAGCTATCCTGGCGCATAGCAATTATACCACTGAAGTTTAATATCCGGTGAATTTCTCGGCTCGGAGTTTATCTGAGGTAATTTTCATTGAACCCAAAACTTTTTCCACTGCTTCGACCATAGGGGGAGGACCACAGAGCCAGTAGGTTGGAGATGAGATGTGGGAAGTGAGACGCGTGATCATATCTGCATCAATGCGACGGGTTAATCCTATCCATTTTTGTTTGGACTCTTCAGGTCGAGATATTGTAAAGTCTACTTTAATATTGTCGTATTTTTTATCCCACGACTCTAACTCTTTTCTGAAAGTAATTTCGGAAGGGGTGGAATTAGCGTAAATAAGATGAATACTTATTTTTGTCAGCTTTTTGTCAATGTTGTATTTGATAAAGCTCCTGAATGGTGTGATTCCTATCCCACCAGCTATAAGTATATGTGTTCCAATCTCTTTTTCATCCAGTATATAAGTTCCATTGGGCCCCTCACCTTCAATGATGCTTCCGATAGAAAGACTGTCAAGAGTTTGTTTATATCCTGAATTATCTCTGATTCGAGTAGTCAGGCAAATGTTTGGTCCTTCAGTAGGAGAAAGAGATATAGTGAAATGTCTTGTAGATCCTCGCGGGTCCGGCTGAGAGAGTTTGGGAAGAGTAAAATAAAAATATTGTCCTGGAAGCCAAGAAACCGGTTTTTCAGTTTCCCAAAAAAAAGATTTTGTATCTTTAGCCTCCTCGACTTTTCGAATAAGTTTCAGTTTCATTTAATTCATTTAAACTCATTTAAACACTCCCGTTTTACGGTCTCGTAGGAAAAGTCGTTATTATTGATACTATACCTTTTACCTAATATGTCACTTGAATTGGCTGCAACTTCACTACAACTTGTTTCAACAAGCATTGGTCTATACCGAACAAATACTGCCCAGCCGATTAATGAAGCAACAGCCAGGACTAAAAGAAGATACAGTTTACTTTTGTGTTCTGGCGTGTACATATTCTTTGAGTGGGATACGGGAGTCCCTTCGATTTCACTCAGGGTAAAATTCTCCTCCTGTATCTCGTTGTGTTTCGTCAGTCTCACGCGAATGCTGAGCCTGTCGAACCAGAGCGGGATACGGGAGTCGAACCCGTCTTCCTACCTTGGGAAGGTAGTGTTGAACCGCTCAACTAATCCCGCATAAACACCTGATATCATTATTACCACATAACTTCCTATCGTTCAAGGTAGTTTTAAACGAGTATTTTTGCGGTTTAGCGAGGGAGTTTAAAAGAGTTGCCAGGATGTATTAACGCAGGGTTCAAAAGATTATTTTCTTTAGCGATATCTGACCAGCGGTATCCATCACCGTAGGCCCGAACAGCAATTTTCCAAAGAGAATCTCCTTGTTTTACGGTATAAGAACCACCAGAAATTGCCTCTGCCTCGGAAAGTGATTTTGGGCTATCTACAACTGTAGCTAATTTGAACTCAACAGAAGGTATATTAAGCTTTTGTCCTTCATTGATAATACCAGGATTTTCTAAATTATTTTCTTTTGCAATATCTACCCAGTTGTAACCAGATTTATAGTACTTTTCTGCTATTACCCAAAGTGTTTCCCCCTTTGCCACCGTATGTTGACTACCAACTGTCGTCATAACAACTTCTTCTGATTGAGTGGGTGTTGGTGATTTTTCTTCTTTTGTAGGTTGATCCTGAGCTATTTCAGCACTTGCCGTACCAGGAATAATTAATGTTTGTCCAGATCTTATTTGATTTGGATCGGTAATGTTATTGGCTTGGGCAATTTTACTCCACTCAAATCCTGTTCCATAATATTGCTCGGAAATTTTCCAAAGATCCTCGCCTTCCTGAACAACATGGGTTGTACCTTCCGTTAATTCTCCCTCTATTTCCAAAGGTGGAACTATTTCTCCTTTCCTACTAGAGAAATAATTAATAAGAAGCACTCCCGCGACGACAATAACAAAAGCCCCAAGTATCATACTAATCGTTGATTCGTGTAGCTTTATAGACTTTAGTGTTGACTTAAGATTCAAGATATTCACCACCTTTCAGGAGCAGTTATCGGAGCAGCTTTTCAACAGTCTGAATTTAAACTATGAGCTTAGTTTTGTCAAGCCCCGCAAATAATACGAATATTATTGTTGAAATTTTGATTCCATAAAAATAAATATTATATTTCACAACATCTTTCACGATTAAAATTAACTATTTATAATATTTCACGACCCTTTTCATATTTTGTATTGATAAAATTATACAAAAGATATTTAACTTTTGGTATTAATAAATGTATACAAATATAGTTCATTAGATTCAGTTGTTTTTAAAGCCTTTGCTTCTATATAAAAAATGTGCCTTGAAAAAATTAAGATACACTTTTCCATAATTTACTGTATAATTAAAGAATAAAAGTAATCAAATGGAAGCGCCAAAACTTAGACAAATAGATAATGTGGATGGATCAGGGGTATTCTGGGTTGTAATTTTTCAAGGACGAATTTCTTACACAACCAAGATTTTAAGATGCGGACATTGTCATAAAATTTCAGATTACTTGATTTATGAAAATAACTCCAATAATAAACAAAGCAAAGGAGTATTACTGTGTACAAAGAAAGAATGTGTAGACTGGGGTTCTGATTGGAGAAAGGATAAGAAAGCAGAAATGTTAGGTGTAAAGTTTTTGAATGATATCTAAAGTTTTATCTCCTAAGAAATTTGGTTTATAACTCAGCACGAAGTCTGTTAATTATCGTTCCTGAATTTGTAACTCTTTTACTCTTGTCCAGGATGAAAGTGATATTATTTTCTTTTGCAATTTTCTTTTTCTTTAACCAATGTTTATCACATAATCTGTGGGTAAAAATATGTGACGGGGAGACTTGCTTTACAATTTTCTTATAAGTTTCAAGGGCTTCTTCGCTGTCGTGATGAGATACTGACTTAATTTCAAAGATTTTATCTATGGTTTCTAAGTCAGAAAGTAATTCACTTCTTCTTCTAAGGTTGTTAATTGGGCGATTTTTCCCTTTTACTAACTTAATTGTTTCATCGTTATCTAAACCAACAATAAGTACGTCTACATATCTTTTTGCAAAACGAAAAAGTTTAATATGTCCTAAATGAAGAATGTCAAAACTTCCTACTACTAATCCCACTCTTCTACCATTATCTTTGTTTATTTTTGAAAAGTGCGATGCACCGTATAAAGAAGTAATTTTCTCCATCATAAGCTGATTATATCAACGAATAGCGCCTTTTTCTTATCACTCAAAACTGAATCCCAACACCGGGTGTTAATTACGTTCAAACAATGGGTTATTATTTAAGATTTTTTAAGAATTCAATTTTTTGCGGGTATTACCTCGCCGACGCTTCAAGTAGCTGCGAAGTTGTCTTCGCTAAAGCTACGACGAAGCGAGGGCGGCTCTAGTGAACTATCTCCGGAACATTTATTTCAAATATCCAATTAAACACGAAGAGATTAATCTAAGTCCACATCGGGAGCTTCGTAAATTTTCGGAGTAGAGCCGAGAGTTCTCTCTAAAACTATTAAATTTTCTCCAGATTCAATCACGCTTTTCGGACCATCAACTTGGAGAGTGCCCCAAAGCTGATCACCTACAGATGCTGCCTCTAATAAAAATTCGCTCAAGCGAGGAACAATACCTTTACCGCTCCTTGGAAATGCGTATACAGTATACCTTGCACCACTCCCGTCAGCTTTTTCAACAAATGCACTATCAATTTCATCAGGACAGTATTTTGCGTCAAACAACTTCAGTCTTTCTTGTAAAGGAAGTTCGCTGTTTCTGATGTCCAACCGTTCATTTGCCATGTTGGTATTATAACTATAAGACAAATAAAAGTAAATCAATGAGCAAACTTGCAGCTAATTTGCGGGGCTGAAGGGACTACCATTCGACTGCGCTCAGGGTAAACTTCTCGTCCGGTCCATAAAACTAAAAACCCTCACCCTTTGGTGGGGATTTTCTAGTTTGCGGGGCTGAAGGGACTCGAACCCTCGACCTTCCGCGTGACAGGCGGACGCTCTAACCAACTGAGCTACAACCCCTTAATTTAAGGAAGATTATATCTCAAAAAGTATTGCAGGACAACTTCTCAATCGAATTCGCTGTGAGGTATAATCAAATAAAGATGAGAATGCATAAAGCGATGACGAATCTGGAAATTGCGGAACTTTTGAGAGCTGTGGCTGCGGCATATCAACTCCAAAGTGAATCGAAAAATCGGTTTAGAATTATTGCATATCAGCGAGCAGCAGATTCAGTTGAGCATTCTTCAAGTGAACTTAAAGATCTTTGGGACGAAGGAAAGTTAAATGAAATTGCAGGAATTGGACCAAGTATTTCAAAACACTTGGATGAACTTTTTAAAAAGGGTTCATCAAGCCATTTTAGTCAAGTTATGAAAGGACTTCCTCCGCAGATGTTTGAGCTAATGATTATTCCAGGAATTGGAGCAAAAACAGCTTATAAGTTGGTAACAGAGTTTGGATCTAAAATTTCAGAAAAGAACCCAATTGGGGATTTAGAGGAATTAGCTAAAGAAGGGAAAATATCAACTATTGAAAATTTTGGGCAAGAGTCGGAAAAAGATATTCTTCGCTCGATCGCTGAAGTCAAAGGGAGATCTAAAAGACACCTACTACCATATGCAGATAGAATTGCCGATGAGGTTATTGAGTGGTTAAAAAAAGAAAATGAGGTTTTGAAAGCCGACCCCTTAGGAAGTTTAAGAAGATGTGCTTCAACGGTAGGAGACGTTGATATAGCAGTTGCAACGAAAAATCCTCAAAAAGTATTAAATCATTTTACTAAGTTTCCTAAAGCTCAAAGAATATTGGAAAAGGGAGGAGCAACTTCTTCAATTGTTGTTCCAAGTGATATGCAAGTTGATTTAATGGTTCAACCGCAGGATCGATATGGGGCACTTTTGCAACATTTTACTGGAAGTAAACACCACAATATTGCTTTAAGAGAATTTGCCTTAAAGAAAAATTACAGTCTTTCAGAATACGGTATTAGAAAAAGAGGAGCAAAAGGGTTAAAGAAATTTGCAACAGAAGAAAGTTTTTATAATTTTTTAGGATTAGACTGGATTCCACCAGAACTCAGGGAGGATACGGGAGAAATTAAGGCTGCTTTGAATCATCAACTTCCTAAACTAGTCGAAGTCCGAGAGATTAAGGCAGATCTTCAAATCCACTCTTCTTTTGATGTGGAGACAAGTCACGATCTAGGAGAATCTAGCATGGAAGAGATTGTTAATAAAGCGAATAGTATGGGCTATGAGTACGTTGCTTTTACTGAGCACAACCCAAGTCATAGTAGACATAGTGAAGGACAAATTGTCGATATTTTAAGACGAAAGAAGGAAGCGATTGCGAAGTTAAATGAAAGTATCAAAGGCGTCAAAAGTATCAAAGGCGCCAAAAGAGTTTATAACTCCTTAGAAATAGACATTCTACCATCGGGAAAGCTACCCGTAACTGAAAAGGGTTTAGAAACTTTGGATTTTGCATTGGTGTCAATACACTCAAGCTTTCGCTTGTCGAAAAGCCAGATGACTAAAAGGGTTATATCAGGATTAATGCATCCTAAAGTTAAGATTTTTGCTCACCCTACAGCTAGGAAACTAACTCAAAGAGAAGGAATTGATTTGGATTGGGAGAAGATCTTTGACTTTTGCATAAAACATGACATATGGGTGGAAATTAACTGTGATCCAATGAGACTGGACTTGCCCGACTTTCTAGTAAAAGAAGCTGTTGGTTTGGGAATTAAATTAACTTTAGGAACAGATTCGCACCACGTCGATCATATGGATAATATGGAATTTGGAGTTTCTGTTGCTAGACGTGGCTGGGCAGAGAAAAAAGATATTATAAATACGAGGAGTTTAGAAGAGTTTGAAAAGATGATAAAATGAATTTACCTAATTAACCTAATTTCTAATTAACCTAAATAATTACCAAGCACCAATAACCAATTTTGTTTGGGATTTAGAAATTAGGATTTATTTAGAAATTAGAGCAATTAGAATAATTAGAAATTCTCAGAAGGGTGGTGAAAAATAATGAGTTTATTATGGATTTTAGTAATAGTTGCAGTAGCTTTGGTAGCTTGGGTCATATCGGTCTATAACTTTTTTGTATCCAGTAAAGCAAGAATAAAAGCAGCTGTTCAAGAAATTGGAAACCAACTTAAAAGGCAGGTTGACCTGATACCAAACCTTGAGGAGTCTGCTAAGGGTTACCTAAAACACGAGAAAGGTGTTTACGAAGCTCTTACTGAGGCAAGAAAATCAATTACTTCCGCAATTAAATCCGGTGACGTTCAAAAAATGGCAGATGCAGGTAGTCAACTTGCTTCAGTATTACCAAATATTCAAGTTGTTGTAGAGAGTAATCCTGAGTTAAAGGCATCAGAAGTTGTCTCAAAGTTAATGGATGAATTGAGAGATACTTCCGATAAAGTAATGTTTGCTCGACGCTTAGTCATCGATTTAACAGCAGACTATAACGTTAAAAGAGTAAGTGTTCCTTCAAATATTGTAGCCATGCTATTTAAATTTGAGGAACAGCCCGGATTGATAACACCAACCGAAGGTGAACACGTAAGCGTTGGAGAGGGTGAATTAAAGACCCCTAAAGTGAGTCTTTAAATTTATGCAGAATATTTACGAAGCTGTCGCTTCTAACAAGAGGAAAAGCGCTCTTATACTAATTGTCTTTTTACTGTTTACGACGGTAGTTATATATGTTTTGGCCCAAGCTTTTGCCGTTTATATGGGTTATGAACCCGGAGGGCTTGGGTTTGTAGGTATTGCACTAATTTTTTCGGGTTTAGTAAGTTTTTCTAGCTATTGGTATTCCGACAAAATAGTTCTGGCGATTTCATCAGCACGTCCGGCAGACAGAAAGAAAGAGTTTGACTTTTATACTGTAGCTGAGAATTTGGCAATTGGAACTGGTTTACTAAAACCAAAACTTTATGTAATTGAAGATACTGCTCCAAATGCTTTTGCGACTGGTCGCGATCCCGAACACGCCGTTATCTGTGCTACCACAGGATTACTTCAAAAGTTAAGTAGAACTGAACTTGAGGGAGTGATTGCACACGAACTTTCTCACATTAGAAACTATGACATACGGCTAATGAGTATTGTTGCTGTTTTGGTTGGGACTGTTGCTTTGATGGCTGATTGGTTTTTGAGAATAAGCTTCCGAGGAGGTAGAAGGGATGATAGGGATAAAAGTCAATTGGCGGCTTTATTTTTGCTTCTAGGTTTGATATTTGCGATTTTGTCACCGTTGATAGCTCAACTAATTCAACTTGCAATATCTCGAAGACGAGAATTTACTGCGGATGCGTCAGCTGTGGGAATTACTCGTCAACCCTCCGGGTTGATAACAGCGTTAGAAAAAATCGCAACGGATCATGAGCCCCTTGAAGCAGCCAACAAAGCAACAGCACACCTTTATATTATTAATCCATTTAAGTTTGACTCAAAAAGGGCTTACCCTGAGCGAAGTCGAAGGGCAGTTAACTGGTTCTCGGGTTTATTCAATACTCACCCACCTGTAGAAGAAAGAATTAAAGTTCTCCAAAGTATGGTTTGATAATAAAGTAACTTTTCTGTAACGATATTTAAGTCTAATTTTTGCGTAATATTCTTGATCTTTCATCACAATGAAAGATCGTGAAAAACAAGTTAAAATTCGCAGGTAAATACATTAAATTAAGATTTATGAATAAGCCCATAATTAATTGAGCTAAAGGATATTTTTTAGGTAGAATAATAAAAATAATACGAATTTTAGTATTGTTTTACAGTAATATCAATTCATATATATAATATCTTATAATTATATACTTATTGCAATTATTTGGTAAAAAGGTCGAGGAAAATATTTTAGCACTTTTTACCCCACAGTGATTAGTGTCGTGCGTGATTTATATCAATTTATGCTTGAGGTAAAAATGATAATTATTTTGATTAACAACTTTCTTTATAGAAAGTAAGTATGATGATTTTATTGTACGTCTATAGTTAACGTGTTGTAATTAATCGAAATAAGATAATGAAAACTATGTAAATGAAACATTGTACTTTTTATTTATATTTATAATGTTATAGGTTACAACAAAAATGTTACAAACAAATATGGGTAAATATATTGTACAGACACTATGATTAAATATTTTGTTCATTGTCAGCAATTCTTTTTCCAAAGAATACATAACCCTTCCGATAGATACTTATGAGTATCTGGGGCCGCTCTTTATTAACATCTATCTTTTGTCTTAAGCGTAAAATAGTGATACGAATAGAATTTGGAGAAACTGATTTATTTGCCCATAAATGTTGCCGGATTTCTTTCTTAGTTATTATCCTAATATTATTTCCTGTTGATTCATTGGAAGCAAAGAGCGAAAAGAGCCTATTCTCAATAGTTGTAAGAGAAACTGCTGAGTTTCCAAATACTATTACTCCTTCCTCTTGGTAATATCTGTAAGGAAAAGGTTTAAAAAAGCTTCCGGGAATGGAATGAATTGACTCGTTTTTTACGATCCGATCTACGAAGCCTTCGTTTTCAATTTTTTGTTTTAGTATACTCGCAAGTTCAACTGCCTTTTTTGCTTGTTTTATATCACCTTCTTCGAGAGCTTTACGATATATGGCAAAGATACTGTCCTCAATTAGCCCCATAATATGTATTTTACATGACTATTGAGGGAGGTTTCAACGCGCTACAATAATATATAGCTTTCTTAAAGCAACTAAAGTAATTCCCCAGGCAATAGGAAGCCAGATTGGCAACAAGGTAAAGATTTGTATATCAACGTCCAATTTCCAATTAGTTAGGGAAAAGGAAGCTCCGATGAGCGAAATGATTACCCCAAGCCAAAACAAAAAAAAGTCGCCCCTTTCCCTTAATAAAGTAAAGTAAAAAAGAACTATCCCAATCGAAATGTACTCTAGGGTTCTCGTTTGGGAAGTAAGGTAGGTTATTAAAAATAGCCATGAAAAGTAAAGAATATAAAAAACTACGATAAGGGTTTCTTTCTTCACTTTATTTAGTCTACAACATTTGACAAGGAAAAAAATATATGTACAATTTAGAAAAATGAAAATTAATAGAGAGCAACAGAACCAGAATTCTTCCTAATTACGGAAGCTGGTTTTATATATAAAATTTAGGTAAAATCAAACTAGCTTCTAAAAGAGCTAGTTTTTTTAATGAAAAAAACAATCTTATCAAAAGATAAAATCAAACACATTGCTAAGTTGGCAAACTTGTCTTTAGGCGAGAAAGAGCTTCAGAAGTACACAGAACAACTATCCTCTGTTTTGAATTACGTGGAAATTCTCCGACAAGTCCGCACAAGAAATGTTCCTCCTACTTATCAAGTTTTAGATGAAACTAAGAATATTTTTCGGGAAGATGAGATTAAAGAAAGTTTTTCACAGAAGGATGCACTTGCCCAATCCAAAGCTACGCATAACGGTTATTTTTTAGCTAGAAATGTATTTGAAGAAAGAGAAACTTCGACTAAAATCCTAAAACACAAAAAAAGAAAGGTAATAGATAAATACAATGCGATTTTATCCTTAGTAAATTCAAAGGGAAATGTTGGTCACAAAGACTTATTCATAACAAAAGGAATTGAAACAACTGCAGGTTCGAGAGTTTTAGAAGGTTATATACCGCAGTACAATTCTTCTGTCGTTTCTGACTTTATAGAGGCTGGTTTTATAACAAAATATAAACTAAATCAAGATGCTTGGGGGCATGGGGCAAGCGGTGAAAACTCTGACTTTGGACCAACGAAAAATCCGTGGAACATAAAGAAAGTTGCCGGTGGTTCCTCAAGTGGAAGCGCGGTGGTTGTCGCAACCAGAAAGGTTGATGTCGCGACGGCAACCGATACCTGCGGTTCTATTCGAATGCCTTCTGCCTACAATAACGTATGCGGAATAAAGCCAACTTATGGGGCAGTTAGTAGGTATGGAGTCATAGCTTTTGCAAGCAGCTTAGATTGTCCCGGGTTATTATCAACTTCAGTTGGAAAACTAAAAAAGTTTTTTAATTTAATAAATAAAAAGGATCTATTTGATGCAACAAGTCAAAGTAAAAGTCGCGGACGAAATTTAGGTAAACAAAAAGGAATTATCGGAATTCCTATAGAGTTTTTAAGCGATGGGATTGACAGCGAGATCAAAAAAATATTTATGCAAGCCGTGGATACTTTTAAAAAAGCCAATTTTAAAATTAAAAAAGTATCGCTTCCCCATACGAAATACGGAATTGCCGCTTACTACATTATTGCTCCTACCGAAGCTGCTAGTAACTTGGCAAGGTACGATGGAGTTCGATATGGAAATGATAGAAACTATTTTGGGCCCGAAGCAAAAAGGAGAATAATGTTGGGAACCTTTGCATCTTCTGCAGGTTATACTGGCAGATATTATGAGAAAGCTGCCCGCGTTAGGACACTTTTTATTAGAGATCTAGAAAAAGCTTATAAGAAAGTTGACGCAATTTTAGCTCCAGTTTCTCCAATACCGCCTTTTGATATTGGTGAGAAATCGGGCGACCCATTGCAACTTTATTTAATGGATATCTACGCCACCCCATCAAGCTTGTCAGGTACGCCATCGCTTTCTATTCCCTGCGGTTTTACAAAGAATGATCTTCCAGTTGGAATGCAAATTATGGGTCCAAGATGGTCAGAGGAAATGCTTTTTGATCTAGGGGAGAAATATCAAAGGCTAACTGACTGGCACAAAAGAAAACCAAACCTAGCTGATGAATAATAGACTTGAGCCGACTATTGGGCTGGAAATACATGCTGAGTTGCGAACAAACTCAAAAATGTTTTGTGGATGTACAGCTGATCACTTTGGGAAAATCCCAAATACTCAAACATGCCCCGTTTGTTTGGGCCTTCCCGGAGCACTCCCAGTACCAAATAAGAAAGCAGTAGAGTGGACAATAATGTTGGGTCTCGCCTTAAACTGTAAAGTTAATCGCGTCTCTAAATTTGACAGAAAGCATTACTTTTATCCGGACTTACCAAAAGGATATCAAATTAGCCAATATGATGAACCACTAGCTATAAATGGATGGCTAGAAATCCAAAATCCAAATTCTAAAATCCCAGAAAAAATTAGAATCACTAGAGTTCACCTCGAGGAAGATACGGGAAAACTTCAACACACAACTTTGGATGGGAAGAGAGTCACTTTAGTTGATTTTAATAGAAGCGGAGTTGCCTTGGTTGAGATTGTGACCGAGCCTGATATTCATTCGGGATCACAAACCAAAGAATTCGCTCAAAAACTTCAAAATATTATCCGTTATCTTGGTATATCGGATTGTGACATGGAAAAAGGCTCTATGCGGCTTGAGGCAAACACATCCTGGGGGTTAGATCTTGGCTATAAAGTTGAAATTAAAAATCTAAACTCCTTTAGATTTGTTGAAAAAGCCGTTGATTATGATTTGGTGAGGCAAAAAGCGATGCTGGACAAAGGCGAAACCCCAAGACAAGAAACGAGGGGCTGGAGTGAGAAAGAAGGAAAAACTGTGACGCAAAGGTATAAAGAAACTGCTGCTGACTACCGATATTTCCCGGAACCTGACATTCCTCCAATGATTTTTGATAAAGCATTTATTGAAAGAATCGGAAAATCTATTCCCGAATTACCTGAAACAATGTTAAACCGTTTCGTTAAGCAATATGCTATAAGAAAGGATTATGCCGAGATACTCACAACTGAAAAAAATCTTGCTAACTTTACGGAAAAGGTGTTTAAACTTGCATATTCCAACAAAATTCCTTTGGACAAAGTTGCGGGTTACATCGTAAATTCGAAAATTGATTACAAAAAAGTTGAACCCAAAGAAATCATTACCCTCATACAAAAGAAAAAAGCCGGAAAGGTTGAGAACGAGGAAGCGATTGTAAAATGGATAGATGCAGTATTAAAGCTAAATCCCCAGGCTGTGGCAGATTATAAAAAGGGTAAATTAAACGCAATCTCAGTTCTTATTGGAAACGTTATGAAAATATCAAAAGGTTCTGCTAATCCTATGAAAGTTAGGCAGCTAATTGAAAAGAAACTCTCCGATTAGTTTGGTGTATCATTAATCGATGATAAGCGGAGCTTGTCACCAACTAGTTTATGATAACCGAGTACGCCGGCCTTTTTTCCAATAGGAAATTTTTATATCTTTGGACTTCACAGATTCTTTCACAACTGACAATTCAGATAATGAATTTTACTCTCCTTATTTTACTTTTCGATAGGACAGGTTCAACTATTGCGACTTCATTTTTGTGGATCTCATATGCTCTTCCCGCTATTTTTATAGGTCCGTTTGCTGCGGCCTCAATAGACGTCACAGACAAAAGGAAAGTGCTTATCATAACCAATTTTCTGCAGTCTTTACTTATTTTTCTATACGCCTTGGTCCAGCACACTTCTGTCTTTTTACTTTACGGCATAGCAATACTTTATTCTCTATTAAATCAATTCTATGTGCCCGCAGAGCTAAGTAGCTTACCAACTCTAATCAAAAAAGAGTTTTTATCACAGGCAAACGGTTTATTTTTCATTACCCAGCAAGCAGCATTAATCATTGGTTTTGGTATAGCCTCTCCCTTTTATACATATTTAGGTTTTAAAAATACTCTTTTAATATGTTCAATGCTTTTATTGTTGGCTTCGGTCTCTACAGTATTTCTTCCGCGTATGATAGTGATTGAAAGGCAAACTAAATTATTAGAAAAAAATCTATTGGCCTTTGTTAAAAAAATCTTGGAAGGCTACGAACTGATAAGGGAAAACAGAAACGTTTTAGCACCGTTTTTACTACTGATGAGTCTCCAAATTGCTCTCGCTATCGCAGTTGTTAATGCTCCCGTAATTGCCACTGCCATATTCGGCATTCCCATTAACTTGATCGGACTTTTCTTAATTGTTCCGGCCGGTGTTGGATCAGCAATTGGGGCCTTTATAATTCCCAGACTATTAAGAAAAAATGTAAGGAAAATAAAGCTTATCCAAAATTTTCTTTTTGTTTTGTCTTTAGTCCTTTTCACACTGATCTTTATTCTACCTAACTTTCCGCAGCCACAAAGATTGGTTATCGGAATGATCACGCTTATCCTCTCTGGAATATCCTTCGTTGGTGTATTTATCCCATCGCAAACATTTCTTCAGGAAAAAACTCCCGGAGGATTTCGTGGTAGAGTTTTTGGTAATTATTGGTTTTTGGTCACCATAGCAACAGTGTTTCCTGTAATTTTTTCGGGAACAATAACTGAACTTTTCGGTATTAAAATTTTGCTTTTCATACTAGCAATAGGGTTAGCTAGTTTGTTTGTTTTCATTCGCAACCGAGGAGAAGCTTTTTTATCGAGTATCTAATGGTGAAAATATTTTGCTAAAATAGTTAATATGGACGATCTAGCAGAACAACCTTCAAGAAGAAAATATGAAGAAAGGCACAAAAGTTTAGCAAAACGAACCCACAATTTACTGATGGACGTAATAAAAAGACAGCATTTTGAGTTGACTCATGACAGCCACATTCCCGAGCTACTTAATCCAAGAGGATTTGAAGAAATAGTAATTCCTGCTACCGAGATGTTCTTGCAAGAGGGCGATCAAGTTGTGTTTGGATTTATTGATATGGACAAAATGAAGGCAATAAATGATAAATACGGTCATCCAAAGGGAGATGAAGTAATAAAAATGCTTGCAGAAGTATTGCAAAAATATTTTAAAAGAGAAACAGACATTATTGCCTTAAATCATCCCAAAGAAGGAGAAAAACCCCAAGGTGGTTTAGCTAGGCGGGGTGGTGATGAATTTCTTTTAGCTATTGCTTTGACCGACATAGAGAGAGTAAAAATGTTTTTACAAGATGCCAAGGAAGAATTTGAAAAAGAGGCACAAAAGATAACTCCAGAAATTGTTCCTAGTTTTAGCTTTGGCCTAGCTAGTATGAGAGAAAAACTCGAAGAAATATATGACAGGGATAAAATACAAGAAGGAAATCTCGCGGTCTCACAAATTGAAGCAGTAGACGCCGAGCCTTCCTATTTGATGGTATCTGCACTTCAAGTCGCTGAAATGAGAATGTACAAAGATAAATCAGAAAGGGGACAGGCAAGAACCTAATGGCTGATAAATTCGTTCATCTACATGTTCATACTGAATACTCTCTTCTTGATGGATTATCAAATATTAAGAAATTGGCTTCTTATGTAAAAGAAAACGACATGGATGCAGTCGCAATAACCGACCATGGAGTAATGTACGGTGTAATTGAATTTTATAAAAAAATGAAAAAAGAGGAGATTAAACCAATCATTGGTATGGAAGCTTATACCACCGAAGGTGATTTAAGAAACCGTCCGGAAAGATCAAAACTCAAAAATTACCACCTATTACTTCTGGCAAAAAACGAGGTTGGCTACAAAAATCTAATGAAACTTACTTCAATCGGACATTTAGAGGGATATTATTACCGTCCCAGAGTCGACAGAGATACTCTTAAGAAATACTCGGAAGGTCTCATTTGTACGTCAGCCTGTCCACAAGGAGAAATAGCCCGTGCGCTGTTAGATTCCGACTACAAAAAAGCAAGAGAGATTGCTATCTGGTTTCTGGACGTTTTTAAAGATGATTATTACTTGGAGATTCAAAGACACGAATATGAAAAGTTTATAAAAAGTGCGGAAAACGAGGAAATTAAAAAAAATCTTGCTGAGCTTTCTGACAATGAAAAGCTAGTTAACGATCAAATTATTAAACTCAGTCGCGATTTGGGAATTCCACTTGTGGCAACAAACGATGCCCACTATATAAAAAAGCAGGATGCAGAAGCCCAAGATGCACTTGTCTGTATTGCAACAGGCAAAAATGTATCCGATCTTAAAAGACTTCGTTTCATTGATGCTCAAACATTCTATATCCGCACACCCAACGAGATGTATGAGTTGTTTGAGGATTTAGAAGATGCATGTAAAAACACGCTTTTAATTGCTGATAAATGCGGTATAAATATAACTTTAGATAAATGGTACTTTCCTAAATATCAACTTGAAGCAAAAACTCCGGAGGCGGAACTGGACGAAAAATCTTGGGCAGGACTCAGGCAGCGCATAGAAAAAATCACTCCTGAAATAAAAGAGCGCCTAACATATGAGCTAGACATAATTAAAAAGAAAGGTTATGCAACATATTTTTTGATTGTTTCCGACATGGCTTCTTGGTGTAACGAAAATGGGATTGTCACAAATACAAGAGGCTCTACGGCAGGATCGTTAACAGCATATTCTTTAGGAATTGTGAATATTAATCCGATGATTTATGATCTTCCTTTTGAACGTTTCTTAACTCCTTGGAGGCCATCTCCACCTGATATAGATTTTGATATCGCGGATGATAGACGCGATGAAGTAATCAATTATATAACCGGAAAATACGGGAAAGATAAAGTCGCCCAAATTTGCACTTTCGGTCGAATGCTCGCACGTGCTTCTGTTCGGGATATTGCCAGAGTACTGGGTTTTCCTTATGCGACAGGAGATAGGATTTCAAAAATTATACCAATAGGTTCTCAAGGGTTTCCGATGACTATAGAGCACGCTCTGACTATTTCTCCCGAACTTAAAAATATTTATGAAAACGATAAAGACTCTAAAAAAATAATAGACCTTGCAAGGCACGTTGAGGGAAGTGCAAGGCACATCTCTGTCCACGCAGCAGGAGTTGTAATTGCTCCTTCCGAAATAACGAATTTTACTCCGGTGCAACTTGATCCCGAGGGTAAAAAAATAATTACGCAGTACGATATGGATGCATTGGATCCTAATGTATCGCCAGGAGAAGCTGTAGGTTTACTGAAATTTGATCTACTAGGACTAAGAAATCTCTCTATTTTAGGAGCTGTCATAGATATCGTCCAAAGGCAACAAGAAGTCGAAATAAAATTAATAGATTTACCACTTAACGACAAAAAGACTTTCGAAATGCTCTCTAAAGGAGATACAATGGGTGTCTTTCAACTCTCGGGAGCTGGTATGACGCGGTATTTAAAGGAACTAAAACCGACTAGGGTTGAGGATCTTATGGCGATGGTAGCACTTTACCGACCAGGCCCAATGTCGCAGATCCCCGAGTATATAGAGAGGAAAAATAATCCGCAAAAAGTTACATACTTTGACAATAGGATGAAAGAGTACTTGGACAAATCCTATGGACTGCTAGTTTATCAGGATGATGTGTTTCTTACCGCGATTAATATCGCCGGCTACACGTGGGAAGAAGCGGATAAATTCAGAAAAGCTGTAGGAAAGAAAATTCCTCAAGAAATGGAGAAACAAAGAGATAGGTTCATTGATGGTGCCGTTAAAAATGGTACAACAAAGGATAAGGCGGAAGAGCTTTTTAAACTAATCGAGCCTTTTTCGGGATACGGATTTAATAAAGCACATGCGGCAAGCTATGGTATGGTCGCATATTGGACTGGCTACATGAAGGCTAATTACCCAGTTGAATTTATGGCCGCACTTTTAACCGCAGAGTCAAAAGATAGCGAGAAGATTTCATCCGCCGTCCACGAGTGTCGCAGAATGGGAATGAAAGTGCTTCCCCCAGATATCAACGAAAGCGATGTTGGATTTAAAATCGTTCTTGATAACGATTCATTGGAAAAAAAGGCAATAAGATTTGGTTTTGATGCTATAAAAAATGTAGGAAAAGCGGCTATTGATGCTATTTTGGAAGCCCGAAGTGAATCCTCCTTTATGACATTCACCGATTTTCTTTCACGGGTTGATGCAAGGCGGGTAAACAAAAAAGTCCTGGAAAGTCTAATAAAGGTGGGAGCTCTATCTAAGTTTGGTGGCCGCGCCGCTCTCATCGGTTCAATCGATGCTGTCAGGGAAAGGGTTGGTAAACCTAAAGGCCCAACTAATCAGGAAGGACTTTTCCAGGAAGACGATATCAAAAAGGCAAGTATTAGCGAACTTATTGAAAAGATTGCCAACGTTAACGAGTTTAATGAAGACGAGATTCAGGCTCTTGAGCGCCAGCTTCTTGGATTTTCTCTTTCCGCAAAACCGATAAATGAAATTTTAGAGCCTATTGAACACATGGCAACACATAAAATTCAGGAAATATTTAGTGACACACAGCCAGATCTGAGTGTAAGAATTGCGGCAATTGTTTCGGACGTACGCGTAATAATTACTAAAAAAAGCGGCCAGGAAATGGCTTTCGTAAAAGTCAGAGACGAAACAGGAGTTATCGAGTTGGTAGTTTTTCCTAAAGTATTTCAAAGTACACGAAATGCTTGGGTAGATAATAGGCCTTTGGTTATTTCCGGACGTGTTGATACGAGAGATGAAGAACCCTCAATATTGGTAAACGAAATTTCAACACAAGAGGAGGCAGAGAACTTAAAAGGCAGACTTTTTATTAAAATTCCTAAAGAAACACATGTTGATAGTCTAAGGAAACTGAAAGAAATTTTTTTAGAAAATCCTGGCAAACAGTCTGTAACTTTAATTTTTGAAGCAGGGAGCCGAAGAACTGTAGATCTACCCGTTCGAATTAGCTGGAGCGAGGACCTATCAAGACAAATTTCGAATATACTTGAGTTGAAAAACTCTTTAGATTGAACAGAAATTGAAAAACTATGCTCTTTTGTTGTAGAATAATCAGGTTTGTTTGAAAAATATTATGGCACTTTTTGCATCTCACAAAGAAACACAGTTTGGTGTCGGAGACAGAATAAGAGTAATTCAAAAAATAAAGGAAGGGGAAAGAACTAGATCTTACTCGTTTGAGGGTATGGTATTAGGTATAAAAGGAAGGGATGTAAACCGCTCTTTCACTGTTCGACGCATAGGTGCCGGTCATATAGGTATTGAGCGAATATATCCGCTTGCATCTCCGACAATTGAAAAAATTGAGGTTCTCAGGCGCGGGAAGGAAGGAGTTAGACATGCAAAACTTTACTACAGTCGAGATAAGTCAAAAAAAGAAATAGAGAAAATATTCTCCAGAGCTGCTAGAAAAATCAAGGCCAAAAAGAAGTAGTATTAATAACTTATGAAGGGTAAACGTGGATGGGGACAGGCAGGAGAAGAATACGCCACAGAACTTCTCAAGAAAAACGGTTACACGATTCTAGAAAGAAACTACAAAAGCGTTATCGGTGAAATAGATATTATTGCACTTGACCCTTCGACAGGCTCAGGGCCTGACGGTACGCTGGTTTTTGTTGAAGTAAAGACTAGATGGAGCCCAAAATTTGGAACTCCTCAGGAAGCTGTAAATTCCCGAAAACTATATAAAATTAAAAGGGTAGGGGAATACTATTTGATGACACATCCGACTTCTCCTCGAAAGCTTCGGATCGATGTTGTAGCAATTGAAATGGATAAGGCAACTGTCAAAAGCTCTAAAATTATTAAAGTAGTCTGAAACTGATATAATTATCTCTATGGCAGAAAAAGCAAAAAAGAACAAACGCACCAACATACACTTCAGGCAAACTTCAAAGGAATTTAGAGCTCAGAAACAAAATCAAGTCTACTCTGTGATGAATAGAAATTTACCTTACAGGGTATATAATTTTTCCAAAAATCTTTTTAATGATCAACTTCAAAAATTGAAATTAAAAGCTACTAAAAAACCGGCGCCCTCTCGCAGAGTCAATTTCTGAATCCGCTGAGTAACACCGGCAGCATATACTAGCATATAATCAAATTCCTTCATACTACGGCTTTATACAAAAGTAACTTCCAATAGTCGAAATCTCGGTTAGTTTGATAAGGTTTGTAATAAATGCAGAATGACTTCCTCCATCAAGATTAATTGCGTCTTTAATTTCAAATGCAGTATTTTTCTGTAAGTCTGATAACACACTTGGTACTTCAGTAAGTTTAGGACCCAAAAGTGTGTTTGATTTATCATAAATTGCTATAAAAACTACTTCACCTTTGTCTGTTACAGCTGCGATAATTCTTCTTGCATTTTCGTCACGTTCTAAACTTATTGTCAGGGTATCTTCGTCTCTCATGAGTATAGGGCCGGATTGAACAGCAATTTTTGGATTTTGCGGAGGAGCGGATGAAATAAAAGCAACGTTTTCTTCATCAATGAAAAAATAACCATTAAAAGTTGTATTTTCTTGAGCTTCACTTAACTTAACAAAGTTTGTTACAAAAAGTCCTATATGAGTGTTTTTCTCGGAATAAAAAGAGCCGGATAAAAGATGATTACAACTATGTTTAGATAGAGCATCGCCTGAGGGAAGATCTTCTTCTAGGTTTGAAAAAAGCTCTATTTTATCCGTATCACGAATTATTACCCAAACTGTTTTATATTGCGGATTATCAATAGGTTCAAATTGTGTTCCTGGCGTGGGACTAAAATCAATTTTGGGTGTTGTTTCAAAACTTCCTTCAGATGTTTTATCGGGAAAATTGTTTCCGCTTCTTTTTATAAAGTTACTAATTATTAAATAAGCTAAGATTATAGTTATGACTGAAGCTATGATTGTTAATACTTTTTTCACTCTATAAGCATAACAATATTTAGTGTTTTTGGAAATATTAGTATTAGTGATACAATACTAAGAATATGGCGAAAAGATTGAAACCTTCTGCCCAAGAAGTTAGTTTCAATACCACACTTTTTTTATTCACTCTTTCATTTTTCCTTATTACAGTGGTGACATATCAATTTAAAAAAATTACTTATAATCTTGCTTACTATCAACTATCGGCTATAGAACAAAAGTGTCGTGTATATCCAAAAAACCCTAAGGTATTAAAGTGGACAGAAGCCGAACTTCATCAAAAGTGTAGGATATTACGTTAGAATCCGCTATGAAGAAAAATTGGTCGGGAGAAGTTACGAAACATTCAATTGCACTTGATTTGGAAGAAGGAGTTTTTACTTGGAAAGATTCCAAGAAAATAGCGATTTCCCTTAAAAATTCTGCTGAAGATAGTATTAGAAAGAAAGCAAAAACTCCATATCAGTCGGCCATGAGTATGCTTAATTTTTATATAAACCGCGCAGGAAAAAAGCTAGAACCAAAACAAAAAAGGGTTTTAACTATTGCAAAAGTTGAGCTTCGAAAAATTTTTGGAAAATTGTAATATAATTGCGTTATAATGCGGGGAAATAGAACGTTTCGCTATTTTTCTGCCCACATTCTAAATCTGCCTCATCTTTCTTCAAAAGAAAAAGATGTATTGATACGCAGGCTAAAAACTATAACACTAGAAAATATTGGAAAAAAGTACCAAGTTACAGAAGGTAGGATCCGTCAAATTGAACGAGAAGCACTCAGAAAAGTAAAGAGCAAATCATATCAACAAAGACTATTCAAGGATAAAAGCGGTAACAATTAATGTTCTAGTTTTTCTGCTTCTTCGGCTTCTTTTTTAGTCGGATGAACTGTTCCTTCAGGATGATTCGGAGGTGAATAAATTGTATAAAGTTTCAATTCTTCTTTCTCCGAAGAATTTATAATATTATGCTCGCTACCGGCGGGAATAATAACTACGTCGTCTTGATGAACATTAAGTTCCTGTCCGTCAATTAGAACTTTACCCTCACCTTGTTCAAATCTGAAAAATTGGTCAACCTTTGGGTGAACCTCAAGGCCGATTTCTTCCCTAGGCTTTAAACTCATAACAACCAGCTGACAATATTTTGCAGTAAAGAGAACCTTCCTGAAGTTTGTATTTGACAGCGACAGCTTTTCAATATTTGCATGGTATCCTTTCATTTTTTATCACCCCCACTACTCTGTATAATAATATATTAGACTTTATGAAAAGGTTATATATAATTACCTTTTGTTTAGGAATATTATTCGGTTACCAAGGAATGCGAGCGATTCGATTAAAGGTAACGGTAAAAGGTGACGTTCTTTCACAAAGTTTAGAGGCAACTATTACTCCTACTCCAACACTTTCCCCAACACCTACGACAAGTCCGACGCTGACATTAACGCCTACGCAGATAACTCCTACACTCAAACAAACACTGATTGTTATAGCACCAAACGACTTGGAACCTTTATTTAGGCAATATTCTACAACTTATAACGTCGACGAATACAGGCTTAAAAAGATTGCTTATTGCGAGTCTCATTTTAATACGGGAGTATATAAAGACCCTTACGCGGGGATGTATCAATTTAGTGAAAACACATGGTCTAAGTATCGCAATATGATGGGAAAAGATCCTAATTCCGATCTTCGCTTCGGAGCAAGAGAATCGATAGAAACAGCGGCTTTCGTTATTTCTCTAGGACAAGATGCTATTTGGCCTTCGTGTACTGAGTTTTGAGGGTTGATTGGTTTTTCCCTTTAAATCTTTCGGAATAGTAAGAAAAAGGTTTTTGTTGCAAGCGTGCTCTCGCTTCCTTCTCTTTAGCCAATTGTAACTCTAATCCTTTCTGGCACACAGAATCCGTACAAGACATTTGAGTTGTGGTAACCATAGAATTTCCTACTAATTCTTTTGTTACTTTAATTACAATTAGCTGCCTACCGCATCTTGCACACAAATCTAGTGATTTTTTCGTCAAATTAATATCCTTTTCTGCCTCTACCTTTTCCTCTACCTGCATCAAATGATCTGCCCCGGTCGAAGTTTCTTGGACTTCTTTCCTCCATTGGTCTGGCAACGTTTACAATTATTTTTCTTCCGCCGATTTCAGTACCATTGAGTTTTTCAATAGCTTTATCGGCTTCTGAGTCATCATCCATATCTACAAACCCAAATCCTTTACTCTGACCTGAGTACTTGTCGGTTATAATATTACAAGAAGTAACTTTACCGTTTTGCGCGAAAATTTCCTCCAATTGTGTATTAGTTACACTGTAAGGGAGTCCTCCTACAAATAATCTTTTAGACACTTTTTATCACCGTCCTCATATTTACAAAACTCTAATTTTATTAGGTGATAAAATGCGCTTGAAGAAAGCTTTTTTTATCGAACTATGAAAAACTGAGTGTAAATTATACTTTTTAAAAGTATGACCAAGTATAACACAAATAACAAAGTTTAGACAGAGACGGGTTAATTTGACTGGATACTCGTAAGATGTATACTAAATTAAGTATCGGTGCAAAAAATGACACGACCCTTATCTGTCTTACTTTTTTCAATACCTCTTATTATTTTAATTTTGTTTGTTGTGCAAGTTGTACTTATTAAGTCTAGTAAAAATTCATACTATATTATTGAGCCCAGTCCTTCTATCGGCAGGAGTCAGGAAGTAAGTGATTTTGAATCTTGTGCATCCTCCGGATATCCTGTTTTGGAATCATATCCCAGAAGATGTATCGCAAATGGCAATTCTTTCGTAGAAGAAATTGGGAACGAAATTGAAAAAATGGATTTAATAATAGTTGACGATCCTCGTCCGAAGCAAGAAATATCAAGTCCTCTAAAACTAACAGGTCAAGCACGGGGAAATTGGTATTTTGAAGCTAGTTTTCCTGTGTATTTGTATGATGAAGAAGGAAATGAAATTGGAACAGCTATAGCCCAAGCTCAAAGTGACTGGATGACAGAAGAGTTTGTACCTTTTTCGGTAAACTTAGAATTCGATAAACCAGAAACGCTACAAGGGGAGTTGGTTTTACAGAAGGCAAATCCTTCCGGTTTATCTGAAAACGAAGACTCTCTTACTATTCCGGTACGGTTCAAATAACTTCAGGAAATGGCTCGCCTAACATACGAAGAATTGATCAAAAAGCATCTAAAAATACTCAGAAGCTTGAAAACTAAGTCTGGCCTTTTTTTGGCTTCCAAAAGTGGAATTTCAACAGGATATGACAAAAGCTGGTTGAGAGATAATTTTTACGAGACAATCGCTTTTGAAGTTATGGGTGATTGGGATACAGTAGAAAAAACTTACAGGTCAATATTGGAAATATTTCTTAAATACGAAGAAAAAATTGACTGGGCTATCAGAGAAAAACCAAAGGAGTCCTACAAAAGAATACACGCGCGATTTCACCCGGAAACATTTGAAGAATTTTGGGAAGAATGGGGAAATAAGCAAAATGATGCGATAGGATGCATTTTATTCAGATTGGGGGAGTTGGAAATAAATCAAAAACGCTCAGTAATAAATACGCCCGACAAAACCCGAATTGTAAATAAGCTCGTCAGATACCTTGATGCAATAGAATATTGGCATGATGCCGACTCAGGAATTTGGGAGATTGAAGAAGAAGTTCACGCATCTTCGATAGGAGCCTGTATCGCGGGGTTGAAATCCGTTGCAAGACTGCCCCACATAGAAGTTTCATTAGGATTGATAAAAAGGGGGGAGCATGCACTTCATAATCTTCTTCCGAGGGAATCCGAGAAAAAATTTGTTGATCTCTCTCTTTTATCGTTAATTTGGCCGTATGACATTGTGCAAAAAGAGGAGGGAGATGCAATTCTTGATAACGTAGAATATCATTTATTAAGGGATAGGGGCGTCATCAGGTTTAAAGGAGATTATTATTACAATAAAAATGAAGACCAGAAAAGTGAAGAGGCTGAATGGACTTTTGGACTTTCCTGGCTTGCAATAATTTATCAAAATCTGAGAAATGAAGAGAAAGCGATTGAGCTAATTAAGAATTTGATAACAATAGATACTTCCGAGGGAATGCCAGAGCTCTACTTTTCAAACTCTCCCGAATATAATGAAAATACTCCACTCGGTTGGAGCGAGTCTTTATTTATAGTTGCTTTATATGAAATGAATGAAAGACTTGAGCATTGAGCCTAATGAAAAAGAGAGTATTCATTGGAATTCCGGCTTCTAGTTTATTAAAAAAAGAAATTCTAAACTGGCAAAAATTTTATCTTAATGGTTACAGAGTAAGAAGGATAGAGCCTCAAAATCTTCATATAACTTTAATTCCTCCGTGGTATGAGCAAAACTTAGATGATGTAATAAAAAAACTTGTTTCTTTTAAAAAGTTAGCAAAGCCTTTCCCAATACTTTTTTCTAAAGTCGAGTTAGGACCTAAAGGCCAAAAAAAAAGACTTGTTTGGTTACACTCCGAAACTCCGAGACAACTTACCAATTTGCAGGTAGAATTGTATGATGTTTTTAAATATAAATTTAAATATAAACAGGAAAGACAATTTATTACACACTTAACCATAATGCGCTGGAATCCTAAAAAGATGAAGGTAAATAAACAACATTTTCCCGAAATTTCTTGGAAAATGGCTGTTGATCGAATATGCCTATATGAATCTAAACTTACCCCAAAGGGAGCACAATATGATATTTTAAGTGAGCATAAACTTAAATAATACCCATTGTAGAAAATTTAGTTGAAGATATACTTAAAATCTAAGTATATATGGAAATTCAAGTAAGAAAGCGAGACGGAAACTTAGAACCTTGGAGTTATGATAAATTGGTAGCTGCGATTGGCAAGGCGGGAATTCCCGTCCAAGAGGCAGAAGAAATTGCTAGTAGTGTTCAATCTTGGGCGCAACAGTCGGCTGTAGACGGTAATATTGATTCTACACAAATCCGCGACAAAGTTATTGAAGCACTAAAATCACAATTTCCTTCCGAATCAAGAAACTTTGAAACTTACAAAAAGGAGTAATTAGTGTAAGAGCGATTTGACTTTTTCTACAATCTGATCAAGATTAGTATTTGCTTTAATAATATAGTCCACAGCTCCCAAATTCAGCGCTTCATCCTTTTCTGTATCAAGATTTGTCAGTACTACGACTGGAATATTTTTTAGAGCTTCATCTTCTTTAAGGTTTTTAAGAAGTTCAAACCCATTCATTTTTCCGGGAAGCATTATATCCAAAAGTATTAAATCGGGCTTCTCTTTTTTTAGTTCAGTAAGCCCTTGGGTAGCATCAACAGATAAAAGTACCTTAAACCCGGCTGCATCCAATTTCATGCTATAAATTCTTTGGATATCCAAATCATCTTCTATAAGAAGAATTGTCTTTGCCATAGATATTATTATATTATCACACAACAAATATGAATGACGAAGACTTTGAAAAACTTGTAGAAGAAGCACTTCTTAACGTACCAAAACATTTTCTAGATTTGCTGGAGAATGTATCTGTGGTTACACAAAATTGGCCCAACAGACATCAGGCAGAACAAATATATAAAAGAGGTAGCCGTGGATTGCTTCTCGGTTTATATGAAGGAGTTCCTAAAATAAAAAGGGGGGGATACGGAATCGGGGGACAACTGCCGGATAAAATCACAATTTTTAAAAATCCAATTCTTATGATTTCTGATACTCCTGAAAAAGTAAAAGCGGTTGTTGAAGACACAGTTATTCATGAAATAGCACATCACTTTGGTTTAAACGATGAAGAGCTTATCAAAATAAAAAGAGAAAAATATTCTAAATAACTAAGTTTCTTGCAAAATTTACTCATAAGTAGTTAAATTATGTTGCCGTGGACACTCGAGATAATCCTCTTTTACCCAATAAATCCTTCAAAAGAATTGTTGCTATACTTCTTGGTATTATTTTTGTGGTAGGCGCTCTTTCCTATATTGCTTTATTAGTGGTAGGAAACAGGTTAAAAGTTAAACTCCCATTTAGTAAACCCGGAAAGCCAGAAACGAAAATTATAGTCGAAAAATTTTCAAATGAGCAAGATTTTAAATCGTATTTAGCTGAAGTTGAGCTCTCTTCACAAATAACACTGCACTCATTAGACTCAGTTTCTCCAGGTGCTGCTTTTGGTGAAATTGGTTCCCCCGCTTTTAAAAAAGATCTAGCTCCCGAAAGAGTTTCCGAGACAAACATCCAAGTTAAAGGTATTGATGAACCCGATATCGTAAAAACTGATGGTAAATCAATATTTTTTTCAACCAGTACATTTTATTACCAAAGGGGAATTCCTGTACCTTTAATGGAAACTATACCTGACTCAATTTTCCCTCCACAACCAATCGGAGGGACAAAAGTGGTAAAGGCATTTCCTCCCACGACATTAACTAAGGACTCGGAGATTAATAGAACCGGAAATCTACTTCTCAATAATAAAAAGCTTATTATATTTTCTGATCAAACGATTTACGGTTATGATGTCAGCGACCCTTCAAGTCCAAAAGAATCTTGGGCTTTTACGCTAGACTCCAGAAGTACAGTTACCGCTTCGCGATTATTTGACGGCAAAATATACTTAGTATTACAACAGTCAATAAACGACAGTAATCCATGTCCAATTTCCCTAGGGAAGGTTACATCAACAATAACAATTGCCTGTAATGATATCTATCGTCCCAATATACCCGTACCCGTAGACTCCACCTTTAGCATAGTAGTACTTAATCCCGAAAATGGAGGAGTAAACGAGAAAACATCATTTGTCGGATCTTCGTCGGCGACAATTACCTACATGAGCCCTAACTCTCTTTACATTACATATACATATCTTGAAAGTACGGTCACCTTTTTCCGTAACTTTTTGAACGAAAAAGGTAAGGACTTAATTTCGAATGACGTTTTAAGCAGGTTACGTGAGCTACAAGGTTATAACATCAGTGAATTCTCAAAGATGACTGAGATGCAGCTTATCCTTGAGAGATATTATTCATCACTATCAACTGACGAGAGAAGGCGCGTAGAGAATGAAATCGGAAATAGAATGGAAGATTATTCTAAAGAGCATGCCAGGGAACTACAAAAGACTGCGATTGTAAAATTGAAAAACAGTAACTTAAGCATTTCAAGTGTAGGAGAAGTTCCGGGGACTCCATTGAACCAGTTCTCATTGGATGAATATAAGGATAACCTCCGCATAGCGACCACAACAACTGGTGCATTTTTCAGCTCAGGGGATTCGGTTAATGACATATATGTACTATCGGAAAATCTTTCAATCATAGGGTCAATAAAAGATTTGGGATTGACAGAAAGGATATATTCCGCCAGATTTGTTGAAGATAAAGGTTATTTGGTGACTTTCCGCCAGATTGATCCATTTTATGTTCTTGATCTCACTGACCCAAGAAACCCGAAAAAGTCGGGAGAACTGAAAATTCCGGGTTTTTCTTCATATTTACACCCAATCACAAAAGATAAAATACTGGGAGTTGGTAGGGAAGATGCTCAGGTTAAAATTTCGCTATTTGATGTTTCAAATCCTTCCAATCCAAAAGAAGTTGCTAAGTATAATCTTGATGAATTTTGGAGCGAAATAGAAACTACACATCACGCCTTTTTACTCGATGACAAACACCAAGTTTTCTTCCTTCCCGCAGGAGCAAGCAGTTATATTTTCAGTTATTCCGGGAATGAATTGAAATTACAGAGGGTAGTCAGTGATATTTCAGCCCAAAGAGCAGTCTATATTGACAATTATATGTACGTCATAGGAGATACAAAAATCGTAGTCTTAAATGAATCCGATTGGACAGAAGTAAACTCGTTAACCTTCTAATTAATATGACAGAGAAAGTAGTAGGCTATATATACATTATCGCCGGAACTATCTTAATGGTTTTGGCGCTAGTTTCTGTTTATATGGTTTTTACGAAGAAAATGGTGCCTGTTAATATTTTTAGTTTACCTGGAATATCAATAGATCTAAGTAGTGTCGCACCGGAAGTACCCAAGGAATTGCAGGAAACACAAGGAGAAGCCGCATCAGGTCTTCAGACGGATCTTGTTGCTCCCGAAATTATAAACGCTCCTCTAAATCTGATTGCACACATAATATTAATGGGTTTTGTCCTTAATGTCGGTTTTAAGATCGCCTCACTTGGCGTCCAATTAGTAAGACCGATTAAAGTTAATTTAAGAGGAGAACAAAAATCGGTGTTAGAACCTTAATTGTGTGGATTTAACCAAAATCAAATGCGTTCCTTGCCGAGGTGGTGAACCTACTCTTTCTTCGAGTGAGATTAAAAAATATTTAGGAGATCTAAAAAACGGCTGGAAGATTGAAACCCTACCCGATAAACTTGTCAAAGAATTTGAATTTAAAGACTTCAAAGAAGCGATAAAATTTACCAATAAGGTAGCCGCTTTAGCGGAAGAAGAGGGACACCACCCAAATATTTACATCCACTCATATAAGAAAGTCAAACTGGAATTGTGGACGCATAAAATCGGTGGACTTCACCAAAACGACTTCGTCATGGCAGCAAAAATTAATGAATTGTGATTTTGATTACAATACTTGACTCAATATTTTAATAATGGTTTACTTATATATATGGAGGAAGAAGCGGAAAATCAAAAAAATTCACAAACTTATTATAAAAAAAGGCCTTTATGGCAGTGGATTTTAATTTATTTAGGCGTCGGAGGTGTTATTTACGGACTGATTTATTATTTCAAGCAAAACAAAACTTATTAATCCTTTGCCCAGATTACGAATGTAAAAAGTTTATTTGATGCTCCAAGATCCCGCTCGAAAAGAGCAACATAACCGTTATTCCTAATTTCTTTACCCCATTCACTTCTATTTTCAAAATCAGAGTTTTTTGCCGATTCTGCTACCAATAAACCGAAGGGTAAATTTTGAGAACTGCTTTTAACAGAAGTGAGGGTATCAAGATGGGAATAAATTGTTTCCAGCTGTTCATAATCGTGACTGTTAGGATGCTCGTTACTAGGCGGACCATCAGGATCCGAGGTGTAATCCATACAGGTACCGAGATTGGTGTTACCATAGTTCTCGTCCTGATGATCAAGTCCCAATGTGTGACCAGCTTCCTGACACATAACCAAATTCTTCCACGCTGATGTATTGTATTTAGCTAAGTTAAAATACGTATCATTAACCTTTGTGACACCCTGAGTAATATGATTTCCGCTCGCCCAAATTTGTGCCAATCCAAGCCAACCGTTATTTCCATATTTGCTATTACATACTTCTACCCGTCCGCTACTGGCTCTACAGTTTCTAGGGTTTGTTCCGCCGGAAACGATAGTCGTATCGAGAACCGAAGAAACACTCCAGTCAGAGGATGTTGTTGCAAGATACGGATCCCAGCTTGAGGATAAGTTATCACCCAACTTCAGCGTAAATGGGTTACTTGTACGTGCCCAATGATAATTTCCCCATGAATGACTTGCACGAACTTCTGAAGAAAACGAAAATAAAAATAAAGCGATTCCAAAAAGTGATAAAAGAAGGCGCATCTTTGTAATATGCATTACAAACTTATATTAACAAAAATTTAATTATTTTGTCAAATACCGACATATATTAGAACTACAAATTATTTAAAGTTCGCAGGAAGAAGTAGTTTCCCCGCCGATACAAGTATCTGTACCTGAGTTTCCCCGGAGATTATCAAGATCTAATCCGCCGTCGAGAAGATCGTCTCCAGAATTTCCTCTAATTTTGTCATCACCTGCCTCCCCATAAAGCTTATCGTTTCCGGATCCTCCCCTTATTTCGTCATTCTCGCTTCCGCCGTAAATTTCATCATCACCATCTCCGCCGTCGATATCGTCCTCGCCCTCATTTCCATATGCTAAATCGTTTCCGGATCCTACATCTATATCGTCGTTTCCAGTTCCTCCCCAAACTTTGTCATTTCCGGAACCACTCCTTATGCGATCGTTACCATTTCCACCCAAATCAACGTCGTCTCCGGATCCAGAATAGATCCTGTCATTGCCTTCACCACCAACCACACAATCATGCCCGCCATTGGAATCTATTCTGTCATTGCCTCCCTTAGCTAATATAAACTCGTTTGCAATCGTGCCGTTGATGTTATCATTACCCTCAGTTCCCTCGATCACACTGGTAATTACTCCACTTAAGTGTTGACACTCTGGAGGGAGTTCTATTCCAGGTGCGTCTGTTTGCCAGATTATATTGAAGATAACTCTCGCTTCTTGATATTCATTTCCCGCGCTCGACGGAAACTTCACTTTAACTCTATAGCTTTTGTCTGCTCCAGCAGGGAAGTTTCCAAGATTAAATAGGGGAGCGTCAAAAAGAGCCTGAAGTTTACCGCTGAAGATTAAAGTTGAAGTAAGTTCGGTAACTTCTACGTCTAAAATACCTGCAAAAGCCTTGTATTCATCGGTTTTGACAAAATCCATCGTAACTGACTCATCCTCGCCTGAGTCATTTTTAACATTAAAGTCCTTTTGCTTTTCATCTCCCGGAAGCATATTTGTCACAACAAACATCGGTGGATTAGGTGGTGGTCCTTCTGGAGTATAAGTTACTATAAGAGGATCAACAGCATATGTTTCTACACCTCTGGAGTTGTGTTGGCTATAAACAAAATAAAACCCATAAAAAACAAAGGGTAAAAGTAAAAATAACAAAAACCTCTTTTTGGTGAATTCTACAGCTCTATGTTGAAATGTAGAAAATAATACCTGTTCGGAGGATTTCTTGAAACTATTTATATAATATTTTTTAATTAAGTTTTTCATATTTAAGGAGGGCTATTCGCTGATTTTGGTGTTCCTCTATTTTCTATATCCTCGCCTGAGTCAAAACCTACAGATGTATTGGCTGTATGCCAACTTCCTGAAATAGTTCCGTCACCCGGCGTACTATTTCTTTCCATGGAGTAAAACTTCTTTGGTTGGCTTACTTTATGATTACCAGCAAGAGGAGTACTCTTGTTCCCCGCGGTATCAATAAGTGTTCCACCAGTATCCCAATTACTCACAAATAGTCTTATTTGTAAAGCGGTGTTGCTTAGAGTAACACTTGTTGATATCTCATCGGGAGTGACATTAAGAGCACTTCCGGGATCGCCGCTGGGAAACTGAGCGATAAGGAAAAATCCTCCCGGGGGTATAGATTTTCCGGCTGAAATAGTAAACATCAATTCTTCATGATCCGTTCCGGAAGTTACCCATTTTGTCAATTGCCATCCGCTAATATCTATTGTGTTGGATGTTGTGTTTCGAAGCTCTATCCACTCGTCAGAAGCACCCTTCGTACTTCCCATCCACATTAATTCGTTTATCACAACATCTCCAGGTTGAGGTCCTTGAGGTGCTTGCGACCATTCTCCGGCTTGGAAAAGATTTCCGATTGAGTTTTCGATATCAGAAAAAAATGAGGCAGTAAGTCCGAGGAAAACTATACTTGCTCCGAAAATAGGAAGCAGAACAGAAACTTTTGGTATCCCTTTATCTTTATCTTTAAAGTTCTCTCCCTGCGAGGCAGTATACTCCGGTTCTATTTTTAATTTCCTTCTTTTAAATCTAGATTTAATTTTCGAAAAACCACTTTTCAGAAGTGTTCTTATTTCATTTAGAAGTGATTTTAGTTCTTCGTAGATAATTATCGTTGCGGGAACAATTACCAAAAGCAGAAAACCGTATGGGGTTTTTGCGTAATTTGCTAAATACCCTAGGTAGGGGATATTGAGAATATTTTTCCCGAGAATGTATTCGTCCTTTATTTCCCAAGTATCAAAGTCCTCATTCGCATCACCGCCTGTAATATATCTGGCAGGGGAATCAGCTCCATCCGGATATAATTTAAATACAATTCTGTGGGTTATTAGCTTTTTGGAATCACCGTTGGGAGCAAAAGTTATCACATCCCCCTGAACATAATTTTCTGAGGGATATGAAACAACAACACTGCCAGTTTTAATCGCCGGTTCCATTGAACCCGATTGAACAATATAAAGTTTAGGAATCCTTGAAGCAAATCCCCGATAATTAAAGCTAATCATTCTCGGAGGTTGAATACGTTGCAATATCGGGATTTTAGATATACTGTGTGAGGTTAAAAGAAGAACAGTAATAGTAAGGCCAAAAGAAAAACTAGCAATCCCTAGAATTACTATTTTCAAAATGCTCCAAAGTTTCTTAGACTTATTCATCTCAGACCACTGCAGTCCTGAAAACCAAAACTGCACTAGACTGATCTTTAACCCTTCGTTTTGCGGTCAGGGTTCTAACCTCCGATAGCGGTCGGTTAGAGGGCTAAAGAAAAGTCTTTTAAGGAAATGGCTGGGTACCGCAAAACGTTTGGACTCCGTCCAAATCATATGCGTCTGCCGTACTCTCAAATAAACTCTTATCGCTGACATCGGTTATCCTCAGTTGCGATGCCCAAGCCAATCCTGAAGTACCTAGATCCAAAAATGCGTCTCGAGTAGCGCTCGCCGTAACTAGGAAAAAGTTAACTCCGTCCTGACTTGCTTCAACTTTTATTTTCTCATCAGGATATGTTCCTCCTGTTACCTCAAACACCCTAAAATCAAAACCTGCCAAATCAACAATTGGGTTAGCAAAGCTCAGCACTATACTTCCTCCGCCAACATTACCGGCTCCAAATCCTAAGCTGAAAAATGAACCGAAAACAACAGGTGTATCCGAAGGCGTTCCGGTACTTTGCGGCGCGCCGAGTGCGTCAGTAGGATCGCTTCTGTCGGCTAAAACTGCAGTTCCGTTTTTACGCAATCCTTGAGCAGACGATGCTACACCAGTTGCATATCCAGGAATACATACTACTCCAGTAGGGGTTGGTGTTAGTGTTACTTCAGGCGGATTACATAGAAAACCACCATTGTGTCTTGATTGAACTGCTCTAAAACTTATATCGGCAGTCATGCTATCGGTTTGTGTTTGGTTATCTTCTCCGGATCCATCACAGTCAAACCCTGCGCCTCTCACATCCGGTCCATTAGAATCGAGTTGTCCGGGAGTACCTACTTGACCAAGATTATCTTGCACAACTGGGTTCGGAGTGGCGAGAGTTCCAAAACACCAAGCCTTGCCGATGTATTTAGTCTGCCCACCGGGGAATGGAGACGGTACCGGATCCCAAATGTTATTTTGGGAATCAGCTAAGGCAACTGTAGCTGTTTCTCCAACTTCGAGATTTCCCAAAGGTCCTGCCGGCAAAAGGGTTTCATTTTGACAGGCCACCTCTGGTGCTGGACCGCCGCCGGCCTGTTCACATATTTCAAATACGTTATCGCCATCATCATCCCACCATATAAAGTTGACACGCTCCGCAAGTTCACCGGCTCCAGCACCTCCACTAGAATTATCGCCGTCCAGTGCTTCAGGATTTGTTAAAACGTTTTCGTCATCACTGGTTAAAGTTACGTCAACACAAATCCAAGAGTCGTTCTCAACGTGGAGGCTAATAGTATCTTCTCCAAAGTCTCCAGGTTTCAGATCTAGAAAGTTGAAGAATAGGTATTGACCCTGCGCGGGTCCATTTCCATCGTCGAGATCGGCCAATTGAAGCCAACTTGTTCCGGGATTATAAACACCGTTATAGTAGCTACTGTTATCTATTTTCAGGTCCAGCTCACCTGCTTGGAAAATGTTATCTTTCGATGTTTCTGTATCGGAGAAGAATGCATTGGTTACTCCCAATGTAATCAATCCGACAGCACTTAAAACTAATATACTTTTTAATATTTTTTTAATATCTATTCACCCCGATTCTAAGCCAAAAGGCATTCTCAAAATCCTTATCCCGTTAGATGTTCCGCTGGAACTATCTAACTGGGAAGTGCTTTTTAGTGCTTGCAAAGACTAATGCTCTGCAAGCACTAGCACTTTTATTCAAATTCTGAATCCCTTCAGTCTGTTTAACCTCAACATACATGCGCTAAGGTTCAAAACAGCCTAGTTAGGGGCGCAGAGTGCGAAAACCGTTATGCTCTCGCCATCGTTATCATTCTGTACGACCCACCCTGTTTCAGGGGGTATGTAGGTATAGTGGGGATAGACGGGATACAAAGGTTCCCCCGCCTTTGCTGGGCCTGAGAATTGCACAGTGGCTGTGCCAGGTTCGTATCCTCCTCCAACCACGTGTGTGTCTACTGGGCAAGACCATCCGCCCCATCCATTTGGACCAAAAGCTAACTCAGGCGATTCGACGCGAACCACCCACTCGGGTAACCAGGTATCGCAAGAAAAGTCAGGATTATTTCGTGACTGTTCGGCATAGAACTCCAGATCTCCAACTACACTGTCAGTTTGAGCCGCATTATCCACACTTGCGCCACTACAACTAAATCCTGTTCCTGCGTTAAGTGGACTTCTGGTTTCATCTTGAGGTCCGCTTGCGGGATCTACTGGAGTTTGGTTCACATCACCAAAACACCAATACTTTCCTATATAGAAAGTTGTTCCACCAGGAATCGGATTAGTTGCACCCAGAATACTACTTTGAGAATCGGCTAGCGTAATTTGACCTTGTTCATCAATTCCACTAATTGGTCCGCTTAAGAATGGAGTAGGTTCGCCAATTTCAAATACATTATCTCCATCATCAACCCAGAAAGCGAAATTGACTTCTTCGTCAAGTTCTCCGTCACCGCCAGGATCTTGACATGTTGGATCATCGGCATTTTCGGGATCCGTACAGGAATTATCCTGATCTTCAGTGATTTGCGCTGCTGCACACATCCAAGCGTCGTTACTGCCGACGTGAACAGAGATTGTATCTTCTCCATAATCTCCCGGTTTAAGGTCGACAAAATCGAAGAACTTCTCAACTGTCAAATCTCTCAATTCCCAAGAAGTGTGTGTGCTTGCAACAAAGGCACCAGTTGGTTGAGGATATCCTGGAATGTTCCAGTCGATTGCATAGCTTTCATTATCGATCTGAAGATCAATGTCTCCTGCAACGAAAGTGTTACCAAGAGATGTTTCAGAGTCGGAGAAGAAAGCATTGGATACTGCAATTGCGACAATAGCAACAACGCCGATTGTAAACAAGCTTCCGAATATCCTTCTTAAATTAGTTTTTTTCAAATATTCTCACCCCCTCTCCGGGCAATTTACCCTTTAATTGCCTCGGTGAGATGTCAAAGACTACCTCACCGGGACTATAAAAAGTAAACTTATGTTTACCTGCTGTCTTTACCAGTATTTACATACTGAATACACAGCCCTTGGTTGCTGAAACCATAAGCTTCCCAGCCACCATCTTTACAATCGTCTTTGGTAACAGGATTGAGGACCACTTCGTATTTCTCAGAATTATCAATTGCTAAGAAACCGAAATCGCTCGTCACAAACCAACCATAACGATTGCCTCCAACCGTAGTACCAATAACATCAGTTGGATCAGACAACGTCCATGTATGTAAAACTGTTTCAGTACCATCCAATACATCCATGACTACTTCCAGTACTCCACTTCCGTCATCTTGGAAAGTGTGACGAAATGTGTACCAACCACTGGTGTCTACAAAGAACGGATCTCTCCCCGGATTTGATGGCCAGCCCGGAGCATTATTGCTAGCACTCATGGCAAATTGCCCTGTAACTAGTGGGTCTGTACCAACGCTAAAGATAAAGTCTCTTCTGTGTGAACCCGCAGGATCATTTATCGCAGAAGAAAAATCAAATCTTTTATCAGTTGCAAGTACAGTATTCTCAGACATATCAAGGTAGATATCGACTTGAGTTACATAACCGTTAGTAGGGAAAGCGCTTTCATATCCACCCCAACGTGTAAATGCTCCTGCATCAACTTCCGCGTGGAAATCTCCATCGGCAGAAGTTACACCGTTACTTCCACTGGCAACTCTAACTATGTTTGTCCCGTCGGTAAACCAACCATCTGTGTCGACCTCAAAGCCGTTAAAAAAATTAGCGACTGCCAACGCGGAACCAGTAGCTAGAAGCAAAGCAAAAGTGGAAACTATTACTGATTTTAATATTTTTTTCATATATTTTTCACCTCCTAACTAACAAAGGGCAGTTTTACCCCTTAGGCAGCAGGACAATTCATCATCCTGCCTTAAAAAGGTAAAGATGTGCACAAAAAAACCAGACTTCAGGGTCTGGTTTAATCGGATTATTTTTTAATTCGCAACAATTATTAAAAGTCATAGCATTATTTCTTTGCACACTAGGTGCGGGATTATAAAAACTGTATCAAAACCTTACGGGTTTGAGAGCTTCGCTAGTTTATATAATTGAGTTCAAATACTTATTCGTTGATTAATAATCAACTCTTTGATTTGAAATCAATTATGGGGCAGGAAACTTAGGAAAGGTATTAGTAAATAGTAATTTTCTAAATTCTAATGTAATCAAGCTATCACCCTAATAATAACTTTTCAAGTAGAACTTTAAATATATTAATGTATCAAATTAAACAAATTAAAAAAATTCCCATAATAATTTAAACAAGTTGAAGTTTCCATTGACAATTCGGCTAATTCTGGGACAATTCTTGAACAGTGGAGAATTTTAGGGTCCTGCTCTTCCAGATACCCTCAGTTTCTAATTAAATGATCAAGAGAATATTTATCTCGGCTCTCTTTTTGCTCGTGATATCTTCTTATAATAATATTTTTGCTGCCGATAAGAATGTTGTCTGTAATAATTCCGGCTGCAGCGGTTTTTCCGGTAGTCTTTTTTCTGAATCCGGAATGCTCCCTGGTGATACTTTATCGAAAACTTTCAGCGTTAAAAACGAAAGAAATGAGCCTATTTCCTTAACTTTGGAATCGGAAGAAAATGCCGGCACCGATGAAATCTTCAAGCAAAAAATTGTCGCAGTAGTTTATGAAAATGGGGGTTTAATAAAATTCAGCGGCACTTTTGAAAACTTTTTAGTTTCAGATATAGCTCTCGGCAATTTAAGCCCAAATGAGACCAAAAATTATGAGATTTCAATAAGTTTTCCGACAGATGCAGGAAATGAATATCAGGGTAAAGTTATAAACTTTGATTTAAGTATCACAATTACAGGTGATGATGGAAGCACAGAAGTTTTATCGAGTTCAACATCAAATACCAACTCGTCTTCAAATAATTCTTCTCGGCCAGGAAGCATTCTTGGAACAATTTTGGGATTATCAGATACAGGTGGGGTTAAGTTAGTTCTGATTTTTGGTGGAATTGGAATTTTATTAACTTCAATCGGATTAAAACTTATACACTCTAATCGGCGTGGTTAAACGCACAAGAGGTTTATTGTTTTAACTATTGTTTTGGAATTATAATCAATCTAACCTCATGGCAAAAATTATGCTTCTAAATGGTAAAAAATATCCTTTTGTTAACGAACCAAGCTTAAAAAAGGCCGCTTTAAAATATAAAAATATTTTTAGCATAAAAAAAGAAGGAAATAATATAATTTCGATAGAAAATATAAAACCGTTTTATTGGAAAAAGTGGAGTATCAAAAAAGATCAAACGGTTAAAGATGGCGCAGGCGAACCTATTTATGATTTCGATATTATCTTTAAGGATATTGTTTTGGAAAAACTTGATACTAAACTAAATCCCAGAAAAAATACAACCGACGCCTCTATTAATCCTAATAAAAAAGAAATTTATACCTATTTATCTAGTAAATCAATTTACATCACAAATTCAGAAATACGTTCTAGTTTTAATTTAAATGATTGTATTCTTATTTTTAATTTAGTTCTTGATAAAACAATTTTCAAAAAAGATTTCTCCGTAAATAATACAAAGTTTTACAGTAGACTTTACATAAGAAATGCAACTTTCAAAGATAAAGTTATTTTTAATAAGTGTTTATTTGAATGCGGTTTAACATTTAAAGGCTCTTTATTAAAAAATAATTTTAATATTTTAAATTCAGAGATAGTTGAAACCGATAAAGTAGATAAAATCGATGTTGATTTTAGTAACACATTATTTGAAAAAGATTTAATTCTAAAAAATATTTTTAATACATGGGGAAGATATGCATTCAAAGAAGCCATTATCAAAGGTGATGCATATTTTTCAAATATCAATAATCTTAGCTTTTTAGATCTTCGCCTTTCTAACTTTGAAAAACAGTTATTTTTGGAACTTGGAAGTGTCGGTCAATATAAATATTTAACGCTAGCTCTTTACCAGTCTGATATAAATCATCTTCTTTGTGATCATGTACAGATTAAAAATGTAAAGGTAAAATCCGAAAGTTATTCAAAAACCTATATCGCCAGGTTTTATGGTATTAAAAAACCGAAAACCGTAAGTTTTATCAGAAAAGAATTAAATTTAAAAACTATAAAAAGATTAGGGCTAAAAGCATTATTTTTTGGAACACATGGCAGGAATTACCATATGAAGGATGAAAAAGGTTTATTAAGAGAAAAATTAATTATTATTCAAACTATTAGAGATATGCTGCCGATTTATATTCATGAGATTCGATTACTTAGAAAAATTTTTAGTGAGTTAAATATCCGTGAAGCAGATGATGTTTATTTTGCAAAATTAATGAACGCGCAGCTGGAATTTGATAGATATTGCTATGAATATAAATCCTTTTCCAAAAGGTTTTCTTACTGGCTCAGAAGAATTGTGTTTAAGAATGTATTTGGTTGGGGAGTACACTTGCAAAATGTAATTTATTATTCTGCATTGGTAATACTTTTTTTTGCTCTAATCTTTCACAATTTTTTACCGAACGCGGTATTTGCAACGGTGGATGAAGTAAATGGAGTAATAAGTAATGAGCTTGTGAGGATGATTAATTATTCTTTCTGGGACAAGATTTTTATATCCTTTCAAGGATTTTTTGGAATTCTACTTCCGGATTTTTCAATTAAAATCATAAGTGCTCCCCTTAATATTTTAATTACTTTAGAGTCCGTCATCGGGCTTATTTTTGTAACGGTGATGGTTGCTGTTCTTTCTAGGAAGTTCATGAGAATGTAGCTGCTTGACTAAACCCCAACCTATAACGATAATATCGGCAATAACTTATGCAATATAGAACTGTCGATTACCTTAGAGATAGTTATTGGTTTATAGAAATGCCCATTAATTTGTGGGAATTTCTAAAGCCCAGACTGAAAAAGTTTTTAGATAAGGCAATTGATTTTGAGTACGACAAATATATATTTCGTATTGCAGAAAATCTCCCTTACGCTTTGGTTATTTTATTTTTGGGACTTTTTGCTGTCCTAACTTTGGCTAAATACAGCGAAAAACAAAACGGTATCCGAGTAACAACTATCACTACTAATTCCATGTATCCTGCAATTGCGCCCGGAAGCATAATTATTTCTACACCTACTTCGATTTACTCAAAGGGAGATATTATAACTTACAAAGAAATTAATCCAAAAACAGGCGTTGAAACAGGGCGGGCTATTACTCATAGGATAATTTCGGAAGGCGAGTCAGACAAGGATGTTATTTATGTGACACAAGGAGATGCAAATAAGCAGCCGGATCCTGGCAATATCAAAAAGGAACAAATTTTCGGAAAAGTATTTATGATTGTCCCTTTTCTCGGGTACTTTGACATCGTCGTTAAGACTCTTCCCGGATTTACTATTTTTATAGTAATTCCCGCACTACTACTTATCAGAAATGAATTAAATTTTCTCAAAGAGGAGAAAAGATACAGCCTAAAGAAGAGTGACTTCGTTGGTTTGTAAATCAATCTCGCATTGGTTTCCAGATTCAACTTCCGATGTAGGCTTTGGCGTAGAATCAATATCTTCGTACTTACAAATAAGCTTACTCGAATCCGCGGATAATCCCACAATCCCAAATCTCCTTATAACTCCTTCTGGAATAGTTCCAATTGTAAGGTTTTCTTCGCTTTTTGAACTAAGGACAAAGGAGTATATATTCACAGGAGAGGAGGAGGCAGCGGTATTTATGTAATAAATTTTACTTCCGTTACTTGCCCAAATACATCCTTGTCTATTCGGGCTTACCTCAGTAACCTCACTGCCGTCTACTCTTGATAAGTAAAGAGCAGGTTCCGGAGCTGGAGGCCATGATTCAAAACATAAATTAGTGTTGTCTGGGGAAACTGTAACTTTTGCAAAACCCGTAATACCAGTTGATTCGTAATCGTCCTTATTTATTAGTATCTGTAGTTCAGTTCCGGGTTTATCGCTTACTACACTTCCATCTTGAATTTTGACCTGATCGGCACTAAATTCCGGTGTTGGCGAAATTTGATCCTGGGGTGTCTGATTGTCTCCCTCTTCGTCTTTTTCTATATTTCTATTCTGAAAATAAAGATATGCTACAACACCATAGATAATAACTATAATAACCAATGCAAAAATTACAAAAGTTCTAAATCCACCCGGTCGGCCTGTTAGGTTAGAAGTAGGTTTCATCAATGGACTAGAAGGTATAGGAAAAGGAGTCGGTGTTGGTGTTTTAGTTTCGCTAGGTGGATTTGGCGCTTGAGAACTAACAGATTCTTGATTTAATGGCGAGGTAGGAAGTGGAGTTGGAGGGACAACGGATGCTGTTTGACCTTCTTCATTTTGTTTTAGAGGATCCATACTAATTCTACTATACACTGCTTTCCATGAGCCTCGCAAGAGAGCAAATATGTGTTGATTTAGTATATAATGGGCTTAACAACAAAAATGTTAGATTTGCACATTAGTTTAAATAAAACCTCTGTAAATAAACTGCTTGCAATATTCCCTCACCCTGATGATGAATCTTTCTGCACGGCGGGTCTTTTCCAGCTAGCACAAAAAAATGACATAAAGACTACCTTAATTTGCCTAACAAAAGGTGAGAGAGGTACAAATTCACTTGGTGTCGGTAATTTAAAAAAAATTAGAACTAAAGAACTGGAACTAGCTGCGGAAGTTCTCGGAATCGACGAACTACTTAATTGGGATTTTCCAGATCTTAATTTGAAAGACACAAAAAAAATATGGTCTGAAAAGCTTAAAAGGAAGATTGATAAATTAAATCCAGACATTATCGTTACTTTTGACCACAGCGGTATTACAGGCCACCCGGATCACATAGTAGTAAGCACAGAAGTTCTACATATATTGAAAGAAATGAAAAAGCCACCGAGCCTTTTGTGGAGGATACCAGATGAACAGGAAAAAGCTTTTTTTAGAGAAAATAGCTCATTGATATTTGCTAGCAAGCCAACCCATATTCTTAAATATGGGTTCTCAGAAACATTAAATAAAATAAAGGCGATTTATACTCACGCCAGCCAGATGAAGTCTTTTAGATTTAAAATACAAATTCTTGAATGGTTTTTGTTTGACCATAAGGAACTTTATTGTAAAGTTGATTTAAATAAAAAGTATACTCACAAATTTGTTTTAAAGAAGCAAAGATTAATAATTTAAATGCTAAAGTTCACAATTACAACTTCAAAGGAGAAGGGAATTGTTGATATCACAAATCTTGTAAATGATCTTCTTATTAAAAACGGATTTGATGAGGGAGTCTGTATTCTTTTTGTTACACATACAACTTGTGCTTTGACAACCGCAGATCTTGACCCCGGTACAGATCAAGACTATCTGGATGCATACGGGGCAATGATTCCGAAACTAGACTATCGCCACCCACATGATCCCGGGCACGTGGGCGATCATATCGCCTCGTCAATGATAGGACCAGGATTGGCAATTCCTGTTACATCTGCTAATATGGTATTAGGCTCGTGGCAAAAGGTAATCCTGATAGAATTTTCAGGTCCAAAGGAGCGACACATAAGCCTGACTTTTTTATCAGAAGTTAAATCATGAACGCAATTGAACTTTTTTTAATACTATATTTTATCTCTGCAGGATTTATTTATGCGCTACAAAGTCAGACAGGAATACCATTTACTATCCCAGGAGACATATACATTCATATAGGTACAAAAAAAGTTTATATACCCATAGCCAGTTCACTTGTTTTAACAATAGTTTTATACTTAATACTCAATAGTTTTCGAAGATAATATGACATACTTACTTCCTAAGTTACCCTACTCATATAGTGCTCTTGAACCTTATATTGATAGGCGTACAATGAAAATTCATCATACCAAACATCACCAAGCGTATGTCGATAATTTAAATAAAGCTTTAGAAGGTCTAAAATATAAACCAAGCTCAGCTGAAGAAATTTTAAAAAATCTCAACAGAATTCCTCTTGATGTTCGTCAAGCAGTAATTAATAACGGGGGAGGTCATGTTAATCACACCTTTTTTTGGAACATCATGAGTCCCAAAAAATCGACGCCTTCAGGGAATCTATTAGAAATGTTAAATAAAAAATTTGGGTCGGTTGAAAAATTTAGGGAAAGCTTTACTCAAAAGGCTATGGGTTTATTTGGTAGCGGCTGGGCCTTTCTTGTTGTTACAAAAAGTGGTCAAATCAGCCTTAAAAGGCACTCTTTCCAAAACTCACCCTTAATGCAGGGAAACTTCCCGATTTTAGGAATTGATCTTTGGGAGCATGCTTACTATCTGAAATATCAAAACAGGAAAGCCGATTATATTAAAGCATGGTGGAATGTGATCAACTGGCCCGAAGTAGAGAAAAATTTTAAAGGGGCTTTAAAGTAAGTACCTATTTTCTAATCTTACTTCCTATATCTTAAATCATAAATCTTTTTTCCTCTTGCTTATTGCACATCAAATGATTTATGTTAGTATTGTTCCCATGGCAGCAAAAAAATCAGCAGTAAAAAAAGGAGTAACCAAAAGTAAACCTAAAAAAATAGTTGAAAAAGCTCCAACAGAAGTAAAATCTTCAAAATTCAGGAAGTTTACAAAAAATAAAAAGACTACAAAACTTCTGATTAAAGCGATAGCGCTCTTACTATTACTTTTACTACTTTATCTTGGAAGAAGCCTCTTTGTAGCAGCAATTGTTGGAAATCGGCCCATTACTCGTATCTCACTTATCCAAGAGCTTGAAAAACAATCAGGTCAACAAGCACTGGATAATCTAATTACTAAAGAACTTATTTACCAGGAGGCGAGCAAACAAAACATAAATATCGGAAGCGAAGAGGTTACTGCAGAAATCGATAAAATAAAAAGTTCTCTTGAGTCTCAAGGAACGACACTTGATGCTGCTTTGTCTATGCAAGGCCAGACAAGAGAAAGTTTAGAAGAAAACATTCGAGTACAAAAAACACTGGAAAAAGTTCTTCAGAGTGATATAGAGGTGAGTGACGAAGAACTATCAAAATATTTTGAAGAAAATAAATCTCTTTATGGAGAAGGCGCCAAATATGAAGATTTAAAAGAAAACATAAAGGAGCAACTTAAACAAGAGAAACTCTCAACTGTTTTTCAGACTTGGATTGAAAAACTTCGTAGTGATACAAAAATTATTTACTTCGTCAACTATTAGAATACTAGGCACTAGCTATTAGGCACTAGGCATTAGATTCTTTTTCTCTATAATAACTTAAGCTTTCTTTCTACTAGCGCCTATTGCCTAGTCCCTATTCATGTTTGATTCTCATTGTCATCTTAATTTTCAAGTATTTGACGATATATACAATCAAGTTATTGCCACAGCTAAAGAATCGGGTGTAACTCACTTGATGATCCCGGGAACCGACATTAGTACATCAGAAAAAGCTATAGAAATTACCAAGGATTATATAAACGTCCATGCAGCAGTCGGAGTTCATCCAACAAAAGATTTAGAAAATTTGGATATTAAAAAAACTCTTTTTCGCCTTGAAGAACTGGCGAGCGAAGAAAAGGTAAAAGCAATTGGAGAAATTGGACTTGATTATTACCACTTTAAGGCTCCAGCATCTTTACAAAAAAGATTTTTCTTGGAACAAATAAAACTTGCGGTTAAGTTAGATAAACCCATAATCATTCACAATCGCCATGCAGGAGTCGACGTTAGCGATTTAATTTCGACCAATTGGCAGCCAAGTTTTGAAAAAAGAATAGTTTTTCATTGCTGCGAACCAATCATGGCTATGCTTAGACTTGCAATTAAAAAACAGATATTCATCGGAGTCGATGGAGACGTGACATACGACAAAGAAAAACTTGACTTTATTCAAAAGGTCCCGATAGATCTTCTTGTAATCGAAACTGACGCTCCTTATATTATTCCTGAACCAAAAAGAACCCAAAAAGTTTTTCCTAATCAACCGAAGTATTTATACTTGATCGCTCAAAAAGTTGCTGAGATTAAGAAAGTAAATTTGGAAACTCTGGTTAGAGAGACAACAAAAAATGCTCAGGAATTATTTCAATTGACATAGATTCGAAATATGATTAAATTATAAAGTATGTTTTACAAAAATATGTTTGTAGGTGATCCTAGGTATGGTGGTTTTCCTACAATTTTATTTTTATTAGTTATCGCATGGTCAATGGTTTGGAAAGGACTGGCGCTTTGGAGGGCCGCAAGAAATAACCAAAGATATTGGTTTATTGCTATGTTAGTAGTTAGCTCTGTTGGAATTCTTGAAATTATTTATATTAAATTTTTTCAAAAGAAAATTCCTCTAGTTACTACTACTTCCAAAACTACTTCAAAAAGAAAAAGTAAATAATCAGTTTCTTTTGCATTAAGCTATCTTGCGTATATAATTGAATGTAATGCTTATCTTAGGAATTGACCCCGGCACTGCTACAACAGGATATGGATTAGTTGAATCAGACGGCAACGGAACTACTAAAGTAATCACTTGGGGACTAATTGAAACCGATAAAAATGGGTTTAAAGAAAAGCGCCTGGAAGTTATTTATAAGGAAATTTTGGCATTGATAAAAACCCACTCACCCGATCTTTTTGTTATGGAAAAAGTGTTTTTTGCTACAAATGCAAAAACAGCCATAGCAGTAGGACAAGCTCAGGGGGTTCTCTTGCTGGCTGCCTCAAAATCCAGAGTGCAAGTAGTTGAGTATGCTCCCGGAACAATCAAAAAAGTAATTGCAGGAGACGGCAGGGCGAAGAAAAAGGATATGCAAAAAGCAGTAAGAAAAATATTGGGCAGTCATGTTAAAAGTAAAGCGCATAAAAAGACTCATTTCGATAACGCCGCCGATGCTCTGGCAGTAGCCCTAACACATGCATTTAGTGTAAATAAATTCTAAGTATTTTTTCTTTGCCTAACTTTCTTTTTGAAAAAGAAAGTTAGAGACAAAGGAGGTGATAATAAATGGCAGATTTTAAAGTCGGAAAAGTTACTCACTACTATGACAAAATAGGCGTGGCAATAGTAGAATTAGACGCCGAACTTGGAGTTGGAGACAAGATTAAATTCGTCAGAGGCGGAGAAGAACTTTTCGAACAGGATGTTTCCTCTATCCAAGTAGAACATCAAAAAATAGATAAAGCTTCAAAAGGAGATGTAGTAGGTTTGAAGACGGAAAATGAAGTAAAGGAAGGAGCGGAAGTTTACAAACTTGTTGCTTAATAAGTGTTGTTTGAGGTAAGACTATGAATATTCTGCCGATTTATTCTGATGAGAAGAAAAAAATGGATTCACGTAGACTGGAAGCAAGCTTCTGATATCGAAAAGAGAGTTCTTCATTTAATAAAATCACTTGAGATGACTTGGATTGATATTCCAGCGATCTACTGTTTTCGCTCTAATAATTCAACATCCCGTGCCTATGCGCGAATTTGGGGCTTAAGCAAAATTTGGCAACTTGCACTTAAGCATAAACCAGGATATGTAATTGAGGTTCTGGCTCAACGTTTTGATAAATTATCTGAAAGAGAACAAGATAGAGTACTTCTACATGAACTTGCTCATATTCCTAAAAACTTTTCAGGGAGTTTACTACCTCACACGAAAAGTCGCGGTAAAAGAAATTTCCATGACAGGGTTGACGAACTTTTTGCACAGTATTTACGATCAAAAGTATGAAAATAATTGTCCTTCACGGAGATAATGTGCTTGTTAGTTACAACAGATTACAAAAATTTATCGACGTTGCACAATCTCGTGGGTGGAAAGTACAAAGAGCAGATGTTTCGCAAAATTTAGGAGAAGTAATAGTCTCAGATACACTTTTTCAGGAAAAAAGACTAGTTATTGTGGAAGATTGCCGCTTAATAGTAAAAAGCGTTCTAAAATTGCTTAAATCGAAAAAGGAAGAGCTTGATATCACTTTAATTATCTACCACCAAGGAACACTTACAAAAAATTTCTTAAAATCCCTTCCACAAATAGATAAAGTTGAAGAATTTAAACTTCCAAAGCTCATATGGAGTTTTCTAGAATCTTTTTATCCGGGAAATTCTAGAACTATTATTCAGGTTTTACACAAAATTATTGAAAAAGATCCAGTCGAATTCGTGTTCAGTTTGTTGTCTAAACAACTAAGAGACCTTTACTGGATTAAGGTAGAACCAAGGAGCTTATATTATCCATCATGGAGAATCGGAAAGCTTAAAAGGCAAGCTTCAAAATATTCGGAAAACCAATTAGCTAATCTAATATCCGAATTCGCTGAGATAGACATAAAATCCAAAACCTCCCAGGGTCAATTAATTGATCTTCTTGATTTTATCATCGCCACCAAATTAGAATAGTCTTTGTATGCAAGTAAATCCTTCAATTTTCAGAGAATATGATATAAGAGGAATTGCGGGAGAAGAATTTTCTGATAAAGCACTTCAAGAATATGAGAAATGGTATGGTAAATTTCCAGGAATAACAATAACTCCTGATGTTGCCATTGTTCTGGGTAAAGCATATGGGACCCAAATTAGGAAAAGGGGAGGTAAAAATATTATTATTGGGCATGAAGAAAGACAATATGGAGATGAACTTAAAAGATTATTTATTGACGGAATGCGGTCAACTGGCTGTGACATTACGGACGCTGGAGTTTCTCTAACCCCAATTATTTACTTCTCTACCGCTTTTTATAAATTCGACGGTGGGGTAAATGTAACAGGCAGTCATAATATCTACTTCTTTAACGGTTTCAAAATGATGGCAAAGGATGTTTATCCAGTTTATGGTGAAGAAATTCAGGAAATGAAAAATATTATAGAAAAAGATGATTATCATCTAGATATCCAAGGAAATCTTACACAAAAAAACGTTTTTGATGACTACAAAAAATATCTCTTAGATCACAACAAGCTTAATAAAAAAATGAAAATTGTTCTAGATTGTGGAAACGGCTCTGCTGGACTTTTTGCTCCCAACTTATTACGAGAACTCGGTTGTGAAGTAATCGAGATGTATTCCGAAGTGGATGCTACATTTCCAAACCACGTTCCTGATCCAGAAGACAAATTTGTAATGCAGGAACTCGCGGGTAGGGTAGTTCAAGTAAAAGCAGACCTAGGGATAGGACTTGATGCAGACGGAGATAGATTCGGTTGCGTTGACGAAAAAGGGGAATTTATTTACGCAGACAGAATGATGCTGATTTTAGCAAAAGACATATTATCTAGAAATCCCGGCAAGAAAATATTATATGACGTCAAATGTACAAAATTAATGGAGGAACTTGTACCAAAATACGGAGGGGTACCATATATGCATGTAACCGGCCATGCTCCGATTAAAGCTACGCTAAGAAATGACCTAGAAGTAATTTTTGCTGGGGAAATTTCAGGGCATTTTTACTGGGTAGAAGATTATTTCAAAATAGATGACGGTGTTTATTCAGCCGCAAAAATACTTTCATTCATTTCTGGCCAGGATAAAAAACTATCTGAAATAATGAGTGAAGTTCCTGTCACTTCTATGACACCGGAGATTAAACTTCCCTGCGCTGATGAAGTGAAAGTAAAAGTTGCCAATGACATTAAAGAAAAATTTGAAAAAACCTACAAAGTAATTACAATCGACGGAGCTCGAGTAGTTTTTTCGGACACGAGCTGGGCTTTAGTACGCCCTTCAAATACCAGTCCGTACCTGACTATAAGAGTTGAAGCCGATACAGACGAAGAAGTAATAAAAATAAAAAACATAATGCAAGACGAATTTGACAAATATCCAGAAATCGGCGACAAACTCGACCGCGGAAATGTAACCTCCCATACAGGAAAGCTAGGTTGGGTATGAACTTTCTTCATATTTAAATTCTGCAATTTGCCGGTAAAGATCTAGTGCTATTTTAACAATGAGATTATAATCAAGAGTAATGAAGATTTTCAGAGAAGTTGGTAAAGACGCCGTTCTAAAAGCAGGAAAGCACTTGCTTGAGAAAAAAGATAAAGTCCAAAAAATTAAAGATAAATTTGACGGAGCGGATATATTAACAACTGCGGACAAAGAGTCGGAAGAAATTATTACAGAAATTATTCATAAAAACTTCCCAAACCATGCAATATTTTCAGAAGAATCAGGAGACATTTATGGAGGTAATGAATTCCAGTGGGTTATGGATCCTCTAGACGGTACAAAACATTATATAAAAGGATTGCCGTTTTTTGCAGTCAGTTTGGTTTTAAGAAATCATGAAGAACCTTTAATTGCCTTCACATACATACCTATAACGAATGAGCTTTTTATTGCAGAAAAGGAGAAAGGTACAACTTATAACGAAAAGGTTTGTCGAGTATCTGATGAGAATAATCTGGCAAACGCAATTATCTATGTCGAGTTTCCTTCTACAAAATTTAAAGTTGAATGGAAAAGGCAAGATTACGATAATGCTTGGAGAATGTATGAGAATTTAACACGGACCTGCTTTAGAACAAGAGCATATGGATCCGGTCCAATAGGAATGGCTTATACCGCAATGGGGGGATTTGATGCATATGTCCGTTTTCAACCACTAAGCTACGAGGATGTTTTAGCTGGGTCTCTAATGATCAAAGAGGCTGGTGGAGTAATTACCGACCAAAATAATAACCTTATTAAAATGAAAGGTAATGAATTAAATACAAGAGTTGTCGCTTCAAATGGCAAAATCCACGATCAAATACTTAACATTTTGAAGAAATAGAGTTATATTAAACAACCTCGGAGATTGATTAGCTTGCAATATCGGGATATAAAAATAATAATGATAAGTAATGCCGAGGAGAAAAACTCCAATTGTTACAGGTCAGGTTTATCACATATTCAACCGTGGAGTTAATAAGCAACCAATCTTCTTTGCACCAAAAAATTACCAAAGGGCCACAGATACAATCCGCTACTATTTGATTCACAAACCACCTTTAGCTTATTCAAAATTTATTAAACTTCCAGAGAATATTAAAAACGAAGTTATACTTAACTTGAGTAAAATGGAAAAGGGCGTAGAAATAATTTCTTATGTATTAATGCCTAATCATTACCATCTTTTACTTAGACAACTAATCGATGGAGCAGCAATGGTATTCGTAAGGAATTTTCAAATAAGTATTACCAAATACGTTAATAAAAGATTTGATCGTACGGGCCCTTTACTTCAAGGTCAATTTAAATCTGTTTTGATAGAAGATGACGAGCAGCTATTACATGTTAATAGATATATTCATCTTAACCCTCATACTTCTTTTATCGTCAAGGATCTTGATGAATTAAGAAGTTATATGTGGTCATCGCTTCCCGAATATCTTGGATTAATAAAAGAAGGTTTTTGTTCAAATAAGTTAATTCTTTCCCATTTCCAAAATATAACCAAATATTGGGATTTTGTTTCAAACCAGGCTGATTATCAAAGGGAACTAGACAGAATAAAACATTTAGTCCTGGAATAGATAATTCGCCTAACGTTTGCTCCCGATGTTCCATCGTAATCAATCTCGGAGAATGAATAGCTTGCATCATCGGTAATTTGATATGTTCAAATTTAATGTTTAAGATGTATTTATGCCAATACTAAATAAATCCTCTGAAGAACTTTCCCTTGAAGAAAAATATAAACTTGTTGCTGCTACCATTCGGGCTTATCCGCTTCAGTTAAAACAGGCTTGGGAAGAGATAGATACTTTATACATACCTGACGCTTATAAAAACGTTGATAATGTGGTTGTCAGCGGAATGGGAGGATCAGCTCTTGGAGCTAGAATTATAGATTCCTATATCGTAGATAAAATAAGACTTCCGATTGAGATTTACACGGAATATCATCTACCGAACTATGTAAGTAATAATACCTTAGTTATTTCTTACTCCTATTCTGGAAATACTGAAGAAACCATAAACGCAACGTTTGAAGCAATAAAGCGAAAGGCTAAAGTATTTTGTATAACGACAGGAGGTAAACTGGCCGAACTCTCCCAAAAAGAAAAAATACCTGCATATGTATTTAACCCAATAAATAATCCCTCAAAAGAACCACGAATGTCTTTAGGCTATTCAATCGGATCTTATTTCTCCTTATTTCATAAATTAGGTTTTATATCAATTGATAGAGAGACGATTGACGAAGCTATTAATTCGATGTACGAATTTCTCACCGAGTTTACTGAAAATATAGAAAATGATAAAAATTTACCATATAAATACGCAACTTTGTTCAAAAACTATATTCCAGTTATAATTGCTTCGGAACATTTATACGGAATAGCCCACGCTATTAAAAATCAAATTAATGAAAACGCAAAAACTTTTGCTGTATTATTTGATATTCCCGAGCTAAATCATCATTTATTAGAAGGTTTAAAAAACCCCATCAAAATTAAAAAGGATCTAAAATTCTTGTTTTTTAACTCCAATTTTTACTCGGAAAAAATACAAAAAAGATACAGGATTACATCCGAAGTTGTTCAAAAAAATGGCTATGATTATTTAATTTATAACCCTCGTTCGGAAACCAAACTAAAACAGTTATTCGAAGTTTTTATACTAGGATCATTCGTTTCATATTATTTGGCTAAATTTTATAATGAAGACCCCCTGAAAATACCCTGGGTCGACTTTTTCAAAGACAAGCTTGCCAAAAAATAAATTCTTCTGTAAAGTTATATAGTAATCTAAATTATGACTGCTCGTCCTCTTGTTACTTTTTTTAAAGATATTGATAAACACGATCTCCCCTCTGTTGGTGGAAAAGGAGCAAATCTCGGAGAAATGACTCAAGCGCACTTTCCAGTGCCAAATGGTTTTGCAATTACGGTTTCTGCCTATGATCTTTTCCTGGAGCGAAATGAAATATCCAAAAAAATTAATGAAATATTAGCATCTATTGATGTGAACAAAAACGATGAGCTACAAGCTGCTTCAAAAAAAGTCGAACACATAATCACCCAAAGCCAAGTCCCACAAGAAATAACTAATGAGGTCGTCAAAGCATATAAACGACTATCAAAATTTTTACGACCAGCGCTCGTTGCCGTTCGTTCTTCCGCAACGGCAGAAGATCTTCCTGGAGCTTCTTTTGCCGGCCAGCAGGCAACTTACCTTAACATCAAAGGCGATTCTAACCTTTTAGTTGCTGTCCGAGACTGTTGGGCATCACTTTTTACCGCCCGCGCAATTTTTTACAGAGAGCAAAATAAAATTCCTCATGATAAGGTCAAAATATCTGTTATCGTTCAAAAAATGGTCCAATCCGAAGTTTCGGGGGTTATGTTTACCATAGACCCGGTTACAAACGATAAAGACAAAATAATTATCGAGGCTGTCTGGGGACTTGGCGAAATGATTGTCCAAGGATCTGTCGTACCTGACAGATACGTCGTGCAAAAAGATACTTATGCAATTTTATCAAAGGAAATTTCCGATCAGTCTATACAACTAATCAAAAAGGGTAACAAAACACTTGAACATGAGGTTCCTCGAAAGCTGCGTGAGAAGCCAAAGCTTAACGATCAAGAGATAATTAAAATTGCAAAAATTGGATATGGACTTCAAAAGCATTACTACTTCCCCCAGGACATTGAGTGGGCAAAAGAGAAAGGCAATTTATACATTGTACAAACTAGACCGGTGACTACAATCAAGGAACCTAAAAAGGCAGCTAAATACGATATAAGAATCGGTGAAGTTCCTATATTAACCGGAGCTGGAGCTTCTCCAGGAATCGGTACCGGCACGGTAAAAGTGTTAAAAAGCCCTAAAGAAATAAATAAAGTTACTCCGGGAGATGTGCTTGTTGCCGAAATGACTTCTCCCGACTATGTTCCTGCAATGAAAAAGGCTGTTGCGATCATAACAGACGAAGGAGGTCAAACCAGCCACGCCGCAATTGTTTCCAGAGAACTAGGAATTCCCTGTGTCGTAGGAACAAGACAAGCAACCAAAAAACTGAAAGATGAAACTGTCGTAACTGTTGACGGAAGTGAGGGATTAGTCTACCTAGGTTCAAATGTAAAAAAATTAGAAGGGCTTAGTGAGAAAAAAGATGAAGAAAAAACTATTACACAAAAAACTGCGACCAGACTTTACGTAAACTTAGCCGAAAAAGAACGGGTGCATGAAGCTTCCAAGCTGAACGTCGAAGGCATCGGCTTATTGCGGGCTGAATTTATGATAGCCAACATAGGTATTCATCCCAAAGAGGCGATAAAACAAAAAAAACAGGATATTTTTATCGAAAAACTTACTAACGATCTAGCCACTTTCTGCAAGGCATTCGACCCAAGACCTGTTGTATATAGAGCAACCGATTTTAAAACTAACGAATATAGAAGCCTTCCAGGTGGAGCCAATTGGGAACCTGTTGAACCCAATCCAATGCTTGGGTTTAGAGGAGCGTATAGATATATTGCAAATCCAGATGTATTTAATCTCGAAATCCAAGCTATCAAAAGGGTTAGGGAAAAACATAAAAACCTCTGGTTAATGATCCCCTTTGTTCGTTCCCCTAATGAATTAGCGACTGTTAGAAGACTTGTTGCCGCCGAGGGTTTATTTAACTCTCCCACATTTAAATTCTGGATGATGGTCGAGATTCCTATTAACGTAATCCTCATCGAAAAGTTTATTGAAGTAGGTATTGATGGTGTTTCAATCGGATCAAACGATTTAACAATGTTGATTACAGGAACAGACAGGGACAACGCTGAAGTTTCTAAAGCGTTTGACGAACGCTCACCCGCGGTTTTATGGTCCTTAAGACGCGTAATTCGACACTGCAACAAACACAAAGTAACTTCGTCTATATGCGGCCAAGCGCCATCGGAGTATCCCGAACTTGTTAAAAAACTTGTCAATTATGGAATAACCAGTATTTCCGTCAATCCCGATGCGGTTAACGAGTCACGCAAAATGATACTAGAAGCCGAAAAAGAACTTGCAAAAGGTAAGTAAGAAGTAGTAAGTTTTAAGTGTAGTTTTTTTAATAACAAAATGTCATCCAAAATTTCCAAAGTCTGGGCTAGACAAATTTTAGATTCCCGAGGAATACCAACCGTTGAAGCTGCATGTCAGCTAGACACTGGAGAAATTTCTGTAGCTTCAGTTCCTTCAGGAACATCCACAGGTACACACGAAGCATTAGAACTCAGGGATAACGATCCGCAAAATTATCTTGGAAAAAGCGTTTATAAGGCGGTATCTAATGTTAATGAAATTCTAGGACCAGGAGTTTGGGGTTTGGACGTCGAAGACCAAGAAAAAGTAGATAAACGCTTGATAGAACTCGATGGAACGGAAAATAAATCCAAGTATGGAGCTAACGCGATTCTTTCTGTTTCGGTAGTTTCTGTAAAGGCAGCAAGTCTTGCCACAAGGCAGCCTCTTTATTTGTGGATAAATACACTTGCAAAAAGAGTTGGCATAAAAGAAGAAGTAAAAGTTCCGACCCCTGTTTTCGTCATGATAGAAGGCGGTCTTCATGGAGCGGGGAATTTGGATTTCCAAGAATTCCATATAATCCCTGCAAGCAGCAAAAAATACAGCGAGTCATTAAAAATAGGCGTTGAAATATTTTTGGTACTAGGAACCGATCTTGAAAGAAGGGGTGCAATTCACTCTTTCGGTCAGGAAGGTGGATATGCCCCAAATCTTTTTACTAACGCAGACGCTCTCGAGGTTCTATACGATTCGATTAAACAAACTTCATACCAGGTCGGCAGAGATGTATTTTTCGGCCTGGACGTTGCACCTAGTGTATTTTACAAAGGTGGCGAATATACAATACGCGATAAATCCGCACCCTTATCTGATGACGCCCTCTTAGAATATTACAAATATGTAAATAGCCAATATCACCTCGCTCTACTTGAAGATCCCTTCCATGAAGATGCCTGGGATAGCTGGAAAAAAATATTTGCCGAAATGAGTGATCAGCTAACAATCGTTGGCGATGATCTTCTTACAACAAATGCTCAAAGATTAGAAAAAGCAGTATCAGAAAAAGCTTGTAATGGTATACTTGTCAAACCAAATCAAGCAGGAACTGTTACTGAGACACTAAAGGTTATTAAAATGGCGCGCGATGCAAATTGGAAGATTAATACATCCCACAGGGGAGGAGAAACAAATGATTGGTTTATTGCTGATTTTGCTTGCGGTATAGGAAGCGACTACGCAAAGTTCGGCGCTCCCAGTAGAGGAGAGAGAGTCGTAAAATACAATAGACTTTTATCAATCGAGGCAGAACTCCTGCAGAAAAAACAATGACTTCTCCTTTTAAGCCTAAGTTTGTCGTTCTTGCAATCTTGGACGGTTGGGGAATTGCTCCAGACGGCCCAGGAAACGCAATAACCCAATCTAATACTCCGAATATGAATAAGTTCTGGCTATCATACCCGCACGCAGAGCTTGAAACATCAGGGGAGTCCGTAGGCTTACCAAGAGGCGAAGACGGAAATACGGAAACGGGTCATTTAAATTTAGGCGCAGGAAAAATTGTTTATCAAGACCTGGAAAGAATAAATATGGCGATCGCCGAGGGTAGTTTTTTCCAGAATGAAGTGCTTATTTCAGCAATAGAACATGCTAAGAAAAATAATTCCAATTTACATCTAATGGGTCTCGTCGGTGCAGGAGGGGTTCATTCAAACATAGATCATCTTTTTGCGTTAATTCAACTAGCAAAAAGATCTAACTTTAAAAACGTTTTTATACACGTATTTACTGATGGACGTGATTCTCCCCCCACTGCCGCAAAGACATACATCGACCTTTTAGAAAAAGTTGTAAGAAAAGAAGAAGTTGGAACAATTGCATCTATTATGGGCCGATACTGGGCAATGGACAGGGACCAGCGCTGGGAACGTACCGCTAAAGCTTACTTTGCGCTAACTCGTGGAATAGGTAACTTGGTTGAAAAACCGTCAGATGCAATAGATAAATCTTACTCCGAAGGAAGAACAGATGAATTTATCGAACCTTCTCTAATAATGGGGAGGGACGGAAAACCTATTGCAACAATTTCCGACAACGACGCCATCATTTTTTTTAACTTCAGAATTGATCGGCCCAGACAATTAACCAAAGCATTCGTTTTTAACGACTTTTCCAAAGCAAACATTACTTTTGTTTTTGACCCTTTTAAAGTGAAGTACGAAAGCACTCATTTAAACTCCCATGAAACGAAAGCTGTGGAACCATTTGAAAGAGGAAAACGCCTTAATAATTTATTTTTTGTAACTATGACCGAATATGGGAAACCTATAAGCCAAGAAGGTGCTAATCCATCATTTCCTCCAGAAATGGTTGAGATGCCTCTCTCAGGAGTGATTTCAGAATCTGGCTTAACACAATTGAAACTTACCGAGAGCGAAAAAGAGCGTTTTGTTACATTTTATTTTAATGGATTAAGAGAAAAAGCATATCCCCTGGAGGACAGAATTATCATTCAATCTCCAAAAGTTCCTACATATGATCAAAAACCGGAAATGGCTGCTCTTGAAATAACGGAAACATTATTAAAAAAGCTCGCTGCAAGTAGTTATTCTTTCGTACTTGTTAATTATCCTAATCCTGATATGGTTGGACACACAGGCAATATTGGTGCAACGGTTAAAGCAGTCGAGGTTGTTGACGAGTGTATCGGAAGGGTAGCAAATTTTGTCTTAGCTTATGAAGGCATGCTTCTCATAACCGCTGATCATGGAAACGCGGAAGAACTGATAAACGCGTTAACTGGCGAAATTGATACTGAGCACAGCACAAACCACGTTCCATTTATAGCAATTTCTCGCACATTACTCGGAAAGTCCCAAAAACTAAAAAACGGAATGTTAGCCGATGTAGCTCCGACTATAATTGAGCTTTTAGAACTTCAATTACCAACTACAATGACCGGGCATAACCTTTTGGCAGAAATTCCAGAATACTAATTCTTGAAGTATTTTCGTATAAGTCCAACGACTTTACCTTGAATCTTGACGTTTTTGACAAAAATTGGACTCATTTTTGCATTAGCCGGTTCAAGACGAACACGAGTAGCTTCCTTGAAAAATCTTTTTAAAGTTGCCATTCCGTTATCAAGAAGTGCAACAACAATGTCGCCGTTTAACGCATTTTCCGTTTGTTCTATGATAACGAAATCACCGTCGCGAATTTGTTCTTCGATCATAGAATCACCTTTTACCTGTAAAACAAAAGTTCGTCTCTTGCCCGAAACAAAACTGTTAGGTATTTCCATTTCGGCATTTGGATCGGTGTATGGTTCAATTGGGGATCCTGCAGCTATATATCCTAAAATAGGCACTGCTATCCCTTCTGAAGACATTGCAAAATCAGCCTCTACCAATTCTATTGCTCTTGTCTTTCCTGTTTTTCTTTTAATAAGTTTTTTTGCCTCCAGTGTAGTTAAATGTTCATGAACGGTTGCCAAAGAAGAAACTCCTATGGCTTCTGCAATCTGGCGAAGTGTTGGAGCGCTGCCCGTCGATTGGATAAACTGTTTGATGAAATCTAAAATTTGTTGTTGACGTCTGTAGATAATCGGTGCCATATATTCGTGTTTTATTTATACGAATATATCCCGAAGATGTCAAGTACCATTTTAAATATGATGTAAAATAGTAACTCATGAACAAATTTAAACTAGTCTCTCCTTATAAACCAATTCCTGACCAAAAAAAGGCTGTTGAATCTTTGGTTTCCGGAAACAAAAATAATATTAATCACCAAGTTCTTCTTGGAGTGACAGGTTCCGGAAAAACGTTCACCGTAGCCAATGTAATTGAGAAATTACAAAAACCTACTCTTATTATCTCGCATAATAAAACACTTGCCGCTCAGCTTTATCAAGAGTTTAGAGATTTTTTTCCAGAAAATGCTGTTTCCTATTTTGTTTCGTATTACGACTTTTACCAGCCTGAGGCTTACATACCCTCAACCGACACTTATATTGAAAAAGATGCTGATATTAATGAGCTTATTGATAAGTTACGACTTGCAGCAACCACGAACTTGCTCACAAGACGGGATACAATCGTTGTTGCTTCGGTTTCCTGTATTTACAATATCGGATCTCCCCGCCAGTACGGTCATTTTGTTTTTGAAATAGGCAGGGGCGTCAAAATTCATAGAAGACAAATTATTGATAGACTAATCGATCTTCAATACGAAAGAGGAGATTTTGGCTTTCACCGTGGTACTTTTAGAGTGATGGGAGATTACATAGATGTTTATCCAGCATATCAAGATGAAGCAGTCAGAATAATTCTCGGAAACGATGCAATTGCCGATATTGAAATTTTCGATCCTGTTTCAGGTTCGTTAATTGCAAATCACGAGTCACCACCCTCTAACTTTGTTTTATACCCTGCCAAACACTATATTACTGATCCTAGTCAACATGAAGATGCATTTACCCAAATACAAAAGGATCTTTTTGAACAAGTTAAAAAACTTAAAGCTTCCGGAAAAGAGTTGGAAGCATATCGGTTAAAAACTAGAGTTAAGTTCGATTTAGACATGATAAAGGAAGTTGGGTATGTCAAAGGTATCGAGAATTATTCGCGTTATTTTGACGGAAGAGCGCCAGGAGAAGCTCCTTATAGCCTTCTTGATTATTTTGGCTTTCCTTATGGAAACGATTGGTTAGTCTTTGTAGATGAATCGCACATTACTTTTCCACAAATTAGGGGAATGTATGCGGGAGATCTATCAAGAAAACAAACGCTTGTAGATTATGGTTTTAGACTCCCTTCTGCTTATGACAACCGACCATTAAAGTTTGATGAGTTTTTGCGAAGAATTCCAAATTTCATCGCAACTTCAGCAACTCCGTCTGAGTGGGAAATTAGCATGGCACAGGAAAGTGCAAAAAGAAGCAATAAACAAAAAACAATGAGCAAAATTAATATAGGTGTAGTTGAGCAACTACTTCGTCCGACTGGAATACCCGATCCCGAAATAGAAATCCGCCCTGTTACAGGAGAAGTTAAAGACGTTATAGAAGAAATTAAAAAAGTGGCCAAAAAGGGTCAACGCACGCTTGTTACAACTTTGACAAAGAAAACTGCAGAGGACTTAAGCCAGTATTTAACCGAACAGGGAATGAAAGTTCACTATCTACACTCCGACGTTGCAACATTGGAGCGAAGTGACATCCTCGATGACCTAAGACGAGGTAATTATGAAGCTCTTATCGGAGTTAACTTATTAAGAGAAGGCCTTGACCTTCCTGAAGTCGCGCTTGTTGCAATACTAGACGCCGATAAAGAGGGATTTTTACGTTCCGAGGTGTCACTTATCCAAACAATGGGAAGGGCCGCGAGACACGTCGAAGGACACGTAATTCTATATGCCGACAATGTTACAGGATCAATGCAAAGAGCAATTGGAGAGGTAGGGCGACGCCGTGCTTATCAAATAGCAATGAATAAAAAATTGGCAATTGTACCTAGCTCGATTACAAAACCAATTCGGGAGAGAGTTATCGCTGAAGAAGAAAAAGGAACCATTGAGAAACTTTTTAGGCAGGAAGTACGATCATTCGCCCAGCTACCTGAAATTGATATAACATCGTTAACACCAATGGACAAAAGGAAACTTATCGTGAGACTTCGCAGAGAAATGAAAATTACTGCACAGGATTTGAATTTTGAACTAGCAGCTGAAATCAGAGACAAAATCCGACAAATCGAGGCCTAAAGAGTTGGTATTTCAAATCGTGTAAAGTCGATCCCGAAAAAGTTACTAGCAAAGGAAAGAAATACCCAAGTTGAAAAAACAATAACTAACCCCAAAAAGGCATTTATAAGCTGCCTTTTTGCTTCATCGAATTTTTCCCCACGTCCGCCGGACAAAATAAACTTAATTCCACCCAGCAAAAGCGAGAAAACAAAAAGAAGCACTGCAATAATTAATATGATGTTAACTGCCGCGCTAATAAGCCCGGAAATACTAACTTGCTGCAAGGGGCTAAACTGCCCACGAGGGACAATCTGAAAAAAATCTACTTGTGCTTTCGCTTCCATATATGCGTATTTTACCAAATTAAGGTTATTATTCCAAAATCATGTATAATGGTCTCTGCCACGGTTTCCCGCTGGCGAATTTGCGTGGCGAACTATGGAAAACGTAATTAAAATTAGGGGTGCAAGACAGCATAATCTTAAAAATATTGATGTAGATATTCCCAAAAACAAACTCGTTTGCTTAACGGGAGTATCCGGCAGCGGTAAAAGTTCTCTTGCATTCGACACAGTTTATGCTGAAGGGCAGAGGCGCTACGTCGAAAGTTTATCAACCTACGCTAGGCAATTTCTTGGAATTATGGAAAAACCTGACGTTGACTTGATTGAAGGACTATCACCAGCTATCTCGATTGATCAAAAAACTACCTCTAGAAATCCGCGCTCTACGGTTGGAACGATTACGGAAATTTATGACTACATGAGGCTTTTATTTGCTCGTATTGGACACCCCCATTGTCCGATCTGCGGACGGGAAATTTCAAGTCAGTCACTTGATGAAATTGTTAAGAATGTTAGCGACTTGATAGAAAAAACAGCAAAAGAAAAACGTAAAGCCAGGTTTATGATTTTATCTCCAATTATTATTGACAAAAAGGGGGAATTCTCGAAGCTTTTTGATAACTTAAAAGCAAAAGGAATTAGATATGTACGCGTTGACAGAATCATCAAAGAGGTAGCAGAAGATTTTCTACTAATAAAAACTAATAAACACACGATAGAAGCTGTAGTAGATAGAATCTCTTTAAGCCCAAAAGATCTGAAAAGTCAAATCTTTCTGGAAAATCTTAAAACAAGACTTACCGAATCTATTGAATCTGGTTTAAAACTTTCAAACGGACAGGTTTTCGTTGGTGAGGTGCTCGATGAAGAACTTAGCATGCCAGAGTTTCCGAAAAAATTTCTGGATCATCTTTTTAGCGAGCGGTTTGCTTGTCCAGTTGACAATATTAGCTTGCCTGATATCGAGCCGAGAAGTTTCTCTTTTAATTCTCCACACGGAGCATGCCCAACTTGTAACGGAATAGGAAGAATTCTGAAAGTAGATACCGATAGAATGCTTTCCGGCGAGATTTCGATTACAGAAGGTGGAATTTTACCTTTTGCAAATATTTTTGAACACGATACTTGGTATGCAAGATTAATTTTAACTGTTTGTCAAGAGTATGGGATTAATCCAAAAACTCCTATAAAAAATCTCGCAGATGATCAAAAAAACATACTCCTTTATGGTTCTGGCGATCGGGAATATAAAGTACAAGGGACAAATAGATTCGGTCGTCTAACATTTATTTACGAAATTTTTAATGGTGTAATAAAAGAGCTTGAGGAAAGACACGCATCAACCGAGTCCGACTGGATAAGGAGTGAGATAGAAAAATATATGCGTGAACAGGTCTGTCTAGAGTGTAACGGTACCAGGTTGAAAAAAGAAGCGCTTGGAGTAACTATCAACAATCTTTCCATTGCTAAAACTTCTTCATTCTCAATTAAGGTTTGTTTAAATTGGGTAAATCTTCTTTTAGATATAAACAAATCCCCACTGGCTGCTCGTGAAAAAGAAATCGGAAATTTAATACTAAAAGAAATTTTAGCAAGATTATCTTTTTTGATATCTGTTGGTCTTGACTATCTTACTCTTGATAGAAGCGCAGGTACCCTTTCTGGAGGGGAGGCACAAAGAATTCGTTTGGCATCTCAAATTGGTTCGGGACTAACGGGGGTTTTGTATGTCCTGGATGAGCCGACGATCGGACTTCATCAGAAAGACAATCAAAGACTTATTAACACATTGAAAAAACTGCGTGACTTGGGAAATACGGTAGTAGTTGTCGAACACGACGCTCAAACAATTAGTCAGTCCGATTACGTGGTTGATTTTGGTCCTGGAGCAGGGAAACTTGGAGGTAAAGTTGTAGCAGCGGGAACTCCCAAAGAAATTGCCGAGAATCCAAAATCTTTGACAGGACTTTATTTAAGCGGCAAGAGAAAGATCAAAGTTTCAAAAGGTACCTCAGCTAATGCAAGTATCATAGGCTTATTAAGTAACAAATCACCAGTCACAAATCACCAATCACTTACTTTATTTGGCTGTTCTCAATTCAATCTCAAAAATATCGATGTAAGTTTTCCGTTAGGTAAATTTGTCGTTATTACGGGTGTATCCGGAAGTGGAAAATCTACCCTTCTGGTGGAAACTTTGTATCCCACTCTCGAAACTAAGTTAAATTTTCGTTTTCGAGGTGAAGCGGGAGCTCATAGGGAGTTAGAGGGAATAGAAAATGTTGATAAGAGCATCTTGATTGACCAATCACCAATCGGACGAACACCAAGAAGTAATCCCGCTACTTATACAAAACTTTTCGATCCGATACGAGAAATTTTCGCACTTACTCGTGAAGCACGCTCAGCCGGGTTTAAAAAGGGAAGGTTCTCATTTAATGTAAAAGGGGGCCGATGTGAAGCGTGTGAAGGTCAAGGACAAATAAAGATCGAGATGCAGTTCATGAGCGATATCTGGGTAACATGTGAGGTTTGTCAAGGTAAAAGATATAACGCACAAACTCTGGAAGTTTCTTTTAGAGGTAAAAATATTGCAGAAGTACTTTCTTTAACGGTAACAGAAGCGATTGAATTTTTTCACTCAATTGCCTCTGTACTATCTAAACTTCACACACTTTCGGATGTTGGTTTAGGCTATATGGAACTCGGACAATCTGCAACGACTCTTTCGGGAGGAGAAGCCCAAAGGGTTAAGTTGGCTACAGAGCTCAGTAAGAAAGACACCGGAAGGACAGTATATATTTTAGATGAACCCACAACAGGTTTACATTTCGCGGACGTAGATAAACTTCTCAAAGTTCTAAGGCTTTTAGTTGGCAGAGGAAATAGTGTTTTTATTATCGAACACAACCTGGATGTGATCAAAAACGCGGACTGGATCATTGACCTTGGGCCTGATGGGGGAGATGCGGGTGGAAATGTCGTTGCAGCAGGAACAGTTAGTGATTTGATTAAAAATAAAAATTCATATACGGCCCAGTTTTTGTCTAAAGTCTAATTTACAGTATACTTTCTTCATGATACGAGCATACGTATTGTTATTATCTTTATTACTCCTTTCTTTGATTATCGCACCCAACGTTGCCGCTTCCGAAAATTTTACAGTAGATGCCAATGTTGAATATAAAATTCAGGAAAGTGGTGTTACAACAGTCACAAATACATTTTCGGTAAAAAACAATACTTCCGAGTTATTTAGTAAAAATTATGTATTAAACTTAACCGGTGTAAATCCTAAAAATTTAAAAGCTTTCGAGGGAGGCGATCAACTTTCCGTTTTTAGCCAACAGGAGAATGATTATATTTCGGTCAGAATTGAATTCCCAAATCCTGTTACCGGAATAGGTAAAGAAAGAACTTTTGTCATTACTTATGAAGAAAGCTCTTTTGCTCTCAAAACGGGAGAGGTATGGGAGATTTCTATTCCAAAGTTAGAAAGTGCTGAAAGTTTTCGAGAGTATAACGTATATATTTCTATCCCGGATAGCTTCGGTGAAGAAGCATACATCTCTCCAGAACCTAGAGAAATCAGAAATCAGGATAGTAGAAAAATTTATCTTTTTAAAAAGGATGATATTAAAAAAGTGGGCGTAACGGGAGGGTTCGGTAAATTCCAGGTTTTTTCTTTTACAATAAATTACCATCTTGAAAACACGTCAAATGAAAAGACAACTTCCCAAATCGCATTACCACCAGATACATCTACGCAGGAAATGTTTTATCAAGAAATTACTCCTGTACCCTTAAATGTTTTGGTCGATGAAGATGGAAACTGGCTAGCAGAATATAATCTTTCGCCAAGGCAACGGCTTGACGTTAAAGTGACTGGAAGAGTTTCCGTTTTTGCAAAGCCCAGAAAGATAATTAGCCCATCACCCTCAACTTTGTTATCTGACCTAAAACCGACCAAATATTGGCAATCTGACGATCCAAAAATAAGCGATCTTGCTAAGAGCCTCGGAACACCACAGAAAATGTATGAATATATAACACAAACTCTCAGTTATAACTACGATCGGGTTACGCCAAATGTTGAAAGGCTGGGCGCTAAATCCGCATTAGATAATCCAGGCAACGCCATTTGTATGGAATTTACTGATCTTTTTGTTGCACTAGCCAGGGCAAATGGTATTCCCGCCCGCGAGATAAACGGTTTTGCTTATTCAGAAAATCCCAAAATTCAACCACTGTCTCTTGTTGCAGACGTTTTACACTCTTGGCCCGAATATTGGGACAAGGATACTGGTACCTGGATTCCGATTGATCCGACGTGGGGGACGACTAGCCAGAGAGATTACTTCAACAAACTAGATTTACGTCACTTTGCATTCGTTATCCACGGTACAAGTGACACCTCACCCGTCTCTGCCGGTTCTTACAAACTTGGTACAAATCCTCAGAAAGATGTTTTTGTGAGCCTAGGAACATCCCACCCGAAAAGCCAAAGTAAAATAGATATTGGAGTTTCTTATCCCAATAAATTCGAGCTTTTTAAAAAAACGGCCAACGTTAGAATTGTAAATAACGGATTAATTGCTGTTTATGATATAACTACTCAGATACTTTTTGACGAAACCTCTATCTACTCTGAATACTTTCCAGTATTACCTCCGAATGCGCATGTAGATAAACAAGTTGAAATTCCTTTAGGAGTTTTAGGCTTGAAAGCTCCCTTAAACGTCAAAGTTTTAGCATACCGTACTGAGAAAGCTCTTTCTACACAAAAGAGCCAGGTTATAATCTATCAGATTTTGCTATTATCATTTATCTTTATCGCTGTTGTTATTTTTGCTTCTTACAAAATGCGAAAAGGCAGGTCGACTTTTCTTGAAAGAATATATGCAAAAATTAAAAAAACAAAAGATAACCCGAAAGCTTATCAGTAGAATCCCGCTTGATCCAGGTATATACATTTTTTGGGATGAAAAAGGAAAACCAATATACGTCGGTAAATCGTTAAGTCTGAAAGGTAGGGTCAAATCCTACTTTTTGAAAAATCTTGCACCCAAAACCGCGCAAATGGTTAGGCAAGCTTTCTACCTTTCAACAATAAGGGTAAACTCCGAACTTGAAGCGCTTTTACTGGAAGCACGTCTTGTAAATAAACTCCAAACCAAATTCAATAGTCAACTGAAGGATGATAAACATCCTCTTTATATCCGAATAACAGCGTCAGAATTCCCTCAAGTTTTAACTGCAAGAAAAATTGATTCTCATGAAAAAAATCTTGCATTTTTTGGACCATATCCCAGCTCAAAGAATGTGAAAAACGTACTTAAAATGCTTAGGAGCATATTTCCGTATGCTCAACATAAACCAGGCAAAAGAGGGTGTTTTTATAGTCAAATACGTTTATGTAATCCGTGTCCCTCCCAAATAGTAAAAATAAAAGATGATAAAGTCTATTTTAGATTAAGAAAAAATTATAGAAAAAATATCACCAATATAAAGTGGGTTCTGTCAGGAAAATTAGGAAAGCTTCGAAATTCTCTCAATAAACAGATGGACGGATACTCAAAAGAAGAAAATTTCGAGGAAGCCGTAATAATACGGGATCGGTTGCGTTTGTTAGATTACATCACACAACCTATAACGCCAATACAAGAATTTTTGAAAAACCCTAACCTTGTAGTTGATATTAGACAAGAAGAAATTTCGGCCCTTGAAGAAATACTTTCGCAATTTTATAACCTGCCTGATGGTTTGCGTCGGATCGAGTGTTATGATGTTGCCCATATTTCTGGTGCAAAACCAACCGCTTCCATGGTTACATTTATAAATGGAGAGGCTGATAAAACATTCTATCGGCATTTCAGAATCAGACAAGAGAAAGGTGCTGATGATATAGCGAGCTTAAGGGAAGTAGCAAAAAGACGTATAAAACATTTTTCGGATTGGGGAATTCCCAATCTGATCCTAGTTGATGGTGGCCGTGGACAAGTAAATGTTTTCAATAGTGTAATGCAGGAATCAAATATCCCGGTCGTCGGGTTGGCTAAACGTTTTGAAACTTTAATTATTCCGCAGCCTAGTTCCTTATTTAAGGAAATAAGAGTCACTGGATCTGAACTTAATCTCCTTCAAAGATTACGCAACGAAGCTCACAGATTTGCCCGAAGGTATCACCATAAACTAATTCAAAAATCTTTGATACCGTAAAAATATCTTGTCAATTATCACCAACCACTTGTATACTTAATCAATGAAAAGAATACTACGCCACTATATAATCGATACCTTCTCTCTTTGGGTTATTTCTCAAACTTCCCAAGGGTTAGTTTTCCAACAAGGATTCAAAAGCTTATTCATTGCAGGAGTTGGACTAATGGCAGTGTCGCTTTTAGCCAAACCAATTATTAATATGCTGCTCATCCCCCTGAACCTTATAACCTTTGGTTTGTTTAGGTGGGTTTCTTCAGCAGTGGTTTTATATATAGTCACTTTGTTGGTTAAAGACTTCAAAGTCGTAGCCTTTAATTTTGTGGGGTTCTCAAATAAGTGGATAGAAATACCAAGTATGTATTTTCAAGGATTCTGGGCATATGTCGCTTTTGCTTTCTTGCTTTCCATAATTACTTCTTTTATTTATTGGGTTATTAAGTGATAATCCTGTATAATATCTTTTGACAAAAATGCAAAGCGCACTGCTGCTATTACAAATTATTTTTTCACTATCACTGACAATAATGATATTAGTTCAAACGAGAGGAACAGGCTTTGGACGTGCCTTCGGTGGTGGAGGAAGCTCTGCTTCTTTTACGCGAAGAGGGTTAGAAAGAGTGGTTTTCCGTACGACATTTATCGTCTCCGGGTTATTCCTTATAATATCAATTCTCTCTTTAAGTATTTAGTATTTTTCTTTGCCAAACTTTCTTTCCTAAAGAAAGTTTGAAAATGGTTATGTCCATTAGATATTACGTAAGGCTTACTGGTGCATACCTTACACGTCTTAAGGGAACAATTGTAGTAGGAATCCTCTTGGGGTTTGTCATTTTTTCCATAGTTAGTGTTCTTGCTCCGGCATTTTTTAAAAGAAGTGATGAGAGGATAGGAGTACAAGGGCGCTATCATACTAACGAGTTGCCAACGGAGATATTAGATTTAATTGGTGATGGGTTAACGAAGGTGGGTGAAGACTCAATGGTAGAACCCGACCTGGCTACAAGTTGGGACACACCCGACAAAGGTAAAACTTGGATTTTCCATCTTAAGGATGATATTGCCTGGCAAGATGAAGTCGCTTTTACAAGTAATTCGATAAATTATGAATTTGAAAATGTCACAATCGAAAAACCGGACGAAAAAACTATTATATTTAAACTTGAGGAAAATCTATATTCTCCTTTTCCTTCTGTCCTCTCGAAACCTGTATTTAGGAAGGGTCTTTTGGGCACAGGAGAGTGGAAAGTTGACAAAATTACTACAATTAGCGGAAGTTATGTCCATGAACTAATATTGGTTGATAAAAATAAAAACAGGAAACTCTTTAAATTTTATCCAACACTTGAACGTACAAAGTTGGCATTTAAACTCGGAGAAATAGACAAAATAGAAAACATAATCGAACCGACCCCGTTTTTAGAATGGAATACGGCCCAGGTTATCCCTAAAACAAATCTTAACCAAGTCGTTGTTCTGTTTTTTAATAATACCGACCCAAAGTTATCCGATAAGACACTACGTCGAGCCTTAATATATGCAATTGATAAAGACTCGCTGGGTGCTCGAGCTCTTGGTCCAATTTCTCCCGTGTCCTGGGCGTTTAATCCCCAGGTAAAACCTTACGCTTACGACACGAATCATGCTAAAGATCTTATTAATGAACTTTCAGACGAACAAACAAAAGATTTAGAATTAAAGATTGTAACAAGCCCAGTACTTTTGTCATCAGCTGAAAAAATTGCAAAAAATTGGATTGAGCTAGGGATTAAAACCCAAGTTCAAATTACTTCCGTCGTCCCTGAAGAATTCCAGGCATATTTAACGATATTCGATATGCCCAAAGATCCAGACCAATATCCACTTTGGCACACTACACAAAAAAATTCGAATATCACAAATTATACGAGTCCAAGAATTGACTCATTACTAGAGGAAGGTAGACGTCAACTTGACATTGAGGAACGCAGAAAAATTTATCTTGATTTTCAAAGATTCCTCCTGGAAGATGCACCTGCGGCTTTTCTATACCACCCAACTTACTATACAATAACAAGAAAGTAAGTTTAAATTACTCCGGAGGGAGCTCCACAACTTCTTCTTTCTTTTCTCTCAAAAAGCTAGTCCATTCCTCAAATATTTCTATGATATTTTTAAGCGGGACCTCTATAAGAAGATCGAGAATTGCTGTAAAAAAGTTAATCTTGCTTAAACCTTTTGATAGAAAAAAGCCAAGGTTAAGGAAAGGAAGAGTAAGATAACCTACCAAATGTCCTATAAAACCTTCCTTATCAGAATCTACTTTTAACTGATTTGCGTTATAACGTACTCGAAATGCAAAGAGCATAACCAATGAAAGAAATGCAAAAAATATGAGAATTCCAAAAACTGTAAAGTTGAGTAATGTAAGCGCATAAGTAATACTGCCAAAAACCAATAAGAAGAGAATTGCATAAAATATTCCAAATATGGGAGCTATTGATGAATTTTTTTGTGTCTTTATCAAAGAAAAAGCCTGTTTAGTTTTTTCTTCACTTTCATAGACTACTGAATGAAGTCTTTCTACAATGCCTTCTGTATTTTTAGCACCCGGAACCCGAATAGAGAATCCTACCAACCACATCATCATAGGAGGTATTAATATATTAATTGTTAAGGGTAAATACCTAACCTCCTCGAAAAGAATTACTTCATAAGGGATCTCAATAATTAATGCAATGAAAACCTTGGTAAGAAAGATATAAATAATGCTTCTTACAATTCCGGTACTAACCCTTTGTTTTATCTGCTTATATTTCGATTCACAAACGCTACGAATTTTCTCCTCAAATTTAGATTTATCTTTGACCAAATCCCTAATATTGCCTTTCTCCTGCCTGACAATTTCCCTAAAAATTTCAAATGCCGCCGCGTGCTTCTGAATCTTACGGTAAAGAGTGAATCGGCTCGCGTAATTTAAATGAGATTCGATTTCCGAGTAAACTTTGGGAAATTGCATAATCAACTGATTGATTTGACTAATGTCAGCATGTTTCCACTTAGGAACTTCTTTCAAAAGTAGGTGATATCGCATAATGGATTCATCGGATTTAGTATATGCACGGTGAATCGCCAAATAGATTTGCACTTCTTTGTCGTGATCATTTATATTTGTGTCTATCCACTCAAACTTTGAAGTAAACCAAGTGTACATAAGTTGAACGTAAAGTTCTCTATAAGAAGGGTCCAACACGTCTTCGATCTCACTTGAAGCAACACCCCACATCCAAGAACGAACTTTTGGCAAAGAAATACCCGAAGGCAAGTTATCTAGATTTTTCAAAAAATAGATATACTTTTCTACAATTTTTTCAACACGGTCAACCTTGTGTCCGGAAATTGAATTGTTGGGTAAGTATCGAGCCCATATTAATTCTTTAATAAGAGTTTCGGAAACTCTGCGATAATTTACATCGCTTCTAACACTTTCCTGTTCCCAAACAAGGCGCTTCAATATCCTCTCAGTAGCGTTTCTCCGAAGTACGTGCTCACCTTTATATTCAACCGTCGTACGAATTCTCTCGTAAACCCGAGCAATTCCTCCAAGTACCTCGCTGACTTGGAATTTTGCCTCCCCCCCATCTTTTTCTCTCTTCAGTTTTTTTTCATGCCGGCTAACAAATTTTTCCATATAAAAGGAGAGTCCTTCCTTGTCGGAGGGTTCAATTTTAGGTTTTTCGGACTCCTTAATTGCTTCGCTTTCCTTAAGCTTACTATCCGTGGCGTTGTTTTCGTAAATTGTAATCATTCTCAATTAATATCCCATTATACCATTGAGTAAGGCTGAATATATGAGTTAATATTAGGTAGGTGTGAGAAACATATTAGCTAATCAAAAAGTACGAATGCTTTTAGCATTAACATTTCTTTCTTTAATAGCCATCGCTTCCTTCTCTAATCCTTTAGAAGCACTTGCAAGATTAATTTTAATTCTTGCAGTTACATTAACTAGTGAATATGCTCTTAGCTTCTATCGAAAAGCTATCACTGGTAAGCCTATTTCCGCAATAATTACGGCAGAAGTTTTATTTTTAATTTCCAATCCAGATTCTTCAATTTTCCAAATATTTCTAGCTATTGTTATTGCCGTTACTATAAACCATTATCTTAAACCATTAGGCAGACATATTTTTAACCCCGCAGCTGCGGGGCTTTTTATTGCTAGTTTTTTCGGCTTAAAGTTAACATGGTGGGGGCTTTTACCCGGAGTTATTTTCTCGACACTAACAATTTTGCTAGCAGGGTCTGTGACTATATACACACTTCGACAGGAAAAAATTATTGCTCCCTTTATAGCAACAGTCCTAGGGATGACTCTTTTCGTGACGAGAAATGCATATCTAACATTTACTCAATTTTTAATTGGAGGGTTTTGGTTTTTTTCTTTAGTAATGCTACCTGAAGAAACTTCCTCACCAATTTTCTCGAAGAATAAGGTTCTTTATGGTATAACGGTCGCGATCTTTTCGTTTATGATTCCGAAAGTCGGACTAACAACAGAGCCGCTTCTAACGTCTTTATTGATTGGTAATTTCTTATTTTGGTATCTAGAAGCTAAAAGGTCAATGAAAGAGAAAAAACTTGCGGCTAAGCTCCCTTTAGCATCTAAGTTACTGCCTTCTGAATAATACTTGGTTCAAAAGTTATTTTTTGGTAAAATAGACTTTGTATTTATTCAAAATTGCTTTGCAATTTTGAAAGGAGCAACCGACAAGTGGTCGAAGTTACGAGCTAAGCGGGTAACGAAAGAGACCACGTCGCGTTGCGACGTGGTGGCTGTAGGAAAACAGTAGTTTTCGTAGCATCCACCTGCACTTTCGTTATGGTGGCTGTAGCTCAGTTGGTTAGAGCGCGAGCTTGTGGAGCTTGAGGTCGGGGGTTCGAGACCCCTCAGCCACCCCAAGTTTTTAGCCTCGAATAAATATATCAAACTATCATTACCCACTACCGAATTCGAACCTTTGGTATAATCATTCCATAAACGTGACTACTAATCTGCACGCCATTGCTGCACTTCAAGAGATCCATGTTCGTAATGATGTAAAACTACGTCCACTTCGCAGCACTGACGCTGAACGTTTACTAGAAATACTGGCTGCTGATAACTCCATTCGTGATAAGGTAACAGTCGCTTCGCTCTTTCATACACCTGAAGATGTAACAACTGAAGTTAAGCGTTACCACGAAGATTTTGGTCTTATTCGTTATACTCTTCTTAAAAAGAACAATCCTATTGGGCTCGTATCTTTGTGGAGAGATGAAGGTTATTTTGGTACACCACCGCAACCTGACGACTATGGATTTGGCTATTTACTCGATCCTAAAGAACGAGGCAAGGGGCTAGTCACAAGTGCTGTACAAAGTCTTATGGATACTACTGCTAAAAGTCTTCATGTTAATCAATTCGTGGCATTTTGTGATGACAAAAATACCGAAAGTATCGCTGTTCTAACAAAACTAGGTTTTAAACCAACCAATGAAACCTTTCCTGAACCATTACACGGATGGATTGAGAGAAAATATGTAAAACCCAAACAACAGCGTTAGTTATAAACTTGCAAAGGCTGTGTAACAAAATACTAGCTGTTGGGGAGAAAGAATACTATAATAAGTCCGAACATCGTTCGATAGACTACCCAGAAAATTGTAGGAGTTTCGTTTCTTTAAAAAATCTTATTTCTCAGGCACCAATATTTTAAACCTTTTTCTGTTTTGACAAATCAAGTCATATTCTTGTCTAGCAGTCAAACGATCATTTTTAAAATTATTATCTGTAATGTTAGTATCCGGACCAATTGGTAATGCTTTATCAACAAAATCCAAAAAAGGGGTAGCTTCTTCTTCTACTAGGCCATCATTTGTTACCAAAAATGATGTTATCTGTGCACTCTGATAACGTACAAAATCCGAACCAAAGATGGTTGCAGCAAGACTGAGTATACTTTTTGCTTTTAACGGTTCGTTTAGTGCAGATAAACAATCATACGAAGCTCCAACTATCAATTTTAGACTTACGTCTTTATCATATTCAATGCCTAAGTTTTGATTTCTTATAACTTCAACATCTATTATATGCTGAACAATAGTTAGGGGATCTGATTCAACAATAAATGCAATCTCGCCTGCTTCCCTAAAGAAAGAGGGGGGTCTTATTTTAGCTGATTGTAGCTTGACAGCCTCGACAAACATACTAAACGCATATTATAAAATATTTTTAGATTTTTATATGATAATTTTAATATTTAATATTTGACAAACGCCGTTAAATTATCACACAATGTATATAACATGGTAGCGAAGAATAAATCTACAAAACCCAAAATTAGAGTTGAGGAAATAGAAGAACCTGAGGTTGAAGAAGAAGTGACCGAGGAACCGGAAGAAAAAGTAGAGGTAAAAGCTCCTGAGAAATCAGTATTAGATGAAACTTCAAAATCATTAGAAGAAGAAAATCCACCAGCTGACGCAGATGTGAAAAGAAGTATTTTAGAACCTCCAAAAGTTAGTACTTTCAGTCAACTTGATACTCCACCACCACCTTCTGGCGAAGAAAAAGCGGTAACTGAACCGGAAAAAATTTGGGAAGAAGAAAATAAAGAGTCAGATAAGGAAACACCAAGTAAAGGTAAGCCTGAAACTTCTTCTGAAGAAGTTAAAGAATGGTTAAAAGAGGTTCGACCCGACACTACCAAAGAAGTAGAGAAAGGTAATGGTCCCAACGCCAAAGTAGTAGTGTTGATTGTAGTAATTCTTTTAATTTTGGGAGCAATCGTCGGAGGCTTTTTCTATTACAGACAATCTGTATCTGAACCTATACAGGAACCCGTACCCACGCCATCCGTACCGACCGTTTCTCCAACTGCACTTCCAATAAAAGTCGATCTTAAAACACTTAGTGTTAATGTATTAAACGGTTCGGGCATAACAGGTGAAGCTGGTAGAGTGAAAGCCTTGTTAACAAAAGAGGAAGGGTTTGCTGCAGACAAAGTTACAACGGGAAATGATACTTCGTCCGATCATAAAGAAACCTCTGTCCAGCTAAAGAAGGACACATCCGAAACCGTCTTTGAAAGCATAAAAGAAATGCTCGGTGAAACCTACGATGTTATTAAATCCGAAGAAGCACTCGAAGAAGACTCCAAATACGACGTTGTCATCACAGTCGGAGCTAAGAAATCTTCTTAATCTCCTCGAAGCGGGGTAATCAAAGCTTGCCCCTTATTTAAAATGTTCAGACCGGGATAGGGGAATCGACAATTTTGTAATCAAAATTGGTTATTCTCCCCTCTTCTTAAGTATGCGCTTATTTGAGCGGGCAGGGGGAATCGAACCCCCATTCTCAGCTTGGAAAGCTGATGTTGGGCCATTCAACTATGCCCGCATTTCGAGATGTGTCGGGGACCAGGGAATTGAACCCTGTGCCTCTCGGTCCCAAACCGAGCGTTCTACCGGCGAACTCGTCCCCGATTACAGTGCCGAAGGCGGGAGTCGAACCCGCACGTCACATACGTGACAAGGGCTCTTAAGGCCCTCGCGTCTGCCAATTCCGCCACCTCGGCGTACCTGTATATTATATTATTTATTAACAATGGCTTCAATGAAGAATATATTTTCTTCATATAAATTGCTGTAAGGTTTCAAGACTAAGCATATAAGTTAGTTTTGATACAATCCTTATTACTAATTGACAACTATAAGATTAGCAGATAAGCTGAATTTCCAGGAGTCGAATGAAACACGAGGCCCTGGAAAATTTTCCCCCTGGATGGGGAGAAAGACTATCCAATAGATATAATAGTGATTTCTTTAAATTCGCCGAACGAATTTGGAACGAACCCAATTTACCCGAAAAGGTTACATCTATACCTTTTATATACGATTACAGGATTTTAGATCCGCTGCGTACAGCAACTTACTTACAATTTAGGAATAGACGACAAAATGACGACGCAATGAGAACAAATGGATTGGAACTACGTATAAATTTAGCTAATTTTCCTAAAGATATCCCGCCCCCTAGAATAATTCTAATAGACACCCCAGAATCAAGAGCGATGCAAACAGGTAGATGGAAGGTTTTCCCTAATGGGCAAATATTTTTCTGCCCCCCACGCTTGGATCTGGGTATTCCTGCGCAACATGATATTAGAGAATTAACTACTCAATTAGCACAAACTCAATGTTTCTTAAGGACAATTGAAGATCTAGGTGATATAGAATCGGAAATGGTTATAGTCGATTTAGTTAGAGATCCTAGAATCGAACTTCAAGACGCAATATATTCTCTTTACGGAAAAACTGTCCCCAGAACCCAAGTCGACGTTCACCACGTCAATGATGATTCACTTGATAACCCATTCAAACGTTATCCGGCGGATATAAACGATCTCAAAATGGAGGGGGTTAATCCGACCTGTTGTAAGGTAATAATAGACTGTGACCCTAGTGCTTCTGGAATGCAGATGGAAAAAGCCGATGAAAAACTTCTCGAAGTAATTAGACGACAAAATGGAGGCGTAAATAATATTTCTAAGGTAGTATTTTTTTCCCCCATATCTACACTTGAAGCAGTCTCTATTAATGCTTTAAGTCTAGCTGAAGATGGAATTGCCTTGACTGTTTTTTCATCAATAAGCATAAATCATGCGACCAAACCGCTCATGTACTGGTGTCCTCCTTTTTATAACCAGGATCATCTGATTACAGATCCGAAGGTGTTGAGAATAACTGAAGCGATATATGGCGATTTAGCATATGTTCTAGATCCTTGGTGTAACTGGGCTGCTAAAAGATTATCTCCCGCGCAAGCACTCAAAGATTCTGAAAAATTCGAGTTATCAGAACATGGCCTAAAAAACGAAGATATTCTAAATAATGCCTTATCTATTACGCCTGAAAGAATGATCAACGAATTTAATCTCGATCCGAGAGACTTTGTCAGCTTTGCAACTATTGAAGAAGCTTCGCTATTCGGCCGACTTGAAGAATTAAATAGGATTATTAATTCCTGATAAACTAACATGTAATCCTTCCTCGAAAAATTAGCTCTGTGCCTCTGGAGTGAATAGAACCCAATCCCTTGTATGTTCAATAATTAGCTCTGTGCGCCTGGGGGGAATCGAACCCTCATTCCCTGTTCCGAAGACAGGTGCTCTATCCGTTGAGCTACAGGCGCATAATTCAGCAAACCTAAGAAATTATATAATTTTTTAGATATAATTTCAGCATGAGTACGATTGAAGAACAAATAGAAGCTATTGAAAAAGAGATCAGAGAAACTCCTTATCACAAAGCCACAGAGCACCATGTCGGAAAATTAAGAGCCAGACTTTCTAAACTTAGGGATAAAATACAAGAGTCTTCAAATAGAAAAGGTGGTGGGGGAGGAGGATATGCAGTCAAAAAACAAGGCGACGCAACAGTTATTCTAATCGGCCCTCCTTCTGCGGGTAAATCCACTCTAATTAATAAATTAACAAACGCTCAAAGTAGAGTTGCTCCCTATTCATTCACCACCGTTAGCGTGATCCCGGGAATGATGGTATACAAAAATGCACGAATTCAGATACTTGATGTCCCGGGACTTATCGAAGGAGCAGAGGAAGGGAAGGGGAGAGGGCGAGAAGTTCTATCTGTCGCCCGAGGAGCCGATTTAATTATTTTGATGACAGATGTCGAAAGATACGAAGCTATAGAAAGAATTAAAAAAGCACTCGAAAGAAACGGAATCCGTCTCGATATTGTGCGACCAAATGTGATTATAAACAAAAAAGTATCAGGTGGAATAATTCTTCACTCGAACATCAAGCAAGATCTGGACAAAGAAACAATTAAAAGTGTCATTATGGAACTAGGAATTAAAAATGCTGAGATAACGATAAATGAAAAATTGTCATTGGATCGATTAATTGATGCTTTTTCACCCAATCGTGTTTACGTACCTTCAATTTCATTGATCAACAAAATCGATCAGATTGAGAAATTAGCCATAGACAATCAGCCATTAACCATTAAAATTAGTGCAGAAAAAAACATAGGCCTTGTGGTATTAAAAGAAAAAATTTGGGAAACACTCAAATTTGTTAATGTTTATCTGGTTCATCCCAATGAACAACCGACTTTTGATAATCCTATTGTGATGAAAAAAGGACAAACGCTTTTAGATGTAACTCAAGAAATCGGAACAGAATTTTCGGAAGGGAAAACTCACGCCAAAATTTGGGGAACAGGTGCAAAGTTTTCAGGCCAAGAGGTATCTTTATCCACCGAAGTCCAAGAGGGCATGCAAGTCAGATTTATCTAATTATTCTTATTACTTAACACCGGGTGTTGATTAGCTTCCAACATCGGGTATAAACTGTATTGATGCCACTTCGCAACCAGGTTTTAGCTACAAATGAAGTTTATCATGTTGTTAATCGAGGAGTTGCTTCTCTTCCAATATTTAGAAGTCTTAAAGATTATAAAAGGTTCCTTGATTTAGTAAATTTTTATCGATTTACAGATGTTAAACTCAGCTTTTCAGCTTTTCTAGATTTGAACCTGGGCCTACGGAGTGGTTATTTAGTTAAACTTAATAGAGAATCAAAACAAACACTCCAGATATATGCCTATTCCTTAATGCCAAATCATTTCCATTTTTTAGTTAAGCAACTTGAAGATGGGGGGATTAAGTCAACTTTCGCACGAATCCAAAACGCTTATGCAAAATATTTTAATTTAAAAAACAAAAGATCAGGACCCCTTTTTCAATCACGCTTTAAAGCTAAATGGATTGAAAAAGATGAAATTTTATTACATGTATCTAGATATATTCATTTAAATCCATGTACGTCTTATATAGTTGAGCCGCTAGAACTAAGCAATTACATATGGTCATCTTATCCTGAATATTTAGGATTACGAAAGCCAATTTTTGCTAATCTAGATCTGATATTAAAAATCGCAGGGGGAATCGATAACTATAAAAAATTTGTCTTAAATCAGGTAGATTACCAAAGAGAGCTTGGAAAAATAAAGCATCTAGTTCTCGACTAAACACCCATTGTTTGAACGTACCTAACACCCGGTGTTATTTTCCCTCTAGTTAAGTCCATGACTTCTCTTTGTTATCTAAATTTTTAGCAACAATTTCTACCATAATTGAAGTATATCAGGTTCAAAGGAGATTAGTTGACGAAGCACTCACTTAATTAGTCTTTTACTAAAGTAACCTAGTGAAGAACCCTCTGGAAAATCATCCAGCTTACCATACAACTTGTACCCTAACTTTTTGTAAAACTCCGGAGCTTGCCACGGAAAAGTATTCGTATACGCGATGGTACAACCTCTTTTTATTGCTTCTTCCTCAACAGCCTGCATCAGCTTTCGTCCCCACCCTCGTTTTCTTATCGACTCATCAACCCAAAGTGAATTTATTTCCATACCATTCCAAAGAAAAGTAACAATAACCGTCCCTAAGACCTTTTTGTTTTCATCCTTCAAGAGTATAGAATAGGTCTCTGATTTTCTCGGATGTCCGCTTTTTGCATGATGAGAAAGTAAACCCTCCACCATAACTTTTTTATCTTCGGGATTCGGTTCGCCCTCACTCGCCACCAGTCTTAGATTGTTCATAAACTAATTATATCAGTTCGGAAGAGCAAGTTGTCGAAGTACTCACTTAATCAAGTCAAAACTTAAATTACAGTTTTATTTTCTATAGCAGGGAAGATCATCTTGCCACATCTACTATTTCCACCCAATTGTCTTTAACATGCACATATTGATTATCTGTAAGTAAAAGTAGGGGAACCTGATCAGTTTTGTATGCTATTTTCAACCTTTTATTAAGATACTTATCTCTAAAATCTTTTGAGCCCCAATGTGGTACGACAGTAAAATTGACAAAACCATACCCGCTTCTGTTTTCAAGGGCAAGAGTATCCTTTTTTTCCAACAAATAATCCGGACATTTTGCACCTGCAATAATTGATCCTGCGCTAGTTCCAATATATATTTTTCCTTTTTTAACAATTAAATTTTTTATTACTTCAACAAAACCCGTTTTTTGAGATTGTTGCAAAAGATAAAATGTATTTCCGCCGGAAAGGTATATGTATTCAAAATCCTCTAAGTATTTTTCAAGTTGTTTTTTGGTCTTACCTGTTATTGTATAATCCGAAACATCAAATCCCGCCTCAACCAAAGCTTTTCGATCATTTTTAAGCCAGGTTTTATCGCCTTCTTCAACCTCTGCCGGAGTATCGATAAAAACAAGCTTATTACCTTTTGAAAAATCAACGCGTTTGGCAATATCATAAGCAACAGCATGCACACTTGAAGTCAAGAAAAGTTTTTTCATATTTCAATTATATCAAGTTCGATAGAGAAAGTTCACGAAGCGCTCACCTAGTCAAGTTAATCCTTGGTAAAAGTTTTTTGTAGTTTTTAACCTTTTCTGCCTTGCTCATTATTGCATATCGTGGGGAGGTTGTTGACGTAGACCTTCTCAAACTTATTCTGTGGATTCAGGTAATTCAGGAGTAGGAATCGCAAGTCTATTTACCAAACTATTATATTGCTCCTTTGTTGCTTCAATTTGATCTTCAGATGCACTACCTCTGTCTTTAACTTCTTGTGAAATTCCCATATCTTGTATTATACCAAATTGTAATTCTGTCGAAGTAAAAACTTATTGGGCATTATTCTAATAAGTTATGAGTAGTTTTCGACGGCTTTTTTGATCACACGATTGTATATTTTTCAAATTCTTCGACAACATGATATGATAATATCAATTAATGAAAAATAGTCTTCTACTCATCTTTATTTCAATTTTAATAGGCTTAATTATTGGTTATTTTCTCGGCCGAAGTAATACATTTAATATTAGTGATCTGAATATTGATAAAGCAAACTGTTTATATAAAGGCCAGACATACAAACATGGAGAGGGTTTTAAGGATGAATGTAACTCCTGCTCTTGTCAAAACGGACAGGTTGCTTGCACATTAATGGCATGTGAGTAACCCCTTGGGTTTATTCCCCTTCCCAGTATTTCAAGAGACCGAGTCGTAAACAATTAAATCTTCATTGGATATTTTTAGCAAACATGCTCTCATTTAGTTTATTGAACAGAGAATGTTTGATATAATTACAAAGATTTCAGTTACGCCCTCGTGGCGGAATTGGCAGACGCGCAGCGTTCAGAACGCTGTCTCGTTTAACGAGGTAGAGGTTCAAATCCTCTCGAGGGCACCTAAGCGCGGGTGGTGAAACTGGTATACACGTAGTCTTGAGGAGGCTATGCCGAAAGGCGTGCAGGTTCAAGTCCTGTCCCGCGCACATTTAGGGGGATCCATAGCTCAGTTGGTTAGAGCGTTCGGTTTACATCCGAAAGGTCGTAGGTTCGAGTCCTACTGGATCCACAAGATTTGATATAATTATTCCTTAAGCCGAGATAAGAACCTGCTTTGAGCAGAACCTTGTCTCACCAAAATAGTAATTTTGCCGAGATAGCCAAGGTGGTCACGGCGGGCGCCTGAAGAGCGTCAGATGTGTGTTCGACTCACACTCTCGGCACCAAGCGGGAATAGCTCAGTTGGTAGAGCGTCTCGTTGCCAACGAGAAGGTCGCGGGTTCGAATCCCGTTTCCCGCTCATATTCGTTATAACATTCTCAGTGGGCTAAGAGCTCACGGTTTCCTTGAAATTGCTATGAAAATAAAAACGAACCTCGACTGGGAAAAAATCCACAGATTTCAGAAAAAGGCAGGTTGGTGCGGACCGGCTGTAATCCAAATGATTCTTCTTGCGGCGGGAATACGAAAATCTCAACGCTCGATTGCACAGGCTGTTTACAAGGAGTGGTGGGGAACCGATCAGCAAATGATTGTTGCATATCTCAGCAAATTCTTTAATCACATAAGTTATAAATCAAATGCGTCTATAACGGATATCAAACGAAGGCTGAAAAAGGATTATGTGGTTTTGGTGGATTGGTGGGACGATTTTGATGCAAGCGATCCGGACGGCCACTATACACTCGTGATTGGTTACGATACAGAGAAAGAATTGCTTAAGATGTCCGACCCCTCAAATGAAAGAAAAGGAATTTGGGAAATGGACAAAGACGAATTCAAAAAGCGTTGGTATGATGCTCTCGATACCCAAGGAAGAAAATGGATAAACGGCTGGATGCTTTGGGTCGATCCCAAATCAAAAATTTCTCAAAAATCTAACTAGGAAGCGGTAGTCTTTCCTTACCTTCTGCATCTCTCATTGTGTTAAGAAGCAATCTTTTTAATATTTCATAAAAAGAAATTCCATATAAATCGAGGATTGTAGAAATCGCGACGTCAAGTTCCTTGGGACCAAAAGCCGGGTTACAATTGGCATCGATAAAAAAGTATCTTCCTGATTGGTCCAGTCGAACATCAAATTTTCCATAGTCGTACATTCTACTAACATCAAATGCTTTTTTAACGTATTCCCGAAGAAGTGGATCTTCATATTTTGCGTAATGGTACGCGGAATCATCCTTACTTAACCACTGGTCTTCAAAAGTTGCAAAAATATACTTTTCCTCAGGTTTTGTAAATACCTTTTCAGCTAGGTATACCTTTTTATTCAAACCTTCTAAAAGTATCCCGGTAACTTCTCTTCCGACAATAAATTCTTCGACTAAGACAGGTTGTTTATACGTTTGTATCAAAAATTTAAGTCTCTCCCTCAAATGCTTTTCATCATCCGATACGGCGTCCTTCGTAATTTCAACACCTCCGTGAATTTCATTCAATTTTGAGATGAGAGGAAAACGTAAAGTAGGATCAAGATAGTCTGTAGAAGCGTTGAAAAGTTGATAATCGGGAATAGGTACACCGTTTTGTTGCAAAAGTTTTTTTATCAAAAATTTATTGGTATCAAGCGACATTCCCAAAATATCCGCTCCTGTGTAAGGAATCTCTAAAAGTTCTAAAAGCGCAGGAATAGTGGAAGCTAAACTTTCATAACCTTTTACCGAATCTACTAAATTAATTACCAGTTCTGGTCTGTCTTTTTTCAGTTTTTCAGGTAGGAGTGCATTTCCAGGATAGAGATTTACTTTTGTTCCAAGATTCTCCAAATATTTCGCGATCAGCTTTGCGTCTTCATCCGCATTTTTCTCGGTAATATATTGCTCTTCTGTCGGAAAGTATTCTCTTTTAACGTCGCTAAAAAGTATTCCAACTTTTTTAGGAAGATCAAAACCGTTTTTCAGTAAGGGTGTAGTTAAATTGCCGGCAGGTTCAACCATACAAATAAAAAGATACTCTTTTCAAAATTATTATTCAATAATTAGAAAGAAAGTCAACAATAAATTGAAGATAAGCTTTTGTGACCCAGGGTGGAGTCGAACCACCAACCTCTTCCTTAGAAGGGAATTGCTCTATCCATTGAGCTACTGGGCCTTAACTTCAATATATTCTATCAAAAATGCTTTAGATTTTCATTTCAACTTTCCTCAACTGGTACAATAGTGGCATGAGAAGAATATTTGTATTACTTGTAATATCTGTTGCTTTTTTCTTTGGTGGAGTTCCAACGGCAAAAGCAATTGTTGATCCTCTTACACCGGACAACAATCCTTTCGGAATTCATATATTGGATGAAAGTGATTTGGAGGATGCGGCAAAACTGGTAAATTCATCGGGCGGGAACTGGGGATATGTAACACTAGTCATAAGGGCTGATGAGCGCGATTCTAAGCGCTGGCAGAGTGCTTTCAATAAAATGAGGGAACTTCACCTCATCCCGATTGTTAGAATTGCAACAAAAATGTCTGAAGATAGTTGGGAAAAGCCAAACCTGGATGAACTAGACGGTTGGGTTTCATTTCTCTCTGAACTTAACTGGGTTACTCAAAATCGCTATATTATCATTGGTAATGAACCCAATCATGCCAAAGAATGGGGAGGAGAAGTGAAACCTGATGAATATGCAAAGTATCTTGAGACCTTTTCCAAAAAATTAAAGGAGGGTTCCAAAGACTTTTTTATTCTCTCCGCAGGCTTTGATGCATCCGCACCAAACGGCAAAGAAACGATGAGCGAGAACGATTTTTTGACAAAGATGATTTCCAATAATCCTAATGTTTTTGAAAACGTTGACGGCTGGTCATCGCACTCTTATCCGAATCCAAATTTTTCGGGATCCCAAGATGATGAAGGCAGAGGAACTGTAAAAACTTTTGAATGGGAATTACGGGTCCTAAAGAATTTGGGCGTCACAAAAACTTTACCCGTTTTTATAACAGAAACTGGTTGGATACACGATAAAGGCGGTGAAAAAAGTGGTCCGAAAGAGGTAGGAGAAGTCGCAACTCGTCTCAAGGCATCCTACGAACTGGCATGGAATGATGAAAGAATTGTTGCAATTACACCCTTTGTACTAAACTACCAAGATCCTCCATTTGATATTTTTTCCTGGAAGAGGCAAGATGGAAATTTTTATCAGTTTTATTACGAGGTCAAAGATCTTCCGAAGTCAGAGGGAAAGCCGAAACAAATTGTTGCCGTTGACGTTCTCACATTACTTTTCCCCCCCTTAATACCCAATAGTGGCTGGATGACGGGGATCATTGCTTTAAAAAATACGGGGCAGTCTATTTGGGAAGGAACAGAAAAAATATATGCTTCATACCACGGTTTTGAGATTATCATAGAACCGAGGGTCCTTTTTTCTGATATCAAGCCAGGAGAACGAACACTTGCAGTAATCAAAATTAAACTATTTAAGTGAGAATTTTGTGAACTTTTTTTAAAAATATTCGAAAGACGGTTTGACTACATTTACGCAACACAAATCTTGAAAAGGAAAAACAATAGCAATATTTTGAACACATCGTGATTCAAAAAGCTTTATAATATAGACAGAAATATTAAATTCTGAATTTAATTATGGCCAATTTAAAAACTTATCGAAGATATTATCTGGATCAGTTTTACTTTGGGTACTTTGTAATTTTGCTAATTCTTTTTTGTCCGCAGCACTAGAAGGACTTTATTTCTCGCAGCGGGTAGTAATCGACAATAGTTCTCCAGATATTTGGTATGGAGAAACTTTCTCAGCGGCAACATTGTTGCTGTTGATAACCGCACCATTTTTGGGTGCTTGAGCTGATGCTCATGGAAGAAATATGCCATTCCTCAAATGGTCAGCATTAGTCATGGTCATTTTTGAATATTACTAGGAACTGTTTCTAACTCTTTTCTTCCAGCCGCCATATTATTTGTGCTCTTGATAAACTGTGCTATACTGCAAATGTATAGAGGAGGTGATGATAATGAAAAAGTTGACGTTTGTATTCCTTTTCGCATTGTTGGGCATACTTTTAACCCCTGAAAAAGCTTCTGCAGTAACTTATCAAAAACAAGCATGCTATACTTATAAAGAGGGTGGGGTTAAGCAATGGAAACATTGCCAAACAGCCAAATATAATTGGGATACATCAACGCATAAAGTGAAATGTGTTTCAGGTTTTCCAGTTGGTACTTTTACCCGTTATACCGGTTCGTGGCAGGCATATCTTTTCTCAAAGGGTTGTCAGTATAGTACCTGGTCAACTACTGGAAAAACTTGGCATACTT
>MGGJ01000002.1:0-47243 GCA_001792345.1 Candidatus Woesebacteria bacterium RIFCSPHIGHO2_01_FULL_39_32
AGAACACCACAAAAGGCAGTTGAGGACTGGATACTATCAAACAACCACAACCAATTATCTGATGTCAACGAAACTCTGATACTGTACAAAATTTGACTTTTAGGGGTTTTACAAGGTATAATTGTCGATATCTCGCAATTTTGCGGGATTTTTTTGTGATCATAATTGATCAAAAATATGGTACTAATATCAATTCATCTGCCCGCCAAGTACCGCTTGAGTATTAACCTAGCGAAAAAGCGGAAGGACTTGGACGCCGTTTCCCTCTTGCCTAACTTGGGAAAGGTCTTGCGTGCTAAGAAAGGAAATAAATTTTCTCGATATTTTAGACTTCTTTTCGAGAACGAAAGAATTAAAAAGGTTATTGGTACAAATTTGGCTGTCTTAATCATTGCCTCATCTTTATTACCTACACCCACCTCGGGTTCCCAAGAGGCAGATGTAAACAGCATTAGCTCTCCTCTCGTTTTAAACACAGAGGAAGGCATCCAGTTCCCACTAAAAGATATAAAAATTACGCAAAGTTTCCGTTTTTATCATGCAGGAGTCGATTTTGACGGTGTTACGGGCGATGCAATTTATCCAATAATGGCTGGCATCGTTTCCAAAGTTGAGTATTCTCGATTCAACTATGGAAAATCTGTAATTATTTCCCATGGAGAAGAAATTGAGTCTTTGTACGCTCATTTGTCCAAAATCGAAGTAGTTGAAGGCCAAGAGGTTACAAAAGAAACAAAACTCGGAGAAATGGGAGCAACAGGTCGCGCCTTTGGAGATCACTTACACTTAGAAATTCACGAGAACGGAAACACTATAAATCCTCTAACTATTCTCTCTCGTTAAGGGCATCTCTTACAAGCGTAAGAATTCTTTTTGAAATTGGACGCCCACAGATCTCTTCTGCTTCATCTAAAGTTGCCCAAAAGGGTCTATTTCTGTCTTCATTATTTACAACTTCACCCTGGTAATCTGTTATCAGAAATACATGTCTTATATTTAAAGTTCCATCTGCCTACAATTGTTCTACATCTCCGATTTGTTTAAAAACAGTTGGAGTTATCGACCTTTCCTCGTTAACTTCCCTCATCATTATTTCTTCTAACGTTTCACCTTCCTCCACTCCCCCCCAGGCACAATCGTGAAACCATAAAAAGATCGTTCCGGATCTGTTCTTTCTTTTAAAAGTATTTTATTGTCTGTATATATTACCAATATCACCCCATGTTTTTTTTGGGTATTCTTTTGTTTCGGGAGTTTTCGAAACTGCCATATTAATTGACTTAACCGTTATCTAGAACTTGCTAAATATACCCCCAGCACCAAACTTACTTGCTTCCGAATACTACTTGTTCGTATCGCAAGAGCGTTGGTGCGGGGCAATCAACTTATTTATTATCTAACAACGTCCATAAGTACCATGATGCTACCGTCCTGTAAGGTTTCCAACGAAGGGCGAATTTTGACATTTCTTCGGCTTTCAATTCTTTATTTAAAAGCTTCCTCATCCCCTTTTTTATACCTAAATCATCATCAGGAAATATATCTTGCCTCCCCAAAGTAAACATTAAAAACATCTCAGCGGTCCAGCGACCAATCCCTTTTACTGCTATAAGCTCTTCCATAACTTCATCATCAGGCAACTCATTTAACTTTCTTATGTGTAATTTCCTACCTTTTACTCTCTGAGCCAAGTCTTTAATTGACCTTACCTTTGCCCAAGCCATTCCACAATTTCTTAAGTCTTGATCAGAAAGAGCCAAAAGTTTTCTGGGAGTTAATCTTCCTCTAGTTTTTCCTTTCAAACGCTCGAAAATGACATCGGCTACTCTTCCAGAAAGTTGTTGGCCTATGATTTCTCCAGTTAATCCTTGAAAATAGTCGATATGAACTCTTGGTTTTATTTTACAGGAACCGTATTTTTTAATGAGCGGTCCGATGTACTTATCTCTTGAGAGAACCCTTTCCGCCTCATTCCACATGAAGTAAATTATATTGAAGAATTTTTTAGTAGTCCATTCCGCCACCCATTCCTCCGCCTGGCATGCTAGGCATATCTTTCTTTTCTTCCGGAAGATCTGTTATCAATCCTTCTGTAGTCAAAACCATCATTGCAACACTTGCTGCGTTTTGGAGTGCCGATCTGGTCACTTTCAAAGGATCTAAAATCCCGAATTTAATCATTGAACCAAATTCTCCCGTCAAAGCATTAAAGCCGTAATCATCATCTTTGTTTTCTTCAACTTTTCTTAGTACAAATCCATCATCTTCTCCTGAATTTTTGGCAAGCCATCTTAATGGTTGTTCTAGTGCGCTTCTTACAATGTCTATTCCTATCTGTTCATCGTCATTTTCTGCTTTAAGTGTATCTAAAATAGCCCTTGCACGAAGCGGCGCAACTCCTCCTCCGGGTAGTATGCCTTCCTCAATAGCAGCCTTTGTTGCGCCAACCGCATCCTTCACTCTTTCTTTCTTCTCATTGAGTTCAATTTCAGTTGCAGCTCCTACATTAATCTGTGCAACGCCACCTGACAACTTAGCCAATCTTTCTTCAAGTTTTTCTCGATCAAAATCTGAGTCGGTTTCAGCAATTTGACGCTTCAAAAGCGCAATTCGACCATTTATTTTTGCCTTGTCTCCTTTACCCCCAATTATTCTGGCATTATCCTTGTCGGCCCAAACTTTGTCTGCTTGGCCAAGGTCTGTTATTTCAATCGACTCGTAAGTTCGACCAGTGTCTTCGCTTATAACGGTTCCTCCTGTTAAAACTGCAATATCTTCTAAGCTTTCTTTTCTTCTGTCGCCGAAACCGGGCGCCTTAACCGCCAGGACGTTAAACGTTCCTTTCAGTTTATTAACTACCAAGGTAGCCAGAGCCTCTCCTTCAACTTCGTCAGCAATAATAACCAAATTTTTTGATACCTTTACAAATTTTTCCAAAAACGGAAGCATATCCTGAATAGAAGAAACTTTCTTGTCCGTAAGAAGAATGTATGCATCTTCTATTTCGGCTTCCATTCTGTCGGGGTTGGTCACAAAATAAGCAGAAACATAACCGCGGTCAAATTCCATTCCTTCCTTATATTCGATATCTATTGTTAGGCCTTTCCCCTCCTCAACGGTTACTACCCCATCTCGACCAACTTTGTCTAAAGCCTCTGCAATTTTTGATCCGATTGCTGAATCTCCAGCTGAAATTGTCGCTACCTGTTCTATTTCTTCCTTATTTTTAATTGGTTTTGAGATCTTTTTCAGCTCAGATACAACCGATTCAACTGCCTTCTTGATTCCATGCTTTATAATCATTGGGTTTGCACCAGCTGTAATGTTTTTCATTCCAGCTTGAGTCATTTGCTGGGCAAGAAGGGTTGCTGTTGTTGTTCCGTCTCCCGCAACGTCATTCGTCTTATCAGCTGCTTCTTTAACAAGCTGTGCACCCATGTTTTCGAAGGGGTCTTTGAGTTCGATTTCTTTAGCAACGGTTACTCCATCGTGAACAATATTTGGTGCTCCCCACTTTTTGTCGAGTGCAATGTTACGACCCTTTGGACCAAGCGTAGTAACAACAGCTTTGGCAACGATATCAATCCCCTTCATAAGGGACTGCCTTGCTTCATCAGAAAATTTTAACTGTTTTGCCATAAGTTTAAGCAACAACTGCTAATATATCATCAAATTTCGCGAACAGATATTCAACTCCGCGCAATTTGACTTCATTTCCGCCCCATTTTTTATAGATAACAACGTCGCCAACTTTCGCGGGTGCGCGTCTTTTAGCTCCAGAATCAGTTACTTCATCGTCTCCCACAGCGAGCACCTTTCCTTGTTGAGGCTTTTCACTTGCCGTATCAGGAAGGTAAATTCCAGAGGTTGTTTTTTCTTCTGCCTCGGGAGGTTCAATCACAAGATAACCGGGCGCGGGTTTAAGGTTTAACTTTGAAGTTGTCTTAGTCATGTCTATAAAATAAAAATGCTGTCAGTTTATCCTGAGTAGTTCGACTTTGCTCACTATCGAACGATTAGCAAAACCTAACAGCGAGTGCTATTTTAATAAACATATAGGTCATTTGTCAAGACCTGCATTATTTTAGTTATTTTAAAGGTATCGTGTACTTTGATAAAATTGCCTGTACGTCGTTAGTCAATTTATTAAGTTTTTCGACTCCACCGCCACTTCCCCAATCATTTATTGTTTGTCCAAAAACTTGCTCGAGTTGAGAGTTAATACCTGTTGTGCCATCATTGGTATTATCTGCAAGATACCAATTTTTAGATTCTTGCACCAATGCAACAACTGACCCCAAAATCGGATCGTCTCTATATTGTATATTCATTTCGGGACGCGGATAGGTTCTAGGATATCCTTCAAGCTCTTCAATATTACTATTGATATTTTCTAAAGATTCCCTTTGAGCTAAAAATTTCAAAAATCCCCAAGCTGCTTCTTTGTTTCTACTTCTTTCCCAAACACCATGTGCCCAGAAGGTAGCATAAGAATAATTGGGATCAGAAGGCGCGTTTTTGGGCAATTGCGGTAAGGGAACTGTACGAAATTTCAGACTTGGGTTTCCTCTGGTTATATCTGATGCTCGACTTGTTGGTCCAAAATACATTGCCACATTCCCTCTTGAAAAAGCTATTGTTGAAGGAGGGAGTGTATTATCCCACGTTCCTAGACTTCTGAATTCTATATAAAAGGAAAGAACTTGTCCCGCCAATTCTGAGTTCGGTTTTGAAGGATTAACTCTGTTTTGCATAAACATAAGAGCAATTACCTCCGGCCAGTAGTCCACATTTGAAGTAAAACCCAATGCAGCACCAGATTGGATAATCCTGCCTTCTTTTTCTCGAATTGTCAAACCATCTTTGCTTGCGTCGGCCAGATCCCTAAGTTCAACCCAAGTTACAGGCGGTTTTTTGATTGCCGAAGCAAAAATATCCTCGTTTATATATAAAGTTATGGCATCGTATTCCAATGGCATCGCGACGGCTTTACCTTCAAGGGACAGCGCCGAAGAAATGACAGGATAAAATGTCTGATTATACTCATTTTGGCCCATAACCGAAGATGGCAATGGTGCTAAATCATTTTTGAACATATGGGGCCAAGTGCTGTGAATTTCAAAAATGTCTGGCCCCTCACCCTTCGCTAATGCGTTAGTCAGGCGTTCGCGGTAATCCTGGGCAGATTGTTTTTGGTATATTATCTTTACATTAGGGTTTTGTTTTTGATATTCTTCAATAAGAGGTTTATAAACAACTTCTTCGTGTTGTATACCCCACCATACAATCTCTCCCGGAGTGCCTAATAAAGTTGTTCCGGATTTACGAAACAATAAAACTATAACAATAATTATTGCCAAGATTGATAATCCAAGTACTATAAATAGCATTTTGGGGCGTTTTTTCTTAGGAACGAAGGGTATTGTACCGGAAGGCAGATTTGTTTGCGATTCTGTACTCACCTGCGGAACTGGTGGAGAAATCATTACATCGGAAGGTGATGTTCCTCCAGTATTTTCGCTAATCTCCTGTACTTGATAACGCTTAGTTTGATTAGTATTTTGGTTATTATCCTGCATATTTAGGCAGTTAATTCATGATATCATACAAGAAACTTTAATGGCGAACTTTTTTAATTTCGGTCGAATGAAAAAAGGTTTCTATAGAGTAGCTAAAAAATATAAGTGGGTCTTTCTATCCGTTTCGTTACCCCTTATATTGTTATTTCTCACAATTCTCGGCTTTTCTTTATTTTATAGAAATAGAATTTTTCCAGGAGTATATGTAGTCGGGATTAAAGCTTCGGGAATGACCACCGATGAACTACAAACCGCACTTATTAAGGCAGTGGTCTTTCCAGAAAAATTAGTAGTCTTTGCTAAAGAAAAATCTTTTGATTTATCTTTACATGAAATCGGTTTTGGTTATGATTATGACAAAACCGTAAAGTCTGCCTATTCTCTATATAGATCTGAGAATTTCCTTCTAAATTTCCTTTACAATCTTCAGTCTCCTTTTCAAAAGAGGGAAGTTAATCTTGTAATTAATATCGATGAAGAAAAACTAAACGAGTACCTACAAGTAGTATCTAGCCAAGTAGCGGTTGAGCCAATATACCCAAATGTTGTTTACCAAGAAGCAAGAGTTGTTGTGAATAAAGGGGTGGCAGGAGAAGATATTGACCCCAAAGCAATTAAAAAAAAGCTAGAAAATAAATTATCAAGGCGCGATTATTCTCGAGTTGAACTTCCTTTAAAAAATATTGACCCCACGATTAGCGACGATGAGGCCGGTCGTCTACAAGAGCGCGCAGAAAAACTTATCGGAAAAACACTTAATCTCTCCTATGAATACACAAACATTGTTTTAAAGGAAGATGATCTCTTTAAATTATTAGATCCTCATAAGTCATATAATGGCGAAAACATACTTGAATTCACAAATAAGGAGGTAGCACTGAAAGTTAATCGTGAACCACAAAATGCGGTTTTCCAATTCGAAAACGGTAAAGTTATTGAATTTACTCCTGCCAAGAACGGCATAACAGTTAATACCCAACTTTTTAAAGACCAGTTGATCGAAAAGCTAACGTTTTTAGAAACATCCGAAGAAAAAACCTCTACGCTTAACGTTCCAGTTCAAACCGCACCTCCGTCCATAACAACTGAACAAGTTAACAATTTAGGAATTAAAGAGCTTCTAGGAAGTGGCGTATCCACATTTAGAGGTTCAATTCCAGGTAGGGTCTTTAATATCGGTCACGCCGCTTCGAAATTAAATGGAGTATTGGTTCCTCCCGGCGAAACCTTATCTTTTAACTCTGCAGTTGGGGAAGTATCAACTCTTACCGGTTATAAGCAGGCATACATCATTAAAGATGGTATGACCGTTTTAGGAGACGGTGGTGGTGTTTGCCAAGTTTCAACTACTCTTTTCCGTGCAGCTTTAAATGCGGGGTTGCCAATCGAGGAACGACGAGCGCATTCATATAGAGTTGCATACTACGAACAAAATTCCGCTCCAGGACTCGACGCGACGGTTTATGCTCCAACAACCGATCTTAAGATTAAAAATGATACGCCTGGGCATATTTTAGTCCAAACAATATTCAAGCCGGAAGAAGTAACTTTAATTTTTGAAATTTACGGAACTTCCGACGGGAGGGTCGCAACAATCACAAAACCTGTTATTACCAGCGTTTCAGCTCCACCTGAAGACTTATATATAGATGATCCGACACTACCAATAGGACAAATCAAACAAATTGATTATAAGGCCTGGGGAGCTAAAGTTGTTTTCGATTATGAAGTAGATAGGAATGGGGAAACTATTTACGAAAAAAAATTTGTATCTAACTTCCGTCCTTGGCAAGCAAAATTTCTCCGCGGCACAGGACCAACTAATTAAGAGATGTATCTTAGGGCCAACGATATATCAGCCAATTCACCCAAAGATTCCCTATACGTATTATCGCTCAACCATTCTCCATCTTGTGATAAATGCTGGAAATCCTGTTGGCATTTACCATCTATAAGAAGATATAAAACTCTTTGGTCTTCACAATTACCTTGCAAAACTACTTCAAGATCTGATTTACTACCGTTTTCGGGATGCCTTATAGTTACAGTTACTGATGAGTCTTCGTATTTCTCCATATCAACACCCAGAAAGGAAAGGGTTTCAGTAGAAAGCCTCATACTAGACGTCACTCTTAGGGGTGTAGTAAGAACACCATTGTTTCCATTGTGTTTCTTAGTTTTTTCTAGCATCTCAATTCTTGCCAATATTACATCTGTGCGACCTATATGAGAATCATGCAGAGTAGCCTCGTCTGACGAGAAAGGTTTTTTAGGTGTATCAATAACCTCAGCCTGTTTAGGTGTCCCTAAACGGCTACTCTTAAGTAAATCGTTAAAAAACCTATCTTCTATAGTCATCTGTGAATTCTCCTCCAAAATTTAATACACAATTAAAATTTATAGCCACATCCATTAAAAACGAATTACTTGAGTAAAGTCAATGTATAATTACCCTATGAATATCTTGGGAATCGAAACTTCGTGTGATGAAACCGCGGCTAGTGTAGTTAAAAACGGAACGGAAATCTTATCAAATGTTGTGGCGACATCGGCCGAAATGCATGTAAAAACTGGGGGTATTATACCAGAACAAGCAGCAAGACAACAAGTTCGCAGCATCATTCCCGTTATAGAGGAAGCACTAATAAAAGCTTTTGGTTCACCAATCACTAATTACCAATCACTAATCACCAAAATTGACGCAATAGCTGTAACTATTGGCCCCGGACTAATTGGCTCGCTTCTAGTCGGAGTGGAAACGGCAAAAACTCTTAGTTTCGTTTGGAAAAAACCTATCGTTCCAGTCAACCATTTAGTAGGACATATTTACGCCAATTGGCTAGTAACAGACAAACGACAACCAACAACTAACTTACCTAAGTTTCCAGCTTTAGTTTTAGTCGTTTCCGGCGGGCATACGGATCTAGTTCTAATGAAAAACCATGGAATATTTGAGTGGCTCGGAGGAACAAGAGACGATGCAGCGGGCGAATCATTTGATAAAACAGCAAGATTATTAGGGCTTCCCTATCCCGGTGGCCCTTCTATCTCTGCCGAATCCGAAAAGTATTTTAACCAACAATTAACTGTTGATAACTTACAGCTAAAACTTTTTCCGCGTCCTTTAATCCACGAGAAAAATTTCGATTGGAGTTTTTCCGGACTTAAAACTGCTGTTTTACGCGAATTAACAAATCAACCAATTAACAAAACTTCTATTCCCAAATTTGCGGCAGAAATCCAAGAAGCAATTATCGACTGTCTGGTTGAAAAAAGTATAAGAGCGATGAAAACATATAAACCGAAAAGTTTTCTGTTGGGTGGAGGCGTAGCTGCAAACAAAAGACTTAGGGAAAAATTTTTAAAACGAATAAAATCCGAAAAACTACAGGTCTTCCACGTGGCGGCGCCCGGAAACTTATGCACAGACAATGCAGCATACATTGCATCTGCTGCTTTCTTTAACTTCAAACCAGTTAATTGGAAAAAGATTTTTGCAAATCCTCAGTTTACAATAATGGGTTAGGTGTAATCTTAAAACAGTATGAAAATTTTAAAAGTAAACACTAATAATCCAGACCAAAAAATTATCGAGTTGACCGTTAGAATTCTAACAAACGGCGGCCTTATTGTTTATCCGACAGACACAGCCTATGGTTTAGGAGGTAACGCCCTTGACGAGAAAGTTATTAGAAAGGTCTACGAATTAAAAGATCGTGATTTTAAAAAGCCAACACACGTAACTGTCCACAACTGGAAAATGATTAATAAATTAACTTTTACTAATGATTTTGCGAAAGAACTTTATGTGACCTTTACGCCAGGACCACTTACTATTATCTTAAATAAAAAATCAATAGTCCCAGACATGCTTACTGCAGGATTGCCCACGCTTGGGGTACGAATCCCAAAACTCGCGATTATAAAAAGAGTTTCAAATTTTGTTGATTTTCCTTTTACAACACCTTCTGCAAATAGGTCCGGTGGAGTAGCTCCTTATTCAATCAGCGACGTCAAAAAAGAATTAGATATAGAAAAAGTTGATTTGATTCTTGACGCAGGAGAACTGCCGAAAGTTCTTCCATCTACAATAATCGATTTGACTTTGGATCCTCCCAAAATTCTCCGCCAAGGACCGATTTCCAGAAATGAAATAGAAAAAGTACTGGGAATTGAAGTGCTGGTTTAACTTCTTTTTGAGCTTTGGCCTCGATTCAGATATAATTTGCCAATGAGCATGGACAAAACATATAACCACAAGGAATATGAGGAGAAAATATATAAGCTCTGGGAAAAGTCGGGCGCTTTTACTCCAAAGATAGATCCAAAGAAAAGGCCCTTTACTATTGTTCTTCCTCCTCCAAACGCCAGTGGCAAAATGCACACTGGAAATGTTTTGATGATTGCGACAGAGGACCTTTTAGTCCGATGGAAAAGAATGCAGGGATACTCGGCTTTATGGCTTCCGGGAACTGATCACGCCGGGTTTGAAACCCAGATTACTTTTGAGAGAAAACTAAAGGAGGAAGAAAAGTCTCGTTTTGATTTTGACAGACAAACTCTATACAAAAAAATTTGGGATTTTGTTCAAGAGAATAAACATTTAATCGAAGATCAAATTCGATCGATGGGTGCGAGTGTGGATTGGACCCGTAATAAATTTACTTTAGATCTTGATATTTTAGAGTCAGTAGTTAAAACTTTCAATAAAATGTACGAAGACGGTTTAGTCTATAGAGCAGACTATATGGTTAACTACTGTCCAATTTGCGGAACTACCTTTGCGGACCTGGAAGTAAAACACAAAGAAAGAAAAGATCCGCTCTATTATATAAAGTACGGACCCTTCGTACTTGCTACTGTTAGGCCGGAAACAAAATTTGGCGACACTGCTGTCGCTGTCCACCCTAATGACAAAAGGTATAAAGGGTATATCGGTAAAGAGATTGAAGTTGATGGGCTTTTAGGAAAATTCAAATTAAAAGTCATCGCGGATAAGTTTGTAGATCCGAAATTTGGAACCGGCGTTGTTAAAGTGACACCCGCTCATGATAAAAATGATTATGAGGCTGGCAAAAGACATACCCTCGAAGTAAAACCTGTAATTGGATTAGATGGAAGGTTAAATGAAAAGGCCGGTAAATATGTAGGCTTAACAATAAGTGAAGCAAGAGAAAAAGTAGTCGAGGATTTAAAAAAATATGGGTTACTTGAAAAAATCGATGAGAATTATACCCACACTGTTGCAGTCTGCTATAAGGGCGGACATGATATAGAACCAACAATTCTTCCAAACTGGTTCATTAAAGTTGAGTCCTTAAAAAAACCTGCGCATGATGTTGTTATAAAAGGAAAAGTTAAAATTTATCCAAAATGGCAAGAGGTTAAATATCACCGCTGGATGGAGTCTATGATGGACTGGCCGATTTCAAGACAAGTGGTATGGGGAATTCGAATTCCAGCATGGTATTCATTTAACGAAAATCCTAACTTACAAATAACATTTCTTAATAAAGACAAAGTTACTATTACGGGTAGATTGGCGGATTTACTTAAAAATTCTTCTTTAGATGATATTCGAGAAGGGTTACAAACACTTATCGCCCCCGGTGATGCAAAGGTCGTAATTAGTGATAAAAATCCAGGCAAAGATTACTTACAAGAAACTGACACTTTTGACACTTGGTTTTCTTCAGGACAATGGCCGTTGGTTACTTTAGGTTATCCCGAATCAAATGATTTCAAATATTTCTATCCTACAGATGTTTTGGAAACAGGTTGGGAAATTTTGAGGCTTTGGGTATCAAGAATGATCATGTTTGGAATTTATCTGACAGGCAAACCTCCATTTAAAGATGTTTATCTCCATGGAATCGTGAGAGCTCTTGATGGAAGAAAGATGAGCAAAAGCCTTGGTAATGTAATTAACCCCGAAGAATATCAGGCAGAGTTTGGGACCGACGCCCTACGAATGGGATTGATAAGTGGAACAGCCAACGGGAAAGACTTCAACTTTCCGGCAGATAAAGTAATCGCTTTTCGAAACTTTGCCAATAAAATCTGGAACATGGCTCGCTTTATGCTTATTATGTTTGATAAATATAAAGAGGATGTTCCGTTCTATTCTGCTGAACTTGAAAACAAACTAAAGAAAGAGGATAAGGACGTTCTAAAAGAGTTAGAAAATACAATAAAGAAGGTAAATACCTCATTGGAAAAATACCGATTCACAGATGCAGCTGAGTCAATTTATCACTTTATGTGGGATAAGCTGGCTTCAGAGTATTTAGAAGAAACAAAAGATCGTGAGGACAAAGAAGTTTCGCTTTCTGTATTAAGATATGTGTATTTTAATTCTTTGAAGCTTCTTCATCCATTTATGCCTTTTATTACTGAAGTAATTTGGCAGGAGTTAAAAGATTTAAGAAAGTATCCCAATCAACTTTTAATAACTTCTTCCTGGCCAAAGATAAGTTAATTAAGTAATTAGGAGATTAAGTTACTAAGATTTGAGATTCGCTATCCGATTTTATTCCAAGAACTTAAAACTCTCAATTACCTTCTCTACTTGCTCGGGTACTGTACTTATTGAATAGGAATAGTCTCCTTTTGAAAAAATAACTACTGAACGCTTTTCTCCTTCTCCTGTGGGCTCAAAATCAAGCCTCGTACCTTCGAAATCATCCACTGTAATTTTGTCTTCTTTAACTAACTTTGCACCAGATTCAGTTAAAATAGTTTTTGTGCCCTCAACCTCTTCCTCATAAGTTTTACCACTTACTCCGATTGCTACCCCTTTTTCAATCGAGAATTTCGTTTCTTCAAAACGAATAAAAAATACGTATCCTCCCTGGTCTTTAAACTCCCTCTCATAAAGAAACTTTGGGCGCTCTACCCGAAATCTGAATTCTTCATTTCTGTATTCTTCCCATTTAAGATTTGGGGTGGCGGTTGGGTTAATATTGTCTCCAGTTGTCTTTCCAGGAGTTGGACTAACAACAGAGCTTGTTTGTACAAAGTCCGATTTATTCAAGTAGAGGTAGACCGACAAAAAAGCTAAAGCTAAAAACATTATAAACACTCCCACTTTTAATATGTCGGGTTTTTTTTGACCATGGCTTTGCATATATAAATATTATATATAATGAATTAGGAAAAAAAATGAGAAAAACTGTATATATTTTATGCGCCGCCATCATACTTGTTGCACTATCTTTATTTAATTTATCTTTATATGTTACGAAAGGAAAACCTGAACGAAGTAAAAAGGTTCTTGGTACCGAAACTGCAGTTTATAGAGAAATATATTATTGGAAAGGACTTCTCGAAGCTAACCCGCAATATCTTGAAGGATGGCTTGAATTAGCTAAAATAGAATATTCTATTGGAAATTACGAAGAGGCAAAAAATGCAATTAGCAAAGCTTCCGAAATTAATCCTAATTCTGAAGAGCTTAAAAAGGTAAGAAAGTTGATTAATTTTTGATTACACACCTTCCTTTTTAGATGCACTTGGGGTTTCTTCCGCCTGTATTTCTACCTCCCCTTCCCCTGTCGGAGCTTCCCCTTCTACGGCAACTTCCTCTGCCTCAGTGGGTGGTGCTTCAACTTCTTCTTCTTTCTTCGGAGGTTCAACTTTTACTACAATTTGCTCTGTATCTGCCTTGATTTCAACCTTCTTGGAATCGACAGGAAGGTTCTTTACAAAAACTGTTTGGTCCACTTCGGTCAAAGAACTTGCATCTACTTCAAACTTATCGGGAAGGTCTCCAGGTAGTGCTTCGACTTCAATTTCATCAACGTATTGAACAACAGTGCCAAGGCCTTGTTTTTCTGCGGGCGATTCACCAGTCAATTCAACACGAACTTGGGCTGTAACCTTTTCTTTCAGATCTACCTGAAGTAAATCTGCATGAAGTACCACATCTGTAACTGGATCAAGTTGCACATTATGGACAAGAACCGGTTTATGTTTTCCATCTAGCACCAATTCAACTAATCCAGTCTCTCCCACCTCACGGTAAACCTTCATAAATTCACTAGCATCTACCTGTACAGACTCGGATTTTATTTTCTTACCATATACATTTGCAGGTAAAATTCCCTCTCGACGGAGCTTCTTAACTTTTCTTCCAGTAACTTTTCTTTTGTCTGCTTTTAATGATAGTTTATTCATTTTTCTTTCCAAAAGATACGCGAGACAAAATCTCGCGACAATTCCGTATTATAGACAAAATTACTCCCATTGGTCAAGGCAAGAGGGGGGGTAGATGTAAAAGTTAAGTTTTCAGGAAACATTATTTCTACTTCCAGGGGATAACCTTCCATTCCAGCTTGTTTTCGCACTAATAACTTATACTCTCCCCCCTCTTTATAACTAAGCTTTGTGGCGCTTTCCCAAGAGAAAAGCAGTGCTTTAGTTTTTTTTGCCAGAATTTCTTCAAAAATGCCTGCTTCTTTAAAACTTCTTACGCCGCGAACCTCAAGTGATTTAGACATCTCGGATTCATTAGTAACTATCTCAACAGGGGAAAAACCGCTTTCAGAAGGAGAAAGCACACGCATATAAAAAGAGTACACATTATTTGAATTGTTCTCTAAAAAAACAAAGAGTTTTCTTTTAATTAAACCCTCTTCTAAAGATGCCACAAACTTATACTCCCGACTTACTTCTGTACTATTCCCCTCCTTTGTTGACTCAATTAACGAAACGGTATCTGAATAACAATTGTTTGAGCACTCTTTATTTACAAGTCCGCCATCCCAACCCAATTCTGCTAGCAGTTCCATTATTTGGTAATTCTTAAGTGAAATCTGAATATTTTTTCTTTCAAGCCGCTCTAAAAGAAATTTATTAAGTTTAAATCTGCTGGTGGTGTTCAGGCTTTCTGTATTATTGACAAAATTGGTTAAAAAATTTGTAACGCTACTTTCTAATTCTCCTGGGTACTCGCCATCGGTCGGTAAGTCCTTTATAGCCTTATTAAAATTTTCTTTTTGGGTACTTTTCGAGATATCCAGAAGTTGTGACAAAACTACATAATCTAGCGCAATAACTCCATCTACTTTTTCGTCTAATTCCTTATCAATAAACCACTCTATTTGTGAAGAAGTTGTAGTAAAATCAGGATCCCAGTTCGCATCTCTTAGATACCATGTTTTACTTCCAAAATATTTTTTTAATGGAGATGGTGGATCAACAGTGCCCACCAGGTTTTTGTCGGCGAACTTTGCTGAAACAACGTTTAAGTCAGTAATTTTCCCATTAGATATTGTAACCAAAACTAAAGATTCAATACGACCTCCGGTTGCTCGCAAAAACCTATTATCTTGAATGACTAACGCAAAGCGCGCAGGTTTCTCTTTTCCTAAAATCGGGTCTAAGTTGGAAAATATTTTACTTCCTAAAAGAATTTTTTCGCGAAAAATTTTTAGATTTTGACTATCAAAAACTATCGTTGAAATCTTTTGAGTTAGTTTATCAGCTTCTTTAATTTCGCTTTCTAAAAAAGCCAATTCTTTGTACAAAGAATTTAACTCCAGCGAAAAATTTTTATTGTAAGAAGATAAATCATAAGGTTCATTGTTTGTTAATTTTTCCGTGAAGGTAATGAGATTATTACTTATGCCTAAAAATTCCTCACCTATTTGGGCTTCTTTCTCTATAATTCTCGCCGACCTTTCTACTCTCAAAAAGGGATATTTAATGTAAGGTGAATTTATAAAGATAGAAGTATATTTTCCTGACAATTTTGAGCTGGCAGAAGAAAAATTAAGTGCCCTGTTTGTTAGCGGAAGGTACCCCCACTGAAAAGATTTGTAAGCAATAAACAAAGATGAGATAGAAAGAGCAAGGAGAAAGAAAGGTAATAATAAAACGCTAGATAGCAACACAAGGAATTTAAGTTTCCAACGCCTAAAAATTAGTGCTTTATTTAGCGTAAATTTTGATTTTTTTTCTTCCTGTGTTCGGATCAATAACAACGCATCCTTCTCAAGTAAACCTAAAACTGATCTTATTAATTCCCTTTTGTTTTCCTTTACAATTATTCTTTCATCTGCCTCTTGATTTACTAATTTATTATCATCAAAAAGTATTTCTTTCGGGGCATGTATTCTTTTAAGGAATCTTATTAACTCGCGAGCAGCAACAGGTTTACCAAGTATGGCAGTTTTCTTTCCATAAACTTTCAACGAAAAAAGACTTCTTACTATCTGTTTGGCGGCTTCTTGGCTAGATATAGGATAGAAAACGTGATGCTTATTAAAATATGCATGGGGTTTATCATCTCTTAAATAACTTAAGATAAATTCTGTAAAATAACTAGTTTCTCTATGAAGCGGGGAATCCCCAATAACGTCTCCCAAAAATATAATGCCTTCAAAATTTTTGCTGTTGTAAAGTACTTCTTTTGCTTTAGGTGAGGTATTAAAGAAAGATTTTTCATTTAGTGTATACGGAAAGACAAATAAAGTTTTTGTGTTAGTTGATAAATTAAGTTTTTTAGTAATAGTTAAATCTTTTTCCAGCTCTTCGCCATCTGGATCAAAGTAAATAATATAATCAAAAATTTTGCCACTTAATTTCCCGTCCAACTCTTGGACATTTTCAATCAAAGTTACATCGCATTCTTTTCTTACCAATAACTTTTTTAACTCGCTTGTTAAACTATTTATATTTGAAACGATGAGAAAGCTTGGAAAGTACATAAAAGGAATTTAAGAAACTCATTATCATTTTACACATTTTGTAGCAAAAGATAATTTACTAAGTGTACTTTAATTGATAAAAGAGGTTTTAGATGGATTTTTTCAAGTGGCCGTTGGCCAGTAACTTTATCGTGACGTGAAATTAGACAAGGTTTTCATCGAGTTTTAAGTTGACTAATTTATCGGCTAACCTATTTTCTTCTCTCCCAACTGAAAGGTAAACCAATTCTACTTCACTTAGTGTTGATGTTAAATTTTCCACCCTTTTAACAAGAGGTTTTAGATTCTCGCTTTTTACTTTGTACAATTTAGTAAGCTGCCTTACAACCAACTGGGAGTCTAATAAAAACAATACATTCTTTTCCTTCAATTTTTCTTTATTATTTTTAAGCCACTCAAGTGCAATGATCAGAGCACGATATTCTGCCTCGTTATTTGTTGAAATGCCTAAAAATTTTGAGTCTTTATAAATTACCTTTCCATCCGCAACAACTACAAAGGCTGCAGCTGCGGGGCCAGGATTTCCCCTCGCCCCGCCATCTGTATAGATTTTTACGGAATTATTCATAGAAAGGCTTTGACTTTAGGCTAATAATAATATTTTGAGAAATTATTTTTTGGAGCTGACAATAAGATACCGATCTTTTCCTTCCCCCACAGATTCGGTATTGATTTCAGAATCCTCCGACAAAGTAAGATGAATTATTCTTCTTTGGGCAGAACTTAAATTATATAGATGTTGAGGTTCCCCAGTGTCCTTTGCTCGCTCGGCCACTTGTGTTGCAAGTTTTTTAAGCCTTTCTTCTTCTTTCTCACGCCAATCAGATATGTTGACAATTATTCTTACCCACTCATTCAATTTGTTTCGCGCCATTATTCCGATTAGCGACTGGATTGACTGCAAAGTTCTACCTCTGTTGCCGATGAGTAGTCCTGCTTCGTCTTTCGCATCTATGTCGATACGAATTGCTTCATTTTCGGTATCTTCGTAAACAGAGGCTTGTGCTTTTAGCCCCATCAAAGTAAGAAGTTCGTCTATAATGCTTTTTACAACAGTTGTCTTGTCGATACCGACCGATTCTTCTTTTTCTTTTTTTCCGCCAAAGGCCGATCGCCCTTTGGTTGACTCTCTAGTTGTCATAATTTTTATCTTTCCGATTTTACCAATTTTGTTTTTTCAATCCAAGGAGTAAGTTCTCCCCATCCTTGCATTCTCACCTGTTGATATGCTTGTGTCAACGAAAAGACCAGCCAATAAAGAGCTAGTCCTGACGCAAACTGCAAGCCAATAAAAAGAGTAAATAGTGGAAATGTATAAACCATAGATTTCTGCATTGCAACTTGAAAGTCATCCGTTGCTTCCTTGGTCTTTTTTGCAATTTTTTCTTCTATCTTTGTATACGGAGTCATAACTTTTGCGGAAACAAATTGAACGAGTGCTGCAAGAATTAGTATCGGACCAGGAATGGAAAACGGTAAAAATTCTAATTTAAATGAATCGGGTTTGGTTATATCCAAATACAAAAACTTAGTATTGATTACCTCATCTTGTTCAAATTTTAATGGAGTGTACAGAAGTTCATTAAATCGTAAGGCTGGATTTCCGTCCGGAGAAAGTACTCGAGTAAATACGTTAAAAAAAGCAATAAGCACAACTATTTGCAAAAGATAAGGTAAACAACCTGCACCGGGATTTATTCCTCTCTCTTTATATAGATCAGCTTGAGCTTGAGCAAATTTGACTCGATCTCCTTTGTGTCGAATTTTCAGTTTTTCAAGCTGCGGTCCCAGATCTTTCATCCTCTTCATAGATTTCATGTATGGAGCCGTAAGAGGATTTAAAATAAACCTCAAAAAAAGGCTAAATCCGATAATAGCAAGTCCTAAATTCGATGCTAATAATCTGTAAAAAAGAATCAGACCATTAGCTAAAGGTTGTAGTAAGATAACGGTAAAAATATTCATAAGTCTTTACGGTACTGGATCATATAGACCTTTTGTAAAAGGGTGACAACGTCCAAATCTTTTGATTGATAGGATTCCACCTTTCCATACTCCATATTGTTTAATAGATTCCGCCGCATACTCGCTGCAAGTTGGAACAAATTTACAACCCCCCCCAAAAACCCTTTCAAGTAGGGGAGATATGAATTTTTTGTAGAAAGACAAGAAAAGTATAGCAAGCTCCTTCATAAATTTAAGTTCAAGCGAGAAAAAAAGTTTCCAACTTCTTCTATTATTTCTTCTGTTGTTTTGCCTCCAATGCTCCTTTTTGTTAAAAAAACAAAGTCATATCCTTTTGGTATATCTCTCAAATTCCTCCTAATTCCCTCATTCATAGAGCGCTTAATTCTATTTCTATGTACTGCGAGTTTCGAAATTTTAGTTGAAATTACAAAAGCAAATTTCGAAGGATCATTGTCATCTCTTTTGAGAATTGCCAGGCCAAAATTATCGCTTTGTATAATCCTACCACTGTTTTTGACTTCCTCAATCCTTTTGCTTCCAAAGATACGGTTTTCGTTAGCCAACATCATATTCTCAAGAAATAATCTTTCGTCCCTTTTTCATTCTTCTTTTAAGGACTAATCTTCCCTTCGAATAGGCCATTCTTTTTCTGAAACCGTGCCTTTTGACTTTTCTACTCTTGCTTGGTTGTAAAGTTCTTTTAGGCATGACAGTAAAGATTATATAACATGTAGAAGCTTTTTTGTTAATCAGTAGTAATTGATTCGGTATTTTTAGGGGTTGACGGATTGTGGATAACTTTGATAAAAGTACAAAGTGCAAAGAGCATAGCGCATAGGTAATCTTACTTCTTGCCCATACATTTCTTCTTTGAACTTTGCGCTATGTCCTTTTTACTATATTATGATTGATAATAATATTCTTTGGCACGAAATTCTAGAAAGCATCAAGGTAACTGTTTCCCCTGCAAATTTTACAACATGGTTTGCTCAAACTCATTTATCAGATTTAAAAAGAGAGAGAAACAGATTTGTTGCTGAAATAGGTTGTTCCTCGGCGTTCGTAAAATCGACCATAGAAAGTCGTTATTTCGGTTTAATCCAAGACTCTCTCACGAAATCTCTTGATTTGGCTTGCGATGTTTCTTTCGTTGTAAAGGAAGATCCTCATATTAAAAGTGGTGATTCTGTTATTCCACCCCTTTTTCAGAAAAGCTCACAAAGCCAAGAAGAAATTAGTCAAATAGCCAGAAATTTAGGTATGCGAATTGGCTTTACTTTTGAAAATTTTGCCGTTTCTTCATCAAATCAAATGGCCTGGGCCGCTTCCGACGCTGTGGCCAGAGATCCTGGAAATGCATACAATCCCTTATTTATTTGGGGAGGGGTAGGAGTTGGAAAGACTCATCTGATGAATGCGGTCGGGTATTCAATTTTAGAGAAAAACGCTGATGCTTCCGTAGTTTTTTGTACAGGGGAACAGTTCACAAACGACATTGTTGAAGGCATAAGAAATAAAACGACTCCTCAAGTTAGAAATAAGTATAGAAAGATAAAAGCACTCCTAATTGATGATATCCAATTCATTGCAGGAAAAGATGCTGTTCAAGAGGAGTTTTTTCATACATTCAATGCCCTTGTAAACACAGGAAGCCAAGTAATTTTGACTTCTGATAAACCACCAACAGAAATTGCAAGATTAGAAGAAAGATTACGAAGTCGTTTTGAGGCCGGATTAATTGTAGATATTGCCCCATCTGATTTTGAATTACGTTGCGCAATTACACAAATTAAAGCTCAGCAAAGGGGATTAGAAATCCCGATGGATTTAATACAACTTATTGCTGGGAATATGGAAACCGCTCGTAAGATTGAAGGTTTTCTAATACGATTGACTTCAGAGTCCAATCTAAAAAATCTAGAAATAACCTCGGACCTCATAGAATCGCTGCTTGAAAAAGCTCCTGAAATCAACGGTCAGTCAAACAAAAAATTAAATCCTACCGATACGATAAATGCCGTTTCTAAGTACTTTTCTCTTGGCAAAAGATCTCTCTTGGGAACATCTCGTGCTCGACCAATTGCCAGACCAAGACAAATTCTAATGTATATTCTAAGAATAGATCTTGGTCTTCCACTTGAGGAAGTAGGACGAATTGTAGGAGGGCGCGATCACACAACCGTAATGCACGCTGTTAATAAAATTACTCATCTAGCCTCAAACGATGTGGGTATCCGTGAGGATCTGAGGGGGATAAAAAGTATGCTCTGGGGATAAAAGTTTATGACTTACTCACTTATCCACAAAATTAAAGTGTTTATCCACAAAATTATCCACATTTTACCACGTTTAATGTTAACAACTTATGCTGAGCCTGATTAAACTGAAGTGTCCACATATCAACAAGTACTACTACTAGAACTACTATTAAAAATGTGATAAAAGGGGATATATGAAAGTACAAGTTCTTCAGGAAAATCTTTCTAAAACTTTAAACACCTGTTCCCGATTTGCAAGCTCTAGAGTACAACTTCCAGTACTTGCCAATATTTTATTTAAAACCAATAAAAATAAGCTTTTAATTGCAGCAACAAATCTTGAAATTTCTATTGCAATTTCGATTGGTGCCAAGGTTGTAAAAGAAGGAGAATTAACAGTACCTGCAAGAACGATAACAGATATTGTAACAAATCTAACTCCTGGCCAAATTGATTTAGAAGTAGAAAAGGAGTTACTGAAAGTAACTACACCTAGTTTTGAGTCAAGTTTAATGGGAATGAATGCGGCTGATTTTCCTTCTATACCGTATGACTTGGGATTAGATTCGTTGACTATTCCCGCTAAAGATTTAGTTAATGCACTCGACTGCGTACTTTTTGCTGTTTCATTGGATGAAACTAGACCCACTCTTACTGGTGTACTTATTTTACTGAGAGAAAAAGAAATTGTTTTTGTTGCAACTGATGGTTTTCGTTTATCTCAAAAAAAGATAGCAGTATCTGGTGTTAAAGAAGAGAAAAAAATGATTTTACCAAAAAATGCCCTATCTGAACTTTTAAAATTAGCAGCAGATTCTGATGATGTTAAATTTTCGTTTAAAAAAGCTGAAAATCAAGTTGTATTTGGAATTTCGGATTCGATCCTTGCTACACGCGTGATAGAAGGGGAATTTCCTCCCTATGAGAAGATTATACCAACAGATTTAAAAGTAAAGTTAGTTTTAGACAAAGAAGAATTTTTAAGAGCAGTTAAATTAGCTTCAGTTTTTGCAAAAGATGCGGCTAACGTTGTTAAATTATCAATTGGTAGTGATGTTTTAGAGGTTTTCGCTGAAAGTTCGCAATCCGGAAGTCAAAAAGCTAAAGTTGATGCAAAAGTTGATGGTGTAAAAGATAAGGATAGTCAACTTACGGTTGCTTTTAACTATCGTTTTTTGGAAGACTTTTTAAACGCGGTCAAGTCCGACGACGTTCAAATGGAATTTTCAAATCCGAATGCCCCCGCTCTCTTTTTAGATCCAAAAGACACAAATTTCCTTCACATAATCATGCCTGTTAGACTACAATCTTAATTTAATAACGACCTTGTGGTATTTGCGTTGATGGAGGAGTTTTTGAATATTCTGATGCGAATTTGCTATTAAATATTTCCAAAGTGTTGGTGGGGAAATACCAAACTTCCAAGAGTACACCACTTTCTTCTTGCCCTATATATGCAACTCCCTTTTCAGGATAGACGTACAAATTAAATCCAGCAATGTATCTTGGTCCATAAAGAACGTCTTTCGGTTCTCCAAAATTCTTTTTAATATCATTAATAGTTTTTTGGTCGCTTATGTAAACAGTTTCTTTTATTAAGGTAACTTTATCTTCTTCGAAAAGTATTTCGTGGGGTTTGCCTGGAGCGGAGGATTTAAATTGGAGTAAATTCCCACTTTGATCTTCCTTCAGGGGAGTTCCCAGCTTTTCAATCACTTCCGCTTTGGTGCTAGTTCCAGGAGAAATGTTTTTAAAGTTTGTTAGCTGTTCCAATGGTTTATTTTCAACAGGTTCTTCTGATTCCTTTTGAAGAAAGATTTTATCTATGATGATGAGCGAAAATAGAATTGCAAGAAGGATGACGATTGTTTTATGTGTTTTTATAAACTGAATCATTGTCATTAATTATATCTCTTACTCTTGAAAAACTGTATTTTTTGCAAAATCGTAATGGATTGGATACAAGTCCTGGAAAGTAGTTCCGGGCCCGCAATATGTTGGACCCGACCAAAAAGTAGGCATTTGAGCATATAGTGCGTTTCCTTCTGCGAAACCTTCAGAAGGATCCGATGTGGACGAGTAGCTGCATAAAGGTAGTTCAGACGATGCTCCTGAACCTTCGTATGCTGATTGAAGTTCAGGCATTATTTCAGGTTTTTGTAAATGATGTGAGGACTCATGAGTTAAGATGTAGATCGAGTCCTGTAGATTATCTACGCCTCCAGCATCAAATTTAATATCGCAAGCCTTCGTGTGTGTGTGCCATCCCCATAGGCTTACTGCGGGCGGATCGTAGCATAGATTGACAGGTCCCCATGAAGTACTGCTGCAAACTTTAGCAACAAAAAGCGGGTGTTGGGAAACTAAATCAGATACGGCCGCTTCCATATTAGCCTTGTAGTTTGCAGGCCAAGGATAAGCATTATCAACAACCGCGTAACATCCAGTCGGACATTCTCCAATACAAATACTAGCAAAACCAGATGCTTCTGAACGATTGGCACCTTCAGGGGTAGCCGCAACCGTAAATGTGTCAACTATTAAAGAATCGTTAAAATCTGTAGATCCGTTGCCATCAACATCTCCATAGACAACGTCATACATTATTACGTACGACGTGCCAGCTGAGATACTTGGGGGAACAGCGTCTGTAAATGATGGAAATGTTTGTGGTCCAACCCGAATGTTTTTGGGGTCAGGACAGGTTTGACTATAATCCGCTTTGACTTCACATTTGTAAGTAAAAGTAATTGCTGTCAAAGTACCTTGTTTAGCTGTAATCGTAATAGTATAAGTTGCATTAATTTCTGTATTATTTGGTCCTTCGGTGGGGGAAGCTACTTTTTTGACCTCAATATAAGGTGATTCAGGTACTCCGGGAGTAAAGTTATACCCTCCCCACGGAACTACGAAGGCGCTGTTGTTGATAATAAATACTATAAATATAAATAGTAATGGTACGGCAATTACCCCAATTAATATCGCAGGTGTAAATATTGGTGCAGCTACCGTGATTGCACCGAGCAAGAGTGTATTCACAAAGCCTGCTGCCTGTCCGCCTGCCGCCATTGCCCCAACCGAGCTTAAGTAAGAAGCCCCCATTGTTCCAGCTCCAGCTAGTGCGAGACCAGAACTTCCCGTGGCTAAACCTCCAACCAACATAAGCGCCCCTAAACCCATTATTGCTTTTCTGGTATCTTTTTCTCCGGTTAATAATCGGGGAATAAAAGAAAGAATATTTTTAGCGACATTTTTTAGAGTACCTAGAACCTGCAAAGCAATTGCTACAGCTGTGCCGACTCCGGGTGCAACAGCGCTTGCTATAGCAGTGATACCTAATTTTGTAGCCAACCAAGTGGCACCCTTTTTAAGAATTCCCTTTGCTCCCGCCTTAACGCTACTTACAGCAAGTTGTTTAACTTCAGTTTTTGCAATCGTCTTCGTTGTGGTTTTTAGTGCTTTTCCTGCTAATTTCTGACTGGTTTCAATAAGTGACTTTGTTTGATTAAAAAATGAACCAATATCGGGAGAAAGATATCCGTTTTGTCTTTCTAGACGTAAGGTGGGTAATTCTGCGCTGGTCGGAATGGTTGATTGTATAGATATTTCGGGATTTCTGTTGGCAATTTCTAATTGTTTACTAACGTCTTTATCAAATCCTTCTAGTGCAATTAAAGCCTTATTTAAGTCTTGTTCTTGTTGGAGTGTGATTATGTTATTATTGACTGCCTCAATTCCGGCCCCTTCTAGTTTTTCAGGTGTTCCTCCTCCAAGATGGAACGCAAGCGCGGTATTTATATGTCTATCGTCTAAACCGATCTCGTCAATTGCATCTTGACTAAAACCTGCATTTTTTAAAGCTTCATTTGTTTCAAACTTAGTGGTTACATCTGAAGTAAAGGGACCTGCGGCTGATACGGTATTTGCATAATCCGCTGTATTTACTCTTGCTTCAGTAGTTTTTTTTGATTCAGCAGTCGTCGGAGTAAAGACTATGTAAACATCGCGTGACCCTGTTGGGGTTCCTGCCTCTGTTGGTTGTTCTTGTGCTGCGGCCTCCTTTGTTCTCCAGGGCTCCTTACCACTAACACGATCATAATTTTCTCGGTTTGTATCGTTTGATAAAACTGCGTATGCTTCGTTGATGTCTCTCGTTTTTTCTCCATACTCAATTTTTAGATTTTGCCATTCTGCTTCTGATATTTTTCCGCTTCGAAACATAGCCTCTGCTTTGTCGGGATGGTATTGTAAAAGCTGTTTTCTATATGCGCTTTTAATCTGATCTTGGGGTATATCAGGATCAACGCTAAGAATTTGATAGTAATCACGGACAGTAGTTTTGGGTGGGGCTTTAGGTCCAGCCTCATAAGTTTTTTCTCTTTGTCTTTCCTCATATCTAGCCTTTTCACCCGTTTTTTCCTTGTCAGTTTCTGGCTGTTCTTCTACAATTTGGAGTTCTTTTGTCTCGGGGATCATTTCCGCTTCTTCCCCCTCTATTGTTCCTAGCGCTTTTTCTTTTTCCGAGGTATCTTGAAGTGCTTTATATAATTCTTCGTAAGCAATAGGCTCTATTTTTAAAAGTTCTTTTTCAAGGTTTTTAGCTTCGCCTGGAGGAAGTAGCTCAATTTCTTTTTGGGAAAGCGGTTTTATCTTTAATCTCGAGTCTGGGATGAAGCGAGATATTGAAAGTATAAACTGAGTAAGTCCCCAAAGACCTTTAAATTTATACCTATTTTCTAATAATCCTACTACCTCCGAATGTTGAGAACTTGCTAAGATATTTGCCATACCAAGATTTTACACTAATTTATTGTGTTTCTTTAGTTATTACTCGCGCGGTCTCACCCGGAGAAACTGCGTTTGTAAAGCTTGTCAGTTGTTGTGCTTGCTGTAATAATTCTGAAGGTTTTGTAGTAATTAATTTATGTTCTTCAGCCGAAGCTACAACGCTAATTGGAGCATGGTTTGTTCCGGCAAAAAAGATACCTTCCCCGATATTTGCACCCAGCAAAAGATTCCGTTCTCCTTGAGATAAATAAAAAACTTCTCCTACCCTGTCTATCGCTGCAGGAGACTGCTTGAAAAGAACTCTAAGGGCGCTGTTGGTCACAATTGCTTTACCTATATCTTGTGCAAGGAAATCTTCCACATCCTGAGTGATTGTAGTTAAACCAAGATAGTATTTTCTGGCACGTTTTACAATAGACCAAAGAAACTGTGCCGAATCTTCATACCTCATCATATGCCAGGCCTCATCGACTACCATAAGTCGAGGTTTTAAATCTTTTCTAATTCGAGTCCATATAAAGTCCAGAATTACAAACATTGCGATTGGTCTTAACGCATCTTGAAGTTCACGAATTGAAAAAACGGTGAATGGGTTTTCAATTTCTATATTTGTTTGTTTGTCAAAAATTCCAACAAAAGATCCTCTTACAAATTTTTCAATTCTAGCTGCCAGGTCAAGTGCTTCTGGAGTTTCCATTCCGATCAGGATTTTATAAAGATCCTCCATTAAAGGAGCTTCTTTAGTTTGCGTAATAGGATCTTGTGTTATGCCCTTGCTTCTATATGTGGCAACAATCGCTCTATCCAAAAGGGCATCTTGTAAAGGAGTGATAGCACCCATTATTACTTTAAAAAGTGAATGTAGGGATAGAATTTTTAAGCCTAAATTATTTTCTCCCGGTTCATATACCTGAGCAAGATCAAAGGGATTAATTTTCGACGGTGAAGAAAAAGAAAAGGATATATGCTGCCCTCCTACGGCCTCCGCTAGGGCTTTATATTCGCCTTCGGGGTCTATTACTATTACTTCTGTTCCCAACATTAATGAACGTACGGACTCCAGTTTTACAAAATAGCTTTTTCCGGCGCCGCTAGTCGCGAATATGGTCATATTGCTGTTCTCTAGAGAAAACCTATCGAAGATGATAAACGAGCCGTTTTGCGTGTTAATTCCATAAAGAACACCTTTGTCGCCGGATAGTTCTGCAGAGGTAAGGGGAAAAGTTGTTGCTAGGGAAGTTGTATCCATATTTCTTGTAATAGAGAGCCTGTCGAGGCCAAAAGGAGCAGTTGATAAAAATCCGTTTTCCATATCAAGAGTTGTGTGCTGTGCTTTAATTAAAGTTGATCCTAGAGTGGATTCGACCTGCTTTGATATGTGATTGAGTTGTTCCAAGTCAGCAGCACGAACAGTTATATAGAATCCGAATTCATAAAAATGCTCAGCACCTTTAACCAATTCTTCTTGAAGTAGCCTAGCGTCTTCAAGTTTTGCTGTTGTGGCGGGATCGACTATTTTTCCTCTTTCCAAATCGGTTGATATTTCTGCCTCCATCTCTGCAACTTTTCTCATAAGGTCATCCAATACGCTTTTCCCCTCGATTGGGTAGATGAAAAAGGAAACATCTAATGAACTGTTAAAATTTATTATTTGTTCGAGCCAGCCTGGAGAAACAAATCGAGGGTAACCCGAAATAAAAAGTGTTCGTAGATAGACGCCGTCTATTTGTAAGTAATCAAAGTCAATTTCCACTTTTCTAGGTGCGATGACGTCCAGTAAATCCATATTTTGAGTTGCTATTGCTGCTACAGGATCGACAATTTCGGGCTTGTTTGTAGAATCTTGCAGTGCTTCTTGGGGTTGGGTCGAGAGATTTTGGACGATGGCAGAAGCACCCTTCGGATTTTCAGGAGGACTGGATTTTTTGATGCGTTTTAAAAAATTAAAGGCCATATAATTTAAGCAAAAATGTCCTTCTCTTTTACGGGTGTTTCAGGATTATAGACATTATAGAAAAGTTCAATTAGCTCCTCTGTTGTTAATTGTTTCAGTTTAATGGTTAGTCGACCCGCCTGTCTAATTAAGTGGTCTCGTTTGGGGAAAAGAGAAATTTTTGCTTTACGGATTACATATGATTTTGGATAAGGCAAGGGAGCTATCTTTTTTGAGGTTCTAAAAGTTGAAGCAATTGACTTTGCAACACCAAGTTCATAGGGAGTGAAAAGAATGACGATATAAAATCGTTTACTTAATACATTCTTCTTTTTAATAGCATCTTGGATAAACTTTTTGTAGTCTTCCATCAACCCAAGTAATTTTTGATTCTTGATTCTCTTTCCGGCTTCTACTAGAAAATCCATATAGCTACTTATATCTTTCTTTTGGCTTCGTACTACAATTTGAACAGCAAAGTTAAAAGAATTAAGTAGTCCTGCGTAACTTGCAATTACAGCTCGCTGTTCCGTTTCGGATAACAGCCCGAAATTTAGAGACGTTGATTCCATGACAAGTGCTGCACCACCGTTTTCGTAAATTACAACCCCATCGACAATGTCGGCAATAGGTAGTAGGTCCTGAGTGGACGAGCTTAATGCTTTATCCGGCGTACTTAGTAAAGGTATTCTCATTTTATTAAGATATTAAGTTTTCAGATTGTTTTTTCGACCATATTGCGATTGGCGGAATAATTTCACCTTTTGCTTCAAGAGTGATGGGTTCAAAAGTGTAGCCTTCTTTTTCTGTGATTATTTCATACATTCCGTTAAGTAGCGGTGTAACAATCATAAAGTGTCCCAGTTTATTGCTCTTCAACGCCCTAACCGGCCTACCTTCCGAATCTCTTATTTCCAAAATTGCTGCTTCGATTATTCCGCCACTTGGGTCCACAACCTGACCTACTATTACGTTCGGTTTTGTAGGAGGACTGGGGGGAGCAGCTTCCTGAGAAAATTGAGCAACCTGTACTCCTTCAATTTTTTTACCCACAGAAGGAGTTAGCGTAGATATATTTGTCGGCTGAGGTGTTGCCTCAGGCGTTTCATTTATTCTAGCTTTTTCCTCTTGTGATACGGTAATTATTGGAGACGCAGGGACTTTCTCTTCCTGTGAAGGAGGTTCTGGGAGGGTTACTGATTGGGGAGAAATCCCTTGGACGCTTGCTAACTGTTGAGTAACGCTTGAGAGAAATGCACTTTCCTTTTCCTCGAGGTTTTTCAGCTCAGGTGCAGGAGTCATAACAGGAGTGCTTTCGCGCGGAATAGATATTTGAGTTTCAGTAGTGCCGGGTTCAGGCGAAAAAAAATTTTGTTTCTTTTGGCCCTTTCGCCACACATAAAGGGTTGGGGAATATATCGATTTAATGAATAGAAAGATCCACGTTGAGAGCGGACGATCTTGAAGTGGGAAAAAAGCAAAGGCGATCCCTGTTAGAAAAGAAAGTATGATAAGTGGCCACTTTACATAACTTGCTGCATTACTGGTGTAAACCAAAAGTGCCACAAGTGCTCCACCCGCCACTTGGAAAAACTGCTTGATCGTCATGTCTCCCACAAGCCTGAATTGGTAGGCAGAGATCTGTTGTGGTATCGGATGCTGTTCTTCGAGTTCCATAATTAGAGTAAATGAGCGTGAGAGTATAAGTTAACTTTTTAACTTCTCAAGCTCTTCTGATAACTGTACAAAAGCTTTTTAGCTTCTAAAACAAGCGAACTTATTTCTTCGAATTTCATTTTATCAAAATATCCTAGTTCATATGAAACCTTAAAATATATTCTAGTTCATTAATTGATCCCTTACTGATATCTAAGAAACGTATTAACTCTTTTCTTGAGGTCTTTGAGTATCCTTTAACTATATTAGCAGTTATAGAAATTGCAGCACGTCGCATTTGTGGTGCTAAAACAAACAGCTCTTCTTTAGGATACCCTTTTGTTAACTTGTATGTGGCTAATACCAATCCAAAAGACTTTTGATATACAATTAATTTTTCGTAACCTTGTTTCTGGTAGGCAGTTTTAATACTCACGCACTTATACCCTTCTACTCTTATACTCTATATCGTGAACCCTTTTTTTCAAGACTATAGCTTTTTCACAGGGAGAGTTGTGTTAAAAGGTGCGTTGGGGTGGTAAAATATGGGTATATGGTAGAACAAGGATCAACGGAAAAGGCCGACAAAGAAGAAAGAGCTCCATTGCAGCCGGATGTAAAATCCGATAAGGGTGCTACTGAATCTGATGAAACCCAAAATTCTTCTAAAAAAAGTAAAGAGGACGAACTGGTTGAAGCAGTAAGAGAGATTACTTCTGCAGTAAATCAGGCAAATAAGGACATTGTGGCGTCCGTTAATAATCTAGCAGGCCAACTTGAAGCTTACGCTAAAGCAATAGGCCAGCAAATAGCCCTACTCGAGAAAAGAAAAGATACGGCATTGGTTGACGCAACGATTGATGCAATGGTCAAAAAATTAGAGCCGGTTATTAGAGAATTTACTGAGGCACTAGATGGTGTAAAAGACGCTTCAGATCGGGAATTTAGACAACTTAAATATAACGAAGATTTGATGAAGGCTTATTTAGAACAAATCGAGCAGGCACAAAATATTCCAGACGAACTTAAAAACCCCACCCTTGACAGGATGATCGGACGTTTATCCGATGAGGATAAAGCGGAGTATGAAGCTACTGTAAGAGAAGAAGTAAGAAATGGTAGAACAGTGGAAATCCATCAGGTACGCGGTAAGGAATGGAATGAGACAAATGAAGTTTACCAAAACATGGTTGAGGATTGGTTTGAAGAAAGAATTAGGGAAATGGAATCAGTCGAGCAATCATTCGAAGAACAACCCGATGTTTATCGATATTTATCTCTTTATGCAAACAACTATGTTCTTAGGAAAGATACGAAACCGTTTGGGGAAAGAATTAGAGACAACCTTGAGACAAGAAGAATTAGACATAGAGTCGTTAGAGTTTGGAATATGGCGGGACCTGAAGGAATTTTAAGTGAAGCTTCAAGAATTACCTTCACTACTTGGAGAAAGTTATTTAAGACCGAAAATATTGGAACTTATGTGTTAGATAGACGTGGTAATAGAGTAAAAGATCCGAAAACGGGTGAAGATAGAAAAGAAAACCACATTGAAAACGAACTTCAAAATTACGAGAGAATGGGAAGAATTTTGAGGGGGAAAAGAGATAGGTTAAGACAAATTCAAAGGTCGCCTGGGGGTGGAGATAAGACAGAAATTAAGGCCTTGGAAAAAGAGATAAAGATTAAAGAGCAGTATATTTTTGACTATTACAGTCTGGGGGGTTCGATAGAGGATACAAATCCAGACTTTTTTGTAAAGCTGGGTGGTGAGATCGAAAAACCCAAAGACGAAGATTTCAGAAAATATCAGATAGAGCACCCAAATCCTGATTTAAGTAGCAAAAAAGCCAGAGAGCATAGAGATGCAATTTGGGCCAAGAGATATGCCGGAGGACTTTGGAGTATGACTTTGAGAGCCGCCACCCACGACATTCAACTAAATGGTAGTGGTGATTTTTTTGCAGCAAGAATAATGAATTTCAGCGACCGTCTGACTAGAAATAACCTAATGAGAGATTCAAGCGAAATATGGGATCCGACTAGGGTGGATGACCCCTTTGATTTGGGGTATATGGATGTAATGACTTCGCTCTTGGGGAATGTTGAGAACCTAGATAGTTTGGGAGTTTCAGGGAATCAGAAAGTGGTGTCTGGAGAAAAAGTTGTCGGCATAAAAAGCTTAGAAAATTTTAAGTGGGGCAGTAGCGAGGTTTGGGATAAAGCGTTAATGAAAGAGGATATTAGACCACCAGAGGGGATGTATGTTATTAGGATGACGTATTTTAACGATGCCGACAATACTCGAAAGAGAATGTGGGCTGCAGATAGCTATTTCCATAAACCAACGCTTGAAAATTTAATCAATATGGAAGGTGTATTTGCACATTCAGGAACTGGAAAAAGAGACGCGATAATAAAAGATAGTTCCGGCGAAAGGGTAATTGGAACCGTAAAAGATATTACTCCTATCGAAGTAAAGTGGATGGAGCTTCTTGATAGGTCGTTAGAATACTTAAAAACCAAACAAGGTGCGGAATGGATGAGCGATCCTACAACTGGTTATCCTCGTCTTGCTATGACTCGTGAGTGGATCAATACTGCACGTAGAAATGGAATGATTGGTGAAGAGACAAAAAATATTTTATTAAGAAAATATTTTGGAACAAGGAATACCTTTCTGCTTAATAGGATATCGGAAATTAACGTGTGGGGGGCTGATTTAATACATAATGCAGGAGGTATGACTTGGAGCGCCTTCATGGAATATATTAAAAGAATGTTTAAATATATGTTTTCAGATGAAGTTAGATAGAATAGAAATTAAAAAGAAGTAAAATATATTTTAATTTGAAATTCTAAGTATTTTTCCCAACCGACTTCCTGCCAGCTGTTCGTATAATTTCTGACCTCTTTGTTTTCCGTAAGCCTCCTTCAATGAACCCAATTGGTACCCAAACGGTGACCAAACAGCTCCGGCACCCGCTGCAATCGGTGCTCCAATTGCGGTTCCGTAGCCAAATGGTCTACCTGATAGTGCGGATTGAATAATGTTGGCAATACTCGGAGCTAGCATTAAAATACCAAAAGCAACAAGAAAGCCGAAGATTCCACCTACCGGTAAATTAAATCCCGGCAGTTGAATTGATCCGGTGGTACCCAAAGGATCAATTTCTAAAGGGTTTATTATATTTACATTGGGAAAGAGATTATTAAGAGCAATAAACAATTGATCCATAAGAGACGCATTTGGATTTGCGTCCAAAGAACTCCAAAATATATAGTGGGCCAAGAAAAACATTGCAATCACCCCCGGAAACACAGCCACTTGAGAAGCTAGATTTTTCAGCCAACCACCGAAACCCCCACTACCGGGAAAAACACCCGCCAATATTAAAAGAGGACTAAATATAATAAGAAGAACAACGTTGATAAATGTTCTAAAAAGAACCCATATAATTCGTACCCAGACTATGATGTAAACAATTATTAATATTATAAAAATTACAACCGAAAGAATTGACAATAGTGCACCTAGGCCGAAAGCGAAGGTCAGTCCGGATCCTCCGGGAAACATAATTAAACCGATGATATAGACCAGAAGCGTAATGGCCATTGAGGTAAAAAGATTAACACCCAATAGTTGTCCGAAAAGTGCAGTACCGTCAAGACCGCTAATTGGATCTGCGGCTAGGGCGAGGATTCCTACCAAGGCATAGGAAAGATCGATAATAAAACCTGCTATTGCATACGAAAACGTGATGAAAATAAGAATCATAACAAGTCGAGGTATGGCTGATTGGATAGTAATGACGGTTTGTGGAGAAATTTTTACCCTAAACATTATCATGAAGGCTAGAACCACAAATGCCAAAACCATAAGGAAATAGGCGAAGTTTCTTGTTGCGCCCCATATTTGTTGAATCGGAGAAAGTGTTCCAAAACCAAATCCTGTCTGGGCTTTCGCTTCGGGTATTAAGTGTAGTTTCGATAGAGTATTTCGAATGTAACCAATTCCGGAAGAAGTAGACGATAAAGTTATACGGTTAAATGTGGAGGCAAGAGAGGGTTGTCCAGCGTCTCCAGTGCCAAAATTCTCATCAATCCATGGTTTTATACAAGCAGCTATTGCGTTTAAGTCGGCACTATCTGCTTTTGTAAAACACTGCAATAATTCTTCTGGCATTAGAACCGCAATCAGTGAATACCAAATCCAGACAACCTGGGCTTGAGTATAGCGCTCACCAAAAATTTCGTCTTCATTATTTGGGTCATATACTTTTGCAAAAAATTCGTTAATTGTCGGGTGATACCAGGTACCGCCTTTTGTAACTTGTGCATGTGCGTAAGGGGTAACTAAAGTTACCAAAAGAAAAGAAGCCAGTATTATTGAGAGGAGGAGTTTTTTAAACATGGACTTAATAAGTTAATAATAGCATACCACTTATACTTAAATGCAAGTGTATTTATTTCGTTAAAGACAAGATCCGTAAATAGTCAGTGCATTAACAGTGTGATCTGCAGGATTACACGACCCGGCCCAGTTTACGAGTGCGGTAACAACGTCTTCACAACTCCAACTACTTTTTTGACAACTGCTACCTCCTCCGGCTGGATCTGAGAGATCATAGTTTATACTACCAGGCTTACAAGGTGAATTAGCGAGGTTGAAAAGCGCTTTATGATTATTAGCTAGCCATTCTGCCATATTCATGGTTGCTTCGTAAAAATTACACGGGTTATAACCGCTTGGACACTGCTGATAGGGTCCGAAAGCACCCCCACCAACATAACAGAAGTCTCCCTGGTTTGCATTATAATTACAGGGTGGATCGTAGTATGTGGGGTTACAATTAGGAAATTCACATAATACGGCATTGGTAATATTTTCCTGTGTATATCTTCCATAGCAACTCGGGTTTGCAACACGGGGTTCAAACCCGCCCTCTGCATACATCAGGGCTGCGATAAGATCAGGCGGAACATTATATTGGCTACCCGCGGATTCAAAAACCTTTCTCATAAGATCAGGTATTGTTTCGTTTCTTATCTGGGTGTGAGAAAGCTTACAACTAGAGTCAGTGGGTAGAGGCGGTATTTCGGTAAATGGACACTCAGCCGGTGGGATAGGCTGAGCCGAGGCGGAAAGACAGCCTTGTCCATATCCTTGTGGTCTTAAAGCAGTTTGCATACACTGCAGGAAATATTGGTGAATTCCCCCGATGTAGCGGAAATAAAGTTCAGCCTGGCCAGGAATTCGGTTGTTGCCCGCCCTTATTGATAAACCAGGTGTTAGCGGGATAAAATCCACGGGCGTTGCGCCGGGAATTGCCCAAAGCCGTCTTATGGGACGCCCTTCCACGTCTTCGATTTTAGGGAACATTCTTTTGAAAACACTGGAAGGACCGGCAACAAGTTTCGACCAGACTTCTTTGGCGAGAGGAGTTTTGGTTATAGTTTTAAAATTAACGGCAACTGTATTGCTACAGGTTTCAGTAAAGTCAAATGCTGAAATATCGACAGTTATGGGTTCGCATTTTTTGTATACAGTTATATTTCCGGAACATTCAAGTCCACCGCAACATTCTCCGATCGGTGTTCCAAACATCTCACAAGTTTCATCCTCTCCTAAGCAGCCGGGAGGTGAAGGCCAAGAACCACAGCCGACTCCGCAAAACTCATTATCACCACAATCAACTTGTCCGTAGTATGTTGTACAATCCAAATCCTCTTGCGGTAAGGGTTCGCAATTACCCCCGGACGCTTCGCAAACTCTTCCTTCACCTGCTACTGCTTTAGTAAAGGTGCAGGCAACTTGGGCTGTATATGCAACTGTTGCGGAGAGCTCGCCCGCAAAAAGATCATCCCCCGGATTTGTGCGAACTTCGGTCAGGTCACAAAATTTATCATAAGGGACATAGCTTGATCCCGGTTCGGCGTCAAGGTCGGCTTCCTGGGGTGAATAAACTTGCTGCAAAAGATCTGCCAACTCAAATGATTCCTGCATGTGGGCAAAGAAAAGATCTGCCGGTTCCTGATTTATTATTGAAGAATCAATAATAACTACATCATTCGGATTGGAAGGCTGAATTGCATAGTCGTCTATTTCTACATTGCCAAGTCTATCTTCGGTTGACGAGAAAGGGATGTAGGTGAATAACCTCCAGGGATTATCTGCTCTCCAGGATAGATAAGCTGACCAGAAGTCCTCCCAAGTGCCGAAGTTACGTCTCAATGGGGGAAGGTTAAACTTACTAATCCAGTCGGTGAGGCGAATCTTATCCTTAATAATATTAGTATAACAACCTGCGGGATGCCCCAAAAGATTTGTACAACCGATTATTTGGTCATGTCTTATGCAGTTTGGGTCTTTTGGAACGGCATTCGGATCACAGTTAATCGAGCGCTGTGCTTTCCTTACTTCCTCACCCCTTCTTACTATTTGACTTTCCCAAGACAAAAGTCGTTTCAAAGGGCCGGAGAAATCAACCAACCTTTTCTCTCCCTCTTCTGAAAGTCCGCCCAAAAGATTTGTGTCCGGCGGATTATACTCTGCCCGTCCGATGAGGCCGTTTATGTACCAACTGACATATTCATTTACTTTGGTTGGATCATCAACCGTTTCATCTCCCTGAAAAAGGCTATTTACTACCTTATATGGATCAGATTCATTTCCCAATGAGGGTTCGGTAAAACCCATGATGGGAAAGTAGGCTTCCCTAAGATCAACCGCAATATCCCTTACCCGATCTATAATAAAGTAACAAGTTTCTGTCCCATTTCCATTATCTATGCACTCGCTTGCCGCACAGTCATTATTATCTTTACAACCTACGTCCGGTATACAAGCGCTGATATTTCTGTCTACACATTGTCCACTGCCATTACAGTATTTGCAGCTAAAAAAGAAGTCAGAGCCGCCTGAGATTGGAGGAAACGGTTGAATTTCATTTCCTTCAAAAAAATACTTCCAGTCAAGGGAAGGAATCATGTTGCCGTCGGAATATCTTTTTTCGATAACTATTGGATCAAGCAAAACCAGATCGTTTCCGCAAAAAAGAGCCAGATCTTCAGCATCAGGATTGCAAGGACTTGCTTGGTAAGGCCTTAGAGAGTGGAATTCGTTGTCACTAGTTTCGTTACAAGGAAAGGGCGTGGGGGTTGGCATAGGTATAGCCTCTTGAGCGATGACCGGTTTTCCGAAATCGATGTATGGGAAAAGCAGGTATAGAAAGAACCCAAAAAGTATGGATAGGAGTAGATAAATATTTTTTTTGTAAGTTCTAAATAAGCGCATAAACCTACTGAGTTATTTTAAAGTTTAAAATATTTAGTTGTCCTGTAAAGACGCCGACAAATCTCAAAAACATATAAGAAAGCGCTACAAGGACAATTCCTCCGATTGCATAGGTTAATGTCTTTTTGGCTTGTTCAAGTGCTTTAGGATCACCGGCTGAAGTTATAAATTGAATTCCTCCCCAGATAAGCATTGCAAAAAGAAGTATCCCACCAAGTCCGAGAAGTGCTGCGAGTGTGTTTGCAAATATTCCTTCAAATCCTTGTAAGGTTGCAATTCCGTTAACGTTAGTTACTTGAGCAAGTAAAAAGGAACTCATAACTTTAGTGTAGCGAAAGAACCAAAGAAGGGCAACTCCAATAAAAAACCCCGCATCTGCGGGGTTATCCTCTTTCCTTAGCTATTTTAGACACCACCTTGGGCGTTTGGAATGTTGAGCGACAAGATATTTATACCAAAAAAGATGTTAACAAGATTTATTATCGCCCAGGCTGCAAACACAATTACTAAACCAATTAAAGCTGCTGTAATTTGGCCTCTGGCTGCCTCGGTCTGAGCTTTATCTCCTCCAGAGGTGATGTACTTAATACCACCCCAAACCAGCATGAAGAAGAAAATTAGTGCTGCAATGATAAGAACAAGAATTATGAGCGCTGAAATAATTGTAGCAATCGTAATATTATTGAGACCCGAAAATTGTCCTCCCGGACCAATGTTAATGGCTTGATCTGCTTGGGCTAATATTGTGCTGAAAGCTGTAAACATACTTATACTGATTAGTATTATGCTGATAACTAAAATCCTTTGTCAAGTGGGAAAATCTATCAATATTTATTTAGGGACAGATTACCCCGGAGAACGTTATATTAAATTCTCCCACATTAATCCGTCCGATACCGATGCCAAAGAAACACGATACCAAATTTAGTATTGCAAAAAAACCAAGTAAAATTACAACTCCAACTAGAGCACTTGCAATTTTACTGCGAGCAGACTCCATTTTCATTTTGTCTCCACCTGAGCTGATCCACTGAATTGCACCGTAAATTAAAATAAAAACAAATACGATTGCCCCAATTACAAAACCCAAACCAACAAGAGCAGGTATCAGTTTGCCAAAAAATTCCGGGCCAGTGAGAGCCCCAAGATCTCCCAATGCGGGATTACTTATTATCTGTGCGATTAGAGGTGAAACAATAAGTGTTTCCATTTTACGGTAGTCTAATTGCTTCAATCATAGCACCCAAATCAAGAATACTAGGAAGACCAAGTAAAATTGCGATTAGGCTCATGATAAACATTCCGGCTATAACCGCGACAAATCCAATAACACCAGTAGATAGTTTTCTTCTCGCATTCTCGTAGGCTGCTTTATCTCCTCCCGAAGAAATAATTGCTATAGCTCCAGTTATGAGCATAAACATAAAATATAACGCTCCTATTATTGTCAGAAGACCAATAATAGCTGAGATGACCTGGGCTAATAATGTAATTGCGTTACTATACGTCCCTCCTTGCAACCCCAAGTTTCCTATTCCACTTAAAGGACCTATGGGGTTGGACTGTTGTGCTAGATAATTCATTGTGGTGTAAAGTATTGAATGTTTAGTAGCGCCCCCGGATTACCATAAAGGATCTCTCCTATTATTGCTGCGATTAGAAATGCGCCGGCGGCGACTAGTAATCCCAGTAGACTTTGCCAGATTTTCGCAGTTGCGTCGCTGATTCTTTTAGGATCTCCACTCGCAGATATGAAAGCAAGGCCCGCTATAACTAGGTTTATTACCGCGTATATTCCTGCAACGACGATAAGGGTTCTTAATATAATATTCAATAGGACTGCTATCCCGCCAACCCCTCCTCCATCAAATGCTTGTAAGAAGTCGGGTGGATTAACAGGACCCCAAGGATTTTGTGCTATTTTCATATTACTAAACATTCTACTCGAAAATAGGGATACCTAGCGAGCTTTCAATAAACCGTACGATCAAGAATGCCGCTAAGACTATTATAAACCCAATAAAGCCTGCAGTGATAATATTTTGTCCTTGCTGGAATTTTTGAGAGTCACCACCCGCGGTTATCATTTGAAATCCGGCAAAGATGATTAAGAATAGAAATATTACTCCGGCAACAACTATTGCATTATTAGCTATAAGAGAAACCAACTGTCCAAGACCAGGTAAGTCGGCCAAAAAATGACCTGTTTTTCCAAAAAATGTGTCTCCGATGGGAACTTGGGCAATTTTATTCATACTTAATTCTAGTACAATATTATGTTATAACTCAAATTTTAAATCTCAAAACAATATCTTAAAACTTTTTAACTTCTTTTACCTTTCAAAGTTAGAAGGCTTGCAGCAATCATCTTTCCGATTTCTTTTACCTCTGTGATGAGAGGTTCTGATTTTCCCGCTTCCACTAATTTGGAATCTTTAAGAAGCATCAACCAATAAATGGTTTCGTTGGCGCTTTTGAGAGCAATCTCATAAAATTTTATGAAATCTCTCCTCGAGCTAGAGGATTTGGCTTCGACCAAATTTGCTCCGATAGAAGTTGAACTACGTAACAGTTGATCTCCTATTATCCAGTAGGCTCTTTTTTGAGGAAAATCTTTAACTAGATCAATTATAGTAAGCGAAAACTTATAAGCTCGGTATTTTACGTTAGATTTAAGATTTGCGTTGTGGTTTTGAGTTTTGACATATGACATTTGAGTTTGATTCACCCAAAAATATCTATAATTGGCGGCAGATCTAGAATTCGTGCAACGAGTTGTACTAGCCAGAAAGATACAAAAACTATTATAAACCCAACAATTGCATTATAAATTTTTTGTTGGCCGGCGGCTAACGCCTTAGGATCATTTTGTGAAGTAAGAATTTGGAACCCTCCGAGAATGATGAATAAAAGAATAAGAAAGCCAGCAAGACCAAAGACATAAGGTAATAATTCTTGAATTATTCTGCCAATAGTAAAATTTCTTAATCTGAAGATGGCTGTTCCCATTAGATTTGAAAAATCAATACCAGCACTCGGTACTTGAGCATGTACTGTCTGGGGAAAGATGGAAGTTATAATTGTTAATACAATAAGAAATAGCATATATGTGCTATTTTAAACCTGGTATTTTGAGTATTTCAACCCCGATTAAGTTAAGAATGTACGCTCCAAATAGAAGTAAGACTACGCCCATCACGGCTGCCGTGAGAAGCTCTTTTCCTGCTTGAAGTCTTTGTGGGTTACCCCCAGAAGTAATAATCATAAACCCTGCATATATAATAAGTATTAATGCAATACCACCAACTATTCCAATTCCCCAAAGTATAACAAATCTTGCAAATGCATTCTGTTCAGTAATAGGAATACATCCAATTGCAGTATAAATTTCTGCTGTACAGTCACCTATGCCTGGAGTATCGCAAGGCTTTCCATTTTTGTCACAGAAAATTTTAATAGGCGAGGCTTTGATTGATTTGCAGGCTGCTTCACAAAGAGCGAGATCTCCATAAGTGCCTGTCCCTGATTCATTACAGCCCACACCAGGAATACACGCATATTTTAATGGTACGCCCCCACTACAAGCCTGATCGCAAGATGTATAGTCGGCGTACTCTGGGGGCGCGCATCCAAAATTTGTGCTAGTTGCGTAACACGGCAAACACAATCCTGCCGTCTCACAAAAGTACCCGGTAACAGCGGCCGGTGGCTCTTGGCATTTTAAATTAGCGCCTCCACCCGCATAATTATTACACACAAGTCCACTACAACAACCATCTTGTGTTCCTGGTGGACCAGTACAAGGATCATCTAAATTGCCACAGGATGCGGGAGTTGTGCAAGTTAAATTCCCCGCAACGTTGTTGCATACAAATCCATCACAACAGCTTCCTTGTGTGCCGACGGTTCCTGTGCAAGTATCTCCTTCGTTGTCACATACAGGAGCTTCTAAGCAGTTCCCAGCCGGTTGGCCGGCCATACACGGGAAAGTGAGGGTGTTACATAAATTGGGGTCTGGAAAATAACCAGCCAGATTACAACTCGATAAGTTAAAATCTACTCTACAACCAGCGCTTGGGTTAGCGTCATCCACGGGGTAACAATATGTACAAGGCAATCCTGTTACGGGGTCACAGTCGGTAACTTGAGCAAATACTGGACTAGAGACAAAAGAAGAAGAAAGTAAATAAAAAGTAATTATGGAGAAGAGGATTAATAGAAACTTTCTCATTAAATTGAGTGTAACACAAAAATAAAAATGGTTAAATTGTTATAATGAAAAGCGCAATGAATAGCGAAAAGCAGCGAGAAACAAGTAAGGGGTTATTTTTAAAAGGAAAAATATTTATTTCTTTGTTTGTTTCCCTTTTCTTACTTCTTACTTCTTACTTCTTACTTCTTAAATCTATTTCCGCTGAGCCTGACTGCGACAACCCTAATCCGGGTGACATAGACTTTTGTTTACAAAGAATTGAAGCTGAATTAAGCGCCCTAAAACCGGCCCAAGAATATAACAAAAAAGAACTTGCTGATTTACGAACACAGATTTCCAGCTTGGAAAAAAGGATTTCCGGGATTTCAAACCAATTGGGAGTACTTGAAGGGGACATTGGAAAAAGAGAAGAGGATCTTGCCTACGCCCAGGAAATTTTTGTTGAGAAAACCAAAAACCACTACAGATTCTTGCGCTTTTATGATCCGCTTTTACCCTTTTTATCTACAGAGAACGCATCAAGTGCATTTAGAGAAATAATATTTAGACAAAAAGCCGCAAACGAAGACATTAAAACGATGGAGGGGTATGGAGCTGATTTACTTGCCCTTAAAACCGACAAAGAAAATCTCGAAAAAAGTAAGACCAGCCTTTCCTCTATAAAGAGTCAGGTTGGTCAAAGAGCGCAATTTTTAGCCGGTGAGGTTGAGAAAACCGAGAAGTATCTTTCCGCCCTTTCTTCAAAACAAGAAGAACTTATTGCTCTAAAAGCCGGAGGATTTCAAACTTCAGTTGGAGATACTCCCGCAACAGCAGAACCATGCTCCGGTCCTCCCGGATCTTCGAATTATTGCGATCCCGGTTTTAGACCTGCCTTTGCTGGGTTTTCCTTTGGTGCTCCTCATAGAACAGGCTTAAGTCAATACGGTGCATATGGAAGAAGTAAACAGGGACAGTCTGCTGAAGCTATTTTAGGAGCATATTATCAGGGAGCTGAACTCAATAAATCCTTTCCCATTCCTGATACGATTGGAGTATCAGGCTACGGGAGAATTCCTTTTGAGGATAATTACTTACTGGGAATTTATGAGGTTCCTGAGTCCTGGGGTAATAATGGTGGTTTTGAGGCTTTGAAAGCGCAGGCTGTTGCGGCCCGCTCGTATGCCTTAGCAGTTACCGGCAACGGCGCCGGAACTATTTGTCCTACGGAATCCTGCCAGGTTTATAAACCCCAACTAAAAAGCGGTAAATGGGCAGAGGCGGTGCGTGCAACACGTGGTTGGGTAATGGTAAAGGGAGGAACGGCTGCAACAACTTATTATGCCTCAACCTCCGGTGGATATACGATTTCTCAGTGGGGTTGGTCAGGTATAAAAGACACTAACGGTGATTGGCCAAGTGGCGCCTATGAGAAATTATCTGGATCTCCTTGGTTTTATAAAGCATGGTTTAGAACTAGAGGGGGGGCGACCTGTGGCAAGGCGAACCCCTGGTTAAATAATCAGGAAATGGCAGATATATTAAATGCTTGGCATGTTTTATATAAAGGTGGAGGAGATTCGGGAAGAGTCTCACCTATCGACACGAATTGTTGGGGAGGAAATCCGTATTCGATTAGTGAACTCGCAGGAATGGGAGGATATACCAGCGTTTCAAGTGTAGCCGTTACTTATTCTAACGCGGGGAATACGCAAACTGTTACATTTGGTACAAATAAAGGTAGTGTTAATCTGTCCGGCGAGGAATTTAAAAAAGCATTTAACCTGCGTGCGCCTGGATACATCGGGTTAAAAAGTAGTTTATTCAACATCGAGAAGCTGTAAAGGTGATATAATCTGAATGTAATGCCTGATGTTTTTAACTCTCACAAACAGGTTGAAAGTGTAGAACAAAATTCTTCCAAAAAACAGATTGAAGTTAAAAAACCTGAGAAGAAATTTAAAACTCCTGAGGATATGGATAGGCATGAATTACCAGGACACAATCATAATCCTTTTGCAGCTTATTGTTATTATCCTGATCATGTAAATTTCGTTAATGCGGATCCTGAGGAAAAAGTTGTTCTTCTACTTCGTAGACACCCAATAACGAATCTTAGTTGGATAAGTATAGCTTTTTTGATGGTTATTGCACCTTCCTTTTTTGTTCTTATAGCCCCTTTTAGCTTATTACCGCCTGGTTTTCAAGTTGTTCTGACAATCTTGTGGTATTTGATTGTTACTGCTTTTATTCTCGAGGAATTTTTAAGTTGGTTTTTCCATGTAAATATTGTTACGGATGAAAGAATTATAGAAGTTGATTTTATAAATCTAATCTACCGAGAGGTAACAGACGCCAACATTGACCAAATCCAAGATGTAACAGTGGTAGTTGGAGGTGCGCCAAGGACATTTTTTCGCTACGGTAATGTAGTAATTCAGACTGCCTCAGAGATTCCGAAAATAGAATTTGAGGCAATTCCAAACCCAGATGCCGTTGCAAGAGTACTACGTGAATTACGGATTGAAGAGGAACAGGAAAAATTAGAGGGGAGAGTGCGCTAGAGTGGAAGCCATAAGTAGCTTTACACCAACTGTTTTAGTTGCTATAAAGATTGCTCTTTGGTTATTTTTAATTCTTTATATTCTCTTCGCCGGAATTGTGATAAAGCAGGTACGTGTTATGACTGAGACTCTGCAAGTAGGTCTTGAAAAGTCGATAAGAACATTAGCGGTTATACATTTCATCGTATCTGTTTTTGTGTTTATACTTTCGCTCATTATTTTGTGAAGATGTGTGGACATGTCTTTTGTAAATCTATTGAAAATGGATTTAATAACTCGCCGAAGGCTTAAAACGAGCCTGAAAGACGAGTTCTGTAATGAGTTATATTATTACCTCGGCAAAAATTACCGGGAATCCTGACAAGGGAGGGTGGGCACAGGCTTATCAATTTACACCAGCTGATCCCGAAAAACTTACAAGCCGAGGGCAATTCTTTGCTGTCATTTCCACCGGCACTAAAGAAGAAGGTATAGATGCTGTTTCCGCTGGACGCGAGCTACTTTCAAGGGTGCATGAAGAATATTTTGGTAGGGGGGAGGGATCGGCGTTTAGCACGCTTTCCTCTTCGGTAGAAAAAGTAATTGAGGAATTTTCTTCTTGGGAGGACGTTGAGATAGGTTGCATTATATATTTAACCGACATTGTATATATTGTGGTAGGTGGAGGGGCGAAAGTCTACCTTTTACGAAACGATATATTAACCCCCCTTATTCAAAGTGAGAATGGAAAATGTTTGGCCGCTTCGGGGCATCCACACGATTCCGACCTTTTCATTATTGGATCAAGTTCTTTTTTCACTAGTTTTTCGGCGGGTGTTATAAAGGGATCCGCCATTGGAAAGGATCCAAACTATGCGGTTGAGTCTTTAGCACCGACCCTTCACGCATTGCCTGCAGCTGGAAAAGTTGGCGCTTTGTTTCTTAGTTTCGCGCAAGGCCCAGAAGTTAATGAGCGAATTGCCAAAATTGAAAATAAAATACAAAAAGTTCCTATTCCTAGATCTAGCACGAGAGGGGAACTTCCGCCTCAAAATGAAAATGTCGGTACAGGATTTATTAAATCCTTACTGAAGCGCGTCAAAGAGACAAGAGTTTATGTACAAGCTGATGCAGGATTTGATCGAGAATCGAATCCCAAAAGAAGGATATCGTTGGGTTTGGGAGCAGCTCTTCTTGTCCTTCTTGTAGTTAGCATAGTATTTGGTATTAGAGAGAAAAAACAAAAAGATATCAAAGAAAACTATGTTGAGACTTTAGCTTCCGCATCCCATAACTTGAGTGAAGCAGATGAACTTTATTCTCTTAACCCAGAGCGCTCTCGTGAACTTTTAATTGAAGCACGTCAAAAGGTTCTTGGTTTATCTTCCGAAGGAGTTCAAGACTCTACATTGGATGAGTTAAAGAAAAAAATTGAAGAGAACGAAAAAAAGATTTTAGGGGAGTTTAGAGTTGAAGCTGAATCTTTTGTTGAACTCGCGCTTTTATCTGATGGTTTTGAAGCCGACGAGGTAGTTATGTCCCAGGAAGTAGCCTATGTTGTTGACAAGGATAGTAGAAAAATTATCCGTGTCGGAGTGGGTAACAAAAGGAGTGAAGTTATAGTAGGTCCTCACGTTATAGATAAAATTGATAATATAGCTGTCTACTCGGATAGAGTATTTGTAGTTAATTCAGAGGGGGTATTTGAAATTGAAGAGGGAAGGGTAGATACGAAGATTGATCCTGAGTGGATGGGGAGTGTTTTAGCATACTCTTACGCTGCTAACTTTTATATTCTTGATAAAGGGGCTTCAACAATATATCGCTATACGTCAACTGAGACTGGTTTTGGCAGCAAAAAGGATTGGTTTAACGAGGGTGTCACTTTTGACGTTTCGGAAGCAAGAGCTTGGGTAATTGATGGCGCAATTTGGTTAGTGACTGAAAAGGGTCAGATTTTAAAGTTTTCGCTTGGGCTACCACGCCCCTTTTCCTTAACAGGAGTTTTTCCGGTAGTTGGTAAATCCCTTGCAATATACACCGATGATCAACTGGAAAATCTTTACATTCTTGATAATGAGAATGAAAGGGTTGTTGTTGTTACTAAAGATGGAGAATATAAGGCGCAGTACATTTCATCGGATATACGGGAATCAAAAGGGTTAGTAGTATCGGAAAAAGAAAAAAAGATTATTCTACTAAATTCCGATAAACTTCTTTCAATTGAGTTGGAACACCTATGAAAATTATCAATAAAAAGGCAAAATTTAACTACATTTTATTTGAGAAATTTGAAGCGGGGGTGTCATTAACTGGTGCTGAAGTGAAAGCAATAAAGACAGCTCGTGCTGATTTGTCAAATTCATATGTAAAGATTATTCGAGATGAAGCCTATCTTGTTAATGCGAACATTCCTGCTGACGGAGTACAAAATTACAATCCAACACGATCTCGAAAACTTCTTTTGCATAGGGCTGAACTGGTTTCGTTGTCTACAAAAATGAAGCAAAAAAAATTGACTTTGGTGCCTGTCAAGGTGTATACTAAGGGCCGATTGGTGAAGCTGGAAATAGCTTTAGCCAAGGCAAAAAGGAAGTTTGAGAAGAAAGAGTCGATTAAGAAAAAAGATATTGAAAGAGAAATTGCACAGCAATTAAGAAGTAGGTATTAGTTTTTTGGGGACGACCGGATTCGACGGAGAGCGTACTTTAAAAACTGCGAGCCAAGTTTGACTTACACTTGTAAAAAGAAGTTAAAAAAATAATTGCTAAACCCAATTATAATTTCGCATACGCCTAATAAGTGTTTTTGCGAATGTTTGCTGTTTTGTTTCTCAACCGAAACAGACAAGCATAAACCAGTTGGGATGCGGTAAGTGCCACTGACTTTAGGTATTTGCCAAAGAGTTAAAGTCAAGCCCCCAATTACTTTGTTGGTTTGGCGAATTGGGAGTCATAAAAAATCAACTAAGCTTGTAGAAGTTTTTATCTTACCTTTTCGGACGAGGGTTCAACTCCCTCCGTCTCCACAAATAAAAGACCCGCTATTAAATGCGGGTTTTTTGGTGGAATAATAGATACAAATGGGTTTAGTCGATCTAATTTTTCCTAGAAGTTGCCTTTCGTGTGGAAATCAAGGGAGGTACGTTTGTGATTCATGCATAAAAAAAGTACCGAGTCCAAAGTTGGTTTGTCCTGAGTGTCAACGACCCTCAATTGACGGATTTACTCACATTAAGTGTAAAAGAACCTTAAGTCTGGATGGAATTATTTCCATATGGTGCTACCAAGGTGTGGTTAGGACCGCTCTTCTTAAATTGAAATATGCGTATGCGAGGGAAATTGCGACCGAAATTTCGGTATATACCAATTCTCAGCTTGATAAATTCCTTATTGCTTTACCCAAAAACCCTACTCTTGTGCCTATTCCACTTTATTTTTTGAAAGAAAATTTAAGGGGTTTTAATCAAACAGAAATTTTAGGGAAAGCGATGGCAATGCGGCAGACTTGGAAATTTGTTCCCGACCTTCTCCTTAGAAAGATGCTAAAAAAACCTCAAGCTGAATTAAAGGGGGATGAAAGAAAGGAAAATATCAAAGGAGTTTTTGCACTTAACAGTTTTTACCAACCACTAATCACTAATCACCAATCACTAATTTTATTCGATGATATCTATACAACAGGTTCAACATTGAAAGAAGCTTGTAAGGTTTTAAAAAGAAATGGAGCAAATGTGGTTTGGGGACTAACTATTGCAAGATAAAACTTATATAGAGATGGTGCCTACTTGACTATGCTGTAACTTATTTTCTGGAAATACCATCTACGTGTGCATCAACATAACTTAATAGCAACCTACCAATATCGTCCTCATATTTATAAAATTGCCGATCAAGATCATATAAAAACTTCTCTTTCTCATCTCCTAAAGCCTCCACTTCATTGATACGTGTGTCTCTATCTATTGAAGGTGTAGTATTTGAAAAAACTGATAAAGCTCTAGCAAAGATATCAAGCGTCTTGAGTGCGCCTATTTCCTTTAAAGTTTCTTGTGTTTGCTTCCAATAATTTCCCGAGCTGTTAACAAAAAATTGATTAAACCCTCCGTTGTTTACTTCACGCTCCAAATTTTCAATACAAAATATTACCTTTTCTGTATTAGTTAAATTATCGAACCCTTTTGACTGCTCAAGCTCGAAAATATAGTTATCAAGTTCAATAACTTTATTTTCATTGTTAGGTAGTTTTAGAATTTCTTCGATAGTTTTCATAACTGGGGGTGGGTATTTGAAAATATCCGAACCGATTTCATTAACGGGC
>MGGJ01000002.1:47277-50985 GCA_001792345.1 Candidatus Woesebacteria bacterium RIFCSPHIGHO2_01_FULL_39_32
CTCGCCTTGAAGCGAAAGCGGAAAGGACGATTTTCCCTCGACTTTGCTCGGGATGGTGAGCGAAGTCGAGCCACAAGTTTTTCTTTGGCGGCAAATTCTTCTATTTGTTTTTAGCAATAATTTTGATTTGTGTCACTTCATGAAATCCGTATCTGCCGTGTTCTCTTCCGAATCCAGAGTTTTTGTAGCCCCCGAACGGATTAAACGGCATGATGTAATTTGTGCCGTTGACGCTCACCATTCCAGATTCGATTGCCTTTGAAACTCTCTCGGCTCTCTCTCTATCTTTTGTGAACACATACGAACCAAGACCATATACCGTTTGATTGGCATACTCAATGGCTTCTTGTTCAGTTTTGAATTTCACAATCGGCAAAACTGGGCCAAACACTTCTTCTTTCCAAATTTGCATATCGTTTGTAATATCGGTTAGTACAGTTGGCTCAAAAAATACGCCGCCAAGTTTTTCTTCAAGCGAGTTACCGCCTGTTATTACCTTCGCGCCTTTCTGTTTTGCGTCTTCAACTTGAGAAATAAGCAGATCGAGTTGTCTTTTCGCAACAAGCGGTCCAATTTCTGTTTCTTTATCTTCGGCATCTCCTATCTTTTTGGCAGAAAACGTAGAAGCTGCCTTTTTCACTACTTCGTCAAACACACTTTCGTGCACAATAAGACGTTTGAGCCCGTCACAACATTGCCCTTGATTTAGCAACCTGTTAAAGCACACATTCCCAACAGCTAAATCGAGGTCAGCGCCATCAAAAATTATTCCGGGCGCAGAGCCGCCTAATTCCATAACCGCTTTGATAAATTTTTTTCCTGCAGTTTCATAAAGAAATTTACCGGTTTTTGTGCTTCCAGTAAAAGCAATCATGTTTATATCTTGCTGTACCAAAAGTTTCCCTACCTGCCCATCGCCATAAACTTCATTAAAAACACCCTTCGGCAAATGACGAGCGAGAATATCTTCAATAAATTTTCCACACAAAGGAACTTCTTCCGAGTGTTTCAACACAATGGTATTTCCAGCAATCAGACTTTGTAGTGCGCCCCAAACAAAATTTGCAAACGGAAAATTCCAAGGAATAATTACCGCCGAAACGCCAATCGGTTCATAAAAGACTTGATGAATTTCTTTATCATTCTCAAATGTTGTTTCCGGACTTAAATATTTTTCTGCATTGTCAAAATACCAATTCGCATAATTAAGTGTTGAATCAAAATCAACGAGCGTTTCGCTTAGGGGCATGCCCATTTCTCTTGACTCCAAAAGAGTAAGGTCAACTTTCTTATTTTTTAGGTCTTCAAAAGCGGTTTTTAACAAGGCTACTCTTTTGGCAATACCAAGCTCAGCCCATTTTTTCTGCGAGCTTTTAGCGAGCTTAACTTTGTTCTCAATTTCTTGAACCATTGAAACATCAACTGTGCCAAGAACTTGGTAGTTTGAGGGGTTGATAGATTGTAGTTTTTTCATATTACTCATTTTAGTAAGTCCTCTACAGAAGCCCCAAATTCTTTAGCTATTTTGTCTATAACTTGGCGGTGAGGGTGGGATTCGAACCCACGGTAGCCAAAAATGACTACAGAGGTTTTCAAGACCTCCGCACTAGACCGGACTATGCGACCTCACCTTGGCGGAGAGGGAGGGATTCGAACCCTCGGTGACCTTACGATCACATACGATCTCCAATCGTACCGATTAAACCGCTCTCGCACCTCTCCTTAATAATTACGAAGCTAATTATATCAGATTTTCCTGTAATCCTGAATCTAAAATTTCTTTTGCTTTATCCAATACCTTTTTCTCACTAGGATATTTTAGTTTTTTTCTTGCGTCCTCGAAGGTTAACCAGGCGACTTCTGAAGTTTCAAAGCCCGGTCCTTCTGGGAGATTAGTTAGCCACTCCATCAAGTAAAAGGTAACAAACTTGAGGATTTTTTGGCCTGAGACCGAAAAAAATAATTTCTCAGTTTCAAGCTTTTTTACTATTTTTGCTTGTACCCCACCTTCTTCCGAAACTTCACGTAAAGCAGCTTTTTGAAGATCTCTTTCAGTTGCTTTTATTAAACCTATCGTCAAAGAACCGGGTTTTGTCCCCTTTTCCTTATCGTCTAGCCAGCCCTTAGGTAGCCTCCAATAGCTTTGTGGATAGTCTTTACTCGGGGAAGATTTAGTTATCAGCCAGAGAATTTCTCCATTAAACCTTTTAAAGACAACACCACCAGCGGCAAATTCCCTTAATATCTTACTCAACTTTTTTTCTTTTGGCGTTGCTTTTTCCACTTTTTAAGAACAATGGTAGCTGATTTCAACATGGTTTTTTCTCTTTTAGAGGTAAGCCTTTTTACTGCTTGGCTATATTCAAGCCAGGCAAATTCAGGAAAACCTATAGAATCGCTAGAGGCAAGTTTAGTAAGCATTAAATAGTAAATGTGCCGTTGGGGAAGAGTTTTGCCGTTTGTGGTTGCCACACCTCCTGCGCGTCCGACTTCTTCTAATACTCTTGCCGTTATGCCACCTTTTTCTCCCATCATACGAAGAACCGCACGTACAGAGGACTCACCTTTTCTTACCAAGACCTTGGGAATTTCCCAGCCTTCCACGTCAGACTGTTTTACGATAAACCAGCGGCGTTTTCCTCGCGGTTCACGAAAAAGGCACGCGCCCGAAATTAATACTGTGTTTTTATTTAACATTGCTTGCGGTGGGAGAGGGATTCGAACCCCCGTGAGACATAAAGCCCCGCATGGTTTTCGAAACCAGCCTGTTAGTCCACTCCAGCATCCCACCTTAGGTGCACCCGGCGAGAGTTGAACTCGCAGTCTACGGCTCCGCAAGCCGACGCTTTATCCATTAAGCTACGGGTGCTCGTCGAGATGAACTCACTATTTGTCGATTGCATTCTGCAATCTTTTTCGTTCGTTTATCTCTCCTCTCAAAATTTCTTATGATTTCTTATGAAATTTTGTTGAAAACAAAGAGAAACACAATTGTATTTTACCAAATTTGAATTCGAAAATCTTGAGGGAAAATTAGCCTTGAGGAAGAAAGCGTGAGAAGTAATTAGCAGCTCTGTCGATATTTGATGGAGGAGATTCTTCCTCCTTCAGATAAGTTGTCAAGAGGGTTTTAATTTTCTCTTTATCTTTGGGAAGGATAACCAATTCCAGTCTACCTGGTAGGACACTCATCTCAAAAACTAAAATTTCACTATCATGCCTTCTTGTAAACCAGAATTTTGTTAAGACCTCCCAATCAGTACGTTGACCTACTATTTTAACTCCCTTATTGGTTATCGAGTATTGAATATTTTCAGGTTCAACCGTCGATAAAACGTAAAAAAGAAAGATTAGAGAGATTATAAGAATTACTGGCATGACCCCTTCTACTAAAAAGAGAATTAGGCCGAAGATTGCAGCGATTGCAATAATTGTAGTCCAGAATTGTTTATCCCTTCTTTTAAATGGTCGTGATGCAGCTTTCCAACCAAGGAGTTCTTTTTCTAGCTCGATTTTTTGTTCAGCGGATGGATTTTGAGTACTGGTTTGGTCTTGGATGTTGGGCTTAGTAGTTGTTTCCGACATAACTAAATTTATTATACATCATTGGAAATTTTCTACCAAAGTATGTACAGTATCAGAGTTTCGTTGACATCAGATAATTGGTTGTGGTTGTTTGATAGTATCCAGTCCTCAACTGCCTTTTGT
>MGGJ01000003.1 GCA_001792345.1 Candidatus Woesebacteria bacterium RIFCSPHIGHO2_01_FULL_39_32
CGACAACTCCACTTACCCCGCCGAGCTTATTCAATTTGCTCCCGACTTGGTACTCAACTGGCCTCCATATCTTTCAACAAAACACGTTATATGGCGAGAAGTAGCGCCATAACTTTAAATAGAAATTTTAAAACAAGTACAATAGCTTCTAGAATCAGTTTTTAGTATAATTAAGCAGTTTCGGTAGTATTTTCCATGCGTAAATATTTAATATCATTTTTACTATTTTTGTGTTTTCTTTTTCTGACACAGAGTGTTTTTGCACAAACTGGAAGAAACGCGTTGTCTCTGATCCCGACAAATGAGGAACAAGAAGCGATAGAATCTGCAACAACCGAGTTTGACTCGGCTACTGCATCATCAACCGTTATTGAGCGAGTTACTCTTACACCAGAAACCCGAACCGATTTAACCGTAGAGTCACCTAAAACGGTCGAGCCTTTGAAGAAACTTCTTGATGAGCAACAGTTAGGATCTCCCTTTCCCAGCAATCCAGTAAAGTACGCAATTAGAGGGGCTGTAGCCGCAGGGGTTCCTCCCAACACAATAGTTTTACTACTTTTGCTTCCTGGGGTTGCGGCGCTCATTGCTGGTGCTCGCCATCTCGTGGGACTTAGGGGATTTGGTATATTTTTGCCAGCGGCCTTATCGGTTGTATTTGTGGCAACGGGTCCGATTGTAGGAATTGGACTTTTCTTGGTTATAGTTTTTGTTTCAACCACAGCTCGAATTACCATGCGTAGATTAAAGCTCAAGCTTCAATACTTGCCTCGCATGGCTTTGATACTTCACTTTGTAGTTTTTGGAATTTTACTTATTCTATTCGCAGCTCCCATAATCAGAAGGGAAGAGCTAGCGAGTGTTTCGATTTTTCCTGTTCTTATCTTAGTTTTACTTGCGGAGGATTTTTCCAGAGTTCAGCTTGGAAAGAGCGCTCGGGTTGCTATTAATCTAACGACAGAAACACTTATTTTAGCACTGGCGTCATATTTCTTTTTAACCACAAAGCTTGTACAGGAGTTTGCACTTCTTAAACCAGAAGTATGGATCTTGTCAATTTTGGTGTTTGACTTCTTGATGGGACGATACGTAGGATTGAGATTTTTAGAACTTTGGAGATTTAGAAAATTGATTAAAAGATAATGATCAAATATTCTGACATTCTGGGACTTAATGCTCGTGCACAAGTCTACTCCTACCCATACAACAAATCCTCAGGTAAAAGTAAGGCAACCTCAAAACTAGCCACAAAGCGTGCTCTAAAAAAGTCGCAAGTTCCCGTACCTGAAATTTACGCTCGATTTTTAAAACCAGTTGATGTTGTTGGCTTTGATTGGAGTAGTTTGCCTGACGCCTTTGCCCTAAAGCCCAATAAGGGCTTAGGCGGAGAGGGAATAATTGTAATTAAAAAGCGTGCACTTCGCGAGGTTGAGGGTAGACTGGTGAAAGCAAAAGACGAGTGGATTACTACTCAAAAGAATAAAGTATCGGCGGAAGACTTGAACCTTCATGTTTTGGATATATTGGAAGGAGCCTTTTCTATGGGTAACGTGCCGGATATTGCGTACATTGAAGAGTATGTAGGAAGACATAAAGCCTTGCGTAAATTTACTTATCGTGGGACGCCGGACATAAGGGTTATTGTCTTTAATAAAGTTCCGGTGATGGCAATGCTCCGTCTTCCTACCAAAGAATCGGGTGGAAAGGCAAATTTGCACCAGGGAGCAATCGCCGTCGGAATAGATATAGCGACTGGAATTACTACAAAGGCATATTGGCATGGCGAATATATTCATTACAAACCCGAAACCAAACGTAAACTTCACGGAATAAAATTGCCTGCCTGGACGAAAATTCTTGAAACGGCGGTTGCCGCGGGTGAGGCTGCTGAACTTGGGTACTACGGCGCCGACGTTGTAATGCACCCTGAAAAGGGTCCAATGATTCTTGAGCTGAATTACCAACCTGGTTTGTCAATCCAGCTCGCAAATGGAGCCGGGTTACGTAGAAGACTTGAAAGGATAAAGGATGTGGAAGTTCATGATGGGGAGCATGGAGTACGTATTGCTAAAGTTTTGTTTGCTGAGCGATTTGCCGATCGAGTGAAAGCTGAGGAGGGTGTTAAAATTCTAAATACTATTGAAAAAGTAAAAGTATATTCTTCAAGGAGAAAGGCAATAATTGTAAGAGCCCGCATTGATACGGGAGCTGTCAGATCCTCTATTGATAAAACTCTAGCAGAAGAGCTGGGTCTATTAACGGACGATAATATTCTTTGGAGAAGACGTTATGCTTATCGATCTGCTTCGGGACGAGAGAGCCGAGCCGTAATAGGAGTGACTTTTAAAATTGCCGGACGCAAAATAAAAACTTCTGCATCTGTTGCCGACAGGTCAAGGCTCACTACCCAAGTCCTTGTTGGTAGAAACGATTTAGAAGGTTTTCTGATAAATCCGACTGAGTTTGAAAGTTGAACATTAATTTAAAAATGAGTACAAAAATATTAATTTTAATTGGGGGACCTGTACGGAAACTTGATACCTTTATCGAACCCTCTAGACAGATGGGATTAGATGTTACTTTAGCTTCATTTTCTGATACTGAATATATATCTACCGAAGGTAGTGGAAAGTTGCAAATTACTATTAAAGATAAAGATTTAGCTGAATTCGACCTAATCTACATTCGAATGGTGGGTATAAGAATGGAAGATGCGAGTTTGGTTACCAATTATGCAAGGGAAAAAGGGATAAAGATTGTAGATAGAGTATATAGGCAAGCTTTGTTTATTCCTTCAACGATTTCAAAGGCGATGGAAATGAAAAAGCTTATAAATGCTGGGATTCCTTTGCCTCAAACATACTTTGCAAGTCTATCTTTAATTAGAGAAAGAGCACCAAAACTGTTTAGTTTTCCTTTCGTAATAAAAAGCACATCTGGGAAAAAGGCAAGGGATAGCTGGTTAGTTGAAAGCAAAGAAGTACTCGAAAGTCTTGTAACCGAGCTTAGAGAAAGAGAAAAGCAGGGAATTCGGTTTTTTGCACAAAAGTTAATCAAAGCAAGCCAAAGAATAAGAGTGTTGGTTGTTGGAGGAAAAGTAATAGGCGCAATTTCTCGGCCTACGAAATGGCGAAAACACTTTACTAGTAATAACAAAGAGGGTAAAAAGGAGGCCTTGATTCCTGTACCAGAAAAATACTCGGAACTAGCGCTAAATTGCGCAAATGCGGTGAATTTAGATATCGCAGGTGTTGATATTTTAGAAGAAAACGATAGCGGTAAACTTTTTGTAATAGAGGCAAATGCGGCTCCTTCTTGGAATTTAATTAAAAAGGATTGTGGAGTCGAAGTCGAGAAAGAAATTCTAAACTTTCTCGCTTCTTTGTAAAAATTTATGCTTTCAGCTAGCCAAAAAATTAAAAAAGTATATCAGGAAAAATATAAGAAGTACGGTGTTGACCCCAGAAGTTTATGTTGGCACGAAAAGGGTGCTGCACATCAGAGATTTCGTCAATTTTGGGCGGAAATTGATTTTAATAACAAATCGGTTTTAGATGTGGGGTGTGGATTCGGGGAAATGGCGAAGTTTTTACGCAAGCGCTACGAAGGTGTTTCTTATACCGGCGTTGATATAGTTTCTGAATTTATAGAAGAGGCAAAAAAAACATTTCCTGAATACAGGTTTTTTGCAAGAGATTATTTTTCTGAACCGCTTCCGGAGAAATTCGATGTTGTTTTAGCCTCAGGCGTACTTAACTCAAATGTAGAAAATAATGCTCAGTGGCGTAAAGAAAATATCAAAATCATGTTTGAGAATACAAAAAAAGTGTTGGCATTCAATATGCTTGGGGCTTATCCTCAACCATCAAATGACACTAAAAGTAACATATGGTATGCCGATTCTTTGGAGATTCTGGAATATTGTATGAGTCTAACTCGCCGTGTAATTTTACGTGCCAACTATCATCCAACTGACTTCACAATATTCATGTATCCTCTAAAAAAGTGACGTAGATTAAATTCTTACTTTAACTCTACTGTAGCTCCTGCAGCTTTGAGTTTGTCGGCTGCGGATTTTACGTCTTCAGCTTTAGCATCCTTCAAAACTTCGAATGGAACAGTTTCAGTTGCATCTTTTGCTTCCTTTAACCCTAAATTTTGATTGATTTCTCTTAACGCTTTAATAACTGCAATTTTATTTCCACCTGCATTTGTCAAGACAACGGTTTGTGTTGCCGCACCACCACCTGCACTTGCTTCACCACCAGCTGCTGGAGATTCACCTGCCGGTGCTGATGCCGGAGCAGTTGCCATGGGTACTGCTGCTGTGACTCCGAGTTTGTCTTGTAAAGTATTAACTAGCTCAGACAATTCCATTACAGAGAGTTTCGCTATTTCATCAACCAATTTTTCAACACTTTTTGAAACTTTAGTTTCAGCTTTTTCTTCTTTATTTTCTTCCTTTTTATCGGTCATTATAATTCACCACCTTTTTTGTAACATGTAGTTTGTAGCTGGTAGCATGCAATTTCACTAATCCTAATTACTTGCTACCTTTTACTTACTACTTTGTTCTGCTTTCGTCTTCAGAACAAATACTAATTTTTGTAAGTTTCCTTGTAGCGTTCCTACTAATCCATACATAGGAGACGACAGAGCTCCAACTGTTTGCGAGTATAAAGTTTCTTTACTAGGTAATATTGAGAGTTTTTCTAAAGTAGCTTTTTCTTGGAACTTTCCTTCCACTATTCCGACTTTAAAACGAGGAAGCTCGAACTCTTTTGCAAATTTGGCCAAGATTTGAAGGGGCGCAATAGGATCGCTTTCGGTGATAACAACCGCGGTAGGACCTGTTAGAACCATATCGGAAAGAGTCTCATTGGGTACTTTAGCCTCTTTTCCGGCAAGCTTGAAAAGAGTGTTTTTAATGACGCTCATGCTTGCTCCAACTTCTTTAAGGCGCTTTTTGAGATCCTGCTGCATTGCTACCGTTAGACCAGTGTGGTCGATAAGAACCACAGAGGTAGCATTTTTGATCTCTTGGGTTAAGTTTTGAACAAAAAATGGTTTTTCTGCTTTTTTCATTTGAATGCTTTGCGTGTCTTCGACAAAAAAAGACGCACGAGGCGTCTTGCTACTTGCTACATTCTACAAGCTACTATTGAGACTCCTCGGCAAGGTTTATGGTTCGACTTCACTCACCACTTGCTGTCTTAGGACTTTAGGTATTATATGAATTGGTGGTAAAAAATACAAGTGTGAATTTTTAAAATTCTCTTTCTTTGGATCCAAATGTAATTGGAGGGAATATTTGTATTTCGCTCATCTGACCATAATAAAGTGAAAGAGAATCTACTATTCTTCTTGCATGTGCATCTACCTGTTTCTGAAAGGCTGCACTTTCTTCTAGTTTTATCCTTTCTTGCTGTAAAGCCCTTACTCGTTCCATTCTAGCTGACCTTTCCTGCGCATTAATTCCATCTGCTGTTAAATTAGGAGTTATCTTAGTCATTGGGCGTATTTTATCATATTTCGGTGCAGGTTCACTATCCAAAAATAATTAAGCTGCAATTTTTCCCGGTTGACAAATTATTGCTGATAAATTAAAGTTTGTTTCTACACAAACTGATAGTATATTTAGACAATATCATTCAACGATTGACATATATCTTATAGTAAGTTATAGTTCACAAATCTAAAAAAATGAAATTAAATAATTTAGTTATTTTTACGTACATCCTCCTTGCATAGGAGGTTGTTTTGTGTGTACTAAATAGCACATTATAAACCTCCATTAAGGAGGTTTTTTTGTTTCGCAATTCTATTTGAATTATCGTTGCGAGATAAAATAAACTTATAGGCTGTACAATATTTTGTATTATTGAGATATAGATGTTGAAACCACGAACACAAATACATTAATACTTGACGTAGAGTAAAAGACTATGTAAAATTCCGAAAATGCGTACCAGATACGCATTTAATTTTTTTTATGAATAAGAAATTAAAAGCTGCTGTCATAGGTTTAGGTTTGCAAAATCTCAGTGACCACATTCCAACTCTTCTTAGAAGGAGGGATGTGGATATTGTTGCGGTTTGTGATCCTGATTTGAAGGCTTTGGAGAGATTTAAAGAAAAATATCCCAGTTTGTCCAAAAATGTAGGCTATCATACGGATTACCGACAGTTAAGCAAGGTAAATATTGACTTCGCCATTGTTGCAGTTCCTCACTTTTTATATCCCGAAATTGTTGAGTTTTTAGCAAGTCGCGAAATTTATCTTATGAAAGAGAAACCGCTAGCAAGAAACTTGGCAGAAGCTGATGAACTTTTTCAAATTCCAGGATTTACTAAGTATTGCTTTATATGTACTCAGAGAAGGTTTAATCCTCTTTATCAATTCGCAAAAGAAAAACTAGATACCTTAGGAATACCGTTTTCTTTTAACGCTGTATACAAATTAAATATTGCAAATCCTGAAGAGGGCTGGAGGGGAGATCTTGTGAAGTCAGGTGGGGGATGCATTCTTGATATGGGTTACCACATAATCGATCAACTGATGTGGTGGTTTGGGATGCCGGACAAATTATTTTCTACAAAATCATCTCTCGCAACAGAAGACGTTAAGAATTATTCGGAAGACACAGCTACGATTGCATTTAAGTACGAAAACGGTTTACACGGCACCGTTGTTTTATCTCGAGCTGCTGGTGAGAAATTAGAACATTATTCTGTTCACTGCTCACGCGGTCATATATCAGGGAATAAGAAGTCGTTAATTATTAGAAATAAAACCGGGGAAATAATAGAACGGCAACAGTTGGAAGATGACGATAAGATGCTTGATGATCAGCTTGATTTTTTCATAAAGAGAGTTCATTCAAAAGCAGGTTTTATAGATGTTGTTAAGAGAAATTTTGAGAATATGAAGTTTATAGAAAAGTGTTATGGAGGACAAAAGCGTAATTCAAAACAAATTTTTACTACGCCACTTTATATATGAAAAAACATAAATACGTCTGGCCACATATTACCAAAAGAACCGTAAAAGCAGTTATAAGCCAACTTGAGAAAGGTGAAATTTCTATATATAACAGATCAGGAATTTTCGAGACTTTCGAAAATCGCTTTGCCAACCTTTATAGGACAAAGTATGCCCTTTTAGTGAGTTCGGGCACCGCAGCGCTTCATACTGCAATGGTGGCTTGTAAATTCCAAGATGGAGATGAAGTTATATGTCCTGCATATACTTTTTTCGCAACAGTAACTCCTCTTTTCCAAACCGGAGCAACACCGGTCCTCTGCGATTCTGGTAAAGACGGAAATATTGATCCCAAAAAAATCGAAGAACTGATTACATCTAAAACCAAAGGGTTAATTATTACCCACATGTGGGGAATGCCTTGCGATATGGATAAAATCGTAAAAATTTGCAAAAAACATAATTTGAGACTAATCGAAGATTGTTCTCATGCCCATGGAGCGATATATAAGGGTAAGACGGTAGGTACGTTTGGAGATGTCGGGGTGTTTAGCTTGCAGGGACAGAAGATTATTACAGGGGGAGAAGGGGGAATATTAATTACGAATGATAGAGAAATATATGAGAGGAGTCTTTTATTTGGTCACTACAATAAACGTTGTAAGCAAGAAATTAAACCTGACTCGTCTTATTACTCCTATGCAACAACGGGCTTTGGTTTGAAACTACGAGCTCATCCCTTAGCCACCGCAATTGCAAACGAACAACTAGATCACTTAAAAGATTGGCATAAGATAATGAATGCAAACGCACGTTATTTTGCAACGTTGTTAAAAGATGTGTCGCTAGTTAAAATTCCGGAATTTAAAGACAGCATAGAGCCAAGTTGGTATGCGTTCTTAATTCAGATAGATTCAACAAAACTTAAAATATCTACAAAGGAGTTGTGCGACAAACTGATAGAAAATGGTATACCAGAGGCAGATATGCCGGGCTCTACATGTCCGCTTAACTACCATAAGATTTTCCAAGATCCAAGTCTTTTGTATCCTTCTTACAGAGATAAAGTGAAATACAAAGTTGGAGATTTTCCTATAGCGGAACGTTTTTTTGAAAACGCAATCAAATTTCCCATAGACATATACGATACGAAATCTTATAGAAAAGTTATTGAGAGATATTCAGAGATTATCAAAAAAACCATTAAACAATATTCTCTGTCCTAAATTAATATGAGTGGAGAACGTATTTTAGATGAAGCAGAACAGTATAACGCCAGTTCCAGAGAACAAGGTCATCCTGGCGATTATTCCTACATTCTTATAAGACCAGAGTGGCATCACTTAACTCCTGACGAGCAAGAATTAATATCATCATCTTTGAGAGACCAGCTTGATGGTAGTCTGTTAGCGGAATATGAGGTTCACTTGACAGGTGAACAGGCGAGAGAAATGTGGTCCCACGTCGCTGGGTTTTCTTGGTCAGAAGAATACTATGGGCTTATGTCCTCGCTTCCAAGTAGAGTGCTTGTTCTCAAAGGAGCTGAAAAAGCCAGTCAAATAAAAGGAATCATGCGTGAGGAATATACATTCTTAATAGACCAGTTGCCAGAAAGATTGGGAGTTAGTTTTCACCCAGATATTATTCATGGCTCGGATCCCGGCAAAGCTACCAATGAATTAGGAATTTTAGGAATTACTTACATTGAGGATAAAATATGATTAGGCCAACAGTATATATTTCTGAACCAAGTGAAATTGATTCCAAATCATTATCTATTTTACGTTCTAAATATCAACTTATAGAAGGCGATTGTGAGTTTAAGAAGAACTATTCACAAGCCCATTCTAATTTGATGATAAGAACATATACAAAAGTGGATGAAAAGGCATTTGAAGTATTTCCAAATCTTCAAAACGTAGTAAGGGTTGGAGTAGGTCTTGACAATATCGACTTGGATATCTGCAAGTCTAAAAATGTAAAAGTTTTCAATTCAGCGGGTTCGAACGCTAACGCAGTCTCAGAATATGTAATTGGTTCTATAATTTTTTCAAAAAGAAAGTTGCACCTTCTTTGTAAAAATGATCTTGTAAGCTGGAACAGATTCAAATTTATGGGTTCTGAGATAAAAGGCAAGCAAATAGGGCTGATAGGTTTTGGAAATATCGCACAACTTGTTTATAAAAAATTGAAAGGTTTTGATTGCGAAGGGTTTTATGTTTTTGATCCTTACATTTCCAAAGAAGCGTATGCGGCGGAAAATATAATATTTACCCAAAACATCGATACTCTAATAAAAAACTCTGACATTGTATCTATCCACGTTCCATTAAGTGATGAAACGTATCACTTAATTGACTTTGACAGTCTTAGTAGCTTTAAAAGAGGTTCCGTTCTTGTTAATACATCAAGAGGGGCAGTAGTTTCAGAGAAGGATGTTATTCGCGCTATGGTAGAAAAAGATATAACTTATATTGCTGATGTTTTTGAAACAGAGCCTAAAGTTCGTAAGTCTCTTGTAAAATCTCCAAATTTTATTGGCACGCCCCATATAGCTTCGATGACAAAGGAGGCAAATTTCGAAATGGTAAAAACTGCGGTAAATAACTTTCTTGAGGGAAGGCCGGTTAATCTCTAGATTTTTCTTTTTTAACTTCCTTATTTATCAAATTAGTAATATATTCTGTTTTCGAAATTCCTTTTTTGTCACTTTCTATTGTTACGAAGCTATCAAGCTTGTTATCTAAAACAAGATTAAAACGCGTCTTAATCTTTCCAGTTTCCTCAAAAAAATTGTCAAGAGCCTCGATAAGGTCCTTTTTAGATTCGTAGGTGGAGGTAATAAGGTATTTACTTTTTATTTTTTTTACAAATCTACTTTTTAGATTATTCGAAATGCTATCCGAAAGAAATAAAACCGGCTTACCTTTATTAATTGATTCACTAAGTATAAAACCGACACCCATACTGATTCGACTTCCTTCTATAATAACAGCATCTGCTTCAGAAATTGCATCTTGAATAATGTTAAAAATATCACTTGGAAGCCGATCACCTTTTTCTTTAATCTCGGTAAGTAAATCTCTCGTTAGTTTATAGTTTAAAGAAAAAATATGACTCTTAATTAAATTGAGATAGGTAAAACGTTTTTCAAGATCTTCTCTGGAAAATTCAAATAGAACTCTCATTTTAGTTTTTCATAAAAACTAAAAGCATCTATAATTACCTTTTTCGTTTGCTCGGAAAAGTTATAATTTTTAACGTCCTCTTCGCTTATCCAAGTAAAGTTTTGGTGCTCACCACTGATTTTGATATTCTCGCCCTTAGCTTTAGTAAGAAAATTAATTTGGGTTGTATCGCGAATTTCCGTTGGTTTCTCAATTTGGTAGTCGAAAGTCGAGAAAGCTAAAATTACATCAATATCGATATTAGTCTCTTCCAGAACCTCTCTTTTAAGTGACTGGAGTGAATCTTCTAATGGTTCACGTTTACCACTTGGAAGTTCCCACATATTGGGAAAGACTTCCTCATCGGTGTTTCTTTGGAGAACAAGAACTTTTTCCTCTTTGTTGAATACAATGGCAGCCAGAACCACTTTTTGAACAATAGATTTGTCGGCCATATTATTATTTAGTATAAATTATAATCCTGAGTTTTTAAAGACTTGGCCTTTAAAAACAGACGTTTATTTATTAAAATACCCTCTATGACAGAGGGTGATCGTAGGGCGGCTATGTCTCAAGCTGCAAGAGATGAGCTTGAAAGAAGATTACGCGAGTTTGGAGGCAGTCTAGAAGAAGCATATAATAATATTGGCGAGGCGGGAGGAACCTCAGACTGGCATGATAATGCCGCCCTTGACGAGGTATATAGGCAAGTGGGTCTTTTGGAAATATACAGTAGCCGCATTCAAAGAAAATTGTATAAACCTGAAATTATTGCCCCACGAGAAGAAACGGATGACGTAGGTATAGGTAATAAAGTTGCACTGCGTTTTGAAGGCGAAAGTGAGCCTGAAGAATTTAACTTGCTTGGACCGGCAGATGCGAGTGTTCTGCCGGGGGCTATTTCCTTTGAATCACCTGTTGGTTCGGCTTTGATTGGAAGACAAGTGGGGGATGAAATAGAAATTGAGGTTAATGGTCAAATTCACAGGATTCGAATAGAAGGTATACGTCCTGGAGACTTCTAAACTTGCAACTTCACACTCGGGCTCATGGTGGATTTCAGATAGGCTTTTAATATTTGTTTTCGGTTTACTGCTTCAAGGATAGTATTAACATTTTCTCCTAACTCTTCATCTTTCTGACTTACTTTTCCAAAACTCGTATGAACAATTGGTTGTTCTTTTTCGGTTTTTATAGTTATAGAATTTCCCGAAAACTTTTCGATATCTTTTTTGGATTTAATAAGAGTTCCTGCTTTGGGATTGGGCATTAAACCTTTTGGTCCAAGTAGTCTTGCAAAGGGAACTAATTTTGGCATCATATCGGCTGTAGCTAGTAAAACATCAAAATCGATTTTACCCGAAGATAACTTCTCAATTGTTTTATCGTCTGCTATTTCTACTTTCTTTTGGCGACCGGCGAAATGGGGAAGTGTGACGTTTTCCGATATTCCGGTTTTTCGAACGATCAAATGCAGCTCCATTGTCCCATCAAACTTTGAATACGAAGTATCTTTGACAAGTTTTATAGCTTCGGATATGGGATAAGTTTTATTTTTGTCTATTTTACTTCTCGCATCGACATACTTTTTGCTTCGGACTCTTACCTTTATTTGCCTCGCCGAAGTTTCAACGGAGGCGGGTTCTTCAGTTTTAACTTCCTCGGGAGGGAGTTCCGCTCCAATTACTTTAATTCTTTCTCCGCCTTTTAACCCCAAACCGGCAACCGCTTTTTTTAATTTAGCTTCCTCTTCACGCTTTTTGGCTTGCTTTTTCTCATATTTAGCCTTACCGGAAATGGCTTCATCGGTTACGCCAACGATTACTGCTGTTTTAGTTTTACCCACTTTTGAATATGTAGAAAGTAGAATGTAGTATGTAGAATGGATTCTATTTTTTTGTATTTTCCTTGCTACTTACTACCTGCTACATGCTACTGGTTCTCGGTTTTCACTCCCATTGACCGGGCGGTTCCTTCTACAATTTTTTTAGCTTCTTCCAAATCTTCTGTATTAAAGTCATCAATTTTTTCTTTAGCAATTTTTTCGACTTGCAGAGCTGATAATGTTCCTGCAATTTCCCTGGGAGTTGCGCCCGAACCCTTTTCAAGTCCAAGCTCTTTTTTTATCATGTCGGCAACGGGCGCCTTTTTAATTTCGAAGTCAAAACTTCTGTCCTCATAAATAGTGATGACCGCGGGAACGGTTTCGCCTTTCATTTCGGAAGTTTTCTCATTGTAGGCTTTGACAAATTCCATGATTGCGACACCATGTTGTCCTAATGCAGGACCCAAAGGAGGAGCGGGGGTTGCTTCGCCTGCTTTTAAATTAACTTTGATGATTGTCTTTACTTTCTTACCAGCCATTGTATTAGTATATTGAATTTAGAATATTGAATATTGTGGACGGAGGAACGAGGAGAGTAAGAAACTTTCTCGATACTTCGTCCGTATCTTCCTCAAACAATAAATTGAATGAGGTATAAGTATTCTATCTTAAACTTTCGCGATTTGCAAAAGATCTAACTCAACTGGAGTTTCTCTACCAAAAATAGAAACTAAAACTTTAACCTTACCTTTTTCTTCATCAATTTCATCAATTGTTCCCAGAAAATCGGAGAAAGGACCATCGGTTATTTTTACCGCTTCACTTACGGTGAAACGTGTTTTAAATCTTTTTGCCGGAGCGGAAACGAACTTTTGAATATTACTAACTTCGGCTCCTGAAAGGGGAGTTGGAGTTCTTCCTGCACCTACAAATCCGGTTATTCCCGGAGTTGTTCGAACCGCAAGCCAGGTGGGGTCATCCAGAATCATTTTAATAAGCATGTATCCTGGGAAAATTTTCTCTTTTATTGTTGCCTTTTTACCGCTTCTTATGACAACACGGTCCTGTGTGGGAACTAAAAGTTCAAAAACTTTGTCGTTCATACCCATGGTTTCGACTCTTTGGCGAAGTGTTTCGGCAACACGGGCTTCGTGGCCGCTAGTTGTGTGAACCACATACCATTTTGCCGCAGTATCTTCAGTTTTATTGATGACTATGTGGCCGGGAATTTTTTTCTTTCCGACGCCTCTCTCATCAATCGCATGAGTTTGTGAATCTATTTGAGTATCGTCTGGCATTTTCTTTAAGATATCAAAAGTTCAAGTAATTTCGTGAAGACGAAATCTAAGCCTCCAACATAAACTCCGATTATCCCAGAAAAAATCACTACGATCAAGGTGAGCCGAATTACCTCTTCCTTTTTCGGCCACACAACTTTCGTAAGCTCAAATCGGACTTCGGAAATATAATTTATAATTGCCTTCACGGGAATACATTGTAACATAAGATAATCCGAATATACAAATGTTGTACAGTATCAGAGTTTCGTTGACATCAGATAATTGGTTGTGGTTGTTTGATAGTATCCAGTCCTCAACTGCCTTTTGTGGTGTTCTG
>MGGJ01000004.1 GCA_001792345.1 Candidatus Woesebacteria bacterium RIFCSPHIGHO2_01_FULL_39_32
CATCGCTCTTAATAATTTCTGGCACTTCAAGTGTTAGTTTCTTAAACGCTCGCTTGTCCCATTCTTTAAGAAAAGCAGAATAAGTCCCGCTGATATTTGCGACAAATGGCACTGCTTCAATAAGCGCGCCAAGCAAGAAAAAATACTCTTGCTCATTAAGTAAGTTTGATTTTTTCCATTCTTCAATCTTTTCTCTTATTGCGTCAATCCGTTTAGCGTTATCGCCAGTAAAGTATTTACGCGGATTTGTTTGGCCTTGCGTGCCTTCCGGTGAGTAGTTTTTATAAATAAAACCCTCAACCCTTTCTAAATTGTTAAGATATTTGATTATTTCTTTTGCACTTTGGCTATCGCTAGTAAAAAGTGTTTCCTCTACGGGGTTTATTTTTAAATGTTTTAACAATTTCGCAAATTTAGGATATTGATTTTGTTCAATATAAACTTTTTGCAAGACATAAGAAAAATATAAAAGGTCGGACGAAATAATTTTATAACCGAGTTTTTTAAAATGTTTAGCAACGCTTCCTGTTCCAGCAAAAAGATCGCAAAAGGTATTGCCCCTTATGTCTTTTTGTTTGACAAAGGTTTCTATAAAACCAAGTAAATTTTCTTTACAGCCAATAAATCGCATAATTATTTTATTAACTCATTAACGCCGACCTCTAATGCTTTGGCGATTCTTGTTAGTGTTTCAATAGTAGGGTTCGGGTTTGCGCCGGATTCTACCGTAACAACGGTATTAAGCGACAAATCGGCAAGTTTTGAAAGGCGATCTTGTGAGATACCTTTCTCTTGCCTTATTTTTTTGATGTTTTTCCCAATCTTTGACTGGGGATTATTGTTTGACATAGTTTTTTTAAAGATATACCATTATATTGTATGGGTTATAAAGTATCCTTTAACTTTCATCAATTACAATGATACCAAAATTTCAAAGATTGGTCAAAGAAATTGGGAGTAGAATTTCAAAAACGCGCGCACGGGAGGGCGGGGCAAGCGTTTTTACCTCTTTTATTCTCTCTTTTCTTTATTCGGTCCCGCCGTCCGCTCGCAAAAAATTCTGGCCGTCCAATCAGGCGGGCGAAAAGGAAGGGGGTTGGGGGGAAGGAATTTTCGCCCGCCTGTTCTGCACCATAGGCGCAGTTGGGTGGGAAGCGTTTCCGCCGTTTGGCTTAATGCCAAACATCAAAGCAAAACAATTTTCAAATCCTTTTAAAAGAAAAAAGGTCGCGCGAAAAAATAAAGAATTGAAAAGAAAATTTTTTTGCTTTGCTCGCCGAGTTTCGGCGGGCGGAAACACTGAGGCGGGGTTTCAAATCATTCGAGCGATTTTCGCTCGAAAAAGGTTCGAGCTTCGTTCAGCAATTGCGACCAAAACCTCTAATGAAAATCTCCGAAATTTACGAAAAATACAAAATCATGCCCCAACTCCAAGAACACATGCTTCGTGTTGCAGGCGTTGCTTCAGTAATTGCTGAAAACTTTAAAGAAAAACTAGATAATAAAGCGGTTATTTCAGCAGGTTTAATTCATGATCTGGGTAATATGGCTAAGATAAAACTTGATGCTTTCCCCGAATTCGCACAACCTTTAGGAGTAAGTTACTGGGAAAAAGTATTAACTGAATTCAAACAAAAATATGGAAGTGATGACTATACTGCAACTTATAAAATATTAAAAGATCTCGGAGTTTCTGAAACAATATATGATTTAGTTCAGTCTTTGGAGTTTGCAAAAGCACCGTCAACCGCACAAGGAAATAATTTAGAATTAAAAATTTGTCTTTACTCCGATAGCAGAGTATCGCCTCACGGCGTAGTCTCATTGAGGGACAGACTGGAAGAAGTCAAAGAAAGGTTTATAAGAAATAAAGGTATTAGTGAAAAGAAATTTAATCAAATAGCAGAAAGTCTATATGAAATCGAAAAACAAATTTTCGCTTATTGCAAAATTATACCGGAAGATATAACTGAGGAAAAAGTTCGACCCTTTATTGAGGAATTAAAATATTTCGAAATCGAAACAAGTAAAAGCCCTGCTGTCGCCTAAATACTATATAGTATTTAAATTTTTAGCTTTGGTAAATAATGATAGAATTAGGACTAATATGAAAATTGCAGTTCTTTCGGATATACACGATCACCTAACAGGTCTCGAAAAAGTTTTGGAAGAAATTAAGGATAAAGATATTGAAACTATTATTTTTTGTGGTGATATGATTTCCCCATTCACAACAGGAATTTTAGCTAAAGCAAACTTACCTACCTATGCGTGCTTGGGAAATAATGACGAAGACCATATTGGGATGATGAAAAAGGGAGGAGATAAATTTACTTGGTTTCATCTTTCTCAGGAATACGGAGAAGTGGAACTCGATGGGAAGAAAATTGCATTTTGCCACTATCCAAAGTTAGGTGAACTTCTAGCCAAGTCCGGTGAATACGATGTGGTTTTTACGGCCATACTCACGAAGTGGATAAAAGAAAAATAGACAATACACTTCTACTGAATCCCGGATCTCTTTGCGGAATCAATTTTGATAAGGCTGCTTATGATAAAATAACCTACGCTATCTACGATACTTCAACCAACTCTGCTGAAATAGTAGAAATTAAATGAAAGCGGTTTATTTTGAAAAATTCGGAGGACCTGAAGTTTTAAAGTATGGTGAAATCCCTACTCCAAAACCGAAAAAAGGGGAAGCCCTAATAAAGGTTAAGGCTTGTGCACTTAATCACGTAGACCTTCACGTAAGACGCGGTCTTATTAAAATCCCGCTACCTCATATACCTGGCTGTGATGTATCGGGAACAGTTCAAAAAATAAAAGGCAAGAGCAAGTTTTTAGTTGGCGACGAAGTCATAATAAATCCTTCAATTCCTTGTGGTGAATGTAGACAATGTAAGAAGGGTAAGAATTGCGAAATAGTAACTATCTTTGGCTATGGAACACAAGGTGGTTATGCAGAATATGTAACCGCGCCACTCGAACAGCTTTATCAAAAACCCAAAAATCTTTCATTTGTCGAAGCAGCAGCTTTTCCTCTGACTTTTTTGACTGCGTGGCGGATGTTAAAAACTCGTGCTAACATTCAAAAAGGTGAAACTATTTTTATATGGGGAGCGTCGGGAGGACTTGGTGCAGCTGCTGTTCAAATTGCAAAATATCTCGGGGTCTATGTTATTGTTGCAACAAAATCTTCTTTTAGCGAAAGGGGGTTAAAAAAGCTTGGTGCCGATTATTTTGTTAACTACGTAAAAGGTGATGTTACAAAAAAAGTTAAAAAACTGACAAACAATTTAGGAGTTGATGTTGTTTTTGAAACGGTAGGAAAAGCAACTTGGGATAGAACCTTAAGCATGTTAAAACCACACGGTAGGGTCGTCATTTCTGGAACTACAAGTGGAGCTGTAGCTTCTCAGGACTTAAGCGACGTTTATTATTATCAGCAAACAATTCTTGGATCTAGAATGGGATATAAGGATGAGTTTGAGGAAATACTTAAACTTGTGAACCAAGGAAAATTAAAACCTGTAATTGATAAGATATTTCCTTTAAAAGATGTAGCAAAAGCACAACAAAGAATGGAAAGTCGGAAACATTTTGGAAAAATTGTTTTGGAAATTAAATGAAAAATCTTCTAAGAAATTTTTGGAAGTGGTATGAGAGGCATACTACTCTAAATACCGGTATTGCCTCGGGGCTTTTTACGATTCAGCTTGTTCACCTTTACTGGCTTACAACTGCTGTGGTTTTCCTGCGGCTTTTTGGTAAAGCCTTTTTCACTCCTTCTCCAATATATGAATTTATAATAACCTTGGTCGATTACACCGAAATACCTGCAATTATCACTACCAGCATACTTTATTTAAATGAACTACGAAAAAATTTTAACACAAGAAGTTTGTGGTTTTTATTTTTCATCAATTCTCAATGGCTTCATATCTATTGGATAACCGACGAGTTTGTCTTGGAGCATTTTACTAGACATGTCGGCCCCTCTATCTTACCTGTCTGGCTTGCTTGGGTAGCAATATTTATCGACTACTTAGAACTTCCTGTAATTTACGATACCTTAAAAAAATTCTTCCACTCTTTAAGTGAAGATGGTCTAACTTCTGCTTTGGAAGAACTCAAAGAGGAACAATCTGGTATCCTTTAATTGTGGAAATATTATTAATATCTCTTCTTACTCTCGTATCCAGCTTTGTGGGAACTTTGACGGGTTTTGGAACTTCAACCATCATGGTTCCCGTACTCGTACTTTTCTTTCCTTTACCTCAAACGCTTTTATTTGTCGGAGTCATCCATTGGTTTGGGGATATTTGGAAAATGTCACTCTTTAAGTCCGGCTTGCGTTGGAAATTAATATTTCTTTTTGGAATCCCGGGAATTCTAGCCACATATATCGGAGCTCGACTTGTTTTTTCTCTACCTGAAAAACTTTTGTCACAATTACTTGGAGCCTTCCTGATAGCCTATACGATCTTTTTATTTGTTAACCCAAAATTTAAATTCAAACAAAATAATATTAATGCTGTCTTTGGTGGAACATTGTCAGGATTTCTTGCCGGCATTTCCGGGGTAGGGGGCGCTGTTAGAGGAGCATTTTTAAGCATCTTTAATTTACCAAAAGCAGTTTATATTGCTACATCGGGTAGCATTGGACTCATAATTGATTCGACACGATTAGTTACTTATTTTTCAGAAGGGACAAGAGTTCCACAAAATTTGCTTTGGGGATTTTTAATTTTTATTCCCATTTCATATGTAGGGGCGGAGATCTCAAAAAGAGTTGTCGATAAAATCCCTCAGAAAAGTTTTAGGAATGTTGTCTCAGTTTTTCTCTTTATCGTCGGCCTCAAGCTTCTTCTATTTCCTTAATATTTTAGTGCCCGATCTCGGGAAAGAGAGTTCGAATAATAACGATTGCAAATATCCCAATTAAAAGAAAAAGCGCCTGACGGCCTAAAAATTTTCTGGGAGCATGAGTTGCTTCGGGTAAGAAGTCGGTCGTCGCAACATACAGGAAAAACCCTGCTGCAACGGCTAGAAGTATTCCCACTCCCTCCTCAATTCTCTCTGCGTAAAAATAAGTTAGTAATGCTCCGGGGAAAGTGGCGAGAGCAGAGAAAAAATTCGCAAGAAATGCTTTTTTCCGACTCCAGCCTTTAGCCAATAAGATTCCGAAATCCGCAACTTCGTGCGGCGTTTCGTGTAAAAAGGTTGAAAAGGAAACAATCATTGCCAAAGACGGATTCACCAAAAATGCGGCACCAATTACAACCCCATCAAGAAAATTGTGAATTGTATCCCCGAATATAACCAGTGGAATTATTGTTTCACCTTGAACATGGGAATGGCCTGCATGTGTTTCTCCACCCTCTAAATGATGATGAAAATAGAAGAAAAAACGCTCTACTAAAAAAAGAATTACAAATACCAGAAGGATCACAGCAAATGCTCCTTCTCCATATTCCTCAACAGCCTCAGGCAATAAATCCAGCCACGAAAGCGCCAGAAGAACTCCCGCCGCCAGAGGAACCGACACAGATGCCAACTTCATCGCCCATTCTTTTTTGAAAAGCAAAATCACTCCACCAATCAATCCCGCAACACTTCCTATAAAAGAATAGACCAATAAAAGACTAATTGAATTCATATCAATATCTAGTATTACATATGATACAATCTCAGCAATGCTAATAACAATATGAAAACCGCGTGGGACTTATCACCGCTTTTTAAGTCGGATAATGATCCGACTATTGCTAAAAAACGCAAGGAAGTAATAAAAGAAACAAATCGCTTCGTTAAAAAGTGGGAAACGCGAACGGACTACCTCAAAGATCCCAAAATTTTAAAGGTCGCATTTGATGAATACGAAAAGTGGAATAGATTTTATGGGTCACTGGCTCAGGAAAATTATTACTTTGACCTTCGTCACGCTGTAAATCAATCCGATCCAAAAATAAAAGCAAGGGTAAATCAAGCGGAAGAAGTATCCCTTAAACTTCAAAATGAAATTCAATTCTTCGAACTTCGCGTTGCTAAAATTGATCCCAAACTTCAGAAAAAATTCTTAACTTACAAACCACTTTCTCCATACAAACACTTTTTAGAAAAACTTTTTGAGACACAAAAACACCTTCTAACTGAACCTGAGGAAAAAATAATGAATTTAAAAAGCTCTACTTCTTACACCAATTGGGTCAGAATGACATCGACATTTTTGTCAAAAGAAGAGCGAGGTGGTAAGAATTTTTCCGAGCTTCTAGGTTTAATGAATGATAAAAATAAAAAGGTTCGAGATTCTGCTGCAAAATCTTTCAATGAAATTTTGGAAAAACATGTAGAGGTAGCCGAGCACGAATTAAACTCGGTTTTACAAAATAAAAAAATAAATGACGAATTAAGAAAATATCAAAGAGCCGATGAATCACGGCATATTAGCGATGATATCGATTCAGAAGTTGTTGATACTGTTATTAAAACCGTTACCAATAGATTTGATGTGTCAAAGAGATATTACGAGCTAAAAGCAAAGCTTTTTGGGGTACCCAAACTTGCCTATCATGAACGAAATGTAGAATACGGAAAAATAGACAAAAAATATTCCTTTGAAGAATCTATTGAAATAATTAACCGAACACTCACGAATCTTGATAATGAATTTTTAAACATTTTTAACGGATTTTTAAACGAAGGACGTGTTGACGTTTATCCTCAAAAAGGCAAAAAAAGTGGAGCGTTTTGTATTTACGGATTAATCACGCACCCCACTTATATTCTTCTTAATTACAATAATCTTTTGGACGACGTACGAACTTTCGCACACGAACTCGGTCACGGAATAAACGACGAGCTCATGAGGAAAGCACAAAATTCGTTAAATTTCGGCACACCAACTTCAACAGCCGAAGTAGCGAGTACTTTCTTCGAGGATTTTGTAATCCAAGAATTGTCAAGGGATATTAACGACGAAATTAAACTTACATTAATGATGGCCAAGTTAAACCAAGACGTATCAAGTATTTTTAGACAAATTGCTTTTTATAACTTTGAAACAGAGCTCAATAGTGAATTTCGCAAAGTCGGATATCTTTCAAAAGACGATATAGGAACTTTTTTCCAAAAACACATGGTTTCATACATGGGTAATTACGTGGAACAATCACCCGGTTCTCAAAACTGGTGGACTTATGTCGAGCATTTTCGATATTTTTTCTACGTATATTCCTACGCAAGCGGACTTTTAATTTCCAAGTCATTACAGGCATCAGTTAAAAAGAACCCTAAATTTATCGGAGAGGTCAAAGAATTTCTCTCCACTGGCTCCTCTGACTCTCCCAAAAATATCTTCGCAGAATTGGGAGTAGATATCACCGACAAAAAATTCTGGGAAAAAGGAATTTCCGAAGTTGAAAGTTTACTTTCAAAAACAGAAAAATTAGGTAAAAGATTAGGTAAAATTAACTAGATGTTAAAAATTAATTTTTATCCTTCTCTCGAAAGAAATGACATTATCGAAGCTACGAGAATATACCAGTACGTTTAGGGCACTGACGGTAAAAAAATCATTAATAGTACAGAAAAAATTACTGGCTTAAGTTTTAAATAAAAAAGTAATTCATGCACTGGTACACGATGGTAAGAGTATGTCCTATCCTTTATTACTTTCCTCCACATTTAAATCAGTTGGGAAAAGAGCAAATTTAATTCATGAGTTATTACACAGATTTTTATTCACGAACGGAGTTGAAACTTTGAACGTGAATGAAAATAAATTGGAAGCTCATAAAAAATTGTATCTAATTCTTTACGAAGTTTGGGAAAGTGTCTATGGAATAGAATTCGCAAATAATGCTTATCGGATTGAAAAAAACATCTTTCCTGAAGACTATAAGAAAGCTTGGGAATGGGCACTGAAATTTAATAAAGATGAAAGAGCTAAGAAATTCAAGGAACTGGTTAATAAATCAAAAGTGAGATAAATATGTAAAGCAGTTTGTTCTCGTGGACTGTATCACAGTAACATTGTGTTAAGATTAATCTATGAGACGGTACAAAGAGACGGTACAAATTTCTCGATAAAGATTCTGTCTATGGTGCATTGAATAGATTAAGGGCTTCTTTTCTTGCTGCGAAAGATGGAAGCGATGTTGAAGAAATTATTAAAGCAATCTTAACTCACGATGAGAGAATGAAGATCGGAAGGAGAATCCAAATTGCTGAATTAATCAAACAAGGAGTACTTTATAGACAAATTGCAAAAGAGTTAAAAGTTGGGTTAACTACAGTATTACTTGTAGCGAGAAAATTAGATCAAAATCCGACTGGTTACGAACTGATTATGGATCGGGAAGAAAAAGTAGAAAAGGAATATAGAAGAAAAGTTTATGAAAAAACTGGAGCCTCGAAAATGATCTATAAGAAAAAAGTGTACATGGGTTTTACAAGAAAAGACGTAAAAAGATAATTTTTTAGTTTGTATCGGTAATACAGTACACGGTAATAATATAATCTACACACATTTTCTCCCATAACCTTAAGCGACTCTTTCTTTCAAAGCACTGTAGAATTTTTGAAGATAGTCTTCTGCACGATCCCAATGATATTCACCCATTCCCCGCTCGGCTAAGTTTCTCTCGATATTTGCCAAAACTCTTAAGTGCGCCAGCTTTGCTGCCTGAAAAAGAGAAATTCTGTAAACCTCGGCATAATACTGTCTTGCGGTCTCTTCAATATCAGCCGCTTCCTTTACATCCTCCTTACCACTTAAATCCTGCCATAACTTAACCTCAAGTGAAGTAGCCAGTGAGGGTTCAAATGCAAGCTTAACTTCTTCTTTAATTAACTTGTAGAATTTCTTAAGTGGCCTTTTGGTTTGCTCCCACTTCTCCTGCTCTCCCTTCAAAACCGCCTGAGTCATTAAAATTGCAGCCTCTTTGGCAAGCTCCTTTGACAATCCAAATTGTTCTTTAAGGTGTTGAATTGAATAATCAACAAAGCTCGTATTCTCAGGAATCTTCCTTAATCTCCACCAATTGAATTCAAGCTTTGCACTTACTTCCGGACGAAATTTCAGATGCTCCTCAACATCATTTCCTCCAAATCTTCTTCTCCTTCTGGAATAATCAAGAATTGCATTGCGAAGTTTATCTGGTCCAAAATCGGGAAAATGATCAGCTTCCCAATAGGTTTCGGCATAATGAGATTGCCAAAGCAAAAGTCCACTTGTTCTCTGTTCTCCAGAAGTCCTTATCATTAAATCCGGATATGGATAAGGCTGCCCTGCTGTATCCATATAGTTGTCAATAAGTTTAATATCAACCGCGTCTGCTCTTACTCCATCATGAATTATTTTTTGAATCGCACGAACGAGTTCATCTTGTCCTCCATAATCCAAGGCCAGATTTAAAATGTGTTTTTTATTATTCCTGGTTTCCTCTTCCGCTTTCGCAACCTCGTCTAAAACAAATCTGGGTAATCTATCTTTCCTTCCCAAGTGTACAATTCGAACACCGTCTTCCTTTGCCTCTCTTAAATGCACCCGAAGTTGATGAGTAATTGCTTTCATCAAAAAGTCGGATTCTTTTTGGGGTCGTTCAAGCCAATTTTCAGTGGAGAGTCCCCACGCAGTAACAGTATGAATTCCCCATTGGCGTACCGCACGAGTAAGCTTCACCATATTTTTGATACCGGCCCTGTGGCCTTCTTGTGGAGTGAGACCCCTAGCACGAGCCCAACGTCGATCTCCATCGGGAATAATAACAATATGGTCCGGAATTTTGGTTCCGGAAGGCAAGGTAAGAGAGTCCTCTCGCGGCATGGTTGAAATTATATCATATCAAAACTAATTTCGTGTATAATTAACCCTGATTTTAAAATGGTTACGATTGATAAAATTGTTACGAAAACTAAATCAAAAAAGGCGGCCGACGCAAAGGAAACTCTAGAAAAATTCGTTTCAAAAATCGAAGAAGAACTCGAAAGCTATTTCAATAAAGAAATTGCGAACGCATTTGGCGTAAGTAAGAAGGAAAAGCAACTTTCTCTTCACATTTTGCACCACATAAAAGAACATAACTTAAGACCCGCAAAAAGACTTAGAGGATCTTTTGTTTACTACGGATATAAACTTCTTGGGGGGGGAAAAGAAAAAGACATCATGTTTGCTACGATGAGTATAGAACTAATCCATACAGCACTTCTTATACACGATGATTTTATGGACCAGGATGATACAAGACGCGGGTTACCAACGACACATGAGTACTATAAAAAATTCCATTTTAATAACAAATTTAGATTTGATCCTCTGCATTACGGTGAAAGTATGGCCGTTAATAGTGGAGATGCGGCGCTTTGTATTGGATTTGAAATTTTAGGAAGAGCGAACTTTAACTCCCAAAATAAGATCTCGGCTTTAAATAGATTATTTAGAGGAATAACAAATACCGCTCTTGGCCAGTCATTTGACATAACGCTAGAAGGCGAAGGTACAGCCTCAGAGAAGGATATAACGGATTTACACCTAGCTAAAACGGCAATATACACATACGAAAATCCTCTCCATATGGGAGCAATTTTATCTGGAGCAAATCAAAAAGACCTAGACTTAATCAGTAAATATGCAATTCCGGGGGGAGTTGCCTTTCAACTCCAAGACGACATTCTTGGCCTTTATGGCGATCCAAAGAAAACGGGTAAACCTGCTCATTCAGACTTACGCCAAGGGAAGATGACGCTTTTAATAATTAAAGCACTTGAATTCGGCAACAAAACTCAGCAAAAAAGACTCAAGGAAATCTGGGGAAAAAGAGACCTAACAGAAAGCGAGGCAAACGAGGTAAGAAAAATAGTAAAAGATACTGGTTCTCTCGAATATTCGCGAAAGGTTTCTGTAAAATGGGCCAAAAAAGCTCAAAAAGCAGTACCTGAAATGGAAAGGAAGAAATGGAACCAAGAAGCAGTCTACTACCTTGACGGGATCGCTCAGTATATGGTGGAAAGAGAGGTTTAAATTCCTACCTAATATTCAACTTCTTTAAAATCATTTTAAACCAAGGAGTGTAAATTTCGGAATTTTCTACAACGTCTCTTTTTAATTCCTTTATTGTGACCCATTTAAAATCTGCTGCTTCGTCGGGATTAGGAATTACCGGCCCATCATATGCGCCCTCAAATACTGCATCCAACTCGTGTTCCCCCCACGTTTCATCCATTTCTGCTTTATAGATAAATCTGTATAACTCTTTTAAGGAAGTTGAAAAACCCATTTCTTCTTTTAATCTACGAGCGGCAGCGTCGGAATAACTTTCATCTTTATAAGGGTGACTGCAAACAGTATTGGACCAATAAAGAGGCCAAGTGGGTTTTTTTGTAGATCTTTTTTGCAGAAGCATAGATTTTTTGTCGGGAGAAAAAATCACAACTGAAATCGCACGATGAAGTGGAACCGGATATTTGTGTGTTGCAAATTTCTCTTTGTAATCCAAAACATTATCATTTTCGTCAACCAAAACTACTTCGTCTATAGATGCTTTATCCATACTGAAATCAGGTATTTTTAAAAACCTACTTTAACTTCCGAACCCAGAGCGCTAAGTTTTTCTTTTAATCGTGCCTCCATTCCAAGAATTCGAGCACGTCTAACTAAATTATCCCAATCCACATTTTGTGCACCGATCAACCCTTCTATATCAATTAAGTCATCCTTGTGTTTTCCCCAGTCATCTGGTCCAGATCTTCCTAAAGCCGCTTTAAACAAAATCAGATCTTCTAAACCCATAATTCTGCATTCATGCCCCATAAACCTAACAATTCTCGCTTCTTCCCACAAGAAATCAAAATCAAAAGGAACAAGCATTTTTCCAGCTTTTACTTGTAAATTAGATACAATTTCAACTCCCGGTCCAATATCAGCAAATCTTGTATAGGCCACGGAACTGTCTTTTTCGCCAACTTTAAGGTGCAGTGCTGAAGCTACCTGTTCTATCTCACTATTAGGCACTAGTATGTCAAAATCTTTCATCAATGCCCTTCCCTCATACATAAATACCGGCATGCCGGAAATAAAAATGTGTCTGAATCCATTTTCATCCAAAACGTCGCGTAATTTAAAATAGCCGTCTGCCATTTCGCCCTTATAAAAAATGTGCGGAGAGAGTTCCGTAAACATTCTTCTAGCTGTTTCGTAAACTGTTCCTGAAGCTGATATTCTGTGGATAGTTGCTACTTCTTCAAAAACCCCTAAGATTTCGGACCCTAATTTTTGGTGATGCTGATATCCCTTTCTAGCTAAAGTAGGATCATCCCCATTCTTTCTCGCAAGTTGTGAACCGTCCCGGTCACAAACCTCAGCTTCTTTGGGTGGTTTGAGTAATGGATGATAAGATTCACCACAATCAGGACAAACTCTTCGTTCTTGGACTCTTCCGACCACTTCCTCTTCAGATAGTGTAAGTTCAACTAGATGAAGATTTACACCATTTCCTTCTCCCCATTTTTTAACCACTTCGGCCTGTTCTGTTGTTCTGGGAATATTATCTAAAACTACTCGACCGGCTGTTAAACTATCTAAAGTTACCCTTAAACTAGGTAAAAAGGTGCGATCGGGTATCAAATCCCGACTCGTATCCAGAACATGAATTAACTCGGGCACAATATCTTTTCCTCTAACCAATCTTGCCCTTGTCGTTTCCGCTAAAAATATTGTTTGTGTTGTTTTTCCTGCCGTCGGTGGACTTGCAGCAAATATAAAGGCGTCTCTTGGCACTTTTCTTGTCCTTTCTGTTTCTTCCAATATTCTTTCTACCATAAAAGCGTTTAATTATCTACGAAAGGGGGGTTATTTTCAATAAAAATGAGGGGAATACATAGTTGATTAAAGGAATTAAGACAAATCTAAATACTGCCTGGGTATCCCACCATTTTGTTTTTTTGATTCAATCGCTTGGCTGAATTCATCCATTGCTTGGTTAATTTCTCTCTATTGATTGAGTTCTGCTATCTCAGTTGGGGTATACCAGTGAACTTGGAGAGGCTTACCATCCGGCGTATTGTAAGGCGGATCTAAAACATAAGAAATTGCACTAACAACCCCTGATTTTGCAACTTCAAGCATTTGCGAAAGCCTTTCTACTACATCCCCGTATCCACGTCTTCCATGCTCTAGAGTACCTATACCACCTTGTTCAATAGATAACGATCTTTCCATTCTTGATATATTATTGCTAGCTTTGACGAATTTATTTGCGCTAACGTATACTATTAGTCATATATCATGACTAAAACCCCATGGTTCGACTCGCATAGCTCGCTCACCACAAGCGCTTTTGAAGCAGCTTATAGAAGGCTTGCACTTCCCCTAATGAAATTTATCGTAAAAAGAGTTGGTGGAAATAAAGAAATGGCTGAGGAGGTATTTTCCCGAACAGTTTCTGCTGCCTGGGAAGGATGGAATGCTTTTGAGCATAAAAGCAGCTACTTCACTTGGGTTTGCAGGATTGCTCTTAATAAAATTGCTGATTATTACCGCGAAGAGATTAATCGCGAGTCGAAATTTGTTGCCCCACTTTTAGAAGAAATTGCTGAAGCTTCTATTAATGAACTTTCACCCCCCGAAAGACTGGCGCTTGATGAGTTAAGATCTTCAGTTAGAGCTTGTATAAAGTTATTACCCGAAGACAAAAAACAGTTACTTTTTCTTCGCTACTGGAAAGATCTGACAATAAAACAAATTGCTAAACAACTAGGACTTTCTGAGCGTGCTGTTGAAGGCAAACTTTATAGGGCTCGTAACAAAATGAATGAAATTATTTCTCTGAAATATCCTGAAATAGTCCCAGATTATCTCAGGAAAGAAAAGAAAGATATTTAATATTTCTGAACCTTGTATTTTCTTTCAATAAAACTTAAATCTTTCCCTCTTACCATCTCCAAAGTTGTATCTACCCCATCAAATAAATTAGGAAGCTTGTAAATCTCTTTTTCAGTAAGCCATAGATTTTCTCCTCCCTCAAACGATTTAATCAATTTTCCTGTAAGTTTGGTTGCTTTAAAAGAGAAAAAGAACTTGTCTTCAAGTAGCTTTCCATCCTTCGCGTAGTCCATTTTGTGTTTAATCCCAACAAGTTTTATTGTTCCCTTTAATCCGGTTTCTTCTTTTAGTTCTCGCACAGCCGTTTCGTAAATTGTTTCTCCCCATCTAACTTTTCCTCCAAAAAAACCGTAAAAACCGAAGTAAGGTTGTTTTAACCGTTTTTGAACCAAGTATCTATAAGTTCCTTTTTCATTTTTGATGCAACAAACCAAAACTCCAACTTTTGCTTGACGTTCTGGTACTAAATTTTGGGTATCAAACCTATTGGCAAATTCTTTTCCGCTTGGAGTTAGGTGATAAGAATTACCGCTTTTTTCTATTAAAGTGGCTTCGATAAGCTTTTTTAAGTGAAAGTTAAACTGATCGCTTGGAACTTTCAGACTATTTAATTTAGAAAACCGAGCTTTTGTTCTAAAAAGTAAAACCAAAAGTATGTTTACTTGAACTGGATGTATCTCGTTTTCAATTGCCATACACCAATTCTAATAGGAATTATTACAAAATCCAGTGAAGCCGACTTAAGTAAGCTTTGCTATGTTAAACTTGACTAATGAATCTGATCTTTGATTTTGACGGAACAATATGTGATAACTTTGATACTGTCTTTATTCTAGCCACAGAATTTCTACAGAAAGAAGGGAGGACCATAATCTCAGCTAACGAAGTTCGCAGAAAAGGAGCTAAAAAACTTATTTCGGAGAGCGGAATACCAAAATATAAAATTCCTAAACTTTTACTTCTTGCTAGGAAAAAGATAGCGGAACAGATCCCCAATTTAAAACTTTTTAAAACCTTACCCAAAGTAATTATAAAACTCTCCAAGAAACACAAATTAGGAATAATCACGTCTAATTCAGTAGAAAATGTGACTACTTTTTTGAAAAATCACAAACTTTTAAAATATTTTAGTTTTATACATTCAGAAATTGATTTATTCGGTAAAGGAAAAAAATTAAAAAAAGTGATTTCCAGATTCAGTCTTTTACCAGAAGAAACAATCTATATTGGTGATGAAACAAGAGATATAGAAGCGGCAAAATATGCAAAAATAAAATCGGTCGCGGTAATTTGGGGCTACGAATCCGAAAAGTCACTGAAAGGACAAAATCCAGATTATATTGCCGAAAAACCCAAGGATCTTTTGAAGATGTTTAATCTTACCTCTTAGGAGATTGTTTAGCCCTTCTCGCCTTACCGCCTGTTCCGATTTTTCGACGTTCACGGGTACGAGAATCCCGTGTGAGAAGACCGGCTTTTTTAAGTACGGGGCGAAATTCATCTCTATTTAGCTTTGCGAAGGCTCGCGCAATTCCATGTACAACGGCATCCAGTTGACCCATTACTCCTCCGCCAACAACTTTAACTGTTGCGTAATATTTATCTGTTGCATCTAGTGTCCTGAAAGGCTTAGACCACAAATCCTTATTAGTCGGGCCCGGAAAATAATCGGATATTAATTTCCCATTCACGGTCGTGTCTCCCTTTCCTCTAAAAAGTCGTACGCGGGCGGCTGCACTTCTTCGACGTCCTACCGCGTATGTATAGTTTGGTTTAGAATTTTTTGCCATACTTTATTCTCTTACTTTAAATTTATCTTTATAAGGGTGGTTTAAATCTGCAAAGACTTTGAGCCGAACCATTCTTTTGCTTTTGAGACGATTATCGGGAAGCATTCCGGATACTGCATGTTGGATAACTTTTTCCGGCTGCTCCTTAATCATTTTCTCAAAACTAACTTCTTTAAAGCCTCCCGGATAACCCGAATGCCTTCGATATACTTTTTGACCAGATTTATTACCGGTAAGTCCCACTTCTTTCGCATTTACGATAACCACGTAGTCTCCCATATCCATGTGATCCGAATACTTTGGTTTATGCTTTCCCATCAAAAGACGTGCGATTTGAGTTGATAGCCTCCCTAATATCTGGTTTTGGGCATCGACAAGATGCCAGTTTCGTTTTACGTCTTTGCCTTTTGGTTGATATGTCTTCATAATTATTATTTAGGCATACTTCGTTTTCTCAGATTCTTCGCTCTTTCTAGAACTTTTCCCTTTAAGCCCTTTTTAATTGGTTTTTCAGCCTCTTTCTTTTCTTTTCCTTCTTTTTTAGTCTGAATCTTAATCTTCTGACTCCACTCAAGTCTTACGATAGAACTTCTATCTCCCCGCCTTTCGGGAAGTTTAATAATTCTGGTAAATCCGCTGTTCCTTCCCGTAAATTGAGGTGCTATTCCAAAAAGTGAATCGGTAGTCTTCCTGTCGTTTGCAAGAGAGGCATAAACGCGCCTTCGCGCAGATATTCCTTCCTTTCTTGTCATACCTACTAATCTTTCAATTTGGGATTTAATAGCTTTTGCTTTTGCATATGTAGTTATTATTTCTCCATGTAAAACCAACGCTTTTATCAAGCTTATGAAAAGTGCCTTCCTTGAACCCCTATCTCGGGATAGCTTTCTTCCGAATACTCTCTTTTTCATGCGATTAGATTGGTTAACACAAGTCCTCTCTCACCAAGTGCTGCTTCAATTATTTTTACGGACTTTTCTCCAAGGTTTCGTACTTTGACAAGTTCGTCTCTTTTTGCAGTCACAAGTTCTTCGACTGACTCGTATCCGGCTTTTACTAGGGCATTTGCTACTCTTGTCGGTAATCCTATTTCTTCAACTGAAAGTTTTCCAACGGGACCCAAATTATCTACCTCTTCTTTAACTTTTTTCTCAATCTTTTTGGGAGTAACAACTTGGTTAAAGTACGCAACGAGAATACTGGCAGCAGTAGTCAACGCCTCTTTGGGATCAACTGTTGCATCTGTCCAAATTTCGATAGTTAATTTGTCATAATTGGTCAATCTACCGACACGGGTTTCTTCCACTTTATAGTTAACTCTTATGACTGGAGAAAATGAAGCGTCGAGTGGAATCAAGCCAATTTCACCTGTTGCACGCTCATCTGCCGGAGAGTAACCACTTCCTGCCTCAACTTCCAATTTTGCTTCCAACTTTGATCCTTTATTTAAACTTGCTAGAATCAAATCAGGATTCATTATAGTTACAGTTGCATCAGACTTTATATCAGATGCTTTTATATCCTTTGGTCCTGTTGCTGTGATTGTTGCTTTTACAACTCTTTCTCCGTCGTATTTAATGCGGACCTTTTTAAGATTAAGTAAAAATTCAACAATATCTTCTTTCATACCTTTAAGAGTCGAAAATTGGTGTTTTACACCGCTAATTCGTACATTAGTAATTGCCGCTCCAGGTAAGCTAGTTAGTAAGACTCGCCTTAAGGAATTTCCGAGAGTATTTCCATACCCTTGTTCTAAGGGGGATATAACAAATCGTCCATAGTTGACCTTTTTCTCTTCTTGTTTAATTTCAAAAATTGGTTCGGTTATCATGACTTTTCACCTCCTCATCGTGAGTAAAACTCAACAATATCTTGTTCTGAAATTGGCTCAGCAATATCTTCTCTTTTTGGCAAAGAGGAAACTTTTCCTATAACGGCCTTGCGTTTAAGCCAACTTGGCAATCTTGTTTCCTCTTCCTGTAAAAGTTTCTTAATACTTGGTATACCAAGTGCCTTTGATGTCAAATTAACTGTTTCACCAACCCTTACCTGATATGATGGAATATTTACTTTTTTTCCGTTAACTAGGACGTGTCTATGTCCGACAAGTTGACGTGCGGCCGACCGGCTAGGAGCAAAACCAAGTCGGTAAACAGTATTATCTAATCTTCGCTCCAGTAGAGAAATGAGCATTTCTCCAGTATTACCTTTCGATTTAAGTGCTTGAGTAATGTATTTTTTGAATTGTTTCTCTAATACTCCATACATTCTTCTTACTTTCTGCTTTTCCCGTAATTGTCTTCCATACTGAGAAGGCGTTCTTGTACCCCTTGGGCCATGCATACCAGGAGGTACTGTCAAACGCGTAAGCTTAGATCCTTTTCCAAAAAGATCTGTGCCTTCACGTCTTGATAATTTATCTTTTGGTCCAGTGTAGCGTGCCATCGTTATGCTCTCCTTTTTTTCTTCGGTCTTGGGCCATTATGTGGAATAGGCGTAACATCTGCAATCATGGCAATCTTTAATCCTGTTGATCTTATTGCCCTTAGGGCCGCATCGCGTCCTGGCCCAGGACCCTTTACATAAATTTCAACTTCTGTGAGTGCATTTTCTTCTTTGGCTTTTTTTATCACCTTATCGGTAGCGGTAGTAGCGGCAAAGGGAGTCGATTTCCTTGTTCCTTTAAACCCTACGTTTCCGGACGAACCCCAGACCAAAGCGTTCCCCTCCATATCAGTTACAGTAATAAGCGTGTTATTGAACGTAGCCGAAATATAGACTTTTCCCTTGGGGGACTGTTTTTTTTCAACCCTATCCTTTTTTGTTTTCTTAGCTGCCATTTTTTACGCTTCCTTTTCAGTCTTTTGCTGGGTCAATTTTGATAATATCTCTTTCTTGAATGCTCCAACCGTTCTTCTTTTACCTCTTTTGGTTCGGGCGTTGCTTCGTGTACGCTGCCCTCGGGTCGGGAGATTTCTCGCATGTCTTACGCCTCTATAGGCACCAATTGTTTTAAGTCTCTGAACGTTAGCCCTCACTTGACGAAGTAGGTCTCCTTCAATAGAGTATTTCTCTAATTTATTTGCAAGCTTTGCCAATTCTTCAGAAGAAAGATCAGACACTCTCTTTGTTGTTGGAAAATCCAGCAACTTGAGAATTTTTTTTGACAATGCCCACCCCATACCCTTAATACGAGTGAGGGCATAATCAACTTTCCAACTATCTTGTAGATCAACTCCAGCTAATCTAGTCACTTTAGTTATCCCTGTCTTTGTTTGTGCCTTGGATTTTTACAAATCACATAGACAACTCCCTTACGCCTAACGATCTTACAATCCCTACATCTTTTTTTTACGGATGATTGAACTTTCATTTTCTATATTTATTTACAATTCTTCCTCTCTCCTCGTCATACTTTGTCATTTCTACACTTACTTTATCTCCAGGAAAAATTCGTACGTATCTCCTCCTTAACATTCCTTTTAGCGTTGCCAATATAAGTCTTCCATCTGATAACTCTACCCGGAACATTGTATTAGGCAAGGCCTCGAGAACTTCCCCATCAATTTTTGTCGTATCTTCCTGTTTCATTTCTTTAAACAAAAAAACAAGCTAACTATTTCATTAGCTTTTCAACTAATCCCCGTTATAATTATGGATCCGTTTTTGGTAACTGCAACAGTTTCCTCGAAAAGTCCTGATATTGTACCATCTGAGGTTGAAATTGTCCACCCATCTCCATCAAGTTTTACATCCCCACTACCCATTGCATACATAACTTCAATAGCTAAAACCGCTCCTTCGGGTATTTCGGGACTCGAACTTGCCTTACCACTTGTAAAACACGGAATTTGAGGTTCTTCATGTAAATCTTTTCCCACTCCATGCCCAACCAATGCCCTGATTGGGAAGTACCCAGCCTGTTTTAGAGTCGATTCAATCGCTTCAGATATATCAAAAATTTTCTTTCCCATTTTAGCCTCCTGAATTGCTTTTTTTAAGGCAATCTTCCCGGTATCCAGAAATTTATTTATTTCTTTACTTACCTCCAACCCCACAGTAAATGATGTGTCTGTATGAAACCCTTTGTAAAACATCCCTACATCTACGCTTACTACGTCACCTTTTTTAAAAACAATCTCCTTTTTAGGAATCCCATGAACAACTCCATCATTTACGTTTACGCACGTTGCCCAGCGATATCTAGGTACCATTTTAAAAGACGCTTTTCCGCCTTCCTTTTTAATGAGCTTGTTAGCTAAATCGTCTATCTCTTTTGCACTTACACCCTCACGAACTTTATCAATCAGTGCTTTTTTAACTCTTCCTAATTTTTTGCCACCTTCGGCTATAAATTCAATCTCTTTACCCGATTTAACCAATATTCCCTTACCCATTTTTAACACCCAATTTCTCCAATATCTCTAAATAAATAACATTTATTGGTCTTACCGCATCAACTCTAATTAATTTTTCTTTATTGTCTAAATAGTCTATTAACTTTTTAGTATTGTTTCTGTAATATCTAAACCTAACCTTAATAGCTTCCGGTCTATCGTCATCTCTCTGGATTAATTTACCTTTGCATTTATCACACTTGCCAGATTCTTTAGGCGGATTAGTAATAACGTTGTAAACCTCACCGCACTTCTCACAGATCCTTCTGCCTGAAAGTCTTTTTACAGCTTCTTTCTCACTTATGTCCAAAGATACAACCGCGTCAATTTTTTGCCTTTTTGAGGCAAGCCACTTTTCATATTCTTCATACTGAGAAATAAATCTGGGAAATCCCTCGAAAAGAATATTCGTTCCCTTAGGAACCCTTTTCTCTAAATATTTCATAACGTAGTTTGTCATTTCCTTTTCGGGAATTAGCTTACCACCATTGATAATATTTCTAATTCTCTTATCAGTTTTTGCCCATTCTCTTGATAACTCTCCAGTCTGCAGGTAAAAAAGATTTAGTTTTTGGCTCAGCTTTTCTGCTTGAGTTCCTTTTCCTGATCCTGGTGCACCGAGAAGAACTAAATTCATAATAAATAAGTACCAATAATTCAATTTCAAATAAATACCAATTCATTAATCGTTCATTGAATTATTGGGTTATTGGTACTTATTGGTTTATTTTCCTGCTAACGCAGGAATGTTTCATAACGCTTCATAACAAGTTGTGCTTCAATATCGCGAGTTGTCTCGAGAATTACCGATACTACGATCAGAATTCCTGTTCCTCCAATTGCTAGATTCGCAACTCCTATAACATTCTGGAATAAGGAGGGTAATATAGCGATTAAACCCAAAAAAACCGCTCCAACGAGAGTAATTCTATTTAGGACTTGGGATAAATATTTGGTAGTTTGAGAACCAGGTCTCATACCTGGAATGAACCCGCCCGATTTTTGTAAATTTTCCGAAATCCTCTCTGGATTAAAGACAACCGAAGTGTAAAAATAGGTGAAGCCGACGACTAAAAGAAAGTAAATTACGTTATATATAAGCGATGCCGGATTAAAAACTTCGGCAAGATGTGAGCCCACTTGTGCAATTTTAGGGTTCCCAACTCCTGATAAGAATTGACTCGCAAGCGATGGAAGGAGAACCAAGGAAACTGCAAAAATAATTGGTATTACCCCTGCCTGATTAAGTCGAAGTGGAATATAAGAAGAAGACAAACCCATTCTTCCCACACGTCGTGCATAAGTAACGGGAATCTGACGAGTTGCCTCGTTCATAAAAACAATAAGACCAACAATCGCTACCGAAAGTAATAAAAATATTCCAACTTTAAAAATGTCTGCAGCTGTTATCACTGCAACCGATTGACCTAATGTTACCGGCAGTCGAGCAACGATACCTGCGAAAATAAGAAATGATATTCCATTTCCGACTCCGTACTCTGTAATTAGTTCTCCCAACCAAACTGACAACATACTTCCTGCCGTCATGGTAAGAACAAGTGCGGCCAAAGAAAGGGGGTTTAGTTGCGGAATTATTGCTTGACTACGAAGAAGTGTGTACATTCCAAAACCTTGAAGAGCAGCCAAAGGAACTGTAAGAAATCTTGTATATTGGTTAATCCGTTCCTGACCATATTCTCCCTCCTTTGACAACTCCTCAAGACGAGGCACCACGTAGGTAAGAAGCTGCATTATAATTGACGCGTTAATATAAGGAGTCAACCCCAAGGCCATAATCGAAAAGTTAGCCAAAGTTCCTCCAGAAAATACATCCAGTAAAGATAGAAGTGGACTTCCCAAAAAAAGTGCTTGAAGAGAAGTTCTATCTATTCCAGCTGCAGGAATATGAGCGGTCAAACGGAAAATAGCTAATACGATTCCCGTAATAAAAATCTTTTTCCGAATATCAGGAGATTTAACTGCTTTTGAAAAAAATTGAATAATTGTGGAAAACATTATTTAACAATCTTTCCACCGGCCTTCTCGACGAGTTTGGCAGCGGACTTGGAAATTGGAATAGTAATATTAAATTTTTTCTTAATTTCACCGTCACCTAAGATTTTTACTCCAACTTTGCCTGCTTGCTTCTCAACAATGCCATTTTTTATAAGTGACTCGAGGTTGACTGTAGTACCAGAAGGTAGAATATCAAGATAACGCGTTTTTACGATAATTGGCTTATCTTTACCTTTAAACTTTCCTTTTCCACGACGAAGGGGGAGTCTTTTAATAAAGCTTTTCTTCATTTTAGTTCCCTCGAAAAGAACTCCAATGTTCCTTCTTGATTTTTGACCCTTTTGTCCACGCCCTACTGTGTGGCCACCTTTTCCTCCACCATAACCACGCCCGAGTCTTTTTTTTCTTTTCGTAACAACTTTCGGTAATTGTGTCATTCTTTACTCCTCCTATTTATATATCTTTTTTTGAAATTGATTCTTTTCTATTTCTAATCTTAGCAATTGTCTTTAATCCTTCCAACGTCGCATACACATTTGAAGTTTTATTTTTAGTTCCTAAAATTTTTCCAACAGCATCCCGTACTCCCGCTGCCTCGAGAACTACTCGAATTGGCCCCCCTGCTATAATTCCGCTTCCGGGGGGCGCGGGTTTAAGTAAGACCTTAGCAGCGGAAAACTTTTCGGAAACAGAATAAGGAATTGTTGTACCCCTGAGGGGAATAGTAAACATTTTTCGTTTTGCCGAGGCTAATGATTTTCTAATTGCCCCTGAAACATCGGGTGCTTTGGCAAGACCTACCCCAACTTTGCCTTTTCTATCACCAACAACTACTAAGGCCGAAAAGCGTATTGTATTTCCACCCTTAGTTTTTTTCGAAATTCTTCGGATCTTAACAACGGTTTCATCGAACTCTTTAAGTACTTGGTTGTAGTAAGCAGTCATTAAACTTCTAGTCCCCCTTTCCGGACACCTTCAGCAAGCGCCTTGACTCGTCCATGATACCTATATCCTCCACGATCAAAAATAACTTTTTTAATCTTTTTCTTTCCCGCCTTCTTTGCAAGCAAATCTCCTAACAGAAATGCAATATTCTTCTTTGTTTGCGACGCGACCTCTTTTTTAGTGCTATCTGTTTTTTTCTTCGGTTTAGCCAACTCTAAGTCACTCGCAGAAACCAGGGTAGAACTTTTACTGTCATCGATAATCTGGGCGTAAATATGCTTATTTGATCTGAATACAGAAAGCCTTGGGCGTTTTACACTCCCTTGAATCTTTGCTCTAACTCTTTTTTTTCGTCTTGCCTCCCTAATAATTTTTTCTGTGCTCATAGTCTCATGCTAGGAATTACGCTGCCGCCCCAACGGTTTTAGCTGCTTTTCCTGCCTTTCTACGAATCACTTCGTCTTTATATTTGATTCCTTTCCCTTTATATGGTTCTGGTTTCCGTATCGCACGAAGGCTAGCAGCAACCTGCCCCACAACTTCTTTGTCAGGCCCCTCCACGCTAACATCTGTTTTTTCTACCTTAAAAGAGATTCCAGGAGGAGCTTTTACCTTAATCGGATGAGAAAACCCAACCGTTAGAGTAAGTACATCCCCAGATACATCTGCCCTGTAGCCAGTTCCGACCAATTCAAGCGTTTTCAACCAACCCGTTGTTACACCGATTATCATATTCGCTAAAATTGCTCGTGTTGTTCCATAAAGAGCACTACTACGACTTGTCTTTCTTTTCTCTAATAGCTTAATTTCGTTTTCGCTTTTTTCAATAGTAATATCTTTGGAAAACTTCCTTACAAGCGCTCCTTTTGGACCAATAACTTTTATTGTATTCCCATCTAAACTTACCGTAACTCCTTCGGGAATTTGAATTGATAATTTACCTATCCTACTCATAGAACCTCCGCTATAACCTCGCCGCCGAGGCGCTTCTTCAATGCATCTTTCGACGACATAACTCCACTTGGCGTTGAAATCAATAAGATCGAGGGGTCTTTCCTTTTTTCTAATTCGCTTGCCTTAATGTAGACTCTTAACCCCGGTTTAGAGACTAGTTTAATCTCCGTCAATATTGGTTCTTTTCTCCTATATGTAAGGGTAACGGAAACTTTCCCCCTTTTTTCAGAAATATCCGCAAGATATCCTTCTGCTACTAATGTTTTCGCCACAGCTTTTATAAGCTTAGTATGAGGCATCTCAACAGTCTTCATCCTCGCCAAACCGGCGTTTTTTAGTCTGACTAGAAAATCCCCAACAGGGTAATTTCCCGCCGCAACTCTTACCGTCTCTGTTTTCGATTGTTTTTTAGTATTTTTTGTTTTTCTTGGCATTTTTTTCTTTGTCTGACTTTCTTTTTCTAAAAGAAAGTCAGAAATGTTTACCAACTCGCTTTTCTCACTCCAGGAATCTCACCCCTATGAGCAAACTCCCTGAAACAAAGCCTACAAAGTCCAAATTTTCTCATATAGCCTCGACTTCGTCCACAAAGGCGACACCTATTTCTGTATCTCACCTTATATTTCAATTTTTTTGTTTCTCTTACAACTTTTGATGTTTTTGCCATATGACTCGCTTTGCTCGTACTATTTTTCCTTCTTTTCAAACGGCATTCCCAGTAATTCAAGTAGTCGTTTTGACATATCAACATTATTGGTATTTGTCACAATGGTAATTTCAAGTCCTCTTGGTTGAACCTTGGCAAGATCGATCTCCGGAAAAACACTGTGTTCTATCAATCCCAAAGTATAATTTCCGTATTTGTCAAAACTCTTAACGGAAAGTCCTCGAAAATCTCTTAAACGAGGCAAGTTTATTGAAAAAAGTTTATCTAAAAATGAATACATACGTTCTCCCCGTAATGTCACCTTTAATCCAACTGGCATACCGCGTCTTATACCAAAACTTGCCACAGATACCTTAGCGTTTCGGACAGATGCCATCTGACCTGTGATTGCCGCTAAATCTTTCTTCGTACTTTCCAAAACTTCTTTATTTTTAGACGCCTCGCCAACCCCCATATTTACGACGACCTTTGTTATTTTAGGAATCGCTAAGGAATTATCAATTCTAAATTCAGCTGCAAGGCTTTTTCTAATTTCTTTTTCGTATTTTTGTTTTAATCTTCCCATTCAATTATTTCTTTTTAATTTTAGTATCTATCTCTCTTCCGCACTTCCTACAGATTCTTACCTTTTCATCACCGGACAATTTAAAACCGACTCGAGTCACCTTACTACATTTGGGACATACTATTGCTAATTTAGAATAGGAAAGAGGCCTTGGAATGTCATATATTCCACCCTTTTGTCCAGGACGACCTTTAACATGTTTCTTATAAAGATTAATTCCAGGAACCACAACTTTTCCTTCTTTTATTAGGATTGCCTCTATACTACCTTCTCTCCCTTTATCTTTTCCAGTAGTTATTTTAACTTTGTCTCCAACTTTGAATTTAAGCATTTTATACTACCTCCCTCGACAATGATGCTATTTTTGTATAGCCTCTTTCCTTCACTTCACGGGCGATTGGTCCTAGGATTCTAGTACCTCGTGGTAATCCCAGTTTGTCAATAACTACTCCCGCATTATCATCAAAACGCACATAGCTTCCGTCCGTCCTTCTTACCTCCTTTTTGGTTCGTACTATAAGAACTCTTACTTTCTCGCTATCAGTGACGATTCCATTTGGATCAGCCCCATTTACAATACCGCGTATTACATGAGCAAGAGAGGCAATCTTTCCTACTCTAGGGGAAATACCAATTACCTTAATCTTTTTTGCACCCGCGTTATCGGCGGGATTTAAAACAGTACCAAGTTGTATCATTTTTTACCCCCCACAATCTCAATAATCTTCCACTTTTTGGTTTTGCTGTAAGGCTTACTTGCAACAAAACGAACCTTTTCTCCAACCTCAGTACCCATTTCATCATGTACGTGATATTTTTGGGTCCTTTTTATTCTTTTTTTGTAAACTGGATGAATCACAACTCGTTCAACATTAACTATTGCGGTCTTTTCCATTTTTTTAGATACCACTACTCCTGAAAAGATCTTCATTTAATTTCCTCCTTTATTTCCCCTTTGGCTTTCTCCATAATCTGTTTCTCTCTCATTAAAGTTACAACTTGAGCCAAGTCATGACGAAGATTTTTGACTTTCTTCAAGTTTTTCTCTTTTGATGCCGATATATTCGCCTTAGTCTTTACTATTTCAAGACGCATCTGCCCAACCAACTTCGCCAATTCTATAGCTTCCTTAGATCTCAAACTTATTATGTCTTTCTTTTTCATATTAACCTTCTTCCTCACGACTTACTATTTTCGATTTAAACGGTAGTTTTGCCGCAGCTTTCGCGAATACTAATCTAACCAAATCTTGCGAGATTCCCGCAACCTCAAAAATAATTTTTCCAGGCGTAATAACTACGACATACCTATCAAATTCACCCTTCCCTCCACCCATACGTTGTCCCGCAGGACGAGAGGTTACTGGTTTATCAGGAAAAACCCTTATCCAAAGGCGTCCACCCTTTTTAAGGCTATGGGTAATTGCACGTCTTCCTGCTTCGATTTGTCTTGAGGACAACCAACCAGCTCCAAGAGCTTTCAAACCATACTCCCCAAAAGCTAAACTTGATCCGCGAATGGACTTACCCCTCATTCGTCCTCTAAAATCATTTCTAAATTTTCTTCGTTTTGGTTCTAACATTCGTCTTTGCTCGGCTATCGCTTTCGTTCCTCGTAAACTCGGAACTTACAGCTATTAGTCGGCAACTCCTCTCAAATTTGCTTCGCAAATTTGTAATTCGATTTTGTTATTAATCACTTGTTTACTGCAAAGCAGCAAGCTTTGCTTATTATTTTATTCCTCTTCTTGTTTTTTATGTATAAATACCTTCACTCCTACGTAACCTCTTTTCAAAAGGGCTGGAATTTGAGCATAATCAATATTTTCTCGCATGGTTTGTGACGGAACCGATCCCTGGTGATATTTTTCAGTTCTTCCTATTTCTGCTCCACCAATTCTTCCCGACAAAATTATTTTGACCCCGAGGGCGCCTGACTGCATTACTCTTTCAATTGTCTTCGCCACTACTCTTCTATGGGGAATTCTGCGTTCCAGCTCTGAGACTATTCGGCTTGCAACTAGATAAGCAGAAAGTTCTGGGTTTTTTACTTCATTTACCTGTAAATCAATTTTTATGTCGGTAATTTTCTTTCCACGCACCGCCTGAAGTGTATTAAGAATAAACTTCTTTACATCTTCGAGTCCAGAACCACCTCTACCGATCACAACCCCAGGACGGGATACAATCAAAACGATTACCATACTTTTGGGTAACCTCTCAATTTCAACTCTCGTTATACCTGCAAGTTTCAACTTTCCCATTAGGGCTTTACGAATAGTTATGTCCTCCAAAAGGTAATCTTTATATCGAGTATCGTCCACAAACCAACGTGACTTCCAAGGCATAAAAGTGCCAATTCTAAATCCGGTTGGGTTAATTTTCTGTCCCACACGCCCTCCTTTCAGTCGGGAATTTCCAATTTCCAATTTCCAATTTCCAATTAATTTCAATGTACAAATTTTCTAATTTTTTAAACATTTTTATTTCTCCTTAACTTCGCTTTTGGGATTTTTACATCTTTTTTTTCTTCCTTCAAATTTACTATTTTAGAATTTGTTTGAGATTTGGATTTTGAGATTTGGTCATTTCGAGTTGTCAAGACAACTCGGATGTGACTCATTCTTCTTTTGTAGGGTTTTGCCCGCCCCCGTGCTCCCGCTCGAAAGCGTTTTAACCTAGGACCTTCACCGATCTGGATTTCTTTAAAGATTAGGGTTTCCACGTTTACTTCCTTTTGCTTAGCATTAGCTATCGCAGTTTTTACTACCTTTTCCAAAGGTTTCGCTGCTCTTTTACCCGCAAAGGGGAGTCGCTCGACCGCCCCCGTTGGAGAAAGTTTCTTAATAAGTGCGACCACCTCCCGCAACTTTTTGGGAGAGGAAAGCACAAATTTTTGTGTTGCTTTAAATTCCATATGCTTGCCCCGTAGAATCGCTCCTCCGACACAAGGCTATAAACCTCGGTAGGAGATAAGAGTTCTTCGGGGTTAAGTTTTCTCAAGAGTCCTTTTGACAACCTGTCCGTGACCTCTAAAAGTTCTTGTCAGAGCAAACTCACCCAGTCTATGACCTACCATGTCTTCGGTAACAAATACGTCAATAAAGATGCGACCATTATGAACCTTAAAGTATTTCCCGACGAATTCAGGGGGTATCTGACTACTACGAAACCATGTTTTTATTGGATTCCCTTTATCGCCTAGCCCCCCCTTTACCTTTTTTACAAGGCGTTCATCAACATACGGCCCCTTTTTACTTGATCTTGACATATCTTTTAGCCTACGTGCGGTCCTTTCTTTCTTGGTTTAACAATTAACTTATCCGAATATTTTTTATGCTTTCTTGTCTTACCTACAGCAGGTTTGCCATAGACAGTCTTTGGATATTTCATTCCGACTCCGCTTCTTCCTTCTCCCCCTCCGTGCGGATGAGCGTTAGGATGCATTGCAACACCGCGTACACTGGGACGTATTCCCATATTTCTTTTGCGTCCCGCTTTTCCTAAACGCCGACTTCGTTCCTCGATATTTCCTACCTGACCCACAGTTGCCCAACTCTCAGGATTAAACCTTCGTACTTCACCTGAGGTTAGTTTAATAAGTACGTACTCTCCTTCTTTCCCTTGCACGACCGCCACACTTCCTGCTCCTCTTATCATTTGCCCTCCTTTGCCAGGCTTTATTTCTATATTATGAATTTGAGTTCCTGCAGGTATTTTTTTAAGAGGAAGTGCGTTACCTACTTCAACCGGTGCAGATTCAGATGATATCACACGTCCCCCTTCTTTTAAACCTAAAGGCATCAAAATGTAGCGCCGCTCACCATCTTGGTATTTCACCATCGCTAATTGTACGTTTCTATTTGGATCGTAATCTATTGACTCAACAACTCCCCAAACATCGTGTTTATTTCTTTTAAAATCAATTCCCCTTAAATATCTTTTGCTACGCCCTCCTTGGTGACGGACTGAAATGTGCCCTTTTGCACCTCTACCCGACTTTTTTGGCAAAATTGTAAATAGTTCTCTCATTTTTTCTTTTTAGTTTCAAATAAATCAATCTTTTCCTTCTCTTTCAGAGTAACTATAGCCTTCTTTTCCGGCAGAATTACTCTTTTTGTTCCTCTCTGAGTGCGTTTTCTCTCACCTGATTCTTTTACTGTACGGACACTCACAGCATGAACTCCAAATACATCTTCAATAAGTTTTTTTATTTGAAATTTGTTTAATCCGAGTCCGACTCTAAACGTATATTTTCCTTCTTCGGCTAGCTTTAGTGTTTTTTCGGTTAATATTGGTTCTAATTTATTCATTTTTCTTTACTTTTCTTAGCTTTCCTTTTGGTTTTTACTCTTGTTACCTTTGAAGTTACTTTTCTGGGTGTGGAGGCTTTTTCTTTTATTTCCACTTGTTTTGGGGAAAGTGCTTCTTTATCTAAAATGATTGTTCCTCCTAAATATACACCATGAGCGTTCAAGCCTCTAAAAGGGATTATGTTGATATTTGAAATATTTCTAGCTAGCTTTTGTAATTGAAGATTTTGGTCCGACAAAACCAGCGTGAAACGAGAGCCTCCGATTTTTTTAAGAAGAGCTGCTATTTCTTTTGTCTTTTTAAAGTCACTCAAAGCATCTACGACAAGAAGTTTTCCTTCTTTTGCAGCCATTGTTAAAGCTGCGCCAAGTGCGATCTTGCGCATTCTGGCGGGAAGAGATAAACTCCTCTTTAAACCTTTTGGTCCGTGTGCCACTCCTCCTCCGACAAATATTGGGGCCGATTTGGCTCCATGACGCGCGCCACCCGTTCCTTTTTGCCGATAAATTTTACGAGTGGATGCAATAACTTCACCGCGGGTTTTCACTTTTGCTAATCCTGGATGAAGTCTTGCTTCATATACATGAATTGCTTGGGCTAAAAGCGGTAAATTTTCTTTTTCCACAAACCTCTCCGGCAGATTTGTACTACCTTTCTTTATTCCTTTTGCCGAATAAACATCTAGTTTAACCATTATTATTCCTTTTTACCTTCTGTTTTTTCATCGTTTCCACTTCCTGCTTCTCCATTGCCCTCCATAGCATCGGCGTCGGAGGGTTCAACTTGTTGGATCTCGACTTGTGGAGCTTCTTCTACCAACTCTTCCAGGCTTCCCTCAGCTAGTTTTTTGATAATTAAAAGACCACCTGGGACGCCCGGGACAGGACCGGAAACCGCAATTAAGCCAGCCTCTTTATCAACATCGACAACAATTAAATTTTTAACAGTCACTCTGTCGCCTCCCATTCGACCAGCCATTTTTTTACCTTTTAGAACTCTTCCCGGAGTTGTTCCTTGACCAATTGATCCGGGAGCTCTTTCGCGATCACTTTGTCCATGTGTTCGAGGACCACCATGAAAACCCCAGCGTTTCACAACACCGGCAAATCCTTTCCCCTTAGAAGTTCCTGTTATGGCAATTACATCTCCCTTTTTAAAAACATCGGAGACAGAAATAATATCTCCTACCTTAAATTCGGGTTCGCTATCCAATCGTACTTCGCGCAAAAAACGCGGCATTTTATTTTGAATTTTGAATTTTGAATTTTGAGTTGACTTTCTGAGGTGACCTTGAAGTGGTTTTGAAGTGTTTTTGAGGTTTCTATTTCCGAATCCGAGTTGTACTGCCCAATATCCGTCCTTTTCAATATTCTTAATCTGGGTAACGACACAGGGGCCTACCTTTATCCATGTAACAGCCACCCTCGTTCCTTCGACGAAGGTCTGACTCATTTTTTGTTTTGAACCGAGAATTGTATTTAGCATTTTTTTACACTAAAAAAGGCGCCAGGGCGCCTTCAATTCAAACTCAGGCACTTTCTAGCAGGAAATTTACGTGGTCATGTGTGACGAACCACCTCCACTATCGCAAATTATATCAAATGATCTCGAATCACGCAACATATATCCTTTTGTTATAATCCAATCATGGTTGAGGTTAAAAAACTGAAAGAAGAAGATCTCCCAAAGGTTGTCAAATTAAGTATTAATATCTTCAAACCAAGTGAAAATGAAATAAATAAATTTCACAATACTCAAAAGTGGACGGAAAATTACTCGAAAGATAGCCTACTATTAGGAGCTTTTTTTTAATGGCTTTCTTGCAGCTTTTCTTTTTGGTTATAGAAATGACCTGGAAAAAAACAGCTTTCATATTTGGATGTGCGGGGTAGACCAGGAGTATCGAAGAAAAGGTCTAATAAAATTACTAATGAATGAATCCTTTCAACAGGCAGGAAAAGAAGGCTATTTATACGTAACGATAAATACTTACAAAGATAAATTTCCCGCAATATACTCGTACCTAACAAACTATGGTTTTAAAGAATACAAAAAGGAGCCAAATAATTGGAATGGGCAAAAGATAGTCAAAAGCTTCTTTAGAAAAAATATAGAATAAACCTACACCTAACACTAAATGAAACGGTTAATAATACTTATTCTAGCTTCAGTAATTTCCCTTTCTATACTGTTTTTTGTTTTTAGTAAGCATCAAGAAACAAAAAAATATTTGCAAAACAATACTGTACTAATACAACATAGTTATATCTTGATGGGAGATACTGGTACTGGAAATAGCAATCAATCCGAGGTCGCTGAGGGAGTAAAGAGTTACTGTAGTTTTACCCAAAATTGTAAGGCTGTATTTATGCTAGGAGATGTAATTTATGACGAAGGGGTTACTGGAATAAAAGATGAACAATTTTTAACTAAGTTCGAAAAACCTTATGCAGATATTTCATTGCCCTTTTACATCCTTTTTGGAAACCACGATTATATCGGATGTACATCCTGTTACCTTGAGTACGACAAACTTTCAACTAAATGGGAAATACCGGCAAGATTTTACCTTCAAAATTATAAATCTGTTAGCTTTTATGCTATTGATACGGAAAATTTTGACAACGAACAGAAAAGCTGGCTTATAAACCAACTCTCTCAAAATTCTTCAAAATGGAAAATCGTTTTAGGACACAGACCAATAAAAACATTCGAGGAAACAAAGCTAAATGAAAAATGGAATGGCGATGAAGAACTAAAAAAAATATTGTGTAACTTTGCTGATTTTTATATCTCTGGGCACTCACATATTTTGGAAGATGCGGGACAAGTTGAAAATTGTAGGGTAAGACAATTTATATCAGGCACTGGCGGTTCTTATCCCCGAAACGTAAAAAAACCATATGAAGGAAAATTTTACTTTGAGGATAATGGTTTTCTTGCATTAACAGTAAGTGGTAAAAATATTCGATTTGAGTTCTTTGATAAAACCGGCAACTCTCTATATAATTTTACCGCTGAAAAATGAAAACTATTCTACTTACTTCCATTTCGCCGTTACATCTTTATCTCTATGCTCACTCCCGCTGGGAGGTCGAGATTGGAGAGAGAATCAATTGTACGACCGGTTGGCTCAACGATATCAATTAATCTTTTGTGAACTAATACTTCGAAATGTTCCTGTGCGTCCTTGTCTGTAAAAGGGGATTTTAAAACAGGTATTAATGTTCTTTTGGTGGGAAGGGGAATGGGGCCTTTTATCTTTGCACCTGTTGCCATGGCCGTATCGATAATTTTAAGCACAGCCTCATCGATCACTCGGTGATCGTAGCTTTTTAGCTTTACTCTGAGTCTGCCTCCAGTAGCCATGGTTCGGTCAAGGTACAAAAAACCCAGCTGAGCTGGGTGACTTAAATAGTCATTTTATCCAACTATCTTAGTGATTACTCCAGCTCCAACGGTCTGTCCACCCTCGCGAATAGCAAATCTCCAGCCTTCTTCCATTGCAACAGGCTGGATAAGTTTCACTTTCATTTTAGCAGAGTCGCCAGGCATGACCATTTCAATTCCCTCAGGAAGTGTAACTTCTCCTGTGATATCTGCTGTTCGAACATAAAATTGTGGTTTGTAACCGGTGAAAAATGGAGTGTGGCGTCCACCTTCCTCTTTGCTTAAAATATACACTTCTGCTTCAAATTCCGTGTGTGGGGTTACTGTCCCAGGCTTAGCCAGAACTTGACCTCTTTCAATTTCATCTTTTTCAACTCCACGAAGTAAAACTCCTACATTATCTCCTGCCTGAGTTTCATCTAAAGTCTTTCTAAACATCTCAAGCCCTGTAACTACCGTCTTTTTGGTTGGTTTAAGTCCAATAATCTCGACTTCTTCATTGATCTTAAGAGAGCCACGCTCAACTCTACCCGTAGCGACTGTTCCCCGACCCTTAATAGAAAAGACGTCTTCCACCGGCATAACAAAAGGCTTATCAACATCTCTTACCGGATCAGGTATATACTCATCAACAGCTTTCATGAGTTCCAAAATTTGTTTTTCTGCTTCAGCATCACCTTCGAGTGCCTTAAGCGCGGAAACTTTGATAATTGGAACTTCGTCACCTGGATATTCGTATTTTTTGAGAAGATCTCGTACGTCTGATTCGACAAGTTCTATAATCTCGGGATCATCAACTGCATCAATTTTATTAAGAGCTACCACAATTGCAGGCACATTAACTTGGCGCGCTAAAATTACGTGTTCTCGAGTTTGAGGCATTGGACCATCCGGAGCGGAAATAACCAAGATTGCTCCGTCCATCTGAGCGGCACCCGTAATCATATTTTTGATATAATCTGCGTGCCCAGGAGCATCGATATGGGCGTAGTGGCGTTTGTCTGTTTCGTATTCGACGTGGGTGATATTAATTGTAACTCCTCTTTCTTTTTCTTCGGGGGCGTTATCGATTTCGTCAAATTTGTAAGCTTTTGTTTTATTTCCTGATTGTTTGGAGAGAACGGTAGTAATAGCAGCCGTCAAGGTTGTCTTTCCATGGTCGACATGACCTATAGTTCCAACATTGACGTGCGGTTTTGTTCTTTCAAATTTTTGTTTTGTTTCTCCTGCCATAATTTAAATCGATTAGTTAATTCGTTAATTAGTATAAAAACTTATTGCCCAAAAAACAAGGGCATATTGCCCCAAGTAGACCGTATTATATTAAACCTAAATTAACTATGTCAATACTTAATTGAATTTCCGTATTTCAGGCTCTATGAAATGTCACCGTTCCTCTTTGGGCAATTAAATTATTGGCAATATTTGAAGGAACCTCTTCATAGTGACTCGGTTCCATATAAAAACTTGCTCTTCCTTGAGAAATTGAACGAAGTTTAGTAGCATACCCTGAAAGTTCGGCCAAAGGCGCCAAAGCATCGATAACCGTCATTACGCCTTTCTTTTCCGTACTTTGAATTTGAGCCCGCTTACTGGACAGATCCCCGATTATATCTCCCATAAATTCATCGGGTGTTGAAACCTCTATCTTCATGATTGGCTCAAGAAGCACCATGTCGGCTTTTTTGGCCGCTTCTTCTAGGGCTAATGAACCCGCAATTTTAAATGCTATTTCAGATGAATCAACCTCGTGATAGGACCCATCGTAAACTGCAACTAACATATCGGTCATTGGAAAACCAGCTAATATTCCATTTTCCATTTTCTCTCGGACTCCTTTTTCGATTGCAGGAATAAACTCCGACGGAATTGCCCCTCCTTTAATCTCAGATTTCCATTCATAGCCTTCGCCGCGGCCTTTGGGTTCAACTCGCAAGAAGCAGTGTCCATATTGTCCTCGACCTCCGGTTTGGCGAATATATTTTCCCTCACCCTGAGCACTTCTTTTTATAGTCTCTTTATAAGCAACCTGAGGTGCACCTGTTTTTGCATCAACATTAAATTCTCTCTTCATACGGTCGACCAAAACCTCAAGTTGCAGCTCACCCATTCCCGATATAATGGTTTGTCCTGTTTCAGGGTTTGACTTAATCCTAAAAGTCGGATCCTCGTCAGAAAGCTTCTGAAGCGCCAGTCCCATTTTCTCCTGGTCAGACTTTGTTGCAGGTTCAATAGCTAACGAAATAACCGGCTCAGGAAAACTAATTGATTCTAAAAGGATCGGACCGGACGGATCGGATAAAGAGTCCCCCGTAGTCGTATCTTTTATCCCAACTGCTGCCACAATTTCTCCTGCATAGGCTTCATCTATGAGTTCTCGTTGATCAGCATGAAGTAATACCAATTTTCCTATCCTCTCCTGATGTTGTCTTGAAATGTTTAATATCACTTGTCCCGCTTTTAAAGTTCCAGAGTAAATCCTTAAGTAAACTAAACGCCCAACATGTGGGTCCGTAACTACCTTAAAGGCAAGGGCACAAAACTTTTCTTGATTAGTACGTTCTCTTTTCTCGATTACCCCAGTATTTGGATTTTGCCCCTCAACGGGTGGAAGATCAACTGGAGAAGGCAAGTATTCTACCACCGCATCCATTAGAAGCTGAACGGTTGCCGTCCGATTGTCTCCACCCAAAATCGGAAAAAACTTTCCTGAAATAACGCCAGACCTTACTGCCCGCTTAATGTCTATTTCTGATAGTTCCTTGCCCTCTAAATACTTGCTAAGAGCTTCGTCATCGAATTCTGCGACTTTCTCGATAAGTTCATCTCTATATTTTTTGGACATTTCTGTAAGTTCAGCTGGTACTTCTTCCTCGGTTAATTTGTTATCCTCGATTGCTTTATAGGTGCAGGCTTTCATTTTTATAAGATCAACTATGCCGCGAAGATCGTGTTCTAACCCGATTGGAATTTGAACCGGAGCTGCATTGGCTCCAAGTCTTTCCTGAATTGACTTTATAGAACCTTCAAAATCTGCTCCGATAAGGTTTAGTTTATTCAAAATACAAATACGCGGGACATTATATCGGTCAGCTTGACGCCATACGGTTTCGGATTGAGATTCCACTCCGGTACGACCATCAAAAACCATTACAGCACCGTCGAGAACTCGCAAAGAACGTTCAACTTCTGCTGTGAAATCAATGTGACCTGGGGTATCAATAATATTTATGCGGTAATGACCGTTTTCTATTGCGGAGCCTGTTTGAAGGTCCCAAAAGGTTGTAATTGCAGCAGAAACAATAGTAATTCCGCGCTCACGCTCTTGTGCCATCCAATCAGTAACCGTTGTTCCTTCATCTACAGACCCTTGTTTATATGTCTTTCCCGTTTCGAAAAGAATTCTCTCAGTTGTAGTTGTTTTCCCTGCATCAATATGAGCAATAATTCCGATATTTCGGATTTTTTCCAATGGCACATCACGGTCTTTTGTAACCGTCATTACCATTGCTGATTTTTTCTTTGCTTGTTGCCCTGCCATAAGTCTATTCTACAAAATAAACCGCTTCTTTACCCGCCTCTGGCGGGCTCGGAAGCAGTTACAGATTTTATCAATAGCCTAAAGTTAAATCAATAAAGAAACTACTACCATCTGAAGTGAGAAAATGCCCTATTGGCTTCTGCAATCCGTTCAATTTCTTGGCGTTTTTTGACTGCTCCACCTTCTCCATTTGAAGCATCTAAAATCTCAGCTGCGACTTTGTCTGCATAAGTTTTAAAGCCCGAATTTGAACGGGATCGCGCTGCTGCCACAAGCCAGCGAATAGCCAAAGATTCTTTTCTTTTTCCTTTGACAGGTATAGGTACTTGATATGCAGCACCCCCCACTCTTCTTGGTCGAACCTCAGTTACTGGCTTTATGTTCTCAAGTGCTTTTGAAAAAACACTTATAGGATCATCACCTTTTTCTTTAATCAGACTTAGTGCTTCATAAATTTCCCTTTGAGCAACACTTTTTTTTCCATCACGCATAGAGGCGTTAATAAGTTTCGCAAGCAACCTGTTTTTATAGAGTGGATCTGGTTCAACTTCTCTTGGTTTTACTAATCCTTTTCTAGGCATACTTTAAATTAAAGAAAAATAATATTAAGATCCAGGCGGTGTGGGTGTAGGCTCGGGTATAGGTGCAGACGCTTTAGCTACCCCTCCTCCCTGTTTTTTGGTACCATACCTGCTTCTGGATGATTTTCTGCCAACAACACCTGTTGTATCGTATTTGTTTCTTACGACCTTGTATTTAATACCAGGTAAATCCTTCACTGTGCCGCCTCGAACTAAAACTATGGAGTGCTCAGCTAGTTCATGACCCTCACCCGGAATATATGCTGTGACTTCCTGCTTATTGGAAAGTCTAACCCTAGCAACTTTACGTAAAGCTGAGTTAGGTTTCCTGGGCGTCATTGTTCTCACTTGAAGCACAACCCCTCGCTTAAAGGGGCTTGGCATTTCTTTAAATAGCCTGTCTTTGGTATTAAACCAGCGCTTTAAAGCAGCCTTTTTTGCCTTTTTCGAAATTTTTTTCCTTCCGCGTCTAATTAATTGTGAAACTGTTGGCATACTCATTTCTAACTTTCTTTTTGAAAAAGAAAGTTAGGAAAAGAAAATAAATGCTTAAGACCCAGAAACCGGGTCAGTTAAGAATTCTACAATAATCTTATCCCTGCGGCAAGCTAATCTCCTGCTTTTTAGAAACTGTCGCACGATTCGGAGTAACAGGAATAAGCCGACCAATAATTACATTTTCTTTCAAACCATGAAGTCTATCTTCCTTAGCCATAAGAGCGGCATTTGTTAAAACATCTGTCGTTTGCTGGAAGGAAGCCGCAGATAACCAGGACTCTGTGAATAAGGCTCGCCTTGTGATTCCCAAAATTACCTGCTGAGCAGAAGCCACTTCCCCACCAGCTGCTAGAACTTTCTCATTTTCTTCCTCAAATGTTGCTTTTTCAACCAGTTCTCCCAGAAGAAGTGGTGTGTCACCCGAGGTTATAATCCGAACTTCGTCGCTCATCTTCCTTACAATAACCTCAAAATGTTTATCATGAATTGGTATCCCCTGGCTTTCATAAACTCTCTGAACTTCACTAACCAAATATTCCTGTGCTGCACGAAGTCCCTTTATAGATAAAATCTCCCGAATGTCCAATGATCCTTCTGCCAATGGTGTTCCTGCTTCGACAAACTGTTTATCTCGCAATGCAAGTTTTACGGTTTTTGGAATTAAGTAAGTTCGTTCTTCCTTTGGTTTCGTTTTGACCGATGTAATAGTTATCTTCCAACCTTCTTCCGTATCTCCTATTCGCACCTTTCCTGAAATTTCAGATAGCGGCGCCAATACTTTAGGTGTACGAGCTTCAATTAATTCTTCGACTCTTGGCAAACCCTGAGTTACGTCGATTCCGACAATTCCAGCAGCGTGTTTTGTTTTTAAGGTAAGTTGTGTTCCAGGTTCCCCTATTGATTGTGCAGCAACTACACCAACCGGAGTACCTCCTTCAACAACTTGTTTCTTTGCTAGATCAAGTCCATAACACTTCGTACAAATACCGTAGCGTGAAGCACAAGTTAAAGGAGAATATACTGCTACTTCTTCAACTGGGCTTTGGTCAATATCTATCGCCTTTTGCTCATCAATAATGTCGCCTTTAGCGACTAATAAATTCGTACCTTTACCCACTTTGACCTTTACATCAAAGGCGGCAAAGCGTCCCATTATGCGGGAAGCGAAAGACTTACTTCTTGGGTTTCTGAGTACTAGGTAATAATCCTCTGTTCCGCAATCAGACGTTCTAACAATGACATCGTGAGCAACATCCACCAAACGTCGGGTTAGATAACCTGCATCAGCTGTCTTTAATGCTGTGTCTGTTAATCCTTTCCTGGAACCACGGGAGCTGGTTACGTATTCAAAAACGGATAAACCTTCTCTAAAATTAGATTTAATAGGCAGTTCAACAATTTTACCTAAAGGGTCAACAACCAGTCCTCTGATTGCCGCAAGCTGTTTTACTTGATCCCTGGAGGCACGTCCCACTTTTGCGTCAATTACGATTCGAATAGGACTCGTATCTTCCAAAAGCTCCCATGTTTTATCAGCCAACTCTTCCGTAACCTCAATCCAAACTTCTTGAGAAAGACGCCGCTTTTCCTCGGTCGTAATTAACCCTTGTGCAAAATTACTTTCGTGCTCAGCCACTTTCGCATTAGCCTCTTTCAAGATTTTTTCTTTCTCAGGCAAGATTTTTGAATCAAAGATTCCGAAAGAAAGACCGGAAACTGTACCCCCCTTAAATCCCAGGTCTTTAATTGCGTCAACCATTGTTACAACTTCCTCACGAGACACGCTCGCAAATGCTCTGGTGAAGAGTTCCTTAATTCTTGATGAGGTTACTGCTTCATTAACAAACTCAAAGCCGGCAGGTAAAACCTCGTTGAAAAGAATTCTCCCAACTGAAGTATCAAGTAGATCTGAGTCAACACGCAGAGTTATTTTCTGGCGTAGTTCAATTTTTCCAGTTTGATAAGATAGAAGGGCTTCCTCCTTATCAGCAAAAACTGTTTCACTCGCACCTATCCTTGGGTCAATACTGGTTAGGTAGTAAACTCCAAGTGCCATCTCCTTACTCGCTGGAGTTGTTATTGGACTTCCGTCAGCAGGACGAAGAAGATTGTGTTGTGGAAGCATCAGATCCCCGGCTTCCTCAATAGCCTTTTTGGACAAAGGAACATGAACCGCCATTTGGTCCCCATCAAAATCAGCGTTAAACCCACTACAAACCGCAGGATGTACCCGTATTGCAGAGCCCTCAATCAAGACTGGATAGAAAGCCTGAATAGAAAGTTTATGTAATGTGGGTGCACGATTTAATAAAACTGGGTGGTCTTTGGTAATCTCATCCAAAATATCAAAAATCTCGGGTGGTCGACGCTCTAACATATTTTTGGCACTTTTGACATTCGGTGCAATTCCTCGAGATATCATCTCACGCAAAACAAAGGGTTTAAACATTTCCAAGGCCATATCCTTTGGTAACCCACATTGGTTAAGCCTCAAATCAGGGCCAACAATAATAACCGATCGCCCCGAATAATCTACACGTTTTCCAAGAAGATTTTGCCTAAACCTTCCCTGCTTACCCCTTAACATGTCGGATAATGATCGAAGTGGCTGTCTACCTCGCCCACGCCGAGTAGCTTTTCGCTGAGACGCATCAATCAGAGAATCCACAGACTCCTGAAGCATCCTCTTTTCATTTCGAAGAATGATTTCGGGAGCACCTAATTCAATAAGGTGTTTTAAGCGATTATTTCTATTTATTACCCTCCTATATAAATCATTTAAATCGCTCGTTGCAAATCGACCTCCTGAAAGTTGGACCATGGGACGTAAATCGGGAGGAAGAACCGGTAACACCTTTACAACCATCCAGGAAGGATTAACTTTTGCGCGTCGAAGTCCGTCAATCAATTTGAGGCGTTTTGTTAACTTTGTATACCTTGTACTATCGCCCTTAACATTTTCCAACTCTTTTCTCAAACTCACTACTTCCTCTTCAAGGTTAATTTTCTCTACTGCGGAGAGAACCGCCTCAGCGCCCATTTTTGCCTCAAAAAAATCGGCCGCAGAATACATTACAAGCTCTTCGAACTCTTCCTCGGAGAGGACAGACAAGCTTTTAAGACCTCGAACAAGAACAATTAAGTTTTCGAAAAGTTCCCGGGTTCGTTCTATGGTCGTACGCTCTTCTTCAAGCAGAGCCGTTTCTTTCTTCCTAAGATCAAGTTCGATTTCGGAAATAGTGAGTGCTAGTTGTTCTTTGTCTTTAATCTTTCCTCGAGCTTTTTCTTTTTCGGCCTCAGATTTGGAAATAAGAGCCTTTCTTCGTTCTTCGAAAAGACCTTTAATTTCTGTTCCTCGTTCCTTGAATGCTTCTTCAAGTTGTGTTATGGCTTTTTTCTTTCCCTTCTCGTCAACCGAAAGCACCAAGTAGCGCGCGAAATAAATAACCTGTTCCATGGCTCGAGGCGCAACGTCCAAAAGTAGCGAGACTTTGGAAGGAGCTCCTTTGAAAAACCATACATGAACAGTGGGTGAAGCAAGCGTAATATGACCCATCCTTTCTCGTCTCACTCTAGATTGAGTAACCTCAACTCCACATTTATCGCAAACGACTCCTTTATATCGGATTCTTTTATATTTACCACAATAACATTCCCAATCCTTCGTGGGTCCGAAAATTCTCTCATCAAAAAGGCCATCCTTTTCGGGCTTTAAGGTTCTGTAGTTAATTGTTTCAGGTTTGGTAACTTCCCCACGTGACCAGGCTCTTACTTCCTCCGGAGAAGCCAATCGAATAATAAGACTTTTAAAGTCTGTTAAATTTCTTAGTCCTGCTAATGGTTCCATTATATTACCTCCTCCACTTCCATTGGTCCTTCAGGAGCAGTTAGCTCTTCAGTCGCCACTACTTCCGCTCCTATTTCCTTTGCAAGCTCAGCGCCTTCTTTCAGTTCTTCCTCTCCCTCTTCAACATACACCCCCCCTTGAGCTTCAATTGCCAAACCAAGTGAATTAAGCTCTCTTACTAAAACTTTGAAGCTTTCTGGAACTGTTGCTTCTGGAATATCGGTCCCTTTTACTATTGACTCAAATGCCCTTGCGCGTCCGACAACATCGTCCGATTTGATCGTTAACATTTCCTGTAAAATATAGGCAGCGCGATGTGCCTCCAGTCCCCAAACCTCCATTTCCCCAAGTCTTTGACCTCCCATCTGAGCCTTACCTCCCAATGGTTGTTGTGTAACCAAAGAGTATGGACCGGTTGATCTGGCGTGTGTTTTATCCTCAACCATATGCTTTAACTTGAGGATGTAACCAACCCCAACTACAGTATCTTCTTTAAACATATCTCCGCTTTTACCGTCATATAGACGTGTCTTTCCGTTAATGGGAAGTCCTGCCTTTTTAAGCTCCATTACCAACATTTCTTCAGTAACATTATCAAAAACAGGAATTGACGCTTTCTGGGAAGTCTTTTCTAGTGCCCATCCCAAATGAGCTTCAAGAAGCTGTCCTAAATTCATACGCGCAAGAACAGAAAGAGGAGAAATAATAATATCAACTGGAGTCCCATCGGTTAGATATGGCATATCAGCCGCAGGCATTATCTTTGCTATTACGCCTTTATTACCGTGACGTCCTGCTACTTTATCACCAACCATTATCTTTCTCATTTGGGCTACCCTTACTATAACTCGCTTTAATACCCCTGGTCCTAATTCATCTCCCTTATCGCGATCTAAAATTGAAACATCGACCACGATTCCCCGTTCTCCATGGGGAACGCGGAGGGAAGTATCTCTAACTTCACGCGCCTTTTCGCCAAATATAGCTCGAAGTAACCTCTCCTCTGCGGTAAGTTCCGTTTCTCCTTTGGGAGCAATTTTACCGACTAAAATGTCATTCGGATCAACTTCAGCACCAATTACAACAATTCCGTCCTCAGCCAAGTTGGCAAGGTCTGTTTCAGCAACGTTTGGAATATCTCGCGTCAACTCCTCTGGCCCCAGCTTCGTATCTACCACGTCTGCTTCATACTCTTCTATATGAATTGAAGTCAAGAGGTCCTCTTTTACCACTTTGTCAGAGATTAAAATTGCATCCTCAAATCCATATCCTTCAAAAGATGCGTAAGCAATGACCAAATTGCGTCCCAGTGCGAGTTCTCCAGCGTCCACCGCCGGACCATCTGCTAAGATTTCTCCCTTTTTTACTTTCCGTCCTACCCCAACGACACCTTTTTGGTTATAGCAGGTTGAATTTGCAGTGCGGACGAACTTTGTCAAATGGTAAATCAGTCTTTTCCCGCCATCCGCAATGTCTATTTCCTCAAGATTATCTTTTGAGTTTGGAGTAAAAGGCTTTGAGGAAGAAACTTCAATCCTATCTGCATCAACATAGGAGACTTGCCCATCAGCGAGGGCCATAACAAATCGTCCCATACCTTCGGCGATTGATCTTTCCATTCCTGTACCAACGATGGGTGCTTCAGGAGAAATTAGAGGAACTGCCTGACATTGCATGTTTGCTCCCATTAATGCACGGTTGCCTTCATCATGAGAAAGGAATGGAATAAGAGAAGAAGAAGCTCCCACTACTTGTCTAGGTGTAATATCGGTTAGGTCAATTAATTCCACCGATCCTTCGGTAACTGTACCTTTGAAACGATACGGAACTCTCTCATCGGTAATAAATCCTCTCGCATCTGTTGCGATATTTGAGTGTGTGATATGAAGATCTTCTTCATCATCTGCAGAAAGATAAACAATCTCGTCTGTCAGTCTTACCTTTGTCTTTCCATTTCTAACTACCTTTTCTACCTTTCTGTAGGGAGTTTCTATAAAACCATACTCATTTACCCTTGCGTAAAGAGCAAGGTACGTAACAAGACCAATATTGGGCCCTTCAGGAGTTCTAACAGGATCAATCCTTCCATATTGAGAAGAGTTAACGTCGCGAATTGAGAAGGAGGCCCTTTCCCTATTTATTCCACCCGGCCCAAGTACCGAAACACGACGCAAGTTATCAATTTCTGAAAGTGGGTTTGTATCATCTAGTATCGTTGAAAGCTGATTTGATCGGAAAAATTCATTAAGGGCTGCAATTAAAGGCCTGGCGTTAATTAGATTTGCTGGAAGCGGTTTATCGTCGGGTGAAATCAGACTCATTTTTTCTTTAACCGAACGTTCAAGTCTTAATAATCCCACTCTCAAAGCATTCGAAGCAACAAGTTCTCCAACGCGCCTTAATCTACGGTTACTCAAGTGATCTATATCGTCAACCCTACCTACTCCATTCTGAAGCCCAATAAGATAGGTTAGTGTGGACACAACATCTTGCCGGGTCAAAACCCAGTTTGTTTTTTCGTTCGGAGCAGTTGTACCTAGTCTTTTATTTATCTTAAATCTACCAACTTTACCTAAATCGTAACGTCTTGGGTCAAAAAATAACCCTTGCAAAAGTGCTTCGGCATTTTCCAAGAGTGCAGGTTCCCCAGGTCTCATCTTACGGTAAATCTCCAAAAGAGCATCTTCGCGGGATTTTGCAGGATCTTTTTCGACCGTTGCACTTGCATATTTGTGTTGAGTATTGGTATCAACTGTTTTAAAAAGCTCTAGAATTTCGGCTTCTGACTCAATCCCCACTGCACGCAAGATCGCTGAAGCAACAACCTTTCTCCTTCTGTCAATTCGAGCAGCTATAACATCATTACGATCCACCTCAAACTCCAACCATGAACCCCGCAAGGGACGAACCTCCGCCATATAAAGCATGCGTCCAGAGGATGCATCCAGTCCGCCCGAGAAATAAACTCCGGGACTTCTAACGATCTGGTTAATAACAACCCGCTCAACCCCGTTTACAATGAATGTTCCGCGTGAGGTCATTTGGGGTAGGTCTCCCAAAAATACCTCTTGGGTTTTCTTCTCGTTTGTCTTTTTGTTGATAAGTGTTGCGGTTATTTTGAGGGGTATGGAGTAGGTGAGACCTTTTCTTGAAGCTTGGCTGGGAGTAAACTTGGCATTTGCTAATTCAGGCTTTTCAAGGATAAGTTGCCAGTTCTTCCCTGTAAAGTCGTCAATCGGATTAATTTCTGCTAATTCATCTGCTATGCCCTCCTTGAGAAACCATTCCCATGATTCTCTCTGTACAAGCGATAGGTTAAGTTCAGGAAGTTTTTTTTCTTCTTTCCCGAAATTTCGTCTTTGAGTCGTCATTTGAGGGTTTTTGGACCAAAAATCCCAAGACACTTCTTGGGCATAAATTCCCACCAAGCATTAGCTCGGTGAATTGAAAAAATGAAACAACGTACTATATGTACGCCTAGAAATGGATTATATAATATAAAGTCAATCTGTCAATCCCCAACCTGAAAAAGGCCGCTTTTACTTCCCCAAATACTTCCTCACATTTTCATTATGTTCGTCTAAGCTCTTGGCATAATGGATATTTCCTTCAGAATCATGAAGGTAATACAGATATTCAGTGTCTTCGGAATTGATAACAGCTTTAAGTGAATATAGGCCGGGATTGGCAATTGGAGCGGGTGGCAAACCACGATATTTATAGGTATTGTAAGGCGAATAAATTAGTAAATTTTCTCTCGTTAAAATTGGCCACCAATTGCATTCACTGTTACTCTTACACTTAATCGTTGCTGCTGCATACTGCACTGTTGCGTCGACTTGCAAACCCATACCGATATCGAGTCTATTAAAAAGTATTCCTGCAACAACTGGTCTTTCATCGTCAGACTTTGTTTCTCTTTCAATTATTGAAGCAAGAGTAACAATACCTTTCAAGTCAAGTCCACCAGCCGCTTTTTCATCTAACAATACATGTTTAAAGGGTATCATTTCGCTATCAAAAGTCGTGCTCATTTTATTGACAACGACGGATGCTTTTGTCTCTCGTGGAAAAAGATAAGTATCGGGAAACAAAAATCCTTCCAAGTGTTCACTAGCTTCTAAAAATTCCTGTCGGAAAATGCTTGCATTCTGCCCTTCTTTTTCAAGGCCTTCAATAAACTTTTCAACAATCTCTTCGCGTCGCAAACCTTCAGGAATCGTCACCCAAATGTCTTTAGGTCCTTTGATCAAAAGTTCAGCTATCTGTGGAATAGTCAGACTAGGGGAAAGACTATACCTTCCCGCTTGAATCTTATCCGAATAACCCTTTACTTGAACGTACATTTTAAATGCTAAGGGATTTTTTATAAGACCTTCGCTTTTTAGTTCTTGAGCAATTTGTGATGCACCCTTCCCCTTAGTAATCAAGAAATCGACCTTACTAGCATTTGTCGAAACCGCTTTTGAATTCTCATTCCACCACAAAAATCCTCCAATTAAAGCCGTTACAATTAAAAATATAAAGAAAACTAATACTAAAATACCCCTTTTTACCATGAAATTAAGTTTAACACTGTGCAAAAGTAATTGAAAATTGACAATTGTGAATTGAAAATTAATTTAGACTTCTTCGAGGAGAGCTCGGCGATACTTTTTCGTTTTGGAGTCATATATATAAATTCTCCCGCAGGAGTGTACTATTTTAAAGGTTCCATCTTTTCTTTTTTCCTTTTTGCCTTTATCTAATGGTTGCCCGTCAGCAACACATCGGCCCTGCGAAATGAGCCAGGCTTGAATCGGAGCAATTACATTCTTAAGCATTGTAATTTGATTAAAGTATATCATAACTTAATTTAAAAAAAGAGGGCGCTGAATTAATAATTAGCATCCAGATAATCTTGAAGAATGAGGGTGGATGAATAAGCATCTTCAAACTCTTTCCTTTTCTTTCTTTTTATTCCTGCTGTAATCGAAAGATCCTGTGCTTCATGCGTAGTTAAAGTCTCATCCTGAAAAACAACCGGAATACCGAGTTTTTCTTCCAACTTCCTCCCAAATTCTTTCGTCTCCTCGGCCATCTTTCCCTCGGAAATACCAATCACAATTTTTTCAATTTTAAATTGCAATACAATTTTTTTTATTTCTTCTCCTAGTTTCCTAATATCCTGATATCTTAATATCTTAAAAGGCTCGGCTAACGAGCCTTCAGAAATTGCCAGTCCAATTTTTTTTCTTCCGTAGTCAACTCCCAATATATGCATGATTATTGTCGACAGGTGTAAGACGTGCCCTAACTATTAATCTTTTTGGCTTTCGTGGGTCCCCTGGTGGACTACACGTTACAAGGGTCAGGTATGAACTACTTGAATCCTGCTCCAAAATCTGAATATCATTTGGGCTTACTTCAAAAAGGTTTTCTACTGTGAATTTATAGCGTATTCCGTCATAATCCACAATAACTTCGTCGCCTTTATCCAACTTATCAAGCGTCGAAAATATTGCTAAGTAATTCTCCGGATTATAAAAAATAGGCAAAATCGAGTGACCAAATATTACGGTGTTACCAACTTTGCCTGGTAGAGCAGTGTCCGGAAACTGAATTAGACTTTGAGACAAATCTTCGCCTCCAATTGCAACTGTAGCATTTTCAACTTTCAGCTTCGGGATTGAAATGGTAAAGTATTTAACATTCTCCGAAACGTATTCTTTTTTATCTACCCCCTCAAACCAATTGCTAGCCTTAGTGTAATCTTTTTGGGAAAACGTAAAGCTCGCAGTTTCCTCGTCGACGAGTGGACTAATTAGAACTGGATAGCGTTTTGCGGACTCCCATTCGTAAGAAACAATTGGAAAGATAGTCGAAAAAAGAATAACCAGGCCCGAAAAAGCCATTATCCCAGCACAAATTTTGATAATACGTCTATGGGTCATTAGCGCTCAGCTGCTACCTCAACCTCGATGTTTTTGGCCACATGGGGAAGTGTTTTTAACTTTGTAGGTAACTCCGGGCGTAATTTAATCTCTGCTCTAACAAATCCGGGTACCTCCCTATTTAAGTATTCTTCTGCAACATCAGGGTTTCTTCCTCTAATTCTTGTTTCAATCACTTCTGTATTCACTTCGGGGAGTAAATTGGCAGAAATGCGAACTTCAAATTCATAAACCTTACTATCCGAATCTTCAAGATTAAATCCAAAGTCTATCTGATCTCCCCGCAAGACAAATCCCCCGGGCACCTTATCCTTCAATACCTCGCTGGCTAACTTTACAATTTCTTCTTTTTGGATAGATACTGCACTAGCTTCCACTCCTAAGGAAAGCTTCAAAGTTTCTGCTTCGTCACCTTCCTTATTACTAAATGTTCGTGAAGAAGTAGTTGCCGCAAGAGATTCTTCGATAAGAATGTGTCCCTCGGATACCTTCCCCAAAAGTTCTTTTTTTGCATTTCCTTTTAGCTCAATGCTCAAATCTTCCTCCAGAACTTTTTGATCCTCGGAAGATACCGCTGTTATTTCTCGGCTACTTCCTCCAGAGAAACTAGCCTCATTTTTTGCCTCCAAGTCGAAAGAGGTGTAATTTCCGACACGAAATGTTGTACCGGAAGCTAAATTATACTGTGCCCCAATATCTTCGGCTACAACCAGCGCCTTTATGGTTCCAGCAGATCCGGCACTTCCACTTGCGACAGTAACCTCGCTATCAAGTGCAAATTGTAAATCCTCAGGTCCATGTAATACTGTCCCTCCCGGAATAGTTATTTGCGAGCCGACTCGATAGAGGGTTACTTCCCCTTTTGCCTTATCACCGACAGTCTTAGTCCCCGTCGCATCTTTTGTTTTATCACCAGAAACTTTTGTTTCGATAGTTTCTCCTGCGAGAATCTTTTGGGAAAAATCTGATGATCCTTTTGTGACGTCCACGGACATGTTGAATTCTTCCTCTAATCGTTTTGGTGAAACATAAACAGTTACTGTTGCGCGAGGTAGGCTCCACCAGGCAACTCCTCCAATAAGTAATAAAATTATGAAAAAGGCTAAACCCGAAACAAGAAGTCTATTGCCACCCACAGCAAACCTACCAGAGATACGAGATTTTGGCAAACGCAGTGCTGCAAACTTTTCTTTGATTTTTGTAAATGTTGAAGTAAGGACGTAAATATTTAATTTAAAAGCACGAGGACTTTTGGTAATTACATCCTTCGAGCTAACGGGTTCAACATTTCTGTGAATTTCATCAACCCTTTGTCGCAAAAAAGCTTGATCTGGCTCTTGTTGAGGACTATCTATACCTTGCGCAATATCCTTTTCTAGGCTAAAACCAAGGTCCTCTGGGGTTAAATTCTGATCTCCTTCAGCAAAATTTTCTTCTTGGCCGATCACGGTTTCTCTAGACAGCTCCTCTTTTTCTTCTTCCTCGGTTTTGACCGAGTCTGGCTCGGTTTTGAGCGATTCAACACTGGTTACACTTGCCATCTCAGATGCTCCTGCCAAGGAAACCGCAAAAATCTTTTCTCTTGCCTCAATTATCTCAACTTTCGGGGTATGTAAAAATCGTAAGCGGGTATCGTCTTCCCAATTTACCTTGAGAAGTGATTGTCGAACCTCCTCGAGTTCTCCTTCGCGCCCGTTATAAAGTAAAATTCGAGATGGGATAGGGTCTTTTACACCAAAACGCACTAAACCCTCGGCGACGTCATCAACAACAGATACACTCCGGGAAACTTCGGTAGTTCCGAGTAAACTACCGAGTTTAAAAAAGGTAATCTCCAAAATCTCTTTATACACTCCCAAAACCACGGCGTTTAATGGACTTCCTTCTTGGGCCTTAATTAAATGGGCAATCGCTTCAGGTAAAACCACAAAGCCGATTGGGGTAAGGGAAAGTTCAGAACAGACTACCTTGATTTTCGACAAAAACTCCGGCTTTATCTGACCTTCGGAAACCCAGGAAGATGTTACCCCAAAAACTGTCTTTTGTGGTTCGGCTAGACTATCCGGAAATCCTTGAATTGCAGAGGATAAAGCATTATCTGCTGCGGTAACTAGATCTTCCTCAACTTCCCAGGAAAATGGAGGACTATATAAAACTATCTGGGCTTTTTCCTCTTCTATTCGCCAAATACCAGCTTGCACATAACCAGGTTCAATAATAATCGACCAAAAGTATTCTTTTTTGTCGGCATCCTCCTTCTTGGGCAGAAATTTTTTAAGATCCATTTCTCTAATCAACAAAAGCATAGATGCGAATAAGTCCCGCACCTATTTTTTCTTGCTTTCCTATTCTAACATGCCCAATCTCCCCCGTGTGAGTTACATGCGGCCCACCACAAAACTCACGACTTATGGCATCCTCCAGACTTTCCCCCACGTAATAGACTTTCACTGTGTCCCCATATTTTTCATTGAACGCATGAACAGCGCCTGTATCCTCCGCCTCTTCTTTCGGCATAACCTTGAAATTGACCGGCAGGTCTTTATCAATCACATCGTTTATCGTGCCTTCCACTTTTTTCAATTCTTCACCCGTTAGTTTTTCGAGATTGGAAAAATCAAATCTAGCCCGCTCTTTTGTAATATTCTGGCCCTTTTGTCCAATATGTTCACCCAAAACTTTTCTCAAAGAAGCTAATAGCAAATGCGTGGCTGTATGAAGCTTTATAACTTCAGGTGAATAATCGGCTAAACCCCCCTTAAAAACTCCTGCAGAAGTCGTTCTTGACAATTCTCGGTGTTTTTCAAACTCTTTTTTATATTCTTCTAAATCAATTGTCTGTCCTTTTTCAGCAAATATTTCTCTTGTTATTTCTAATGGAAATCCATAGCTCTGATATAAATCAAAAGCCTTTTGGGCATCAATTTTTTGAATCTTTTCAATTTCTTTTAACCCTCGCTCTATTGTGTTACCAAACTTTCCGATTTCTTCCGATATAACTCTATTAATTTCGCCAATTTTCTTTTTATCTAAGTAAAGCCCATCATAAGTTTCGAAAACTGCCTCGCTGACTTTTGCAAAGTCGTCTGCCCCAAAGTCCCCTTTTAACTTCCTCATCTTTATCGCACTTCTTCTCAAAAACTTTCTGAGGATATAACCCTTTTCCTTATTGGAGGGAACAACACCCGCATCTATTAAAAACGCCGCCGATTTTAAATGATCCGAGATAATCCTCATTAAAGGTTTATAGGCATCTTGATAACTCTCTCCGGAAACCTTTTCGATTGCCTCAATTTCCTTAGCAAATAAATCAGTATTAAAGACGTCGGGATCACGCTTTGCTGCAGCAGTCAACCTCTCCAGCCCTCCGCCAAAATCCACATTTTTCTGCGGAAGCTCATCAAATTTACCGTCTCCCACCTTTTTATATTGAATAAAAACGGAGTTACCGATTTCCAAGAACCTTCCACACTCGCAATTGGGGTGACAAGGATCTTCCTTGTAAACAGAATTTTCATGGATCTTCAACTCTTCTCCAAAGTCATAAAAAACCTCGGAATCGGGTCCGCCAATATCACCAACCCCCATTTGATCAGGTGTTCCAGTCATTGACCACCAATTTTTCTTTGCTGGATAAGCAAAAATTCTTTCATTTTCTTTTGCAACGACCCCCGCGCTTTCAAATACCTTTTTCCAAATTTCTACTGATTCATTATCCCTAGGAACAAATTCATTTCCTTCAAAAACAGATATATAAAGTTTTTCTGGTTCAAGACCTAAGCCCTCCTTTTTATCGATCAAAAACTCAAAGAACCATGCTAGCTGCTCTTTTTTAAAATAATCTCCTAGACTCCAATTTCCTAACATTTCAAAAAAAGTAGTGTGCCTGTTATCTCCCACCTCCTCGGTGTCATCACTTGTCAGTCCATGAGCTCGAAGAGCTGGTTGCGAATTAACTAATCGCTTTCCCTCGGCGTGCGGTTCCCCCATTAAGTAAGGTACAAGAGGCTGCATTCCTGAAGACGTAAATAAAGTTGTAGGATCGTTTTCCAAGACGAGCGGGGCAGGAGAAATTTCTTTGTGATTCCTAGGTGAACTGGTAAAAAACTTTATGTACTTTTCTCGAACTTCTCTTGATGTCATGGTTTTAGATTATACAAACGAAGCTGAATATTTTCCAATAACTTTCCTTCATTATGTCATAACTTCGTTGTACAATCACGGTATGGGCTATGAATCAGAAGGAGGTAAAGAGACGCTGTCTCCCTCCAAATCAGCTTCACCACCAACAATGACTCTCCAAAAGGCTGTGGATATGGGAGAATATGATCCCGAATATCTAGCAACTTTTCCCGAGTGGCATACACTTTCTCAACACGTACAATTCCAGTTTGTAAAACAAGGTTTAGACAATAGAAATAATCAACTAGTAACTTCCTGGGCAGAAACAGTTAATATGTTGGATTTTAGTAAAAAACCGCATTTAGCAGAAGCTCTAAAGAATATTGAAAATCAAATGAAAAAGCTTGACCGAGATCGCGAAAGACTTTACCTAGAATTTTCTAAAGGTTAGACTCAGATTCGTACGCCCCAATGACTTGAAATACACTTGTTATACTTCTAAGGTTCTAGCAAAATAAATGTTGTGTTTTAATTTTTCTAATTGTACTATTTTTATAAATGGATGATATCAAAGAACTGCAAAGGTTAACTTATGAGGCAAGAAATAAATTCTGGGCGGCTGTTGGAAAAGTAGACTCCGATGTTTTTGCTCCCCTTATCAATCCCGCTTTTTCGGGTGGACCAAAATGGCCATCTCTCAGACAGGCTTACAGGAAGATCGTGACAAATGATGGGGTATTGATAATTGCCAGCGACGGTTTATCTGACCCCTTTGAAGATACACCGGACAAAAAAAGTAAACGGGTTTGAACTGGAATTTTACGTCGAAACAAACCGAATACCAGAAAACGTTCAAAATTCATGGCAATTTGATCTGGTATACCAGATGTCACAAAATGCAGCTAGCAGCGGTCAGGTTCGTGCCATGCTTGACAAATACCAATATATCACCACCGAATTGTATGATATAAGAGTACCGCAAGAATTTTTAAATCAGGCCGGTAGAACTGGTGTAATTCTTGGTGTTCCTTCAAAGAAAGTCCCAGAGTACATGGATCTACCCATTTCGAAAGCTAAGATCGTTAGTATTATTTTGCTAAATGTTCAAGAACTTAAATATGCTATTGAAAGGGGGGCTGAGGGGAGAAAAATTCTGGCAGAAAAATTAACACAGGAGGGTGGTACTGTAAATTCACTAGACAGACCTTCGGTAGTACTATCTTAATCAAAAGTGACTTGTTCAAGAATTAATTTATCCTATAAGGCTTCGGTCTACCCAGTTTTTGAGAATTCCCTATTTAGAGGTATTACCAATAATCATGATGTCAATGTTTTACCAAAAAAACAGTGTATACTTTAACCCATTTGTTGTTTCTCCATGAATTGCAGTTCCCTCAACATACCCACCTACATTATTACTTTCTTCAACTTGAAATTGTATATCTTCTAAAACTTTTTGTCCTAACAAGTCTTTTTCTGCCTCGATTTTAGCGGAGTCATTATTGCCAATTATTAATTCCAGCTCCCGCGGTTTTCCATTCATATCATATTCAAAGCCACATCGCCATTCTACTTTTTCTTGATTATATTCCCAATTCACTAATTCGACTTCTCCAACCTTAATACCCTGTGGTGCCTCCATAGAGACATTATAGTTAACTGACCAGATCCAATCAAGTACAACCTTTCTTAAGAAATTATAATTTCTAATCAGGATTCCATTAAAAGCCTACTTAATTTAGAATTAAGGTTATGATCAAGGCTTCGGCCCACCCAACGTTGGAGAATTTTACTTTCAAAGGTGCAACTGACAAACGTTTTCTTAACGGCTTCTACCGTTATATTAGATCAAAAGTAATAACGGATTTACATATCTTCATACCACCTCAACAATTTCAAAATACTGTTGAAGATATTAAAAAAGCGTTATACCTATTTGGGATAGACTTAGGCTATGATCTAACCCCAAGGATATTATTTCTAAACAGATTGGTATTTGCCAAAAAAGCAGATTTGTTAAAAAAAGATTCTACCTGGAAAGACGACTATCGATCAGTATTCAGTCAGGATAACTTTAAAATCTACATTAGCGTTGATGCGACAGGCTCGTTCAGAACCAATGATTCCCTTGCTCATTCAATAAACCACGAATTTATACACGGCATCTCTTATAAGGAAATATATATTTCACAAAACAATAAGGAGTGGATCGTTACAAAATTAGGAATAAGAAGAAAAAATAGATTCTTTATATTAAATGAGGCTGTCACGGAACTAACTAACATTTATGTGATAAATAAATTCTGGCCAAGATTTAAAAACACAAAATCACTTGTAAATTTTGCAAATCGAGAGATCTCGGCTCCAAATGCAGTCTTTTTGGTAAATGCCATGTTTGAAGAATTGGTAAAAAGATCTCATCTCAGCTATAAAGATATTCTAAGAAAAGCCCAGGTTGATCTTTTAACGGGCTCTCAAAATACACTAAGTTTGATAAGCCGATTTCTTGGTAAAGACTTTATTGAAGTCTTATCTTCTTCAGAGGAATCGAAAAAATACGATGTAATTTTCAATCTGAATTTTTTAGTCGAGAAGTCTAGAAGACTCAAGCTGGTATACTTCGAAAAACAGCTTAATAACTACAAACTTTCTTCGGATGTCAAAGATATACTAGATCCCACCCGATTGTTGTAATTTAAATAACCAAAATCTTAAGCGCTACCTTTTTTGTGCCAACCGACAAGCTTATCAGCCCCTCTATGTAAAGACTCTGTAGCTTTTTCGGGTTCCCTTATAAGCCAATCCATCGTCAAAAAAGCCGCAAGTTCATTCATACCATGTTCCTTAACAAGTTTGTCTATTGTATAACCGTTAATCTCTCTGGCAGGTATTTCTCCTGTTTCTAAAAATTTTTCAAGTTCTAATTTAAGTTGGGTATCAAATTGTTGAATTTTCTTAGCTACCAAATCTAACCCCTTATCAGGATAGAGGCCTGGAAATTTTTGTTGTATTCTTAGTTTTATTGCATCTTCGTCCACCTCTATATCACCGCCTTTGCTAAACCATCTCCCGACTTTCTATCTTCGCGCAATTAGCAATCTCTATATTTCCAAATGAAATTATTCCAAAGGAATGCGGGGTCCTTGCATTTCTCCGCTACCATGCTTTTCAAGTTTTCTTTTTTTACCGAAAAATTCTAAAATTCCTGTTAATTTTTCGGGTCGAATAAGTCCTCCACCCAGTATCGAATCTTCAAGAATACTATTTAATCGCTTAATGGCGCGCCTCAGATCGACAATAACCATAACCACCTGAACTCCTACGATGATTAGAAGTACGGTCAAGGAAACTATAACTACCGCCAATAATTTTTGAACACCATCCATAAATTAGTTGTAAGTGGTTAGTTGTTAGCCGTTAGTAAATACAGAGAATTAAATTACTCAATTTCTTACTAACAACCAACTACCGACTACTCACTACTTAATTCCGGTTTTATTTTACGTCTTATAACCGTCTCTTTACCAGAGCGGGACCGGGAAATAATTGTAATTTCTTCGGTTCCTTCAAAAATATCTATCTCTGCCATAAATGTACCATCCTCTTCAACCACCGTAGGTTGGTTATTAACCAAAACTATTGCGTCAGGATCGGTTTTTCCCACAACATTAAGGGCAACCGTATCTACTGCCTGTCCATCTTGTGGCTGAGAAACCAAAAGATTGGGTGGCCGAATAAAGTTAATATATTGAAAAATTAGATATCCGAGGATAAAAAGGGTGACAGAAAAAACACCAACTAGAAATGTTAAACGTGGACTCCAACTGAATTTTTCCACAACGTCTGGTTTGGGATTCACCGATAACGCTTTAGGAGGGTAGTCGCGGCGCAAAAGAGCAGTCATGCGTTTTTCACCAAGCGTTAATGCTGAGGATATATTTTTTACAAAACCTCTAACAACCGGGTATTCGGGTAAGCTTTCCCATCGTTCAGCTTCTAAATTCTCGATAAATTCTTTTTTTATTTTTGTCAGCTCTTCAAGTCTTTCTCTTGAAAGCTTTTTTTTTGTGCGAGTCTCCTGAATAACTTTTCCGATTGATTTCATATGATAATTAAAACAAAACTCAGTTTTTAGACCACAGGAGTATCTTCACTTGGAGCACCAAAAACCTCCTGAGGATTACGCACCAGGACTTCTCTAGGTTTTGAGCCTTCGGGAGGAGAAACTACCCCGGCGGACTGCAATTGATCTAAAATTCGAGCCGCACGTGCATAACCTACAGACAATCTTCTTTGCAGTAATGATGCACTTGCACGGTCGTACTGACAGACAACCTCAACCGCCTCCCGAAACAACTGATCAACTTCCACATCGGATCCTGGCATTGTTGCCACACCCGGCCTTGGCATCGAGGTAACCTCTTCAGTGTACTGAGGTGTAACTCCTTGATTTTTGAGGAAAGTCACTAGAGAACTAATATCTTTATCATTTATGAACGCTCCCTGAATACGCATAGGTTTTGCAGATTCGGGTGGTAAGTATAACATGTCCCCTCGACCAAGAAGTTTTTCGGCTCCAGGCCCGTCAAGAATAACCCTTGAGTCAACTTGCGATGCAACTGCAAATGCGATTCGACAGGGAATATTTGCTTTAATAAGACCCGTTATAACATCTACTGATGGTCTTTGTGTGGCCAAAACCATATGTATTCCTGTTGCACGGCTCATTTGAGCAATACGGGTAATTGTGTCCTCAACCTCAACCGGAGAAAAAAGCATAATGTCCGCTAACTCGTCAACCATTAGCACTATAAAAGGAAGTGCTTGAAAACCTGACATTTCGTTGTAGCCATCTATGTTTCTGACACCTGCTTGGGCAAACAGTTTGTATCGTCTATCCATCTCTTCCATTAGCCAGCGGAGTGCCGAAATTACTTTATCAGGCTCAACTATAACAGGTGTCAGAAGATGGGGAATATTATTGTATCCCGTTAACTCGACACGCTTTGGATCGACTAGGATAAATTTGACTTCGGAAGGCGAGGAACGAAGAAGAATTGTGCAAAGAAATGAATTAATAGCAACAGATTTTCCTGAACCTGTTTGGCCTGCAATAAGAACGTGTGGCATTCGGGCAAGATCTGCGATAATAGGCTTACCGGAAACATCAAGTCCAAGAGCTACAGCAAGTTTACTCTGATGTTTTTTCATAATGTCCGACTCCATCATCTTCTTCATTGAAACAAACTCTGGCGCACGATTGGGAAGTTCTATTCCAAGAAGTGACCTGCCGGGAATTGGCGCCTCGATACGAATAGTTCCTGTTGGAGCGGCTAGGGCAAGAGCCATATCACGCTCTAATGCTGTAATTTTGGAAAGCTTTGTTCCGAGGGCAACTTCCAATGCGTATTGAGTAACAGCAGGGCCCAAATTTACTTCAACAACTCGAGCAGTAATCCCAAATGATTCAAGCGTCTGCTCAATAACTGCGGCGTTACCCTTTATATCTCCTCTTTCGGCTTTCCCGGAAACAGCATCAATCAAAATATCTAAAGGGGGATATTTCCAAATTTTTTCTTCTCCCGGAACGTTACTTACCAATTTCTGTGTGAGGGCCATCTGTAATTCAGCGGGTTTTGGGGAAGCAACCCCAGGCCGCGGAGAGTTTCCAGAAGTTGCGGTGTCTCCGATAACTCGCAGGGGTTTTTTTCCTATCGATGCAAATTTTCCCTTCAATCCTGCACCGCCGCTTCTGACTCCATATTGTTTATAAGTTCCCAGAACAAAGTTAAGCACCTGATCAAGGGATGTATTAAAAAGAATGACAAGCCCTACAATGCTTGAGCCAAGAAGTACTATAAACGCTCCAATTCCTGTTATAAGAGCGGATATGCCAAGCCAAGCTTCCTGGCCAATCACGCCGGCTCGGGTTAAAGTCAATATAGAAACAAAAAATATTAAGGTTCCGATTATTACATTAGGGGAACCCAGTGGGGTTCTAAATTTGGAAACCGAAAATCCGAAAGTGAGAAAAATAAAAGATAAAAAAACTGCTGTCCAGGAAAAATAGGTCGTCAAAAGATCATTCAAACGAACCAAGATGAGTCCTTGTCTTAAAAAAGAAACGATAACTAACAAAGCCAAAGTAAAAAAGGTTATTTGAACAATCGAAAATACTGTCGCGGGTTTGAGCTTAACTTTATAAGCTTTCTTCGATTTCATCCGTTTTCTCTTTTTAGCCATATCAAATCATTATATCAGTTTTGAACTTATCTTAGGAAGATATGATAAGAGCTAATTAAAATGTGAGTTTTTCTTTTAGATTTGTCTCAACTATTTTGTGCTTTCTTCAGAGGGAAATGCTTTTCTTAAAATCTCTCTTCCTACAAATAAATATTTTCTTAGTAATGTATCGCTTTTTGCGTCGTATTCTTCAGCCTGTCCATGATATTTTTCTGAATCAATTCGATTTAACATGTATCTTTGATTTAACTCCTCTTGTTGCTCTCGAAGTAAATCAATTTGCTCTCCTAAATTTCTATAATCTTTTTCTAAAGTATCCAATGTTTCGGGTTCTGTTAAAGCTGCAAGCACTTCAGTAAGCTTGTCGACAGCATCATTCAAATTATTATTACCTACCTCATTATCGTTAATCTTTATCGATGTTTCATATTCTCTAAGTGCCGAATCTAACTCGTTTAAAGCATCGCTATTTAGCGAATCTATTTTTTCTCTATCGATACCGTCCCAAAAATTCTCCGGGTTGATAGATTTCGGATCCATTATTTTTTCATCAGACACCAATTCTTTAAGTCCTTCCCTCGGTGGTTGTGCTTTCCCCTCTTCTTCCTCGGGTTGCTCAGTTCTTTTTAAGGTTTCTTGAAGTTCTCTTATTCTCTTTTCTTTATCTAGAAGCATAACTTCGTAGGTAGTTACTACGGGGAGCTTTGCTCCAACACTATCTACTTTACCTAATAATTCCGATTGTCCTGCTAATTTATCCCGTATCTTTTCATATTCTTCATCACCAGAAAAATTTGCGTCTGAATCATATCTTTCACTTAATCTTCTATTTCTCTCTTGGAGTAATTCCACGTAGTGATCAAGGCTTTGATCAAACTCAACTGCTCGATTGGCGTCATCCTTGTCCGCCTCGTAGTCTTGCCTTTTAGCTTTGACCTCCTGTAATCCTTGTCTGGTCGTTTCTACTAACTCATCATCTGTTAATTCTGAAAGAAGTTTTTCTTTAGATTCATCTTCGGCTTCTGCTCCAGTTTCAACTTCCGAAGCTAGTTTTTCTTCCTTAATTGATAGTTCTGTAACTCTCCTTCCAAACCTAGTTCTTTGCTTATCCAATTCTTCCTCGATTCTTTTTCTTACTGCTTCTTCTGTATAGTATTTAGTATCGTAAATTTTAGGCTTCCTTCCCTCAATTGGACTTCCTGTTTCATCTGTCTCTTGACTCTTGAGCCTTCCGTCTTCAACAGAATATTTAAAATATCTTACTTTTCCCTTGTTTTCTCCTCCTGTGACTTCCGATGAAACAAACAAGTAGTCCCCATCACGTACTTCGGGTAATTTTTCTGCAGCTTCTTCAGGAGCTCCTACTGGAGTTTCAAATTGTGGTTCAACTAAGAATATTTTTCCTTCTTCATCTTTTGCAAAATAAAGTCCTCTTTCTAATGTATTACTCTCCTGAAATGGATTAACTAACTCATCCACATATTCACTAACTTCTACTTCAGGAGGAACTTTATAAGGTTTAGCCTCTTCCTCCCCAACCTTATTTCCTCCTTCATCGACAAATTCTGAATAAACATTATTTTCATCATCCCACCACACCAAAAGTGTGTTTTTATTCCCTTTATCGTCGCTGAGTCTAACAGCTTCATAATCTTTCATTCCCTTACGCAGATCTAAAAACTTCTCTGGTTTCTCTCCTGTTTCTTCAGGAGCTCCTTCAGGAACTTCAACTTCAAGGGGTTTTACTTCTGTCCAAAATTCTTCCTTTTTTCCTTCAACCAACTGAAGCTTTCCCTTGTCGTTTATAAAAAAATATAAACCTCTTTTAAATTCTGTTATCTCTCCTGGGATCTCCTCAGTAGCTTCGTCCATTAATCTTTTTGCTGCTTCTAAGTTATCAGTTTGTTCCTCAGATGATACCTCTTCTACACTCCCATCAGCATTCAAACGCTCAAATTTAACAAAATTTCCGTCCCACCATGCCATTCCTATTTTTTCGCTACCATCCTTATCTTTGAAAGTTACTAATTCATAATCTTGCAAGCCAGGATGTTCTTGGAGAAATCTTTCTCTTGTCAATTCCAATGCATCCTGAGGACGTTCAAAATGAAGTGGCGGAGTTATAACCTCTTCGGCTTTGGGAGTAGCTCTTACAAAATCGATTCTTAATTTTCCGTTCTCGGTAATAATGAATTTTGCATCTGTTGCCTTTCCGCCTAATTTTTCTGTTAAATAGGCTTTATATCTACGATTCAAACCTTCTCCTCCAAGATATGCATTCAAAAAATTAGCTACATTTATATTTCCAATCTTATCTTGCGAAGTAAAACCGGAAGCAATAATCCCTTCTCCTGAATTAGTAAGCTGTACCTGACCTCCCACTCCCATTTCCGGAGCTAAATTTAACCCCAAAATCTTACGTTCTCTACTTGCCGTAGCGTTAAAATTAAGGTTTACTTCTCCTGGATTACTAGTCGGTGTTGCTTCTACCCTGAAAATTTTCATTCTTACACCATCCGGACTAGCAAGCGGTTCTGTGAGTGAACGTTGAGTTAACTCCTTGACCCATCTTTCATCCAGTTCAACGTATGCGTTATTTCCTGCTTCAAGCTGTTCTCCTAAACTTTCAAAAAGTTTGTCAACGTTCTCGATGGCCATTCCTACAGGAAGTTCTACTTTAACCAAAGGCCTTTCTACTACTGGCGCCTCCGGAATTTTCTCAGGAGTCGCAGGTTCCCCAACTTCCTTTATCTTCCATTTATCGGGTTCAGCGTAAGTTACCTTAACTTCCTTTAGTAAATCTTCTTGTCTGAGAAGTTCTTTATAAAGTATCTCGCGACGATCGTGAAGCCTTTTCAACTCCCTACCTAATTCTTTCCTTCTTTTATCTAAACTGGCTGTGGTCAACTCCGCTCCGAGATGAACGCTGTGTCTTTGAATTACTATAAACTCATTAAGTTTACCTTTAAGGCCATCAGGTATTCCTTCAACTGTTACTCCATTTGGAGGATTCAGTAGAAAATTTACAGCTCTGAGATTTAGTAACTCTTGAGAAGTACGTGCCTCAAGGTCTTTTCTCGTTTCTGGTGTGACCTCCGTTGTAGAGTCAAGATATGCATCCATAGTCGCTTCTAATTCGTCTCCCCCATGCAAAACTCTAAGCATATTCTTCATATTTCGATCCATTCCGTCTCTATCAAGATTCTCAAAAATTCTATCAACTCTTTCTTTTGTCTGACGTTCATACAAACTTGGTAGTTTCTCGCCACCCAATTCAACAGTCTTATTACCCGCTCTCGCATACTGGTCATACAATTCCTGCTGCGCTCTAAGTCCTTCGCTCATTACCGGGATTTCAAATTGATCCTCTGTGGAAGTATTAGGAGGATTTGCATTTCCGTTTTGTTCTGGATCTTTGGCCATATTTGTTTGGGCTTGTTCATCACTTTCTGACTCTGACATAATGCCTAAATTATATACATCAAAAAGGGACAAAGCTATTTATATTATACCTCAACAACAACCGGAAGTATCATTGGCCTGCGACCGGTTTTTTGGAAGAAGAATTTTCCCAAATAATCCAAAGTTACTCCATGAATAATCGATTTTTTGATATTCACCTTTTTTTCAACTTGACGCTTTAGCCTTTTACTGGCTTCATCTAAAAGATCTTTACTTATTTTTTCAAATATAAAACCCCTACTTATTATTTCAGGAAAATCTATGATCTTGCCTCCACGATCAAGTTTGAAAATAACCACAACAACCCCCTCGTTTCCTAAAATTGCTCTATCTCCAAGCACAACTTTTCCTACATCCCCGACACCAAGCCCATGTACTAATACTGCTTTTACTTGAATTTTTTCACCAATCTTCGCCTGACCATTTTCAAAAATAACATTTTCGCCTGGTTTTAAAGTAAAAACATTGGATGGATTTACTCCATTTTCAGTTGCTAATTTTTTATACGAATGCATATAACGAATTGCGCCTCCAATGGGGATAAAATACCGGGGGTTAACAAGGTTAAATAGATCTTTGATATCACTTTGACTCCCGTGTCCAGAAACATATAAATTTTCTTTCAAATCGTAATAATGAACGTCAACTCCTTTATCAATTAATTGGTCTATCACAAAATCCTCAGATTCTTTTGTATAGGGCGGTGCCGGATCTGCAGAAAATACAAAGGTGTCTCCCCTTTCAGCACTTACTCTCTCATGCTCATCGATTGCGATTCTATATAATGAGCTTCCTACCTGACCATAACAGCCGGAAACTATATACATAAGCTTATCTTTATTAACTCTTTCAGCGTCCTTCATAGAAATTACGGTATTGGTTTTGTATTTTAAAATCCCAAGGTTGTAAGCAATTTCCGTCTTTTTTTGGATAGAGCGACCGATAAAGATCACTTTCCTACCTACTTTTTCGGCAACATTAATCATTTGCTGAAAGCGTCCTATGTTTGATGAAATTGCAGTCATAAAAACAGTACTTTTTGCTTTTTCGACAATGTTAAACATATTCCCTTCAATATGCCTCTCGCCTTCCGTATAACCCGTTTTATTTGCTCCCAAACAGTCTGAAGCTAAAAATAAAACGTTTTGATTAGCTAGCTTTTTTGCTCTTTCGACGTCAAATTTCATTCCGTCAACTGGGTTTTGGTCCATCTTGTGTTCAGGAACGTGGAATATCCTGCCTTCAGGGGTATCAATTGCAAATCCTACTGTGTCAGGGACCGAGTGAGTTACTCTAAAAGGAAAAACTTTAAAAGGACCTACCTCAAAATCATCATATTCGGGATTAAAGGTATTTATCACAAAGTTATCTACACCGTAGTCTTTAAACTTATCCTTGAGAAAATCTGTTACTAAAGGAGTTGACCAAATTGGTACATTTACTTCTTTTAACAAATAGGGGAGTGCCCCAATATGGTCTTCGTGTCCTTGAGATAAAACAATACCAATTAATTTCTCCTTGTTTTTAACGACATAAGAAAAATCGGGAATAACCAAATCCACCCCAGGCATCTCAAGATCGGGAAATCCCACCCCGCAATCAACAATCATCATTTTGCCATCAGTTTCATAAACGTAAAGATTTTCCGTTACGCTTACTGTTCCTGATAATGCGATAAACTTAAGCATAATTAAACTAAAGTCATCTGTTTTACTTCTTCTTTCTTATTATTATCTTTATTCCTAGTTTCTTCCAAGATTCCGGGCAACTTTTTAAAATCATCTAAGGTTTGTTGTTTTACATCTACACTTCTTAAACCTGCAGCCGGATGATACATTGGAACAGCTACCAAATTTTTACCTTTCCAGTTTACATCAAACTTCTTGCCATGAACCGACGTAATTTTAGCATTCGGCAAAAATTTTCCCATAGAAAACCGTCCCAACGTGACAATAATTTTTGGATCGATAATATCAATCATTTCATTTAGATAAGGCTGATATGCCGCAATTTCCGAAGGCTCGGGATCACGATTTTGGGGTGGCCGATGATGAACAACGTTTGTAATAAAAACTTTTTCTCGGGTTAAACCAGCAGTAATAAGTAATTGATTCAAAAACGCACCTGCATTTCCGACAAAGGGCGAGCCTTTTTGATCTTCCCAGTATCCTGGCCCTTCGCCGATGAACATAATTTCAGTTTCCGGGTCTCCTTCCCCAAACACAAGCTGTGTGGCTCCTTTTCTCAAAGGTAAGGCCATATCCCTTTGCATTGAGTCCTTAAGTTTTTGTAATTTTTCTTTTTTTGTCATTCTTCAACATTCAAAACATGCAATCTTGTCGTGGCATCCTTTAGGCTCTCAAATAGTATAGTACGAAAACCAAAAGCTTCGGCCGCTACAATGTTTCTTTCTAAATCGTCTACATAAAGAGACTCGCCGGGGTTGATGTTAAATCTATTTATCAGTATGGAATATATTTTTGGATCAGGTTTGGCAATGCCCTCCTGAGCAGAACTGACAATTCCTGCAAAATAATCGTCCAATTTAAACTTTGTGCGCTTAAAAGCTAACCATTCATTTCCTATGTTTGTGAGCAAGTAAAGATTATATTTACCTTTCAGTTTCTTTATCTGGTTCAAAAAGGGCAAGTCAGTAACATTTTTCCTCCAAATTTCTTTTAAGTTTTTTATTAACTTTTCAGTTGGCTCTTTGCCAACGCCGCCGATAAATAGCCTCATAAATTCCTCCTCCGAAATTTTACCGATTTTTAAATCCGGCCATGCTTTTTCCCAACCACTCTCTAAATCGTGCTGATTAACTCCGAGTAGTTTCCTTGTAAGTGTTGATTTGCTAACCAATCCGGTATCGTCGTCTGTCAGCAAGACTCCACCCAAATCGGAAACTATATTTTGGACATTATTCATTAGAAAATTTACTGAAGGAACTGTTTTACGTTTTCTGGGGTAACAGTAAAAGTTGGTCCCTTTCCTTGTACGATTTCAAGTGCGGCTTTTCGTACTACTTGCTGAATTGTACGCTCAAGAGTTCTCATACCTGCGTCAAAACCAAGAGGACGAACTATTAATGGCCAAACTTCTTCTTTAATTTCCAGAGATTCTTTAGGAATTCCGGATTGACGAATTATCCGCGGAAGCATGTAGTTTTTTCCAATAGTTATTTTTTCAATATCGGTATATGCTGGCATTTGAATCGGTTCCAACCTGTCTAAAACAGCTGTTGCTATATTATTGGTATTGTTGGCTGTAGCGATAAAAATAATTTCAGAAAGATCGAAAGGAAAATCAAGATAGTGGTCGGTAAAAGCCTTATTTTGTTCGGGGTCTAAAAGCTCTACTAAAACACCCATGATTGAGCTTCTTCCTTCTTCTGTAACTCTGTCGATTTCATCCAAAAGTACTACACAATTTTTGCTTTTTGTATCTCTTAGAGCTTTTATTACCTTACCAGGCTCCGCTTCTGGATGCATTCTTGACTGACCCCTCAGATCCAGTGGATCCCCCATTCCTCCAAAAGGAATGCGGGCAAAGTTTCTTCCCATCGCCTCTGAGATTGAAGAAGCGATTGTTGTTTTTCCGGTACCGACCAAGCCGACGAAACAAAGTATCGGTGCGCGTAAAACGTCCTCTCCCTCTCCTTTTTCTTGTTTAAGGCGCATAACCGATATATATTCCAAAATCCTTGACTTAATTTCCTCCAGACCAAAATGATTTTTATCCAAAACTTGCTTTGCATGGATTAGATCAAGAACATCTTTTGTTCTTTTATTCCAAGGTAGCTCCAATATCCAACCAATATATTTATTAAGTCTGTCAAACTCGGGTAGAAATGTGGGGGAGTCAATTAGCCCTAAGACTTGCTCTAATCTCAAAAGAATTCTTGCCTTCAGTTCTTCAGGTATGTCTGCCTTTTCAACTTCTTCGGAGTGTTTTTGTAGTTGTTCTTGTATGCTATCTGCCATGTTTCTTTCTTATTATACCTAGGTTAGGTAGCCAAACTCCAGCACAAAAATGAAGATTTTTTGAAGGACTTCCCTTTTACAACTGGTTTCAAAACCTTTCTATCAATATCAAATATCAACCAGTTGAGAAGCCTTCGCTTTCGGCGAACTCAAAACCGAGATTTCTTGAGGTTTTGAAATGGCTTCTAATACTTCTTTTTGTTTTCGTCAATATAGCGGCTTTTAGGAAAATGGGGGCCACCCCGCCTGCCAGCAGGCATGGCACTATCTCGTCTTTCAAACCTAGGTCTTCCTGCATCAAACCGCCTATTTTGATCGTAACCAGTTCTTTTTTCAAACCTTCCCCTAGGTCCTCCTTCGGTTCTTACACCCTCTTTTCTTCTTTCTTCCTTACGAGCATCAAAGGCAGGATCCAACATCATAGAAAGGTTTAAACGTCCCAATTCATCGATTTCTTTCACTCTCACTTGTACTTTGTCTCCAAGCGAGAGTATGTCTGCCGGATCTTTTACGTAATCTTCACTCATATCAGATACGTGTACTAAACCTTCCTTTCCTGGCAATATTTCAACAAATGCACCGAAAGGTTGAAGTCTTTTTACCGTACCTTCGTAAATCTCCCCTGCAACTGGAACTTTTGTAATTCCTTCAACCCGCTCCATTCCAGCTTTGAGTTCATCCGCGCTGGTTGCTGAAACATATACTGTTCCATCTTCGTCTACGTCTATCTGAGCTCCCGTCTCGGCAACTATTTTTCGAATTGTTTTACCTCCCGGACCAATAAGCTCTCCTATCTTTTCCGGGTCAATCCTAATAATTTTTATTTTAGGAGCATAGGTTGAAACCGACTCTCTTGGTTTATCAATAACCAAAGCCATTACGTCAAGAATTTTTAATCTAGCTTTTTTAGCTTCTGTAAGGGCATTAGACAATATTGGTAGACTAAGACTTAAAGTCTTCACATCGAGTTGAAGCGCCGTAATACCTTTCTTACTTCCGGCAACCTTAAAATCCATGTCTCCGTTTCCATCCTCCAAGCCTACAATATCGGTAAGAACGGTAAATTTTTTCTCATTCTCGACTACCAGACCCATAGCGATTCCGGCGATGGGATCAAGAATTGGAACCCCCGCGTCCATCAATGCCAAAGTAGAACCGCATACCGATGCCATGCTAGTTGAACCATTGGAACTCAAGACCTCGGTTACGACTCGAATTGTGTAGGGAAAATCATTATCCGATGGAATTACAGGAACTAAAGCTCGTTCTGCTAAAGCTCCGTGTCCTATCTCACGGCGACTAGGAAATCCTACCCTGCCTGTTTCTCCGGTTGAAAAGGGTGGCATTGCATAGTGGTGAATATAGCTTTTCGTTTCCTCACCTGTTGCGCTTTCTAAAAATTGTTCAAGAGAGGGGGCTCCAAGAGTTGCAATGGTGAGGGCTTGGGTTTGTCCTCTTTGAAAAATTGCAGAGCCATGAGTACGGGGAAGTACTCCAACTTTGGCAGAAAGTGGCCGAATTTCATCGGTTTTTCTACCGTCAGGGCGTTTTCCTGATAGTATCAAATTTCGAATTTCATCTTTGAAAAGCTCTTCAAAAATTTTCCCGGCTAATGATTTTTCTTCTTCGGAGAAGGACGAAGCAACCGCTTTCTTTGTTTCGTCATAAACTGAATATCCAGACTCTTTTGTCGCCATTTGAGAGATTAAATTTTTAACTGTATCTTTCGTAAGTTCCTTTACTTTCTTCTGAAGGTCTTTATTTACTTTCTCTTTCTCGAGACTTACCTTTTGGGGTTTAACCGCATCAACCAGATCGTTAATAAGATTAATTACTTTCGTGCACTCCTTTTGTGCATACTCAATTCCGGATAGCATTGTATCTTCGGTAACTTGTTTTGCACCGGATTCTATCATTACGATTGCATCTTTCGTTGTCGAAACAATAAGATCCATGTCTGAAGTTTCGAGTTCGGATTCTAATGGGTTTGTTATGTTTTTCCCCTCTTTTAAGCCCACCCTCAAAGTACCTACGGGTCCGTTCCATGGAATTCTGGATATCGATATTGCGGCAGAGGTTGCTATTGCCGCTACAATGTCAGGAATATTTTCCATATCAACCGATAAAACTGTGAGTATTACTTGAACTTCTTCTTTTGAGTATTCTTTTGGAAAAAGGGGTCGAATGGCTCGATCTATAAGACGTGCCGAGAGTATTTCTTCGTCCGTTGGTCTTCCTTCGCGTTTTACCCATCGGCTGCCTTTAATCCTTCCACCGGCATAAAGTTTCTCTTGGTATTCCACAGAGAGAGGAAAATATCCTAAATCGGCTGCCATCGGCTGAGCGGTGACAGTAGCCAAAACCACAGTTTCCCCATAGGTAGCAAGAACCGCACCGTCTGCTTGGGCTGCCAAGTCCCCTGTCGAAAGAACCAGTTTTCTTCCTCCTAATTCTATTGATTTTTCGATTTTCTTCATTTTTTAGATTGAAGGTGTTTTCGCGTCTTGTAGTTACTTTTCTAATTTTAGCTCTTTAGCGAGCGTATTAAATCTAGCCTCATCTCTACTCTTTAGATAATTAAGAAGTCTCCTTCTTTTTGCAACCATGGATAGTAATCCTCGCCTTGAATGAACGTCTTTTTTGTGTTCTTTAAGATGTGCCGCAAGCTTATCAATTTGTGCCGTAAGAAGCGCAATTTGAACCTCCGGGGAACCGGTATCACCCTTCTCTCTCGCATACTTCTCTATAATGGATTGCTTTTCTTCTTTTGCTAATGCCATATGTCATGTAGAACTAAGTAGGTCTTGGGTTGCTACGGACAAACCTAGTAATACATCTCGTGAATAATAACACAGATAAACAAAAAGTTCAAAAGGGTAAAATTTTAAATCTCAACTAATTGAGGTACCTTTGTATATCTTTGGTGATAGCCAATCTTTTGGCGGTTCCTCGGGTTCATCGGACTCTTCGGGTTGTTCCGAAGGAGCGGCTTTTTCACTTTCAACTTGCTGTGTTACCAAGCTAGGTTTTGTTTGTGCCGCTTGAAATTGAGAAATTTGAGGAGCTTGAGGTTGCATAAATGGTTGCGGTCTCACTATTTGGCCAGGAATTGCTCCAGGTGGAAAATCGGTTGGCCTTGCAGATACTTGGGAGGAAGACCGTTTGCCTCCGGATCGCATCAGGTCGGCAACAATTGCAAAGGTATCAGCCGTAACCGTCGGATCAGTAAAGTTATTACTTCCCTCCTCTATCCCCATTAAAAGATTTGTTGCTATGTCCACCTCAAACTTCATACCACTTTCTTTAATCAAACTGGCTACAACTTCTGAAACAGAAGAGGCAGGTCTAGAGAAAGAAACAAAGCTCTTATTTGAAGACAAGGAAATATCCCTTGTTCCAATATGTAGGATGTTCGCACCCGCTAACTCTTTTGTAGAAATTGCAGGAAAGTGTGCCTCATTCGCGCCCCCTATGATGATTACTGTATCAGCTGAAATACCTGAATAGGAAAGTTCCACCTGCTCCTTTGTAGGAGGTGATACTTTCTGTTTGGGAATAACGGTAAGTCTAAACTGACTATTTTCAATGTCATATGACACTCTTTCGATATCACTAGCACGGTAGTCGGTAAAGCGTATTACCAAATTCTTGTTTCCCAGCTCCTGTGAAATTCTATTGACCCCAATGAGACGGTTGAATTCGACTGTTATTTGGGAAGGTGTGGAAATCTGAATGTCTTTCTGTTCTCTTAAGGCCAGATATAAAGAAAGTCCAGCAGCAACTTGATCAAAATACGGTTTTGTCGGAAGAAGAATCAAAATGGATTTTGATCCGTCGATAATATTTTTGAATGAATTTTCCATTCTTATTATTTTCGCACCGATAGTATAACATCTCCAATCTTGAAATCAAGCTGAGGCGAAAAAATAATTCCACATTCTTCTCCTTGTTTGGCTTCAACGATATCCTCCCGACCCTTTTTTAAAGAAATTACGGACATTTCTCCGATTTTTTTATCCCCTCTCGTCAAAATAAGAGCGTCCTTTTTTGTAATTTTCCCTTGAATTATTTTGCATCCTGCGATTTTTTTCGCATTATATGGAAATTCTGCTAAAACCTCTGCTCGTCCCAAAATTTCAACTTTCCCCTTTTCAATAATCTCCTCCAACCTTTCAAAAAGTTCATATATAATAGTAAAACTCTCAATACTAATTCCTTCTGTTTCTGCCAATTTTCGGACTTGATGGGGCGTTTTCGACTCGAACGTAAATATAAGTGCATTAGAGGATTTTGCCAAAAAAATATCAGACTCGGTAACATCTCCGACTCCTGAAGCCAAAACGACAATTTTTCCAGGGAGATTAGAAATAACTGCCTCTAAAGTTCCTGCATTTTGAGCTTTTATAACTATTGGAATTTGTCCCTCCTCTACAGATATGCCCACACTTTTCTTCTGCATAGAAATGGTGGGTAGAATTTCTTTCTGATCAACTCCCCAAATCCTGCTACCAACCGGAGGAACATTTTTAAAACCGAGTACAAGAGCAGGTTCACCTGGTCCGACGCTCTGTACTGGCTTTTCGTTCCAATCAAAAAGTCCTCTGACTCGAATCCTTTCGATTTCTGAAACAATCTCGCATCCTACTTCTAATTGTCCATTTCTAACTACGCAAGTTGCGGTTGGACCCCTATTGTCCTTTCCGGTCTCAACAATAAGTGCTTCTAGGGAACCTTCAGGGTCTCCCTTAATATCATTTAGTTCAGAAACTAAAGTGATCATTTCAAGTAGTTCTTGTACACCTTTTCCTGTTTTTCCCGAAACTCCCAGTAACGGGACATCTCCACCCCTTCCTTCAAAAAGGACTCCTTCTTTTTCCAGTTGAGATCGTACTGTCTCGAGGTTTGCTGTAGGTAAATCAATTTTGGTTGCGGCAACTATAAAGGGAATTTTAGCTTCTAGTATATATTCCAGTGCTTCTTTTGTTTGGGGTTTTACTCCATCACCCGCTGCTACTACAAGAATTGCTATGTCTGATAGTTTGGCTCCTCTTGCGCGCATATTAGAAAATGCGGCATGACCAGGAGTATCAATAAAGGTAATTTGCTTTCCTTCCTTTGTGCTAACTTCTGAAGCACCAATACTTTGTGTAATTCCGCCTGCCTCCTTCGCGGCTACATTTGTACTTCGGACATTATCAAGAAGCGTTGTTTTTCCATGATCAACATGTCCCAAAATAACTACGATGGGCGGACGTGTTGCTCCTGAAGATGAAATTTTCTTTTCCATAAACTTTAACCTTTCTGATTATTTTTTCCATGTATCACTCAGCTAGGTCTTTCTTGTCTTCGCTCTTTTTGTTGGTATCATCTACTACTGTTTGAATTGCTTTAGAACTATCATCGCTAACTATTTCTTTCTTTTCCACCTTTTCCAGTTCACTTGCCGGCTCAATTTCTTTTTCTTCCTTGTCCACCGTAGTCTTGGCGTCGGTGGATTTCCCCTTCGGAGTGGGAGCCTCCTTAATTTCTATTTTCCATCCAGTAAGTTTTGCGGCAAGACGAGCATTTTGCCCATCTTTACCAATCGCTAACGACAATTGATCCTCTGGAGCCTTCACAATTGCGATTTTAGTTTTCTCATCTAATTTCACACTCAAGTTTTCTGCCGGGGAGAGTGCAGCTTTAATTAAACTTGCTAAATCATCTGTGTATTGAATAATATCTACTCTCTCTCCTCCTAACTCATTGGTAACTGCTTGGACACGAACTCCTTTTTGTCCAACACAGCTTCCGACCGGATCGACTCCACTTTGATTTGAAGAAACCGCCATTTTTGTTCGCACTCCTGCTTCACGTGAGATGGCTTTAACTTCAACACTTCCCGAGGACATCTCAGGAACTTCCCTTTCAAAAAGTTTTTTTACAAATTCAGTATCTCCTCGGGAAAGAATCAATTGTTTTCCCTTCAAAGTTTCTCTGATATCCTTGAAAAGGAAGGTTAGACGTTGATTTGGATTTAACCTCTCATTAGGAACTCGCTCTTCCTTGGGCATAATGCCTTCTGTTCTACCCAAGTCAACGCGTACATCCGGTCCATCAAAGCGCAATATCATTCCGGAAATCAATGCACCAATTCGACCCGAATATTCATCCATGATGGCGCCTTTTTCTGCTTCACGAATTTTTTGATGGATAACCTGTTTTGCGGTTTGGGCGGCGATTCGGCCAAATCCTGGAGGGGTTACATCCTTTCTTTCCTTCGGTTTCTCAAGTGGCCATGCAAAGACTTTTGCTTCTCCGTTTGTTGGATTCAGTTCTACATCGAAATCCATTTCTTCTACCTCAACGCCTGCTTCTCTTGCGTCACGTTTATAAGCAGCAATAATTGCTTGCTTTATTGTGTCCAAAATAACATCAGCCTCCAACCCTCTTTCGGAGGCTATTGCTCTTAAAGCTTGCGCAAATTCGGTTCTAGGTGTTTGCATACCTTATTTTAAAAAAAATGGCGGGCAATAATTCCCACCACATCTTCCTGACTTAATCTAAATCAGATTTTACTCCGAAATCGATCTCTAGTCAATTAAAGACCTTCTTCTTGAAGACTTTCAATGATGTTTTTCTGATCTCGAGAGAGCCTTTCGGGAACAGCGACTGCAATTCGAACATACTCATCTCCTCGACCGCGACCACGTAAATGTAGTGCCCCTTTGCCACGAAGCCGCATCATTGTACCCGATTGAGTTCCCGGTCGAACTCTAATTTTTACTTCTCCGTCAACAGTTGGTATTTCGATTTGACCACCGAGAGAAGCTAAAGAAAAGGGTATCGAAACTCTGACGTAAATATCAGCACCGTCTCTTTCAAAGACTTCGTGTGGACGAATGTTCACGGAAAGCATAAAATCTCCAAAATTTATTCGGGAACCCTCATCAACCCCGGGTGGGATTTTTATCTTTCTTCTCTTCCCCTCAATTTCAACCTCTTTTTCAACTCCTTTAATTGCATCCATAAAATCAATTGTTAATGAATATCGAGGAACTTGTCTTACTCTGCCGAAAGGGGAACCTCCACCAAAAAAGCTTTCAAAAATATCAAAAGGATCACCAAAATCATAACCTGAAAAAGGAGATCCGCCCTCCCCTCCACTTGTCGTGTAAGTATAGGTAAATGGTCCCCAGCGCCCCTGTTGAGCTCCTCTCGGAAAACCACCCATACCTCCGAAGCCGCTAGCAGCTCCACCACCCGGTGAAAAGGCAGAATGACCAAATTGATCGTAAGCCGATTTTTTTTGAGGATCAGACAAAATCTGATACGCCTCGTTTATTTCCTTAAAGCGCTTTTCAGCTGCTTCCTTATCTCCTCCTTGATGCTTATCCGGATGCCACTCCAAAGCTTGCTTTCTATAAGCTTTCTTAATTTCATCTGCCGAAGCGCCTTTTGAAACTCCTAAAATATCGTAATAGTCAGACTTAGCAGCCATAGTAGTTACAATGCTAAATTATAAATGATAAATGACCAATTACCCATTCTTTTTAGCATTGATGATAATTTTACTAATAATTGCAATTATTTCGTTATTTTCCTCCAAAACTGGTAAAAATTCTTTTTTCTTACTTTTATTATGGTCTGAAATTAAAGAAAGCCAATAGGTTTCTTTATTACTTGTTTAGCGAGAACCAAATTTTCGGGAGTCGTTGAGATAAGTTTTGTAACTCGAAGAACTTTTAATACAAATTTGTAAATTCTGCCATAAATATCTTTTCTATTTTTCTCCATTTAGCATTTATCATTGGTCAATTAGCATTCCTATTCAACTACTTCTCCCTCTTCAACTTTCTCTTCCCCATTGCCTTTTTTCTTATCTTCAGCTTTTTTCTCTTCCTCTTTAGGTTCTTCACTTTGTGCTTTGCCCTCTGCACTTTGTCCTGCAGCTTGCTGCGAACCATACATTGCTTGTCCTATTTGACTCAAGGTTTCCGATAAATCTTTTGTGGCTGACTCGATTTCCTCTTTTCCTGCATCTTCTTTTGCCAAAATATTTTTGACTCCTTTAATTTTCTCTTCAACTTTAGTTTTTACATCAGCCGGAGCTTTATCGCCTGCATCTTTGAGTGCTTTTTCTGCTGCGGCAACCATTGCATCTGCCTGATTTCTGGCTTGAATTTTTTCCGCTTTTTTCTGATCTTCTTCTTTATGATGTTCTGCCTCATCCTGCATTCTTTTGACTTCATCGTCGGATAGTCCGATTGCGCCTGTTATTTTTATATTTTGGGTTTTGCCCGTTGCTTTATCTTTAGCGGTAACTGTTAATATTCCAGAAGCGTCGAGGTCAAATGTAACTTCTACTTGCGGAACTCCGCGAGGTGCTGGGGGAATTCCATCTAAAATAAATCTACCTAATGATTTATTGTCAGAGGCCATTGGACGCTCTCCTTGAGTAACATGGATTTCAACTTGTGTCTGGTTATCCGCTGCTGTTGAAAAAATTTCAGTTTTGCTAGTCGGAATAGTAGTATTACGGGGAATCATCGGTGTTGCAACACTTCCCAAAGTTTCAATCGCCAAGGTTAGGGGAGTAACATCAAGAAGTAATATATCTTTTACTTCTCCGCCAAGAACTCCTCCTTGAATCGCGGCTCCGACTGCTACGACTTCATCGGGATTTACGGATTTATTTGGCTCTTTTCCGAAATATTCCTTAACTTTCTCGATGACCTTAGGAGTTCTGGTCATTCCTCCAACCAAAATGACTTCGTTGATGTCGTGGGGATCGAGTTTAGCGTCTTTGAGGCACTCTGCAACCGGTTTCATTGTTTTTTCAATTAAATCCGCTACCAAACTCTCATACTTGGCTCGAGTCAATTTCAATGTCAAATGCATTGGCTGGCCGTCCTTTTGAGTAATATAAGGCTGATTTATCTCAATTTCGGAAGTTGCAGAAAGCTCAATTTTTGCTTTTTCGGCAGCATCTCTGATCCGCTGAAGTGCCTGTTTATCTTTTTTGAGGTCAACCGCATTATCTTTCTTGAACTCTTCGGCAATATAATCAACTACTACCGCGTCAAAATCATCCCCTCCCAGGTGCGTATCTCCGTTCGTGGCTTTGACTTCAAAAACCCCATCGCCGAGTTCCAAAATTGAGATATCGAAAGTTCCTCCACCAAGGTCATAAACCGCAATTTTCTCGGCTTTCTTCTTCTCAAGTCCGTACGACAATGATGCGGCAGTCGGCTCATTAATTATTCTTTCAACTTTAAAGCCCGCAATTTCACCAGCCTGTTTTGTTGCCTGACGCTGGGCATCATCAAAATATGCCGGAACAGTAATGACAGCTTTATCTACCGACTCACCTAAATAGGCTTCTGCGTCTTTTTTCAGCTTCATCAAAATCCGAGCCGAAATTTCTTGAGGAGTATATTCCTTACCCTCGACAACAACGACTGCCATTCCGTCTTTTCCTGCTTTAACTTCGTACGGAACCATATCGATTGTTCTTTTAACTTCAGGGTCTTCGAACCTTCGACCCATAAGACGCTTAATAGAATAAATCGTGTTGTCCGGATTAAGAATCATCTGACGTTTGGCAACGTCCCCCACAAGGTTTTTTACTGGTTCGACAACAGAAGGGGTAATGTTTCTGCCAGTATCAGCGGCCGGAATCACCTTTGGGTGACCGGCTTCCATGACCGATACAACTGAATTTGTTGTTCCTAAATCAATTCCAACAATTTTTGACATACTTAAGCTTTCTAATTACTCCTTTTTGTCTCCGTTAGCTGGCGGATTTCCTCCATAGACTTTTACTTTTACTGCTCTCACTATCGGCCCGTCTTTAACCATCCACCCATCTTGCAGAACTTCAGCTATCTTTCCCTTTTTATCCTTTTCGCTAGTTTTCTCGATTTCGAGAACCTCATGAATATAGGCATCAAAAATGTCACCTACACTCGTGTTAATTTTTACAATACCTTCTTCTTCCAATACCTTATTAAGCTGCCCTATCACTTGCCCCAATCCTTCATCCTTAAGGTGCTCTTGCGCTCTAGCGAGCATATCTAAGATAGGTAAAAGTTTCTCAAATAATACTACGCTTCCCGCCTTTATAATTTCTTCCTTCTCCCTTTCAACCCTTTTCCTTAGATTATCATAATCCGCCAGTGCCCTTGCAAGCTGAATTTTCAACTCTACTACTTCTACTTCTGTGGCACCTTGAGACTTTCCTCTCTTCATCTTGCTCCAACCTCCTCTATGAGGTCTCTAAAATACCTTATAACTGGGATAACTCGAGAGTAGGCAAGTCTCGTAGGACCAATAACTCCTATTGCCCCGTGTCTACCTTGTAATTCAAAATGACTTCCTACAACGCCAATTGGAAGAAACCCCGGCCAACCAAGCTCTTCACCAAAAATCACTTCGACAGGAGAGCCCCCTGTCATTCTGGTAAAGAAAAGCTCGTGCATTCTTTGAACCTCCTCGATAAACGAGAAAAGCTGGCTAGTTGCAGTTGGATCAGTAAATTCCGGATGGTGGAATATGTGTGAATATCCTGCATGCCACAACTTGTCCTCATTATCTATGGTGGCTACTGCTAGCGACTGCGTCGCATGGGAAAGTGAGTGTGTTGCCTCATCAAGTATTTCGTCATAATCATTCTTGGCATCCATTACATCTTCTTTGGCCTTCACCTCATCGGCCAAGCTCATTTGTTTTTCTTCCATAAGCTGGTCTATGTAAAATTTCATTGCCTTTGGAGTTGGAACACGACCGGCTGAAGTATGGGGTTGGCGCAAATATCCCATTGTGGTTAGCGCCATCATCTCGTTTCTGATGGTTGCAGGAGATACACCCAGGCTATATTTCTTCTCTAATGATTCCGAACCGATGGGTTCAGCCGCCTCAATATATTCATCAATAAGGGCTTTTAAAATATGTGTTTGTCGTGAGGATATTGCGTCAGACATAAATTAAAAATTATAGAAATTTTGAAAAAGGATTAGCAGAAGAGTACCATGAGTGCTAATTCATGTCAAGTGCTTCGACTCGCTCGGCACTTGACCCTGAGATCATCGAATGGGTCAAGCCCCCTATAAACCTGGAGTGTCTGACGTGGGCGGGGCTACCTGTTCTTCCTCCTTTTTGGGAATTGGAGCTACCTGTCTTCGTATAAAAACTCTTTTTATCTGATTAAAAAATACCCAAACTTCCTGAGAACCGAAAGCAATAGATAATCCGATATATAAAACTGCTCCAGTTAGAAGAACAAACATTGTCAAGATCAGAAGGTTTGCTGTATAGCGAGTGTCTAATACAAATCTTTGAAAAGGAATATATTTATCTGCATCGATTCTACCCAAAAAAGAAAGTTCTTTCACCCAAACACTCCTATCGAAAAACTTAAGCATGAAGTACATAAAAGTTCCTGAAAAGGCAGATGCAAAGGTCGACTTTGCAAATGGTTTCAAGAGCTTTAACGAAAATGAACCAAATTGTTTATTGATGAGATAAAAAAGAAAAAACGATTGCACAAATACTCCAATAGTCAAAGCTGCCGCAAGACCCCATACTTCAAAATGAAAAACTCTGATGAAAAGGTAATCCAGAATTAAGGTAAGAATAATAGCGCCAACTGAAATAACTACAGGTGTTTTTGTATTATGAAGTGCGTAAAAACCCCGCGCCATTATGGCATTAGCAGATTGGAACACTATTCCTACTCCGAAGGCCGAAAGTACATAGCCTGTTTGAACTGTTGCTTCCCAACCGAAAATATCGGTACCATAGACAAGTCGGACAATCGGAACCCTAAGAACAATAAGTGCTGCGGAAACAGGAAGAACTAAAAACACTACTTGATACAAAGCATCCAGTAGTGTTTTCTTGAATTTCCGAAGATCATCGGATTGCCGGGCTAAAGTAGGTAGCGCCGCTTTTGCAATTGAAGTTCCGAAAAGGCCTATAGGCAAAAGTTGTAGAGTATTCCCGAATGTATAATACGTATACGCCGGAACAGATATTAGCGATGCAAAAAATAGCTCAGCCGATTTGGAAATCTGCAAAAAAGAAGTTTCAATAAGTCTCGGAAAAGCCAATCTTCCTATTTTTCTAACATCTTCATTTACTTCTATTTTTGGCTTAAATCTAAACCCAAACGCATAAGCAAAAGGGAGTTGAACAATAAAATGCGAAAATGCCCCCACTACTACTCCGATAACCGGAGCAAGAAGCCCGAACTTTGGTGCGAGGAAAAGTGTCCCTAGAATTATTCCTAGATTATAAAAAAGCGGTGCCAGCGCAGGAATCAGAAACCGCCGTAATGATTCAAGAACTCCAGTTAAAACATAGCTGACAACAAAAAATCCTTGTGCCGCAAAAAGAATTCGGGCTAAGTAGGCAATCTGTTGCTGATCGGCTAAGTTGTATCCGGGGGCAAGTAATCCATAAAGTTTATCTGCTGAAATACTTAAAACGAGTGCGACAGATATAAAGATTACTAAACCAAGGTTTACTACAGTTGAGGCAATTTCCCACGCGTGACTATTGCCTTTTTTCAAGCTCTTTGTAAAAACGGGAATGAAGGCGGAGGAAAAAGTTCCGAAAACTAAAATCTCAAATAACAGGTCGGGTAAACGAAACGCGGCAAAAAACAAAGAAAGCTCACTAGGGGTAAAAAAGTGGGCAAGCACACGCTGTCTTACCAAACCCAAAACCCTCGAGGCAACTATCATAATCATTATTATCGTCGCCGCTGATAGTACACTTTCCTGAGGATTGGTTAAAAATCGTTTACCCTTTTGAATAATCTTATTAACCATATCTGATTGATATTTCGAACTTGTTAGATTATACTCGCGACAGAGAATAGTAATAAAGAACTAAAGAGAATAGTGTATTATACTTTCCTCTAAATTACTTTAGTTTTTTATTCTTAATAAAATGCCTGTAACAAAAACCGCAAAAAGAGCCCTAAGAAGCTCGAAAAGGAAGGAAGTTGTAAATAAAAGGGTATCGGGGGAACTTGGTGCAAGTATTAGAATTGCAAAGAAAAGTAAACGGGAGGAAGATATAAAGAAAGCAATTTCCTTTGCCGATAGGGCTGCAAAGACACACATTGTTCATAAAAATAAAGCTGCTCGTATAAAAAGTGCACTTTCTAAACTCCTTCTCAAAAAAGCTGCAAAAACAACAAAGATCGTAAAGAAAACCAAAAAAGCCTCAAAGAAAAACTAACTTTCATTCAACTTCTTTATTGTGATATATTGAGAGTGAAACTAGAACATAGTACAAAGGGCAAAGTACAAAGGAAATTTCTTTGTTGTTAGTTCTTTGAACTTTGTTCTGCGCGAAGCGCCTATGGCTGCCCAAAACAAAACCGAAATTAACCTTCTTCCCCAGAAAGGGTTTGAGGCAACAACTACGGGAAGAATTTTGGCTTGGATACTTTCAACGTTTAGAGTGATAGTAATCGTGACGGAAATTATCGTTATGATTGCTTTTCTTTCTCGATTCTGGCTAGATGCCCAAAACTCAGATCTAGATGAAAAATTAGATGAAAAAAAAGCACTACTGTCTACCTCGCTTACTTTTGAGAACCAATTCAGAGACACACAGAAACGGCTTTCTGTTTTCTCCCAAATTACATCACAAGAAAGTGTATTGAGTAGTTCTCTCAAGGATATCGCTTCACATTTACCCGACGATCTTTTTCTATCTTCGGTTACATTTAATAAAAATTCTTATACCATAGAAGGTATTACTCCGAACGAACGAAGCATCCAACAACTCATTGTCAATCTGGGTTCCAGTGGGATTTTTCAAAGCGTTGGTCTTAATGAAATCAGTTCTGATGTACGAAGTCCCGATTTATTAAATTTCAAGCTAATCGCAAATTTCAAACAAACCGAACCAGAAGATAATTCGGCAACACTTGAAGGGGAGGAGGTACCAGAAGAGGTATCCGAGTAAAATTTATGTATCCTGGTTGGAGAAATAACTATCTAAGATATAAAACTTACTTTTTAAACGTATTGGGCAGATACAGGGAAAGGGCAGACGTGCGGGTTTATCTGGAAATACTGCTTTCTCTTACCGCAATCTCAATTTTTTCCGTCTTTGCCCTTCGACCAACTTTGCTAACCATAGCCGAGTTAATCAAAGAAATAGAATCCAAAAAACTTACTCTTACCCAAATGGAAGAAAAAATAAATAACTTATCCCAGGCCCAAACATTATTTGATAGGGAAAGAGGAAAAATAGTACTTTTGGACACCTCCATACCCCAAAAAATCGATCCTGTTATTTTTGCCCGGCAGATGGAAGGTCTATCTTCAAAACATCAATCCCAAATTCTTGAAGTCTTAACGGGCTCAACTCCAATTTCAGGAGAAGTGGTAATCGGAAGCTCAACCGACTCATCCAGTAGCTCGCGAGATGTTGAAGCACTACCAGAAGGTACGCTAACCTTCAAATATTCAATTCAATTAGTGTCTGCTTTAGATCAATTTACAGCACTTTCCAACTTCCTTTCTGATCTTGAACAACTTCGGCTACCTTCCAAATTAGATTCTCTAAGCCTAAGTACAACCGAAATAGATCAAGAAAAATTTTTGTTAATGAGAATAGAAGGAAGATTGCCATATTATTCGAAAGGAGTGGAGTGAAATGAAAAAACCAAAAGCCCCAAGATTAGTAACTGTAGCCATATTTACAACTATTACCATTATCTTCTGGGTATTTTTCAGTCTTTATGGTATATTTACCTCAAAAGCTCCCGTTGAAGTTGATCCCAAACTTCTGGAACCTCTCGATCCGTCTTTAGACATTAACGCGCTAACACAACTTGAAGGAAGAGTGTTTTTCGAAGAAGGTGACTTTGCTTCACCAACTTTAATCATTCAACCTGTTGTTACACCACCACCCGAACAGCCCCCTTCCGAAACCGTAGCAACAGAATCGGCAGAAGAATTACTATCAGAATAAAAATAAAAATTGTGAGTTGATTTAAAAATAAACACACTTTATTATTAATTATATGCCCGACCTTAGCCAAAATACTGATCCGAAAATTTCTGGTTCTTTTCCACCCGATCCTGGAGGTACTTCCTCCGATCAGGAGGAACCAACAACTTCTTATCCAAATCCCCTTGGTAATCCGGGTAACCCTGTACTTACACCCCCCCCTTCTTCGCCCCAAATTCTTACCGATACTGGCCAGACTGATTCATCTTCTCCGATTGTACAAACCACATCAGGTGGCTCTAATAATCCACCCCCTCAACCAGACACAGTTGTCAACGCCCCACATGCACCCAAAAAATATGGAGGAAAAAAAGTAATTGCTACAATTTTTGGAGTGCTTCTTCTTATCGGAGGCGTGACAGTAGGAGTTCTCCTGGTACAACGCCAACAGCTACTTGAACAAGAAGCGTCGAGTGGAGATACACCCCCGTCGTGTCCATCAGACACCCAATTGCTGTTCTCCAATTCAGGAGATCTACATGTTGGAGATACAGTGGGATCGGGTGGATCAATAAGTTCTATGCAAGGCTCATGGAAGGTAGCCTCTCGGAATGGAGTGCTTATGGCGGAAAGTGGGGCAAAAATCACCGTAGATTTTCCAAATTCTACTCATCTTGATACTGCTTTAATTTATGATAATGATCCGAAATCAGGAGAACAGCCTTGGTCAATAAATGGTGTAAGCTTACCCGTAACGGACAATAATGAATGGGGTCCTCCCTTTAATTTGAATTTAACTGCAACTCAAATGGTCTTTAATAATGGCGGGGATAGTCCACATTTTAATATTTGTATTAAACCACCAACCATTACAGCTACACCAACAGCTACACCACCAAATACACCGACGTTAACTCCTCCACCAGAAATTACAGCAGAGTGTAGCGCTGTTAAAGCATATGATAGTGAGTGGAATCTTCTTTCCTCAACTGATCTTGCAAATCTTAAGGCGGGAGATGTTGTAAGATTTACGGTATCAGGTACAGCTTCTAGTGGAACTTTCGATAAAGCTCGATTCACAATAAATGGTGTACTTCGAGCTGAAGTTACGACTAAAAAACCTGGGAGTAATGAATTTTACGATCAATATACTGTTCCAGTCGGGGTAACAACATTTAATGTTTCGGCTCAAATCCACCATACAGATCTTGGGTGGTTTTAACAAAATATGAAAGATTTATTTAAAGGCAAAGTAGTAACAGCACTTGTAGTAATAGCCACTGTGATTTTGGCGGGGGTAGCCATATTTACTGCAGTGAGGCTTTACCAACTTAGACGTGAGCCTGTTGCACCTACTGCACCCGAAAGCGAACCTGCTGCATGGGATTGTAGTAAATACACTTTCTCTGTAAGCGGAACCGGAGTAGTTTCCGTAAACAATCAGTCGACAAGGAACGAACCCTCCCAACAAGCCAAGGTGTATATCAATGGAAATTTGGTTAATACCTTCGATGTCCCTGCTCTACCAATGGGACAAAGTGCTACACTAGGCACAGTCCAGGTCCCTACTGGCTCTTTCAATTGGAGGGTAGTCGGAACTCAAGATTGTCAAAGCTCAGGTACATCATCTGGCGGTCCTGTTGCCTGCGAAAGTCTCGCCTTCTCACTTACGGAAAATTCACCTACACCCACTATTACTGGTACAGTCACTCCCAGTCTAACACCCACATCAACACCAACAGGCACTCCTTCTCCCACCTTACCACCCGACGTAACAGCTACCCCTACTCCTACTAATCCTCCTGGTGCAACTTCTACTTCAACGCCCACGCCAACGCAAGGTGGTGGTATTGCGGCAGCTTCCCCCACACCGGGTGGAGCCGCTCTTCCTGACGCAGGAATTAGTACTCCAACACTGCTAGCTTTAACTGTTGGAATCTTAATGCTAATAGGTGCACTTCTACTTGCTTTGTAATTTAAGTATTCACCAACTTATCTTAATTGATATACTTTTAAGGTGGTTATGCGTGGAATGAAAGACTTAAGCAAAAAAATTAACTTTTGGGAGATCTTTTTTTTTGCAATTCTATTCATTTTTTCCTCCTTTCTTATGTGGAAAACCTTCAGAGTCAACTCCTCCGGCAACATGCAAGTTGCAACGAGAGTATGGAGTGATTTTGCCGCCACCATTCCCCTTATTCGTTCTTTTTCGTATGGATCAAACTTCCCTATTCAATACCCAATTTTTGCGGGACCCCCAATTCGCTACCACTTCGTATTTTTCGCTGTGGTTGGCTTTCTTGAAAAAATAGGATTAAGGATCGATTGGGCACTTAATGGCTTGAGTGTTCTTGGATTTTTTCTACTTTGCTTTGTAATCTATCTAGTCGGAAAAACAGTATTTAAAAGCCGAAGTGTAGGGATTCTTTCTGTCATACTTTTCCTTTTTAATGGATCTTTTGGTTTTCTAGAATTTTTCAAAAGACACCCTTTATCTCTAAACACTTTTACGGACATAATTAAAAATACAGAGTTTTCATCTTTCGGGCCGTACGACGGAAAAATAGTTTCTGCTTTTTGGAGTCTTAACATATTTACAAATCAAAGACATCTATCCTTAGCCTACGCTTCATTTATTTTTTTGGTTTTGTCAATTTTCTATTTCTCAAAACATCCAAAAAAGTTTACTTGGACTTTAAGCTTACTTTTAGGTATTTTTTTAGGATTATTCCCATTTATACACCTTGCTGTTTTTGCAATGATGGGAATTGCTATTTTTACCTTTTTTATTCTATATCCTAAGATTCGAGTAAAGTTAATCGTGCTAGGTCTCATCGCCATTACCCTCGCGGTTCCTCAATACTTTTATATGGGCAAGTCGGCAAACCAAACAGAGCTTTTCAATCCCGGGTATTTAATTGGGAATAAAACCCCATTTGGAATTTTGACCTATTGGATTATGAACTTAGGAATTGGCCTGTTATTAGCGCCTGTTGGTTTTATCTTTGCTAAAAGATCACAAAGAAAAGTTTTTTTGCCTTTCCTGATTTTATTCCTGGTTGGAAACCTTTTTCGTTTTTCTGCTGAGGTCGCCGCAAATCATAAATTTTTTAATCTCTTCGTAATCGGCATGAATTTCTATGTTGCATTAACTCTCGTAAAAATTTGGAGAGTCAAAATATTCGGGAAAATAGCAGCCATACTTTTATTAATACCTCTTACTCTCACCGGCATCATAGACTTTTTTCCAATTGTCAACGATAGACATATTGAACTTCTCGACTATCCAAACGATCCGAAAGTTAGCTTTATAGTCGAAAATACGGATCCCGATTCTACTTTCTTAAATTCCCAATTTCTTTACCACCCCGCTTCGGTTGCCGGAAGAAAAATCTTTATGGGCTGGCCGTATTTTCCGTGGTCGGCGGGATACGACACTCACGAAAGAGGACAAAAATTGGATGCACTTTATAGTTCTAATAATAAAGTCTTCGTATGCAACTTACTTCTTCAAAGCAACATTGACTATGTGACGGTCCAAGACACAAGTAACGATCGCGACTTCCCTGATATAAATATTGATTTTTTTGAACAAAATTTCAGGCTTATCTATAAGGATTCCGAAAGTGAATTTAGAATTTTCGATGTTTCTTCAAGTTGCCGATAGCATGACTAAATCGACATTAAAAACAATTATTTTTATTAGTTTAATCTTATTTCTGTCGGTCTTTCCCCGTGTTTGGAATTTATCTGAAAAACCCCCCATTATTGTCGACGAACACGCAAATATCAGGATGTTAAAAGAAGTAATCGAGAAGGGCGAATTTGACATAACCAAATTTCACTGGGATTTCAGCAAGACGATTCTGTCTTATTACCCTACAATTTTTTTATTTCAAATTTTGGGACCCAGAAATCACTTACTGGCTTTAAGGCTTACTTCTGTAATCTTCAGCCTCCTAGCTTTGCTTCCCTTTTACCTCATTGTTAAAAAATTAACAGACGATAAAATTGCTTTTATTACAACGCTTCTTTTTTCGTATAGCTACTTTTTCCTACAGTTTTCCCGTGTTGGTTGGGTGGATATTACTTCTGTGATAACTGTGGGGCTTTACCTTTTTCTTTTCCTAAACTTAGGTTTAAGATCTCTAACTAAAAGGTCAAATTTTTGGATCGCCACATCCGGAATAATTTCCGGATTAATATTTTATGCATACCGATCAGGAATTATTTACATTACTTTATCACTTTTCTATTTAGCAACTTCGCTTTACTTAAAGAAAGTGGAGTTTAAAAGGGCACTAAAATACCTATTAATTTTTATTTCCACTTTCATTATCACCATTACCCCTTGGGTAATTAAAACCTCTCAAAATTTAGATAAATATAACCTGCGAGCTCGTGTTGTAGATATAAGAAATGTAAACATACCCTACCATGGACTAACTGATAAAAAGGACATATATAAGTATCAAATAACCACATCGGTTAAGTCTTGGTTACTTCTTGAAAGCATAGATGGAGGAGGATCGGAAAATCCCCGCTACCTTCCACTGAAAGTTCCGCCCCTAAATATCCTTGTGAGGGTGTCATTTTGGATTGGGAGCTTGATAATAATCTTAAATAAAAAACACTTTCAGAAAATGTATGTCTGGCTCCTTATAATTTTAGTGACTATATTATTAGGACAGGTTCTAACTGTTGATCCTCCAAACGGCGCTCGCGCACTAATTGCTTTGCCTTCTTACTACATTATTTCTTCGATAACATTCTCGCAAGTCTATGTAAAAAGTCATAAAAATAAATTTGTACTTGCAGCACTTATCTTTTTAGCCTTTTTCTTTTCTTTATACGACTTATATACTTATCAACTGTGGATGGAATGGATAAGGGTATAGTTTATTTTCAATGCAACAGGATATTTTATACATAATTAACTGGTGGTTAACTATTTTCTTTGTGGGGTTAATCAACGTTCCGTTAACCTGGTTGATTTTCAAAAAATTCATTGACCGGGGATATGGCTTTTCAAAAACATTAGGAGTTCTTTTTAGTAGTTTTATCGTCTTTTTACTATCCATATTCCATCTGTTTCCCTTTAGCACTTTTATTATTTACTTCAGTCTTTTCCTGCTTCTTTGCTTCAATATCTACGTAATTTCTACTCATAGAGAAAGGTTTTTTAGAGATCTTTTGAAAAGTTGGCGGGTTATCATCTTCCAAGAAATTCTTTTTATGGGCGGATTAATTTTGTGGTCGTTAGTGCGGGGATATCAGCCTGGCATAAACGGCTTAGAGAAATTTATGGATTTCGGCTTCATTAACTCTCTTTTACGCTCCGAGTACCTTCCTCCTACCGACATGTGGTTTGCCGGGGAATCCATAAATTATTACTGGTACGGCCACTTTGTAACTGCATTTCTTACAAAGCTTTCCCAAATCCCATCCGGAATTACCTACAACCTCATGCTTGCAACAATACTGGGCTTAGGTTTAACTTCAGCCTTTTCTATCTCTTCCTCTTTAGTGCAAAGTCTGAGATTAAACTTAAATAAAAAGGTTGTATTAATGGCAGGTATCATTTCTGCAATACTTCTCATCTTTGCCGGAAACTTTCATACCCCTTACTTTGCTTTAAAAAATGGCAAAGATACCTATTGGTATCCTGATGCCACAAGATTTATTGGCTATAACCCCGACACAAATGATAAGACTATCCATGAATTTCCCATGTATTCTTTTGTCGTATCCGACCTACACGCACATCTAATTAATTTTCCTTTCGTACTTTTATATATTGCGCTTCTTTTTCGAACATTATCGAAGAAGAAGAGACTTATAGCAGACTATGTATTAACAGGATTTGTATTGGGAGTAATGTTCATGACGAATGCCTGGGATTTTGCAAATTACTCTTTGGTTACTGGAATTGCAACTCTCCTTTTTGCTTTAAAACGAAGGGGGTTAAAATTAATCTCATTTTTTGAATCGGGAGTCTCAACGATATCCATTGTATTTATTGGTTTGGTAACGACTGTACCGTTTCTATTAAACTTTGATTCCATCGCGCAAGGAGTCAGTACTGTAAACGCCCACTCATCAGTCTGGCAACTAGCAATCCTCTGGGGATTTCCGGCAGTTCTCACAATAATTTTCGGATACGGGATATACCGAATTTGGCCGAAAATGAAACGGGCAGATATTTTTGTTTTAGCTCTCCTTGTTTCTTCATTGTTCTTAATAATTTTGCCGGAAGTTATTTACGTAAAAGACATTTATATCGGAAGTCACCACAGAGCAAATACTATGTTTAAACTTACTTACCAGGCATTTGTAATGAGCTACCTATCTTCGGGGTATATTGTCGTTAGGAGTCTATCAATTATTAAGCGGGTATATTTTAAACTTTTACTTGGAGGTTTTTTCGCAATAGTTTTCGCCTCTATTCTTTGGTACCCATCTTTCGCAATTAAATCCTATTACGGGAATTTGAAAGAATATAAAGGGCTATCAGGAGAAACTTGGTTTAGTGATTCTTATCCGGAACTTTACTCTCTCACTCTTTGGATCCGGGAAAATATTAATGGACAACCCGTAATCTTGGAGGCACCAGGCGATTCCTATACCGAATATAATGTAGTTTCTTCCTATACCGGATTGCCTACGGTTTCAGGATGGTTTGTCCACGAGTGGTTATGGCGTGGAACCGCAGATATTCCACAAGCAAGAGTTTCCGAAATTACAGAGATTTATACTAGTGAGGATAGCAACTACACCCAATCGCTTTTAAACAAATATAGAGTGGAATATGTAATTATCGGAGATTTTGAAAGGGAAAAGTTCCCAAATCTTTACGAACAAAAGTTTAACCAACTAGGAAAGGTTGTTTATTCAAGCGGAAATACACGGTTGTACAGGCTAAATTAAAATGTTTTTGACCCATTCGTGAATTTCACTCCAATCTTCATTTTTGGGAATAAAAACATATAAGTTGTCGTATATGGGTGAATAGACAGGTCGCTCCAAGAAGTCTTCCGGTAAAACATAAGACTGTATGGAGTCACGGGCCGAAAGCGAACGGCGCGCCAATATTGCACCAGCGCCCGAACCTATATCAGTTTCTATAGCATCCTCAACAGCTTTCTTTAATTCTAACAATTTTCGGGGAGAAAAAATAATCTCGCGACTAAGTGCCTTATTTTTAATTGCCGAAAGAATTCTTTGTTGTCTTTCTGCTCGAGCAAAGTCCGTCCCTTCATCTCCCTCAGCATTGCGGGATCGAACAAACTTTAAAGCAGTTTCCCCGTCCATGTGCTGAGTTCCTTTCTCAAACGCGATAGTTTCATAACGACATTTATACCCTGGGTCACCGTCACATAAATCATTTTCCCGGCCGGCAATGGGATATTTCTCATCTACAAAACTCCTCTCGACTTCGACCTCTATTCCACTCAAAACATCAATAATCTTTTTAAATCCTGAAAAATCAACCAGAAGTGCATAATGTACTGGTTGACCCACTATCTCTTCAACACTAGCTTTAGCTAAAACAATACCGCCATCGCTCTGTTTTTTGTTCCCCCAATAATAAACACTATTTAACTTTGTACGAAGGTCCGTTATCCAAATATCCCGCGGAAGGGAGATTAGATCAATAGAGGGTTTTTTGTGGTTTATCGAAGCAAATATAATAGTGTCTGTTAAGTCAGGTGCTTCATGACCTTCTCCTCCCTTACCTAAAATTAGTATATTGGTTCGTCCCTCCTGCGAAGTAATTTTTCCCTCAGGGGTAAATATGAAATCTCTTGTCAAGGCAAAATAGTAACCAACATTAGTTCTGCCTATATATCTCGCCGAAGAGAGAATAACCAAATATAATATTAAAATTACTCCCGCTAAAAAAAACGATCTCAAAACCCAAGTATGTTTGAGAACTCTACGTTTCAGTCGATTAAAAAACAGTTTTTTCTTGTCCAATTTCATTTGTGAGATATCGGCCTCGAGCTTAATTGGATTTAAAGGTTTGCCTTCTTTTTGCATGGTAGAATGATATACCGCTTGAGTTTAAAATCAAGTGTGCCCGAAGAAAAATTCTCTAAGAAGCGGGCAAGCTAAAACTTAATATATATTGTATAAATGAAAAACTCAAACGAACTTCTCTTGGGACTTAATCCGCATCAGAAAGAAGCAGTAACATACGAAGGTGGATCACTTCTGGTTCTGGCGGGAGCAGGAAGCGGAAAAACCCGAGTTCTGACACATAGAGTTGCATGGTTCATTGGACACAAAAAAGCTTACCCCGAAAATGTGCTCTTGCTTACTTTTACTAATAAGGCGGCGGGAGAAATGAAAGAAAGGGTACTTAGATTAACAAAGCAAGCCCCAGCATTTGCTGGTACTTTTCACTCATTTTGTGTAAGGGTTTTGAGGAAAAGCGGACAAGCAATTGATATTGCTCCGAACTTTCTGATTTATGATGATGACGATTCGAAAGAGGCAATTAAAGAAATTCTAAGCGAGCTAAACCTCTCAACAGATAAATATAATCCCAATGCGATTGCCTCACAAATTTCAGAAGCAAAAAATCAGATGCTCACTCCTACTTTATATTCAGAATTTGTTAATGGAGAATGGCAGGAAAAAATTTTTAAAATTTGGACCGAATACGAAAAGTTGATGAAAAAGACTGGTGCGCTTGATTTTGACGATTTACTCCTGAAAACCGTTCAACTTTTTGATCAAAGTCCCCAAACCCTAGATCGCTGGCAAAACATGTTGACTTACATTTTCGTTGACGAATGGCAGGATACGAATAAGGTCCAATATAAAATGACTAAACAACTTGTGGGTAATAGCGAAAACCTGACTGCAGTTGGCGACGCTGCACAGTCTATATATTCATGGCGTGGAGCAGATTATCGAAACATAAACTATTTGATGAAGGACTTTCCTAAGATTAAGGTGGTTAATCTCGAACAAAATTACCGCTCTACTCAAGTGATTCTTGATGCAGCAAACTCAGTAATAAAAAGAAACACAAGTCATCCGATTTTAAATCTTTGGACGAATAAAAATGGTGGTAAAAAAATAAAAATTTATAGAGCGAGAAGTGAACTGGAAGAAGCTTCTTTTATAATTAACGAAGTTGATAAACTAATAACTGAAGGGTTTGAGTTTAGAGACGTCGCGGTTTTATATCGAACAAACGCCCAGTCTCGTGTTTTGGAAGAAGCTTTTTTACACGCAGGAATTCCATACACATTAGTTGGTGGAGTAAGGTTTTATTCCCGTAAAGAAATAAAGGATGTTCTTTCTTACTTAAGACTTTCGGTTAATTCAAAAGATATCGTATCCAGAAAAAGAATTGAAAAGCTGGGTAAAAGGCAATACGAAAAGTTCAAAGAGTTTTCAAAAGAATTAAATCCTAATTTAGAAAACATAACCACTCTAGATTTAATGGACACAGTGTTACAAAAGGTAGATTATTTATCAAAGTATCAACGGGAAACGGAAGAAAATATAGTAAGACTCGAAAACATAAAAGAACTCCGTTCTGTCGCAACAGAATTTCCTAATATTAATGACTTCTTGGAAAACGTCGCCTTGATTGAGGCCGAACAGGATGAGTCAGGAAAAATCCAAGCTACCAGCTACAAGCTACCAGCTACTAATAACAAAGTTACGCTCATGACTCTGCATGCCGCCAAGGGTCTTGAATTTCCAATCATTTTTATCGTCGGCATGGAAGAAGGACTTTTCCCCCACTCAAGAAGTCTATTTGACATGAAAGAATTAGAAGAAGAAAGAAGGCTCGCTTATGTCGGCATAACAAGAGCAAAAGATATTCTATATTTAACTTATGCCAACCGCCGCCTATTCTTCGGCCAACGGACTAGTAACCCACCGTCACGGTTCATTATCGACATTCCGGAAGATTTATTGGAAGGAGTAGAAAATAGTTATTTAGATATTGAGGTTAAAGAAAAGTTTGACTCTAACTTTGACGACGACATCGACGACACTATCAACTTCTAATGGAAATAAAAGAGGTTACGGAAAAAGATAAAGCGGCTTTTAATAAAGTTGCTATTCATCCCTTGCAATCTTGGGAGTGGGGGGAATTTAGGGAAAGAGCGGGAAATAAAGTTGTAAGGCTTGCAAGGTTCCGAACCTTGCAAAACAAAAGACAAGAATTAACCGATTCCATTCAAGTCGTATTTAGTAGAATACCCAAAACAAATTACAAAATTGGGACAGTAATTAAAGGGCCAAAACCAACAAAAGAAATTCTTGATGCACTTAAGGATTTGGCAAAAGAGGAAAACGCGATTTTCATAAAACTCGAACCCAACATTCCAGTTTCTATTAACCATCAACCGTTATCCATTAACCATCATTCTATATCCTCAACGCATGATCTGCAAGTCAATAAATTAATTAACCTTCTAAAATCAAGCGGCTCCGTTAAAGGAAAAACTTTATTCACCCCCACAACATTTTGGATTGACTTAACCCCGTCGGAAGAGGAACTTATGAAAAGTTTTAATTCAAAAACTCGCTACAATATTCGCCTAGCCCAAAAACACGGGGTTGAAGTATTCGAAGACAATTCGGATAAAGCATTTGAAAGATATATTGAATTAACTCGAGAAACGGTTGAAAGACAAGGCTTTTATTCCCACACCGAAAAATACCACATGCTGATGTGGGAATATCTTCATAAAATCCCACGACAAAGTCGGGTCAAGTTTTCAAAATCCCAAATCCCAATAGCAAGATTATTAACGGCAAAATATAAAAAAGAAATTATTACAACATGGATCGTTTTCGTCTGGCACAATTTTCTTTATTATCCCTACGGTGCCTCATCTGACAAATATAAAAACGTCATGGCGAATAATTTAATGATGTGGGAAGCGATTCGATACGGTAAATCACTCGGTCTAAAAACTTTTGATCTTTGGGGAAGGGAAGAAGGGAAAGGATTTACAAAGTTTAAAGAGGGTTATAATCCGCAAGTTGTCGAATTTCTCGGTACCTGGGATCTGGTGACATCTCCCCTTTACAGTCCATACAGATCTGCTGAATTCCTCCGCTGGCAAACCCTGAGGACCAAAAGCAAATTTATAAAACCAAAGTTTTAATGACTGATCTTCGCCAAACTCCTGAGTACGCAAAATATATGTCTGTTATCGGTTGGATAGTCGATAGAAAAAATGGAGTTAATTATTTTATTAGAAAATTCCCAATAATAGGTTCATTCGTCAAAATCCAGAGACCTGAAAAAATTGACTTTGGTCAGATAAACAAAATCGCAAAAAAATACCGTGCGTTCCAAATCATTATTGAACCTGTTTTAGGTTCCGGTATCGGGTCCGAGGTTCCCAAGTCAATTATAAGGCAAAGTTTCAAACAAAGTAAATCTCCCTTCGTACCAGCTAAGACAATTCACATCGATCTGACCAAATCAGAAAGTCAGCTTCTCGAGAAAATGCATTATAAAACTCGCTACAACATCAAAATCGCTAGCAAAAAGGGAGTAAAAATAAAACTTTCAAAGGATATTCAAAACTTCGCTAATTTTTGGCAAGAGTGTGCAAAAAAACAAAGAGGAATGTTTATATCGCAAAAAAGAGAAATTATTGAGCTTTACAAAGCATTTGGTAAAAAAGCGCATCTTATTCTGTGTTATCTTGGTGAAGAATTGGTCTCGGGAATTTTATTAATTAGAACAAAAGATATTGCCTACTATATGTATGCTGCATCATCGGACTTAGGTAAGAAATTTTTCGCACCGACACTAAATGCATGGGTGTCAATACGACTTGCCAAAAAACTTAGGTGTAAGATTTTTGACTTTGAAGGAGCATACGACGAGCGTTTCCCGTTAAAATCCTGGAAAGGCTTTACCCGTTTCAAAAAATCTTTCGGCGGCAAAGAGGTCGAATATCCAGGAGCATTTGTTAGGTATAGAATTCCGATCTAAAATAAATTAAAGGTTCTATTTGTATGACTAGTATTAATAAATATTCAAGATTAATTGAACCTTCAATAATAGCGATTGTTCTTTTGTTGAGTTGGTATAAATTCAGTTTTTATCCAAAACCTTGGCAAGGAGGAAGGGATACATTTATTTTTGATGTATTAACAAAGTATTATCCTGCTTTTTTATTTCTCGTACTTACCTTCGGATTAAATTTCCTAAGAAATAATAACTTGGCGTTAAAGAATAAAAAAATACAATTTATAGTAGGTTTTATGCTTTTAGTTTTAATTCCGTCAATTCTTGTAATTAATTACGAAGGTAAGTTTGGAAACGAAAGTTGTCTCGATATCTGCATCAATTTTTCACCCCCTATTGAGGTATTAATAGTCTCCATATTCAACCTCATTCCATTCTCAATATTTTTCTTTATTGTTAACTTCTGGCTAAAGAAGAAATAAAAATGTGGAAAGCAATTTCACTTAAACAACCTTGGGCGGATTTGGTCTGCGAGGGGAAAAAGACTGTTGAGACAAGAAAGTGGAAAACTAATTATCGAGGTAACCTCATAATTTGTTCTTCGAAAAAACCAAATATTTATCCTAATGGATACGCCCTTTGTATGGTCGAACTTTATGATATTAAGCCAATGAAAATGATAGATGAGAAAGATGCTTGTATTAAACTTTATCCTGGTGCATACAGTTGGTTTTTGAGAAACCTTCGTAAAATAGATCCACCCATTCCAATCAAAGAAAGTCTTGGAATTTTCGAATTGGAAATTCCCATTTTATTAGGATAATATTTATACACGATGAAAAATTTTGTAATTCTTTTGATTGTATTACTCATAGGAGTTACTGTTGTCGGAGGTTTTTATTTTCTCGGAAAAGGAACAAAAAAGGGCTCCGTTGTCCCCCTAAACGAAGTAACTCCTACACCAAATATTCAAAAGGGAACAATTGAAGGATCTCTAAGTTTTCCAAGCGAACAAATTCCTGCTGACATGTTAGTCTGTGCTGAAACATTAGAAGAATCTTTGGTAGCATGCACGGAAAAACATATTAAGGATTCAAAATACACATATAGAGAGGGATTTCAACTTGAGGTTCCGATAGGTGAGTATTACGTATACGCGATGGTCCCAAACTTCGGAAATGGTTACAAAGCTTATTACAGCGAGTTTGTAACCTGTGGACTCTCCGTAGACTGCGCTTCACACGAGCCGATTATTGTCGAAGTTAAATCTGGGCAAACAACAGATGGGGTAAACCCACAAGATTGGTACAACCAACCTACCCCAACCCCTTAATTAACCTTTTAATCCTTTCCCTGTTTTCTTCAATCAATTCCTTCTGTTCAGGCCAAAACATGGGAGGTAAGTTGTCGATATCAAACCATTTAAGAATATAGTTTTCATCTTCTTGTAAATTTTGAGTACCATCTGCTTGTTCTGTAAGAAACAGAAAATAATGAGTTGTTCTCCACTCGTTCTTCTCAAAAGTTAACCTTTCTTTAGCTCCTAGTTCTGCAACTAAAGTAAGGTCATTAAGTCCAGTCTCTTCGGCTATTTCTCTTTTTGCAGCATCTTCGAAACCTTCTCCCTTTTCCAGTCTCCCTTTGGGAAGCAGATAATCATCAAATTTAGGATCTCTTATTAAAGCGATTAGTAATTTATTTCCTTCTATGCGAATAATAACTCCTCCTGCGGAAATGTCAGAAGGAAAACTTTTATCTTTCGGCTTTATATACCAACTTTTATCAATTTTCATTGCCCGTCTCCTCTACAAAAGAGGCTAAATTCACACTTTTCGCAAAGAAAGTTGCCAGAACATTTGAAGGCGGATTCTTCGATTTCTTGGCGAACTTTATGTATTTCTTCAACCGCTTCCTCTAGTTGTTCTTTTGTTCTTTTTGAAGTGAGTTTATCCTGGGTGTCTAAAAAGTAAAGTGAGAGACTGACTTCTTCAGGAAGTTTGTTAAATGGTTCCTCTCTTATTGATGTTGACGCCAAGGCATAAAAAGTAAGCTGTAGGTTTTTATCAACTTCACTCTGAGACGGAATTGTTGCACCTGTTTTGTAATCGACTATCTCCAAAGATCCATCTGATGCGACATCGACCCTGTCCATTACCCCACCAATCTTAAGGGGTTTTTCTTTTTCTTTAAATGGCAATGGAAGTGTAAATCTTTGTTCCAAAAGGGCCGGAATTCTTTTGGGATCAAACCCCTCTTTCAAAAATCCCGCTAAATAAAGCTTACCTTTTTCAAAAAATTTCGTCTCATGAGTCTTACTCGTAAATCCTTCCTTCACCCATCTTTCTTCCAAAATATTAAAAATCAATTTTTCACTTGCAGCTTCTCCTCCTTTTATTCTTGTATAAAATTCTTTGAGAGTTTCATGAATTGAAGTACCAAAACTTTGACTTGCTGAGGGAGGAGTCGGAACCTTATAGATATATCTGAGTTTGTAATGCAAAGGACAGGTTCGGAAAGTTTCAATTTGGGAAAAGGAAAGGTAATCGATATGGATAGGTAGCTTGTAGCTAGTAGCATGTAGCATGGTCTCACTTGGCGGCTTGTAATCTAAGAAACTTAGTTGTTGACCTTCGTCTTTAGATTGTTCAGCGGCTATCGCCTCGTCACCAAGTGCTTCAAAAATGAAAGGTGAAAGTTTCTTCTCTCTTTTTGCCTCGCCATAATAGTCAGCTGCCGTAAAATAAAGCCTTTCTTTTGCTCTAGTCATACCGACATAAAAAAGTCTCCTTTCTTCCTGAAGATGATAATCACCTTGTGGTAAGACTTCTTTTATTAACACATCAGGAATTGGAATCTGTTCTCTTCTTTCAATTGTTGGAAATCTTTGAGAGACCAAGTTAACCAGAAATACTACAGGAAACTCCAAACCCTTTGCAGAATGAGCGGTTAGAATACTGACCGCATTTGCTTTCGTCCAGTCAAAATCTGCCGCAAGTGGAGATTCTCCTAGCTCACTTGATAACTCAATCCAGTCAACAATTGCAGATACTGTTGCGTCTTCATGTTCAACTTCGTAAGTTTTTAACTTATCGAAAAATTTGGAAATGTTCAGAGCTTTCTTTTCTGCTTCTGCAGTATCCGGATTAAGAAGCTTTTGTAAAAGACCGGTATCTTCTAAAAAATAATATAAAAGCTGTCCAGCTGTTTCTTTCTTAACCAAATCAAAGTGCTTATTAATTATTTTTAATATCTTATTTGTCTTCTCTTTTGTTTCGTCGCCCACAAAGATATCGTCTAGTTTTTCGCATGCCTCAAAAAGAGACAAATTATATTTTTTGGCATAGTTACCTATATATATTAAGTCTCTTGATGCTATACCAAAATAATCAATAGAAAGTAGTCGATAAAAAGAAACCGAGTCCTCAAAATCATAGAGTACTTTTAAATAAGAAATCAGATCAATTATTTCGGGTTGCCGGAAAAGTCTTCCAGGACCCAAAAATTGATAGGGAATTGCGTTACGTTGAAATGCGCGGATAAAAGGTTCGGAATGATTGTTTGCCCTGACAAGAATGGCTATGTCGCCGTAATTAAAAGGTGGTCGGTGGTCGGTGGTCAGTGAACGGATTTCTTTTACAACTGCTTCGGCTTCATTTTCAACCCTATCTTTGTGAATAAATACAACCGGTTCTCCTCCCCTTGGATTTTTGACACTTAGTAAATTTTTATCTATACCGAGTTTCGATTCCAACGTATCAGGATTATTGTGCTGAATTAGTCTATACGCATGGTCAAGAATTGTTTGGGTAGAGCGATAGTTTTTGGTCAGTACAATTGTTTTAGCTTTTTTATAATCTTTTTTGAAGTACAAAATATTGGAAACTGCAGCCCCCCTAAATTTATAAATACTTTGTGAATCGTCTCCGACAACCGTTAAGTTACCGTTATTTTTAGGGGGAGCCAAAAGTTTTAGAAGTTCGTATTGTGCGACGTTTGTATCCTGAAACTCATCAACCAAAACATGAAAAAACTGTTTTTGATAATTAGCTAAAATATTCGGTCTTTGTCTAAAAAGCTGCAAGGTTTTAACTATTAAATCCCCAAAATCCATCGCTCCTTCTTTAACTTTTAGTTCTTCATATTCTTTGTAAGCTCTCGCCAACTCCTCCCACTTTTCTATTTCTACTCCCCCCTCTTCGCTCAATTTGGATTTTGGAATTTGGATTTTGGAATTTACCCAGGTGAGATAGTCACTTGGGTTTATATCCTCATCCTGCAATCTTGAAAAGTGCTGAATCATTCCCCCGATAAACTTAGTTGGATTTCCTAAAGGTCTGAAATAATCAAGTTCAAATTTAAAAAGGTTTCGGCGGGTCAACTGTATAGTTTCCGCCTCGGTCATTAGTTTATATCGAGGATCGAGCCCTATATGAAGTGCTTCAGCTCTCAAAATCCGATCGCAAAAAGAATGGAAAGTAGAAATCCACATTTGCGTATAGCCGTAAGGCATGGCAAGATCAACCCTTTCTTCCATCTCCCGAGAAGCTTTTTCGGTAAACGTCAGAGCCAAAATCTCTGAAGGCTTAGCAAAATCTTTCTGAATTAGATACTTAATCCGCTCGGTAATAACAGTGGTCTTTCCTGTTCCCGCACCGGCAATAATCAAAAGCGGTCCCTTTTTATACTTAACAGCCTCTAGCTGTTCCTCGTTTAATTTTTTCTCAATATTAGAATTAACCATATCGAAAGATTATACACTCAATCTGCTTCTTGCCAGACTAAACTTAGCCAGAAAAGTTTAATGTTTATTATCCAAAAGAATAATAATCTTTTAAAATAAACTTTGAATCCTTTTTTTCTGAAATGGCGAATATCATCCACACCCACCAAATCAATTTTTTTAAGTTTTAATTTTTTCTTTTTAATAAATAAGTTCATATAAAATTCTATTCCCCATTCTTGGGCTAGGGAGTTTTCTAAAATCTTATTTAAAATTTTTGTCTTAATAGCTCTCTCCCCAGACATTAGAGGTAATACATTCTTCCGAAGATATTGAAACCAATTTGGTCCTCTTTTTAAAACACCTATACAAACATCATAACCTTCGTTAGTTACGGGAGTCACCATTGAACCGATCTTTTCATTTGTCAGGCCCTTTAAATCTACATCAATAAGTAAAGTAACTTCGCTTGTCACCTGCTTCAAACCTTTTTTAATGGCCCCTCCCTTTCCAATGTTTTTTTCAAGACGGAGGAGTTTGACGCTTTTGAATTTTTTAACTGCACCACTTGTCCCGTCAGTGGAACCATCATCGACTACCAAAATATCATCGATGTTAGCGGAATTAATTAGTACTTTTAATACGTCTCCTATTCTATCTTTCTCGTCTAAACATGGAACTAGTGCGGTAACTTTCCAGTTTCTCATTTGTAATCTCATACAGTTTAACGCATGTGCTGTCACTATGTCTCTTGCACTGCTTCTTAATTCTCAAGTACTCTAAGGTAAGGAAACAAAAGTGTCTGCCCAACAATTTGACAGAAAAACGTATCGTGTGTTAGCTTTCGTTAGCACAACTTTAAGAATTTTACTCGGGCCAGCAATTTTTTTGTTTCCTACGTCCGCTACATTATGGACATTCTTAACTGACTGGGCAGATGGAGAGTTTTTTAAAAGAGCGGGGTTTACTAAATCCCGATATCAAACTATCGATAAAATTTTGGATTACTACTGGTACGTTTTTATTCTTCTTTTTATTTTGTTCAATCCTGTTCCACAAAAAACACTTTTTTATTTTCTATTTGGTGTTAGAACAATAGGTCAACTTATCTATTTTATTAATCGCAAGGAAGAAGCTCTCTTCTTCTTCCCAAACGTATTTGAGATTCTCTTTTATGTATATGTTTTGTCTTTGGTAGTCCCACGAATGAATGAATATTTATATCTTCCTAAACTTCTAAGCACGCTTGCGATAATAATTCCCGTTGTTTTAGTCAGAGAATACATTCTCCACATAAGAAAATCCAATTTAAGTTGGTTTTTTACTGGTGTAAAAACTTACTGGGAAGATAGCGAAGAAGAAACTAACTAATCTCGAAGAAAGTCTAGAATTTTTCCTATAACACTATCGTTTGGTTTTAACATAAAGTCGTCATGGCTCCCTTTTAAATATAGGGTTTTATCGTTTTTAAGTTTAAGTCGCATTTGTTTTGCCTCTCTTTTGAAAAGCTCAAGCTTATTTACAGAATTTGCAATAAGTACTTCCTTTTCCTTTATACTATCCAAGTTTATTTCCATGAATTACCGGAGAAACAAATACTAACCTTAAAATTCTCTTCGGCCAATCAGCAGCTATTTTCAAAGCAATCGGTGCACCAAACGAATAGCCGAATATATTAACTGGACCATTTGTATAATGGTTGATTACAGTTTTTGCTAACTCGACGCTATCCTCAATTGAATATTTTTCATCTTTCTTATAGTCATCTGATTCACCAATCCATCCCGGTAAATCAAAGCTTATAATTTTGTATTTGTCTAAATTTTGATGAGAAAAAAGCCACCAAAAATAAATTCCGGAATGGGGAAAACTTGGTAGGGCTAACACGTAAATACTACCGTTTCCAAAGACATATGTTTGTAAATTTTTATCTAAGTACCTGATTATTTCTTTATGGATTTGGAGGTTTTGGAGATGCATGAATTATTTAAGCTCAAGCAAAGCACTAGACACCACTTCTTCAAGCCTCGGATCTATTAGCGGGTTATCTTTTCTTATAGAATCATATACGAAATCATTTAGTTGTCTTCCGATACGCGTTGCCTCTTTGCCTCCTCTGTTAAGAAAAAATTCCATTTCTCTGACCTCAGCTACGATATCATCTGGGGTTGGCATACGATTTTCCCAATCCAATCTTTTTGCAGCTACCCCAGCTATTAGCTTTTTATTAACACCATCAATGATATAAACATCGGCTTTTCCACCCTTGTATTGCAGTTTTAACTCATTGAGTCTAGATGGATAATCTGTATAAATTCCTTCTACTCCAAGAGCAACCAAAAGCATCATTTCCTCTGAATCATTAACATTCCAGATATAGACGGGGACTCCTAACTTTTTGCAAGCAACTATATAATCTATATCGGGAAGTTTTTTCTGTCTCGCAATTTCCATTAGTTTTGCACCATACTCTTCATACAAAATCCTTGATTGGGCTTCCTCGCCACCCGGAGTGAAAAAGTCAAAATCTACAGACGAAGGTGTTTCGCCTCGCTTAACAGCAGCCATAAACTCGATAGTTTCTCTTGCACCCGCACTGCGTTTTATTCTACCGCCTGATAATTCTTTAACTTTAATTAAGGGTTCCTCTGAAAAACCAGCTATAAAAACTCTGTCGTATGCATTATATTTTTCAATTACTCTTACCAGCTCGTCCTCGATACCCTCATTAGCACCAAGCAGATGCATAGTAAATCGAATATTTGGAAATTTCGCCAAAGCTTCCTCTACGGTTGGAATATCTAAACCTTCTCCTCTGTAGGGAAAATTTTTGTAATCCTTTGTAAAATTATGGCCAGCGTCAAGTTTTTTAATTTGCTCTAAAGTTAATTCAGGAATAGTCCCTTTTACGTCGCTACTCGGGTCAATATCTTCAGCGCGAGGGGAGTGAGATATGATAATTGTTCCAATCTCGGAGTCGCTTTTTCCTTTTGTTATTCTTAGATCAATATCCAACCAGTCTGCTCCGTTTTCTAAAGCTTTTTCCATGGCTAGGATTGTTCCTTCCGGTGCTTCTCCCCCTCCAGATTTATGAGCTATATTTTGAACTTTATCTACTTTCTTACCAAATTCCTGGCTGTGAGCTAAGTAGTTTACTTCTTCAGGTGTATAAGTATTAGTTTTTGAGAGAATTACGCTTGCAAGATCTTTCAACGCCTGTGTTGTTCCTTGCGATCCCTCTTTGGTTCTGATGGTTTTGTCTACTTCATTCTGTTCTGGTTGATCTGACATAATTTTGGTAAAATTTCTAATCTTCTATCTTTTTTACTTCTTTTTTTACTCCTTCACCCAAACTTCGGGTTGAAGTTATTTTTTGGCCGAGCTGAGTAAAGGAAGTCAGAACATTACTCATAATATTATAGGCGTTGTTTAGATGGCGCTGCAGAACCGATAAATTATCTTCTACTTTTGTGTAGTCCTTTTGAATAGCTCTAAGTGACGACAAAATTAATTGTGCTTCTTTCTCGATTTTTTGGCCTTCGAAACTCATTAAAATCGCCCGCATGTAGGCATAGAAAGTTGTGGGGGAAACAGGAAGCACTCTTTTGTCCCCCGCATATTCAAAAAGGCTTTGATTATTAACAATCTCGTAATAAACCGCCTCACTTGGTATATACATCAAAGCATAATCAATTGTTCCTTCGTCGGTTAAAATGTACTTTCTGGAAATCGCGTCGATGTGATTTCTAACATCTTTCTCGAACTGCCTTTCGTGAAGTTTCTTTTCAGAATCATCTTTCGAAGAACTCATTTTTCTAAAGTTTTCCATTGGAAACTTAGAGTCAACAGGGATAATCCCCGCAGAAGTTTTTATGGCTGCATCGACTTTTTCGCCAGATTTGAATGTATACTGAAGATGAAAAGATTGTTTAGGAAGCATTTGAGACAAAAGTTCTTTCAAAACCTGCTCCCCAATATTTCCCCTTAACTTTGGACTTCTCAAAAATTCCTGCAAATCTTTCATTCCCCGTCCAATTTCGCTCATTTCTCCGATATTTTTTTGAACTTCCCCAATTACTCTTGCAGCATTATCCAATCTATCATTAAAGGACTTGCTTTGTTCATTCAAACGGATGTTTGTGGTTTTTAAGTATTCTAAAAGTTCCTCAGAGGGTTTTTGTTTATCCGAAATCTCAGTTAATCTCTTATTTATAAATAACCCCAGTATTATTAAACTAGCTGCGACAACTACTACCAAAATAATTGGATCCATTAACTGTAATTTTACCATTCAACTGAGTTACAATGAAGGAGACGTGAGAAAAATAGACTTTAGACAAAAACAAATTAAACTCAGGAAAAAATTTTTTCCGACTCTAATCATTACCGTTTTTTTATGGCTACTGGTTGGACTAGTGGTCTACTTTGTTGACCCTGAAAACTATGGATCTATTCCTCTTCTCTTCTTCCTTTTTTTTCTGGCCCTACTTTTCACCCTTTCCACACTTTTCGCAAATACACGAAGGGGGCTGATTGCAACTTGCTCAATTACGGTTTTTCTTATTTTGCGTTATCTCGGAGTGGGAAATATCATTAATTTTTTACTTCTTTTGGGTTTAGCCATTGCTTCCGAATTTTATTTTTCTAGAAGCGAATAAAAACCTATTGACACCCACAAGTCACTTGATATACTGCTTTTATCCTCCTTCACTGAAGTTACGGAGGACAAGCACTCATACTTCAATAAATAAAACTTCTGCCCAAGATTAAAATGAGGACATCAGAAAAAAATTTAAACCCTTCTTTAAAAAAAGAGATTGAAAACATTCTAACTCAAACGATATCTGATCTTCGCGACTTGAATGAAACAAAAGTGTTTTTGGAAGACTTTTTCAACAAATCAGAGTTGGAAGCTTTTACCAAAAGACTTGCTATAGCTTACTGGCTCAAAAAAGGAAGAAGCTACAATAACATTAAAGATAACTTAAAAGTTTCTAGCGCCACTATTGCAACTGTTCAATCCATGATGGACAAACCAGGATTTAAGTTAGCCTTAAAAAAGATGGAGGCAGAAGAATGGGCAAACCAATGGGCAGAGAGGATAAAGAAATTCATTAAATAAGCCTGGCTAGTTATTGTGGCTTCTATCTTTCTTCCACTCACAAACTTTATATTTATCTTCTGTGGGGTAAGTTGGATCCAGTCGAAGCGGTTGAAGTAATTCTAAAGTAAAATATCTAGGTTCCTTCTCCAAAGTAACTCCCACATAAAATACTTCTGTTAGTATATTTCAACATAATAACATTTTTGCTATTATCTTATTACACCAATAATTTTAGTTATGGAATCTTCAATAAAAACATCAGAGAAGAACAGCGAGAAAATTTTAGTAGCTAAAATAAAAGTTGTAGTTAAAAGGTGGCATGGATGGAGCCCCGAAGGATTCAAAATACCTCCGGAGGAGACTATCTATGATAAACCGTCTGGTTCAAGGTTAATTTTATCGGCTTCTAAACACAAAATGGATGGGGTTTGGGGAGAGGAAGACCAAAGTACAGAAACGGTGCAAAGGGTGGACTTTATACTGAAAGAGGGATATAGAATCTTTATTTCCCCACACCCCAAGCTTAAAAATCAGGTAGATCTTGCCCCCGACTCAACGATAGAACCACTAAAAGGAAAAGTTTTTCCTCTCAGTCACGATTTACCCCTAGTTGGCGTAACACTTAAGGTTGGAGAGAGTCTTATTATTGATCCTTTTAGACACGACGCAGGAGTCATTTACGAAATTACTATAATTGACATATACGAAAAAGGTAAAAAGCCAAATTAATAATTAGTAACTAATAACTATGACTGTCACAAAAAGATTTATAATTGAGTGCTACGTTTGTGGAACCGAGTACTTTGGAGAGAAGGTATTACTCGAAGACCGTGGCAAATCTATTCCTACACCCTATGTGAAGCGTGTGATGTGTCCCACCTGCAAAGCACCTTACAGACCAAAAAAAGACTTCTTTCTTCTTGTAGAAGATACTGTTCAAGATTTGGTTGGAGACAAAAATGGGGCAATTCAGAAAATTCTTGACTGCTGCCAATCTGAAAGCGACTTTGAGAAATGCGAAAAACAAATGCTTAATGAAATAAAAAGGTTTCCTAAACTTATAAATTCATTTGAACGTATAATTAAAGACAGGAAGGTTACGGGTCGCGACGTCGAAGATCCCGATCTTACAAAATTTTTTGAACTTAAATTATCAAAATTAAAACAAATAAAAGAATTTTCGAATGAAGAGATAGAAGAAAAAATTCGAGAGGTAGTAAAAGAGGCAAAAGAATTATTACTTCAAACTAGAAATAAATATAAACAGAATTTGAAAGAAAACGACTTAAAAAATTAATAAGTTAAAAATTGAAGCAGAAGAATGGGCAAATCAGTGGGCAGATAGGATTAAAAAAGTTCATTAAATAGTTAATTGGTTGATTTGTTAATTGGTAAAATACTCCAAATGAATATTCGAGTCTCAATAATGATGGAAATGAAACTCTCTTAACGGGGGTTAATTTGCTATTTGTTATTTTAACCCTCGCAAGAGGGTTTTTTAATGCGCTCTAAAAGTCGGAAAAGAGATTAAATCCTTGAAACTATAGTAAAATATAAGCTATGGCAAAGAAAAATTACTACATAACCACCACTCTGCCTTACGTGAATGCTGAACCCCACATTGGATTTGCATTGGAAATTGCGCAGGCAGATGTGGTTGCGAGATTTAAAAAACTTCAAGGATATGATGTTTTTTTTAATTTTGGAACAGATGAGCATGGCCAAAAAATATTCCGAAAGGCGATAGAAGAAAAAAAGGGCCCACAGAAATATGTGGATGAATATGCCAAAAAATTCGACCATTTAAAAGAAGCTCTTAATTTAAGTTATAACAACTTTATTCGCACAACTGAGCCACATCACAAAAAGGCAGCTAAAGAAATTTGGAGATTATGCAAAAATAACGGCTTTATTCAAAAAGGTATCTACAAAGCAAAATACTGTGTTGGTTGCGAGCTGGAAAAACAAGACTCGGAATTAGAAGAAGGCAAATGCCCTCTTCACCCCAACTTGGAAATAGAACTTATTGAGGAAGAAAATTATTTTTTCAAATTCTCTTTATTCCAGAAAAAACTTCTCGATCTTTATAAAAGAAATCCAAAGTTTGTAATTCCAAAACATAGACTAACTGAGATTAGTAACTTTGTCTCTTCGGGCTTACAGGACTTCAGTGTATCTCGACTTAAGAAAAAAATGCCCTGGGGAATACCGGTGCCAGATGATGATGAACATGTAATGTATGTCTGGTTTGACGCTTTAACTAACTATATTTCAGCATTAGGATGGCCCAATAACCCAAAAAAGTTTAAAGATTTCTGGGGAATAACTGAAAATCCGAACGCGATACAATTTGCAGGTAAGGACAATCTCCGTCAACAATCAGCAATGTGGCAAGCAATGTTAATGGCAGCAGGACTTCCACCAACAAAACAAATTTTAATCCACGGATTTATAACAATTGGTGGTCAAAAAATAAGTAAAAGTTTAGGAAACGTAGTAAATCCATATGATTTAGTTAAAAAATATGGGACAGATGCAACTAGATATTATTTGCTTGCAAAAATTCCGCCCTATGAAGATGGAGATTTTACTTATGATAAGTTTGAAGAAGCGCATAACTCAGATCTTGCTAATGGTTTAGGAAATTTGATTGCGCGCGTTGCCGCAATGGCTGATAAGTCTAACTTTCAAGCACCCGAACCAAAACCACTTTCTTTTAGTAAAGAAGTAGTTGAATTCATTGGTGGTTACGAATTTGATAAGGCACTTGACTACATATGGTATCGAATAAAAAGAGCGGATGTTTTTATAAACAAAAGGGGCGTCTGGAATTTGAATGGAACACAAAAACAAGCAGCGCTTACTAATTTAGTTGGAAGAATTAGACAGATAGCTTATGACTTACAACCTTTTTTACCGGAAACAGCCCAAAAAATTGAAAGGCAGTTTAAAGGACCAAATATAAAATCGGAAAAACCTCTATTCCCTCGACTTAAATAATTAAAGTTACCTATGAATCAATTATTGAGACATAAAGTTGAATTCTAATTATTCGTAGCCATTCGTAGCATTCGTACACATTCGCAGATTAGTATTATGATAAGAAAATTTGTTCTTAAACACGAAAGGTTTTTTTACAGGCTTTTGGAAATATTGCCGGGATTTTTTTCCTGGAACGTAATACTTTTTCCCTACTGGGGTATTTTTGTTATTCCTAATGCGGTTGCTTACTTTATTCTTTCTTACAACATTTACTGGTTTTACCAATCTTTTCAAATTGCAGTAACAGGAATAATCGCTCATTTCAGAGTCCAGGCATCAATGAATTTTGACTGGCTAGGAGATCTGAAAAACTTTCCCGATTGGGAGAAAGTAAATCATATGGTGATTATTCCAACTTACAAAGAACCGCAATATATTTTGGAAAGAACGATTGATTCGCTATTGGCACAAACTCTTCCGAAAAAACAATTAAGCGTAGTTATTGCCCAAGAGGATAGAGCACCCTTTGAGGATAAAGTTACAAAAATGAAAAATCTTCAAGATAAATATGGAAAACAATTTGGTAACTTTCTCGTCACTCTTCACAAACTGGCTGCCGGAGAAGTTATAGGTAAAGCATCAAATGAAAGAGATGCTGCAATTTGCTCAAAGAAAGAGCTTGTTGATAAGAAGGGAATGAATATATATTACTTAACCGTAACCAGCTGTGACGCTGATCATGTATTTCACCGAAATCATTTTGCTTCTTTAACTTTCAAATTCTTAGATGATCCCCAAAGATATCTTAAATTCTGGCAACCGGCAGTACTTTTTTATAATAATATATGGAGAGTTCCCGCTCTCATTCGCGTCCCAAATATTCTGGGATCTGTATTTGCTCTCTCACAACTTCCGCGGCGCGACAGGCTTATTAGTACTTCTAATTACTCTTTGTCGCTAAAACTACTCCACGAAATAGACTATTGGGATGCTGACAAAATTCCCGAAGATTGGGGAATATTTTTCAAGGCTTATTATAAAAAACAAGGACAGGTCGAAGTTGAGCCCAATTATTTACCTGTTTATGCCGATGCACCAGAATCCACGAGCTTTCGTAAAACCTTAAAAAACATGTATGACCAGAGAAAAAGATGGGCCTGGGGAGTTTCGGATGACCCGTGGATTATAAAGAATTATTTTTTTACACCAGGGGTTCCTTTTTTACAAAAGACTTTACGGGTGCTTTATGTTATTCAATCTCATTTTTTGTGGCCAGTTCACTGGTTTGCAATTACAATTGGTCTTCAACTGCCTGCATTACTTAATCCAAGGTTTGCAAGAACGGCTCTTGGACATACAGTTCCCAGACTTTCATCGATAATCCTTACCGTTGCACTTGTGTTTCTTTTAGTTATGCTTGTTCTAGACAAAATATATAGGCCTAAAAAACCGGAGGGGTTTCCTGCCTGGAAAGTTCTTTTGGGTCCATTGGAGTTTGTACTCATGCCCGTTGTCGGATTTTTCTTTTCTGCACTTCCCGGCATCGATGCGCATACAAGGTTGATGCTTGGTAAATATATAGAATACAAGGTCACCGAGAAAGTATAAAATTATTGACCTTGTATTATATCGCTCAGCTTACTTTGTTTCTCAAAATAGATTTTTTTCGAAAGTCGTAAGATTCGCGATCGAGTATAAAGTAACGGAGAAAGTCTAATGTTAAAAATTTATTTAGCCAGACATGGACAGGATGAGGATAATGCTAAAGGTCTACTAAACGGGAGGCGAGACAAATCATTGACTGAGCTAGGTATGGCGCAAGCAAAGGAACTTGCGGAAAAGATTAAAAGCAAAGATATTCACTTTGACATAATTTATACTTCTCCCCTTAAAAGAACTAAACAAACTGCGAAAATAATAGCCGAAGTTTTAAATTCAGAAAGACCAATAACTTTAAAAGAACTTCTAGAGAGAGATTTCGGAATTATGGCGGGTGAACCCCATACGAAAATCATCGAAATGTGTAGCCCCAACATACTAGAAACTGAAAAGATCACATATTTTCTTTCCCCCAAGGGTGCAGAAACCTTTCCTCAACTTATCAAAAGAGCTGAAAAAATGCTGAACAAATTAGAGAGGCTTCATAAAGACGGTAATGTTTTACTAGTAACACACGGAGATTTTGGAAAAATGATATATGCCACTTATTATAAACTTTCTTGGAAAGACGTACTGAAACAATTCCATTTTGGTAATTCTGATTTGCTTTTATTGTCAAAGAATTCACTGGCAAGTAGGTCTCATATTTTCAAGATAAAACAACATAATCTTTAAAAGCTTCAGAAAAAAACTTATTGGATAGTATATAATCCGACAGAAATGAAGGATATGGAACCCACCCATGAAATTCTTTGGTGGGACGCCGCCAAGAAGATTGCGGAAAGTTATGAAGGTGCAATGTTTGAAGCGCGTTTCGAATCGGTGCTCGACTCTCTTATAGAAAGTGGACTAATATCTTCCTGGGATAAAACAAAACGGAGAACTCAAGAAGACCGAATGGGAGTCGATTATTTTATAGAAATCGATGGATACTACATTCCCTGGCAGATAACCTCAACTCCCTCAGAGGCCAGAAAACATCGAAGTTGGTTAAAAGATAGAGGAGGAGACCTAACTGATATTCCAATTACTTACATTAGGTCAAAAGAACATCATATGATGAGGAGTGTAACTTCTCTTGAAAAAGAAGTTCTTCTCAAAGCAGAAGACTATATTAAACAGAAAGAAACTCAACCTACTACTTTTTCCTGAAGTCATTTACTTTCCTCTATCCACCCAATTGCCAAGGAAATTACACAGGGATATAATTTGATTATGGATGATGTAACTCCAATTACTTCGAATAATGACGGTAGCCCTCAACCAGAAACAAATACCATAAATATAAACTTTCGAAGTACCAATAAATTCGGTAAATTGGTAAGTTTCTTAAAAAACCTCTTAAATAATTTTAAAAATAAATTTTTACAAAAATGGTATAAACTTCCTAGAAAATGGAAAGTTGTAATCGCGTCTTTTTCAGCAGTCCTGATTATTGTTGGAGGGCTCTTTCTTTATAAATTTATTAAATCAGGTGGATTGAAAGATCTTGGGCGTAAAGAGGTTGATATTGCAGAATTTGGAGACTGGAAAAAATTGGTAATACCTCAAAGGCAAAAGCCTTTTTTTACACTTTCCGCTTCCACCGTCAGTAAATACGGAATTTTACCTACTGAAGCCCTCATTTTAAAGACCGAAAAACCCGTTGACGTCAATTTTATTAAGGAAAATATAGTTTCCTCGGTGCCGGTTGCAGTCGCTTCCATTGGCGGAACTGAATATAGGATTAGTCCGCAAAGAAACCTTGAGCTCGAAGAGGTACTTTCTATAAAATTAAGCGTTGAGGACAAAAATTATGAAGGGTATACTTTTGATCGCAATTATTCATGGGCGTATCAAAGTCAGGGGAAATTTAGAGTAGTAAGTAGTATTCCGGGAGATAAGAAAAACGAAGTTCCTGTAAATTCCGGTATTGAAATTGCTTTTAGTCAGGACGACTTTAACGATCCTACTCCCTTCGTTTCAGTTTCTCCTTCAATCAATTTTCGTACAGAAGTACATGCAGATAGATTTGTTGTTGTGCCACTTGAACCATTGCAAGAAAAAACTATATATACGGTTACTTTGAGAAAAGGCTTGAATTTAAAATCACGCAATGATCCAATTAGTGAAGACTACTCATTCACCTTCCAAACGTTACAAAAAGGACGAGGTTATCAAATTCCGATGTTTAGCTTATATGAAGATTTTCAACAAAGTTCTCCGTCAGAACCCTTTATTACTAAAGTGCAAACATATAACTGGAAGCAAGAAGATACCATAAAAGCCGAAGTCTATAGATTCCCTACATCTTCCGCATTTATCGACTCCAGGAAAAGAATTGATGAAATTCAGAGTAGTTGGATGACTTATTACGCAGAAGAAGAAGCCGTAGAAACATCCAGCTTGGAAAAAGTAATGACGGTTGATCTTAAAGTTCAAAATAAGGATAACATTAACTATCTTCAACTACCCGACAAATTACCTCAAGGATTTTATTTAATGCAATTTTGGTTTGGAAATAAAGACAAATTAGAACAGTTGTGGCTTCAATCGACAGAACTAACGGGATTTGTTTCTGTGGGTAAAGAGCAGACTGTTGTCTGGGCAAATAACTTAAATGGGGGTCCATCCTCAAACGCAGTAGTTAGAATTACCGGTTCGGGGCAAGATTACCGAACTTACGATAACGGAGCCTCTGTTTTTACTACCCCCTCGATCCTTTTCGAAAAAGAAAGACACTATGTTGAGATAGCCGATACAGAAGGTAATATTGTTATCATTCCTATAACGTCTCTCTCTGGCAACAATCCCGTCGGCAAGATTACCCAAAATGATTACATCTCCTACCTTTATAACGAGAGGTATTTATATAAACCCGGGGACACGGTTTATTTCTTTGGTGTAGTAAAAGAAAGATCAACAAATACTCCTCCGGGAAGTGCCACAATAATCTTAAGAAATTCATCATTTTCTGACAAAGAAGCGGTCCTTTCTAAAACAATTGTCCCAAGCTCCGATGGTTCCTTTTTGGATAATTTCAAATTGGAAGATATTCCATTAGGTTGGTACACCTTGGTTTTAAAAGTCGGCGATGTTGAAGTAGAAAGTACCAGTTTTTCCGTAACTCAGTTTGAAAAACCTGAAATGAAAATCGAGGTGCTAAGCAACAAAAAGGCCATGTTCACCGACGAGAAAGTTGACTACACGGCAAAAGTTAGCTTTTTTGATGAGACGCCTGCAAAAAATATTCCTATAACTACCCACGAGTCGACAACCAGTAATTCGACAAACCTAACTACGGGAGAAAACGGAGAAGTAAACTATACCTACCAGACTAAATACAACGACAACTATTACTACTATTACCCTCACTATGAAACTGTAACTTTCATCCCAGCAATTGCCCAAGAATCTAACGTCGAAGGATTCGGCAGCGTTTACGTATTTGGAAGCCGCCTTATGATAAACTCCGATTCCGATCAGGAAGGTAATAACGCAAAAATAAAAGCAAATGTAAATAACGTTGATTTGAGTCGAATTAATTCGGGTGAGTCAAATGAATATAAAGGTAATCCCGCATCGGGCAAAGAGGTTGCACTCACAGTTAAGAAAACGTGGTATGAGAGGGTTGAAAGTGGAACCTACTACGACTTCATAGAAAAAATAACAAGAAAAACCTATAACTATATCCGCCACGAAGAGACGGTTGAAGAAAAGAAATTAACGACAGATGTAAACGGTGAGGTAAGCCACGAATTTCAACTGGAAGAAGGAAAAAGTTATAGCGCAGAGTTAATGGTGAAAGACGGGAACGGACATCCTGCAAAAACAGGTGAGTATTATTACTACAGTTTGACAAGCTATGGTTATGGCGAGGGCCAGAAAGAATTCCCCCAGCTGAATTTAGATAAAGATGAAAGTACCTACTCTTTGGGTGAAGAAGTTAAATTAAACATCTTACTTGGCGAAAATGAATATCCCGACAATGATAAAAATAGATTCCTATTTATATTAGCTAACCGTGGTCGGCAAGAAGTTATTCTAACAGATAACCCTCGTTACACATTTACATTCGACTCGAAGCACATTCCTAATATTTACGTAGGAGCTTATATATTTACGGGTAAATATTACAGTCAGGTGTCAGCACCATGTCGCCGAGATTGGTATTGTTCCGATTACTATTATTATGGGGGTCAAAATTATTTTAGCGGATTTTTAATTTCCTATAAAAAAGAGGATAGCGAGCTAACTCTAACAATTGATGTCGATAAGGAAAAATACCAGCCAGGAGAGGATGCGAAAATAGGTGTGAAAGTGGAAAACAACGGTGTTGGTGTGCCAGGAGCAACCGTAAATCTGATACTTGTAGATGAAGCTTTGGCGGCTCTTGATGCAGTTAGAACTCCTTCTATCCTTTCTTCTCTTTACCAGTCTGTTGATAGTTTAATTTACTATAACTACAGTTCCCACGAACCCGTCCTTCCTGATCAGCCACAAGCAGAAAGGGGTGGAGGCGGTGGAGGGGATAGGGATGTCTTCAAAGACGCAGCTTTTTTTGGCCGAGAGATCTCAGACGAAAGTGGAGTAGCCACTTTTTCATTTACACTACCGGATAATATAACCAGCTGGATTACCTACGCACAAGCCTTAACCTCAAGTGTTGAAGGAGGTCAGTCTGAAGTAAAAGTTATCGTAACAAAAGACTTCTTTATAACTAGTCAATTTCCAAAAGAATATTTAGTCAAAGATAAACCGGCTCTTACGGGAGGATCTTTTGGAAAGGGTTTACAAGAAGACTCTTATGTAGAGTTCAAGGCAATATTTTTCGAGAGCGAAAGAGAAATCTCAAATATTTCTAAGACCACGGGTGCATTCAAAAGTATTAATTTTCCCTTCCCCAACTTACAGGCAGGAGAATATAAAGTAAGCCTCAGGGGAAAGGTAAATAATTTGGAAGATGGGGTCCAGTTACCATTCAAGGCCATATCTTCACGATTAAACTTCGAGCACTTCCAAAAATTCGATCTCGAAAAGGGCCAGGCTCTCACAAGAATCGATGCAACTGATATTTTGGAAGATAAACCAGTAAAACTTGTAATTAGCGATAGAGGTAAGGGAATATACTATTCAAGTTTAACCCGTTACTGTTATACGTGGAGTAATCGAGTTGAGAAACAAATTGCAAAGTTGTCTGCTTCGAAACTATTAGTCGAGAGGTTTGACGACAATGAATGTAAGGTCGATGCAGATACGCTAAAAGATTTTCAATATTTCGACGGAGGCTTAAGTCAGGTGGAGTGGGGAGGAAGTGATCTACCCACAACCGTTTGGGCGATATTTGTGGACCCAATTCCATTTGACAAAGATAAAATGATCAGTTTCTTTGAAAGTAAGTTGAATGAAGAAAATGGAGGAAATTTACAAAAAATATACTCTTCATGGGGGTTGACAATACTCGGTAAACCCAAAGTTAATGAACTCCAGATTCTAACTCAGTCTGCGCTAACTTACGAAGAAAAAGTAATTTTAGCAATGGCTCTTACCTCTGCTGGAGATACCGAAAAAGCAAGAGATTTATACTACGATATCCTCGCAGATTACGCATATGAATATCCCCCTTATATCAGAATTCAGGCGGAGTTGAAGGGAAAAAGTCAAATAGATAACTATATTGAAAATACTTCCAGGGCGCTACTTTTGGGAAGCCTAGTCGAAAAAACTTACGACGAGGCAATGTTTAATTATCTTCGCGATTTCAGAAGCAATACCGAAGATGTCGTTATTGACCTTTCTAGTATTGCGTTTATAGACGAACAACTGAATAAATTGCCTGACGAAAATACAAGTATAAGTTTTGCTTCGGCAAACCAAAACGTACAAAAGGAATTGGAAAAAGGCCGGAACATGACTTTAAAGCTAAAAGCAAACGAACTTAATAACTTCAGTTTTAAAGTCCTGGAAGGTAAGGCGGAAGCTAATTTTAACTACTTTGTAGGAGCTCTTGGTCTTTCTGAATTACCTACCGATAATCTACTAAGTATTAAAAGAGAATTTAAAAAAGTAAAAGGGGAGGGTAGCAGCATAAAATCCGGTGACATTGTCGAAGTTAGAATAGATTTTAATTTAGATTTTGACAAATCCCCCACGGGTTGCTACACAATTACCGATTATTTACCCTCTGGACTAAAATATATCTCAAACCCAAGTGCTTATGGATTAGAGGCAGAGGGTTGGATGAGCGAAAGGGAGGGTAATATCGTCGAAGGCTTTTTCTGTAATTCCCCCTGGTGGCGGGAATACGGCAAGAAATATATGATTTACTTTGCCAGAGCAGGCTCAGTTGGAGAATATGTTGCGGAACCTGCAATAATACAGTCGCTTAGGTACTTGTCAAATTTCCAGAAAACTCCCGAGCAAACTATAAAAATAGAAGCGTCGAATCTATAAGAGTCATGAATAAACTACAAAAAATTCTAATCGCTTTGAGTCTTATTTTTATGGTTTTGGTGATCGGAACGTTTCTTTTAAAAACACAAAAAGGAAAGGTTGCCGGGGTACAAACCTCGTCCGGAGAAACACCCATCCGCGGGATAACATTGCCTCACCATAAATTGGCAGAGAAACTTATATTGGAATCTTTCGAGAGATTAAAAAACGAAAATTTCTCCTATGTAGTTATTTTGGGACCGAATCATTTTGAACCGGAAATTAATTCTGTAGTGACCGCTAAAAGCATTCCCGAATATTCGTTTGATAACGAAGTAATACAAAAGTATTTGCAAAAATACCCAGACATTGTTGTCTCAGGTGAATTAATCAATAAAGAACATAGCATCACTTTGCATTTACCATACATTCAAAATTACTTACCTAACGCCAAAATGCTTCCTTTAATGATTTCACCTTATGCAAGTAAAAATGATTTATATGACAAAGTAAATTATCTGACATCAATCACTCCTTCCGATACTTTGTTCATTGCAAGTGTTGATTTTGCTCATGATGTTATGCAAGATACTGCGCTTAAAAATAATGAAGAAAGCATCGCCGCAATTTCCAGTTTTGACTACCAAACAATTTTAGATTTTGGAGATGATCATATGGATTCACCGCTATCAATTTCAATGCTACTAAAATCGATGCAAAAAGAAGGTAGTACTAAATGGGAAACTTGGTATAGTAGTCATGCGGCTATACTTGAAGGAGATCCCGCGATTCAAGGAACAAGTTATGTAATCGGAGTATTTAGGTAATTCTACAAACGCCTCCCCTACCAATTCACAAAAATTGCTACCTATAGTTGTTAAGGTTTACAAAAACTATGCAGATATCGATTATTTGTTATCCCTGTTCTCTCCCCTACTTAGCCTCCCCTTTTCTTCATCTCAATAATAAGTTTTTCTGGAATCGGTCTGCAGGTGCAATACTTAGCATGTTCCTGATGCCATTTAATCCTTTGCTCTAAACTCGGGTTTTTGGGCATCCTATTTGCTCTGTGCCATTTTTCGTTAATGTTCATTTAACCTCTTTCAATGTTAGTCCAGCGTCAACGACAATATTTGCTCCCGTAATTGCGTCGTTTTCGGCAACGGAAATAACTGCTTGGGCAACTTCCTCGGGTTTAACAAATCTCTTAAGGGGAACCTCATTAATATACTTATCAATTTCATCTTTAGAAGAAAAATTCCACATTGGTGTCATTGTATATCCTGGTGAGATGCTAACAACACGAATGTGGGGAGCCACCATTATTGCTAGATTTTCCGAAAATGTGTTAAGCGCCGCTTTTGAAAGGGAATAAGAAAGAGAGTCGCCATAATAAGTAACTCCAGACTTGCCAGCAATTGACGATATATTAATTATTACTCCACCCTGACCCACCATTTTTAGGAATTCCCTACAACATTCAACTGCACCAAATAGGTTAACAGTCAGTACCTCCTTCCATTGTTTTGTGTCTAGTGGATCCATATAAGTTCTCTCGATGCCGGAAACGTTTACCAGCACATCAATCGAATCATATTTCTTTCGAATACTGTCAAACATTTCGGAAATTTCTTTCGCCTTTAGAAAGTCAGCGGAAACGGTCATACACTCGCCCTTTTCGTTACATATCTTTTTTTCTAACTCTTTTATTGAAGCTTCGTTTCTGGCGTGAAGAATTAGCTTGCACCCCTTTTTAGCAAAGGCGTAGGCTATAGCTTCACCGATTCCTCCGGAAGCTCCGGTTACCAGAACGACTTTGTCTTTGAGTTGCATTAAATGTATTTTACTCTCTTTAGCAATTAATTGATTGATATTCAAATAATTTTGAAAAATGATACACTACCTAACTATGAGAAAGTTATTTCCCAAACTTTTATCAATTACAATTCTCTTTATGATTGTTGTAGCAATAGGTTTTATTCCAGTAAAACCCAGGAATGAAATAAAGGAAAAGATACCTCAAGAAACGGCAAAAGAAAAGCCACTTCTAAAGGGTTTCTCTATTACACCGAAAAGCTTTGAAAGTAAAGATTTCTTAGATTTTTTTGAAAGAATTAGGACATCATCAAATTTAGTGTTGTGGGCGGGCGATGTTAAAGAATTGGCAAATGAAAAATCCGTCGCCAATTCTCTTGCAACAATTTCCAAAAATTACGGTTTTACTCCCGTTATTATTGTTGAATGGGTAGACAAGAAGTTAATTTTAGATTTTGTTTCAAAAGTAAAACCTCCTTATTTAGGAATCGGAAATGAAATTAACAGAGAAAGTTCTAGCTACATTCAAAAACTAGCCAAAGACTTTAGTGAAATTTATCCTGAAATTAAAAATGCTTCTCCCGAAACAAAAGTCTTCCCTATTTTTCAACTCGAGTTGATGAAAGGTCTTCGCGGAGGTTTATTTGGGGGGATAAATGATGAGAGTAAAAACCAATGGAAGCTTCTAGATCAATTTCCAAAGGCAGATTTGATCGCTTTTACAACATATCCCGCACTAATTTATAAGGCACCCTCAGAAATTCCGAATGATTACTACTCGGTAATTCTGACTTATACAGAAAAACCTGTTCTATTTACCGAAGTTGGGTGGTCAAGCAAAATCGATAACCCAAGTTGGGAAACCAGCGAAAGTGAGCAGGCAGAGTTTATAAAAATTTTCGAAGAAAGGGTAAATGAACCAGAGCCGGAATTTGCAATTTGGACTTTTATGTATGATCAAAATGTCCAAAAACCATTTGACACGATGGGACTCATTAGCCGTGATGGTAAAGAAAAGGAAGGGTGGAAAGTTTGGACAGAGGAATAATTAATTTAAGAACCCGCGGAGGAAATGGTTTCCTATTTAGAGCTTTTTATTTGACGAACTTTATCGACCAAAAGGCCCACAAAGAAAAGCAATATGAGTGTGGCTGCATAACTAATAAGTACTACCCAAAATAAATTCTTAGAATGTGTAGCCCATGAATAATAACTCTCGGGAACTATAAAACTTAGGAAATCTACTAACAGTTTCCCTGGAATAGACAGCAAAATAATAATAGCTAGAGATATTGGAGCACAGATTACAAATATTCCACCGCTGCACTCATTAAGTAGCGGAACCAACATCGTTGCAAAACCTAAAAGAATCAAAATAATATATATCACAGGTAAACGATACCTGTACTTTAGTCCAAAAAATTTCTTAAAGAATTTCTTAATCTCCATATATAAGTAATATTATCACCATGTCTTGTCGAAAATGAAGGAAAACCTAGAAACTGTGGAATAAATGGTTTCTTAATCAATATACTTCATCATGACTCCCGATTCTGTTAAAAAGAATCCTATTTTCTTCGATTGTAAAAATAATTCTAATATCGCTTGTTATTGAAATAGACCAGTTATTTTCCCCGGACAACTTATGAAGCCGTAACGATGGGTGTTTAGGATTGGTTGATAGAAGTTCAATTTGATGTCTAAGCTTAATTTTTAATTTAGGATTATTCTTGACTATTTTCTTTAAATTCCTATCAAAAGTTCTTGAGAAATAAACTTCGTACATCTACTAAAATTATATAATAAATTACTCTACCCTAAATTGAGTCGAAGTATTTTTTTATATCCTTTTTTGTCTTTAGTGTAATAGCTTTTCCTTCTTTTATTTCTTTCCTGGTTTCCTCTGCCCACAAATCGTATTTACTTTGAGATATAACCTTTCTCAAGGAATCACGGACAAGGTCGCTAAAAGAAGCATAAAAGCCTCCTCTTACAAGGGTTTCAGCTTGATTTTTCAATTTTTCGGGTAAAGATACATTTATTGTAACCATACAACAATAATACAATCTTCGTACAATAAGTCAATATATAAAATTACTTAAGTTGCGGAGGAAATGGGTTTCTAATTGTTGTTAAACAAACCTTCAAAATTAAAATCTACAAACTTTTTATTTCTCTCGTCATACAATTTCGTTTCATTCTCTTTAAGCTTTAAAATATTAAGTCCCTTTTGCTCTGCAAATTTTTCGACTATTTCTATTAACTCTTCATTACAATAATTAGAGTTATTAGTGTGGACAATCACTATAGTTTCACTGTCAGGAAATATACCTTCAATAAAGTCGATGGTCTTTCTGTCGCTTGTTTCATAAAAATATGGAGCCATAAGCATTGCACCGGCACTGTCACCAAGAATAACTATATCTTTCTTAAGAACACCGAAATCAAATCTTTTCCTTTGAAGGCCATCTTTTAAAGGAATAGTATCACCGCCGCAAAGAAAAATAAGATCGTAAATTCGCCAATTAATATCTTTAGTTTTATTCCCAACAATATCTACTGTTTCTCCAAATTGAGGAATTATATGCTTATCGTAATAATGATTAGGCTTAGCCATTGTTACAAAACAGGTCTTTTTCCCTTTGGCAATTAGTTTCTTGATCGTTTTGGAGTATTCGTAGAGATAAGATTTTTCAAAACCATTAGGTTCATTTTTATTTAGCCCACCCCGAAATATAAGTTTCATAATCGTAGTATATCAATTTGGAGAATTTTCCAGAAGCCGCGGAGGAGATTGTTTCGGATTATCCTTATCAAGTGTTAAAATCGAAATATGGATAAATTACATAAACTGGAGGAAAAAATAGAGAAAATTGAATCCAGAAATAGAAAGGTCGAAAACGATAAAGCTTGGGAAACAAGTTATGCAAGAAGGTTCTTACTATTCTTTTTTACTTATGTGTCAATCGGTCTTTATCTCAATGTAATTCAAATCAAAGACCCATGGCTTAATGCAATAGTTCCATCAATAGGATTCTTCCTTTCGACTCTCACTCTCCCCTTCTTCAAATCTACTTGGCTAAAGAAAAGAAATAAAAGATAACTTTGGCCGCGGAGGAAATGGTTTCGGTTTCTTATATACTAAGTTAATGAATAAATATTTGCGTTATTTATTTGTCCTGATATTTATTTTCTCTCTCTATCACTTTTTGAGAGATTTACTACAGACATTTAGCGTCGATAATTTCTTTATAAACATTCTTCACAGACCCCACATCTGGTGTAGTCCGTATTGCAATTATGTAACCTATCCCCTGGACACGCTTGGAATTGTAGGCAGTTTTATCGTGTTAAGAAGAAACCGCGTGGGAATTCTGGGTGTGCTTATTTTTATATCCTTACCTCTTTGGTCGCTTGCTGTATTATTACCTTAGAAAATTTTTTTAACCAGCGGAGAAAATGGTTTCTTCTTTATAATTATATTTAAAATGCTTATAATATTTGTAAATGTTTCAAGAAAATTCGGCCGAACGTCGTCCTAAATTTTCCGCATCTGTAGGTGTTATTCCTTTATATGAAAGTCCAGATGGATCAAAAGGTGTGGTTTTGGGCTTAAGAATTGAGGATGGCTTATGGACTCCTATAGCGGGCGGTCTCGAAAATCAGGAGTATGACTTGGAAGCTTTATGCAGAGAATGGCAAGAAGAAACAGGATTAAATCCAGAAGAATCTCTACAATTATTTCCCATTCCACTTACAACAACTTCGCCGCAGCCAGGAAAAACTTCTGTCGGCATAACATATATCGGAAAATATACTGGCCCAGCGTTACCTTTAAGAGCTTGGGGCGATGAAATAGAAGTACTTGAATCATTCGCGCCAGAAAGATTAAAAAATCTATTAGACAATCCTGAAGGCCACCTTTTTCGTCCTGACTTAAATTTAGGTAACTTAACAGCGATCCTGACTCTTTTATCACCAAATGACGGGGTGCAAACAATATTATTGAATAGAGCACGACAATCCACCCAAAGATTCATTAAAGAGGATACATATTTCTAAAAACCGCGAAGGAAATGGTTTCTTAAGATTTTTTATTCGAAGCTAATTTGAAGACAAATTATTTATTTTATTTCTAGTTTCTTTTTTGGCTGCCACCAGGAATCAAACTCTCGAGCCTTTGTAACCTCATCCAAATCCAACTCTTCATAAAGAATCTCTTTGTGATTAATGCTCCCTTCCTTTAAAACCCCTCTTATAGGACTTACAATCAATGACCTTCCGAAAGAGTTTGTCGCTATATTTAAATTACCCGATACTAAAATAAAAGACCTGCTCGCAAAAGCACCATATACATATAGCGCTTTTACATACTCTTGAGTGTTCAATTCCTTCCAGCCAATCGACCATGTAGGAATACAAATAATTTCGGCGCCTTGATTGTTAAATTTCTCATATAAAAAATGTGAGAACTTGTTGAAGCCATCCTTGCAAATAAGCATCCCTAATTTTCCTATTTCTGTTTTTTCGACCTCTAAAGTATTCCCGGCAACAACTCCAATGTTTTCTATTTCAGGTTTTGCTGGGTAAATTTTTCTGTGCGATACAACGGATTTTCCTTCAGGAGAAATAATATAGCCTTGGTTATAATACTTGCCGTCTTTTTTAGTGTAAAAACTTGTCGCGAGAAAAACACTGTGTTTCTTTGCAACTTCTATGAGTTTCGGCAAATAATCTATTTCTTTTTCCTTCAACTCCCCAACTTCTCCGACGGCAGTTTCTGGAGCAACTATTAATTTTGCACCTGCCCACGAAGCCTGTGAAACCATTTCGTTAAGTTTCTTAAAGGAAGCACTAGATTCTTCGGGAGCGTCGTATTGTAGAACTGCAACTTTAACTTTCATTAACCAAATTCTACTCCGGAGCTAATTTGAAGACAAATTTATCCTAAGCTGACTGAATTTCAAACTTAGTTTTTTTAGGATCGAAGGCTTTAATATTTTTCTTTACGTCCAATATTTCAATCCCTAAAATTTTACCCTTAGCATCTTCGTCCACTAAAACAGTATCCGTTACTTTTCTGGTTCGGCTATATTTTCCTTTTGCTAATTCCAAATAAACTGCGTCTTCTTTTTTATCGTATTGTATTTTCATAATTATTTTTTCAGGATTATCAATTGTTTCTGTTACAGTCTTTTGAGAAATATTTCTCCTTTTAAGTTGCTTTATGGCATGTCCAGAAAAGTTGACGGGCATAAAAACATTATAAAATAATCTCGGAGTTAATTTGAAAACAAACTTTAAACATCGTATTTGAAATTAGTAACCCCAGGCCTTCCTCTTCCCTGCTTTCATAATATTCCACGAACCATCCTGTTGGCGCATCATTACATAATAAGACGGTCTTTTAAAGCTCGAGTGTTCTTCATCACCAAGTCTAATTTCTAATAACTTTGGTACATATGGCTCCGGAACTTTACCTAATATATCTGTTGAAATTGCTTTAACTTCCTTCGCTCTAAGAAAATCCGTGGAGATATTATAGTCAAGCTTCTCAACCACACCTTTTGAATCAAACCATAACTGTGCGCCAGTTAACTCATACTCACTTTCCCTCTCTAATAATACTGCTGCTGCCTTCGAATCGTCCAACTCCCCCAATCCAAAGTAACCCTTTTGTTCGATTAAGACATCTGCGTGTGTTCCCTTTGGAAATAGTCCAGAAGCTACTTTATCTTTAGAAATTCGAGCAAGACAAGAAATATAACCCGGAAACTTACCAATGACAGCGCCTCGACCTTCACGAATTAATCCTTGCCACTCACCTTCAGTTAATAAACGGTTATAAAAAGGTCTGGGGGCAACATCTATTCCCGCTTGGATTTCCTCTGAATCTAAAACCATTTCAACCTTATTATACCTCTCTAGAAGCTAATTTGAAGACAAATTATTTTAGTTTTGTCATAATAATACATAAGGTGTTACTTTATTTTGAGCTAAAATCCAATACCTGTGTTAAATTAACATATGTTTTTATTGAAGAAGTATTATTGGGAAGTCAAAGAAACAAAAAGTAAAGGAAGGGGTGTTTTCGCAAGGAAACCAATTTCGGCAGGCACACTTATTGGCGATTACGTTGGAAAATTGGTTCACTTGAAAGATGTAGATTTTGATAAAGAAAAAGGAAATCTGTATCTGATGTATTACAATGACACAACAGGTATTTACCCCAGCTTAAGAAAACCGGGCATTCATCTTCTAAATCATTCGTGTTCTCCTAATTGCTGGATTTTTAAATTTAAAAGACACACTTTGGTTTTTGCATTAAAGAATATTATGAATGGAGACGAGTTGACAATTTCTTACCTCCTTCCTCCAGGTAAGCTTTGTACGAACTGCACACATAAATGCTTCTGCGAAAGCAAGGTTTGTACAAAATCGATGCATTTAACGGAAGGTGGATATAAAAAATGGCAGGATTTTCAAGATAAAGAAGAAAGGAAAGGAAAATATAGAAAAATTATAAATGAAAACGCATTAAAACTGTTGGCAAAATATCCGAAATCTATTTCCAAAAGTTATATTGTAAAAATTAAAAATTTAGAGATTACACAAAACCTTTCCATCTCGCTAATTTGAAGACAAATTTATTTTGTTAAACTAAACAGCAAGAATCACCAGTCCCAACATTAACAAAAATATACCGATTTTCTGCTCTTTTGCTAACTTTTCCTTCAGAAAAAGTAGCGCCAAGAATATTGTCACAACAGGCGCCGCAGCAACAACTGGCGCAACGATAGATGCATAAGTACTATTTACACCCAAAGAGTAACCAAGATAACCCATACTACTTAGTATTCCCAAAAGTGCAGCTAGTTTATAAGAATAATTAGTAATAGATAAACTTTTTTCTTTATATAAAGTAAGTATAGTTAAAAACAACACACCCGAGATGGTTGTGAGAATAATTATCTCTAACCAACCAATTTTAACGGTCATATCACCTATTAAGATAAATGACGTACCCCAAAAGAACATTGCTAACAGACCATATGGAACTGATCTATCAGTGATTACTAGCTTAAGATTTTTGAAATTTTTTAAATTTATTGAAACCAATATAGTCCCGACAACAACAAGTACAACAGAACCAACTTGAATTGGCAAAAGAATTTCAGAAAGAAATAATATTGAAAAAAGAATTATTATCACCGAATAAGAAGAAGCTATCGGAGACAAAACCGATAGATTACCAACTTGCGTCCCTTTGAAAAAAGAAAGACCCCCTAAAGTAGTTATTATTCCCGCAATAAAACCTACGACAAACTCTCCGGTACTTATTTCAAAAAGGTTTGTTGTTCGACCGGAAACAAACGAAATACATAAAAGGTAGAAAAGCATGAAGATGGCATTCCACAACATTCCTTTTAAGAATCCTGCAGATTTAGAAAGAAATACTATAACATAATCGGCGACTCCAAAACCCACAAGTCCTATCAATGCATAAACCATATATTAATATTACCCCGAAGCTAATTTGAAGACAAATTATTAACAGACTGTTCTTACTAACAATTAAATATTGATATAATCAAATCATGTCGGGAGTAATAGCAGCAATTTATTCCTCATTTTTTCTCGCATTATCTCAAGCTTCTTTGAAAAAAAGCTACAGGGAACTTTCTCCATCTGTTGCATTTTTCTTTGACACCCTTTTTGGTTTAGCTCTTTGGGTACCTCTAGCATTATTCTTCGGCATCAATCTGATATTCTTCAAAGAGGTCCTTTTATTTGCAGTTCTATCAGCAGTTTTATCCGAAGCATTATATTTTTATGCGCTATCTAAAGGACAGTTAAGCGTAACCACAATTCTTATTGGTAGCTACCCGATTTATACTATTTTGTTTTCTTATTTGATCAATAGAGAGATATTAACTCCGTTACAAGCATTATTTATCGGAATAACAATCTTCGGAACACTAATTTCATACCTGCCTTCAAAATTAAACAAAGATGAATTGAAAAAAAGCGGCGTTCTGATATGGCCAATAATAGCGGCGGTTGCAGTTGGTTTATCTGATACCTTGTCCAAGAAAATTATAAACAAAACTGAAGATTTTACGTTTCTTTTTGCACTAGCCCTAGTCCAAATACCGGTTTCGCTGACATACCTAAAACTTGAAAGGCAAAATATTATAAAAGAGCTAAAAGTAGTAAAAGCAAAAGCATATGATTATAAAAATGCAATAGCCGGATCACTGTTTAATATTATCGGCACTGGGCTTCTGTGGATCGCCTTTTCAAAGACTCTTGCTTCGATTGCTTCTCCGATAACTGCTACAAGCGGGGTTTTGGTAATTATAATTGCACTACTTTTTCTTGACGAGAAAATATCATTAAAACAAATAGCCGGAATATTTTTAGTCATTCTGGGTATAATTGGAATTGCGATTCTAGTTTAAAATATGCAGAAAAATCAAATTGTTTCATATTCAGGAATAGAGGGTCTACTTAAAGTAACCCAAAATTCTCTCAGCGCAGAAGGAGAGCTTCTAATTTTTGAAACTAGTTATGCATCACTAAACGACATGTTTACTAAAGATCAGGCGGAAGAAATCAGAAATGAATTTGTAAACAAGAAAATTAAAATTAGAGAGCTGACAAATCATGCTTATCACGAAACATACACTCATGTTAGGGATTTTCATGAAAAAGTAATGAATATTCGTTACATAAACCCAAACAGGCTTCAAATTAAAGTAGAAACGCTTATATATAATAATGTCGTGGCATTATACGAGCCCAAAAAAGACGGTTTCTGCCTTGAAATTTACAGCAAAGAGTTGGCCGATCAACAAAGACAACTATTTGAATTTATTTGGAAACAAGCAGATAGACCAATAATCGGTAAGGGTGGTAGGACTTCTATTTTCTAGGAGCTAATTTGAAGACAAATTACCGATTATAGGTAGTAAGCTACCTCTATCTTTATTCTGTCAGGATCTTCGAAATATACTGCATAGTACCCCTCTTCATATTCAGGAAAGGGTTTTGGTGTGTCGTATAAAGTAGGAATTTTATTAGGTTTAAGAAATTCGTTACAGAATTTATCAACATCTTCCTTGGAGTTTACCCTGAATGCTATATGGTTTAATCCAACTCTTTTTCTGTGGAAACCTTTAATAACGTATTTTCCCTCTGCCTGATCAAACCAGATGGTCGTTCCCCCATTCATAAAGGCAAATACCTTCTTCTCATTAACAATTTCCTTATAGTCTAAAAGGGTAAGGAGTTTGTTATAGAAATTATAAGATTTGTTTAAATCTGAAACGTACAAGTTGATATGTCCGACTGTAGATTTTATAAAACTATTTTATCCCAGAGCTAATTCGAAGACAAATTGTTTCAGATTTTTGACACTGGTTAATTTTATCTATTCTCCTCAACCCCTACCAGTCTTGGTTTCTTCACTTTCTCGTTTGAAATCTTATTGATGTCTCTGACATTTAGACTACCTAGAAAGTCTTTCTAATAAACCATATTCAACATACCAAGGAAAAACTCCATCCTCAGGATAAATAAATTCGTGAGGACCAATCTCCATGGAAGGTTTTTTAAAAGAACGTACGCCTCGCGGCTCTCTTAATTGGTACCCTGTTAATTGCCGTACGACTTCTATTTCTTCATCGGATAACCCAAGTGTTATGGTTTGCCTATCAAACTCTCTTGAAGAGTGTCTAATTGTGAGAGGACTTCCGCGCAAATTAATAACTGTGCGTTTGTCATTTACTGTAATTCTATAACAATATTCAAGCACTGCCCTGAGCCGCGATTGCATAGGCTGAGCGTATTCTTCGGCTTTAACAATATCTTCAGTATTCACCACATGTACGCCATCGATGTCGCTTCCATTATTTGCTTCACCGTGCGCTATTGAACCATACACAAACATGCCTCTATATTCCGGATTTATAGACATTTCTTCTAATACTAAACTTCCTAAGATACTTCTGACCGAATGTTGATCTTGCAAATCAAGAGCATCTGGGAGTTCTACATGAGTTAAAAATGATACATCAGGAATACGTATTTTATCCGGATATACAAAAAGTGGTTTTTCTGGAAGTATTCGTTTTTCTTGTCCTGATTCTTCGTCACCAACCATATTAATAAATCCAAAAGTAAAGATACATTAACGGAATTATACCAGCTTAGAATACTTAGAGAAATTACCTTAGGGGAATTGAGAACCAGCGGGGAACTTTTTTCATATAGCCTGAATATTCTTTACCAAACTTCTTTTTTAGTTCGGGCTCTTCTTTGTAAATGATAACCAATTGAAAGAGGACAACTGCAGCAAGAACATAAAAGAGAAGTAGTATGTGACCGAAAATCATAAAAACTCCTAAAAATGCCAGCAAGACGGCGGCGTACATGGGATTGCGACTATATCCATAAAAGCCTTTGGAAATAAGTTTTTTTGGCGATTCGATAATAACTGGTGTGACTCTACCTGTTAATAAATGCTGGTGCATCGTATATAAAGTTGCCGAAAAACCAAAAAGAAAGAAAATAAATCCTAGGGTTCTTAGCAGACTGTTATCAAAAACTGGTAAATTGTAAATGACGTTGAGCCGAATTAAATATACAGGAACAACAAACCAAGCAAAGACCAAAATAAAAAGTCCGAGAAGTAATGTCAACGCACTTTTCATTATAGTTATTATATCAATTTAATTCCGCCTTTTGTGGAAGGATTTCTGATGTGCAAGGAACTTTTGAGCTTCAACCGATACTCTTTTCTTCTCCCTGTAATTAGATTTTTCAACAAAACGGTTAAATAATTTAAGTACTTTTTCAAATCTCAGCTCTGCAATTTTAAGTCTTGAGAAATTATAGACAATGTAATCTCTGTACATATTTTTATCGGCCAAATTTATAAGTGGATGTTTTCTTCTTACTATCCTTATCATCGCGACCTCAACGTGTGGGTTTGGAATAAAGTCGTGTCGTCGAAAATTCCAAAAAATATCAATTTCAAACCATGGTTTTAATAATACCGATACCATTGAGTTCTTGTTGTCAAAAGGCATTCCAATAAATCTTCTTGCCGCTTCTTTTTGGATCACTATATAAGCTTCTAAAAAATTATCATCGTCGGTTAATTTTCTTAAAACGCCGGAGGTTATATTGAAAGGAATGTTTGAAAAAACTTTGTAGGAGTAAGGCGGCATCCTGAAATTTAGAAAATCACCTCGAATTAGTTCTAAGTTCTTTGCATTTTTATATTTTTCTTTTAGGTGAAAGTAAAGTTTTCTATCAAGTTCAATCGCGGTAACTCTTCCGGCAACTTTCAACAATTCTTGGGTAATAATTCCTCTACCGGGACCGATTTCGATAACTTTGTCATTTTTACCAAGAGAAGATTTCCGAATTAATTTAGCGATAAGCTTCGGATTGACAAGATTGTTCTGTGAGTAGAGCCTCCGCCTTTGTTTGTACAACATAGCGGAGTCTCCTTATAATTATGGTTACCATATATTTTTCCTTCTAAAGCTAATCAGCTTTGTGTGTATTTTATCTCAAAGCCTTCTTGAAGTAAAATATAAACATGGATAAACTTCAAAAACTGGAGGAAAAAATTAGTAAAATTGAAGCTAGGAACAGAAAAGTTGAAGCAGATAAATCTTGGGAGACGAGCTACACAAGAAGAGTTCTGCTTTTTGTTTTTACGTACATCTCAATTGGGCTTTATCTAAATGTGATTCAGGTTGAAAACCCTTGGCTTAATGCAATTGTTCCCTCAATCGGATTTTTGCTTTCAACTCTTACTCTTCCCTTCTTCAAAAACCTCTGGATGAAAAAACGAAACGGAAAAATTTAGAGGCAGTAGAGGAAATGGTTTCTTAATCCCCGTCTTAATTAATCTTGACAAACTTGTTAATAACATCTACTGTTTTAATAGAACACTCATTTATTTCAAAAATATGGCCAAAAAGGCTAAGTCTGCAAACTTCTTTAACAAAATAATTGTTCTGGCATTGGCAGTAATATCCTTAGCTTTGATAACCGTTGCGACAACACAAAAACAAACCAATTACGACATAAGAACAGGGGCTACTTACAATCCAAAAATTGACCCCGATGATTTTACTACAAACATAACAAATAAATACTTTACGCTTCCTGTCGGGAAAAAAATGGTTTATGAGGGCGATACCGAGGAGGGACGCGAAAGAATAGAAATAACAATTCCAGGCGATAAGAAGAAAATTATGGGAGTTGAGACCCTTTTGTATCGCGACAAGGCCTGGCTCGACTCAAACGGAGACGGGAAATGGAGTAAGAAGGAGATGATTGAGGACACGCGAGATTATCTAGCCCAAAACAAGAAAACGGGTGATGTTTGGTATTTCGGCGAGGAAGTAAATAACTATGAGGATGGAGAACTTATTGACCACGACGGTTCCTGGCTGGCGGGAGATGATAGATACCCAGGCGCATTACCTGGCATTTGGGTTAAGCAAAATCCAAAAGTAGGAGAGGTATACTTGCAGGAATTTTATAAGGGAAAAGCGGAAGATACGGTCAAAGTTTTATCAACGCATGCAACAGTAAAAACCTCGCTTGGCAAATTTAAAGACTGTTTGAGAACAAAGGACTTCACTCCGTTAGAACCCGATGCTCTGGAAAACAAATACTACTGTCCCAACGCAGTGATTAAAAATATCGGCTCAACTGTACTTATAAAAGATTTAGCAAATGATGAACAGCTGGAACTTTCTAAATTAACTGTTGGAAAAACTGACGATGACAAAGATGATGAAGACGATGACAAAGATAATGACCGTGATGGCGATGAGGAAGAAGATGATTAGGAGCTAATTTGAAGACAAATTATTTTTAAATAAGCTTACTACGATGGGTTAGAATATTTCCCCATGTCATCATTTTTTCAGCCCAATCAATGGAATCTTTCGGTCCCTCTAGTCCTTCGCTTTCAAGTTGTTTATAGTGTCTGAGAAAATCTTTCAAAGTATCTTTAAAGGGAGTTCTAAATGAACTTGAATCAAGAGTTTCAATGTAATTACTCGTATTCGAAATAAAAGTTTGTATCCTTTTTCTCTTACCTAAGTAATCATCGGCTGCCCAATTACCAATCCTGTTTAAATTCATCGCAATATCTAAAATTTTTTGTTTATTACCTGTCATAAAAGTAAGCTTCTGACAATCTTATCAAACCTTTTTCTAATTTGTTTTGACATTATATCGCGGCTTGGATTATCTTGATTGGGACGCAAATTAATCATGGAGTTGTAATCAATTTCTTTCGTTTCCAAGTCCAATCCTCCACCCCATAGATTAATTTTGTGTGAACCATCGTCCAGAAGTTCTTTTTCTTCATCAACGTGTCTATCTTCTCCCGCAGATATCATTTCGCGCTCAATGTCAACGACAATCTTAATATATCCTTTAAAGTGTTCCGCAATTTTATTCAACTCGGACCCATTGGCCTTTCTTCTAATAATCATACCTGGCTCATTTTACCACGATTTTAAGCAAAGCTAATTTGAAGACAAATTATTTTCCCAGGTCTTTACAAAGATATCAACACTAACCCACCAACTATAGCTAAAATACCAACCATCTTATTTCGGTCAATTTTTTCTTTTAAAAATACTTTAGCCAAAAGTACTGAGACCAAAGCGAATGCGCTACCGATCGGAGCAACTATAGAAGCTTGTGTTCCTGACACTCCAAATGAATAGCTGAAAAATCCACCAATATCGAAAAGTCCAATTAGTAAAAGTAATTTTAGAGGAAACTTTGTTGATTTAGGAATAAACACACTTTTGGAAAATAATATATAACCTACTAAAAGTAAAAGTACGAAAAATCTGAAAATAAATGCAGGTAAAAACCATCCCAGCTCTTTGGTGGCAAAAACTAAAAGGAAAAGAGAGATTCCCCACCCGAGCATTGCCATAACTCCTTCCTTAACACCGACCAAGAAGTTTACTTTTTTTGACTTGACAAGATCCGAAATGTTTACTGAAAGCATAACTATTCCAACGACAATCATCCCGATTGCCAAAACCTGTGAAGTACTTAAAGACTCTTTTAAAAATACCACTCCCAAAAGCGCAACCACCAATCCCCATGCTGCGCCAACCGGACCAACCAGTGAAACTTCCGCTTTTTCCAAGCCTCTATAAAAAGAAAGGTAAGCAACCACTTGTAATACTGCTACAACAACCAATAGAGAAACGTTTTGGGAAACTAAAGTAAAAGTGAAGGAGTTAAAATTTACAAGAAAAAAAAGCAGTCCAACAAGAAATCCAAAAAACTGCATCCAAAAAAGTGTTAAAACATTTCCTAATTTACGTGAAGCTATAGCGGCTAAAAATATAGCTGTCCCCCAGAAAACCATCGATAAAAAACCTGCGATAATTCCCATAGTTTAAGCTATTTGTAGTTTACCACCAGAAGCTCATTTTGTAACTATTTCATTCGTAGGGATAATTCGGCTTCTTGTTTTCTTATTTTTTGGGAAACCTGTTGGGAGGAGGTATCCTTGCCAGTCGCCCTCGCCGATTGAAAGTTCCAAATGAAGTTGATCTACTAATTTAGGTTCGTCTTTGACATTGTAAATTCTGTATTCGCCTTTTGCCAGCTTTTGATCTGTTTTGTGGTTGCGGTGGGTTGCAACGAGTATCTCTCCAATTGTTTTTGTATATATCCAAACAAAAGTAATCTTTCCAAGTTTCAAAACCTTTACATCATTTCTGGTCTCAACCAAAGAATACTTTCCTTTTTTCAGAAGTTTAATCATGCTTAATTATATATCCCACTCAAGGATTTTTCTTTACAAATACTAAGCCTGAGGCAATTGCTTGCACAAGAATTGCTATACTCCAGGTAAGAATCATCACAAATGATACCTGAAAGCTACTATACGAAATAAGCATTCCTGGAATTGTAATCAACCAGTAGGAGGCGGCAAATTGGCAACATCTCCAAAAGACGTCTCTTTCTTTAAAAAGATGCTTAGTCTTATCCCACACCCAAGCCAATATTATTCCAACGACAAATGGGTGAATAAAAATATAAGACATTAATGGGTCACTCCAGGGTCTGAAAAGGGCTGGGTTTTGATATTCGGCAGCAAGACTCGGAAAAAGGACACCCCAGAGCCAGTTCAAAACTATTCCGACTACCAACATCGCAACTCCGGCCAAGATGCCTGTCGTGACAATTTTTCTATTCATATTTCTCACCTTCTCTCTGCAATAATTGTACTCCTTACCCCTACAACGATTCAGTGATAGTTCTCACAATAATTTATATTGTTTCAAAAATTGGTACTGCCATTCCGCACGTTCTATAATTAGCCATGAACGAAATTCCTGACGAGACATTGAATCTATTGCAGGACCCCATTTTCACTGAAAAAGGCCAATTAAGAGAACAGGAAAAGTTAAAACGGTCAGCAGAAGAAATATTAGAAAGAGTAGTATCATCTGCTTCTCCAGAAAACTCGAAGGTTGTACAATTTTTAACTTTAGCTGAAGCGTTACAAAAAGGAGAACCAGTGGTTTTTTCTGATGAGGAACAAGGTAAAACTGAGGTGCATATGTTTACTCCACTTAGTTCGAGATTAAAACCTAAAGAGGTTATTGAGAAATATGACTATAATGACAGAAGATGGTATCAACCCGATTCTTTACCACCAAGCCACGCCGCAATGGTAATAACGAAAGGTAAGCATATTGAAGGAAAATCAGCCCAGAAGTTATTTGTAGTTGTTGAACCATCAGGCCAAGTAATGTGTTATCACTACGGCGTTTTTCCATCGGGTAAACCAGAGGGATTTCCTACTGAAAGCGAAATGGAAAAGAATCCAACTTCTGTAGGTTTTAGAACCGATAATGTTTATTACAAAAGGGAAAATTTAGACAGCGAAAACGTTAAGGGCATTTTAACAGCAATAGCTAGAGAATTAGATTTAAATATTCCTACAAATGCACAAAAGTTTGATAAACCAATTACGGATTATTTGCCAAAATATCTTGGAAGTTCGGGTGAAGAAATCTCACAGAGTCAATAAATTAGAGGAATTAATCCCTTTACGTCCTTTTTGTAACTCTCGTACTCCTTGCCGAATTCTCTTATTAGTTCTTCCTCCTCTACTCTCATGCGATAAATTAATATAAAAAAGTTTAAGGTGAATAAAACAAACATTATTCCTGAACGCATTACAAATATTCCAGAAAACATCATCAATAGATTTGCAAAATACATTGGATGTCTGCAAAGCGAGTAGGGTCCTTCTCTAATCAGTTTGTGGTCTTGAATTATTCTTGCGGAACCACTCCATTGCTTGCCCAATACAATCCTGCTCCACTCGTTTAATACTGCCGAGGTAACAAACAACACAATGGCTATTGCAAGAACATTTGTACCGATTTTTATAGAAGTATTAATTAAAAAGTAAACGAATAACCCATAAAATATAAGAGAGATCAAAAGAGGTAGTTCGCCAACTAAATTTAATCTTTTCCTTTTCACGACATGTGTTTGAACTTTTTTAACGATAACCGTGGGAATTCTGTAGAAAAGCCAATAAACAATAATTATTAGAGCAAATATTAGTTTTGTTTCCACAACAATTTAAATTTCTTCACAAGTGCTGGAGTTAACGGCTTGGCCTTTTTCCACAAGTCATTGAAGAATATTTTTAGAGACTTTGCTAAATTCTTGTCGTAGATTTTGAAATTAATCAAATCATCAATTGGGAAAGGAAACTCTAAAACAACAATACTCTCATCCCTTATAGACATACTATATCCATGATGGTCCAAATATCGGACTTCTATCCCTTGTTCAAGCCTTTTAAGATTTTTCTCTAGAGATTGAGGTGAATTTATATTTTCAATAAATCGAGTTTTAATCTTGTCTTCGTTAACCGCTTTTTTTCTGGCCAGTACTGATTTGGGTAACGGTAAATTTAAAGTAGCTTCGGGAGCAATCAATATTAGATTCTCTTTTTTTATTTCATTCCAGCCGCTTATTCTCACTTCAATTGCTTGTTTCTCACCAATAAAAATTTCAAGCTTGTTTGGATACTTAAAAGATTTTTTTAATAACCAAGCGGGGACGGTGGAAATCTTATTATCAGACATTATGTTGCCTCATTATACACTCGCTTTAAATATTTTTGCTGATTTTTATAGCCGCTGAAAAATTGTTACTTAAAGCCATTGCGGTTTCAAATTTTTGGATGAACGCTCAACAACAATTTTTACTCTTCCTTTTCTTGTCTCATCCCTTTTCGCACTTAATATCCAGAAGATATAGGCTAGCTGTTGAGAATTTGAAAAATTATCAAAATTTTTATATGCCGAAACATTCTCCTTAAGAGCTCTTTTCAAATCAGGTGGAAGGCCTGGTTTTGTTTTTGAAGAATAGGCAGCTTGCCACTTTCCAGTCTTTTTGGCATATTTAATAGTTTTAAGTCCAGCCCCAGTCATCTTTCCCTCTTTTATCATCTTTAAGGCTCTTTTTTTGTTGAGAAGCGACCAAACACTATCGGGGTTTCGTGGTGAAAAACGCTGCATATACTTTTCAGCGTCAATACTCCTTACTTTCCCATCTATCCACCCAAAACAAATTGCTTCTTCAACCGCATCGTTATAGGCAATACTAAACTTGCCTGTGTGTTTCTTAAAATAAATAAGCCAAACTTCCTTTTCCTTGTCATGGTAATTCTTAAGCCACTTTCTCCATTTATTTCTATTCTCCACAAATAAAGTTTCCGTTATCTCCATGTTAGTAGTGTAACAAAATTGAAGGTCAATAACTTTATTTTGTAGAAAGATAGGCTACGGGAATTAATCCCAAAAGTCCACCTCCGAAAAAGGCTAAGACCCCCGAAAGTAGAGCAACAAGAATCATTCCAAAATTTTTCGTCAACTTCTTCTTTGAAAGAATCAGAAAAGAAAGTACCAAAGAAATAATTACTGCAACTAAACCTCCAAATCTCATACCAAACTCAATACTACTTTCTCCCGCCACCAAACCCATTATTCCTCCGATAAGAGCTCCGACGATCACAATTAGTAGTAAGTATGAAAGATAAAATCCCAAAGCTTCCTTTGTAGTTCTTTTATACTTAAATTCCATTAATTTCTTAAACATCTTAAATTGAGCCTATCACATATGCTACACTGAAATCAATCCTTCGACTACGCTCAGGATAAATATCATGGAAAATGTTTTTAACCAAAGTATTTGGGGAGATGAAGGTTTTTCGGCAATTCTTTCTATGAAGAGTTTGCCTGAAATAATAAAAATAATTTCCAAAGACACATCTCCCCCCCTTTGGAATATTTTTGAAAACCTTGCGTTTCAAACATTTGGTACAAGCGAAGTTGTAATACGAGGACTCTCACTTACTTTCTTTCTCGGCGCAATCTTTTTTACCTACAAAATAGCGTCATTTTTATTCAGTCGTAAAACGGGTTTTTTGGCAGCCCTCTTAACATTCCTAAACCCATTTTTCTTCATTTATGCTTTTGAGGGGCGGATGTATTCGATAATGAGCCTCGGAGTTGCCGCTTCTATGTATTTTTACCTGCGAATTTTTTATAACGAGGAAAAAATAAGACGCCGAGATAAATTAGGTTATATATTCTTCACACTTTGGGCACTTTACTCGCACCACTTTGCCTTTTTCGCCGTAGCGGTGCAAGGGTTATGGTGGCTTTATGAGTTGACTTTCGGCAAAAGAGTTAGAGCCAAAAAGATGTTTAAGTTATTTTTAATTACGGGAGCCGGTTATATCCCCTGGTTATATCCCTTGTACACACAAACAAAAATGGTGGGTGGAGGATTTTGGTTGGGTACACCAAATACAGAAGACTTGGAGAAATTAATTCATGAGTATATTTATAAAGGAATTGTAAACGAAAATCTTAAATTCCCAATTCTTAATATGCCGCTTTACCAAGCTTCCTGGTATGTAGTACTAGTTGTCGCAGTATTTCGAAAATGGTGGAAAAACATTAAAAAAACTGTATTTTTTTTACTCTGGTTTTTTGGCCCGATACTACTTACCTGGTTTATCTCCCAAAAATTCCAATCAATTTTTTTCAATCGATATTTACTTTATACGATTCCAGCAGCAATGTTAGTCTTAGTATCTTCTAGGAGCAAGCTTTCAATTATCCCACTAACAGTACTTGCAATATTTTTCGGGATAATGGACTACAACTACTTTACTCACCCAACAAAACTTCCCTTCAGAGAAATGGCTACTTATGTAAAAGAAATAAAATCTGAAGATGACTTTCTAATAAATTGGTACAGCAACGGAACCCATCATATCTGGGAAACAAAATATTACGGAATCCCGGCTCCAATTTATGTATCAAGAGAAGGGGAACTGCCTTTCTTTGTAGGTACTGCACTGATGGAGGAAAAAGATATCATCCACCAAATTCCGGATGGAGTATCTCGCGTCGGTGTCGTAACAAGTGGCCCAATTGAAGAAATAAGTCTTACTGGTTATAAACAAGATGAAATTAAGAGATTTGATGGATTGAAGTTCGTTTGGCTTAGCGCTTCGGCTTTTAATTCGGAGGAGTAAATCACGAAATATAAATATCGTTGGCAAAGTATTTTAGTCATCAATTAAGACTTTGTTTGATCAAGCTGACACATTCATCAATGGATAATTGTTCTGTATCTAGACTTATTGCACCCGGAATAAATGTTCTTTCAAGTTGATTATAAATTTTCGCGATAGCTTCATCTCCCATCGGTTTGCGGCAACCCTCCTTAACGCCTGGCCGATTCCTGTCTCTGTCTTGTAAAGTGGCTAGGGAGCACATAATTTGAAAGACTTTTACCTTGATTCCTCTTTTTTCGGCTTCCTTTACTGCTAACGGGATTATAAATGGATCAAAGAATATTTTTTCCATTACCACAGAAAAGCCGTTGTCCAATAAATATTGTAGTGTCGTCAAAGCACATTCATCGACATATCTTTGTTCCTCTAGGGAAGTATCGCCAGAAAAAAAGTCTTTCAAATTATCGACTTTCAGCCAAACGATTTTTTTATTAAAATTTCTCAACTTTTTGGCGATTGTCGTCTTTCCACTCGCCGGAGCGCCTCTAATAACGGCTAAGAATTGTTTAGAAAACATAAGGTTAATATTAGCACTTAATTATAAACTGTCGCTCTATGACCGACAGCAATTATTTCGACAAGTTTGTCTTTCTTATTCACTTTATAAATTACTCTAAAAACTCCAAGTTTGTAGGAAAACCTTCCAGTAAGTTCACGGGTAAGAGGTTTTCCAATGAAGGGATTTTCTTTTATTTCTTTTAGAGCCATCAATACGGCCCTTTGTCTTCTTTTTGAAATTTGCTTTAACTTTTTTCTTGCTTGAACCGAAATTCGAAGTTTATACATCAAGCTTTAATTCTTTTTTAAGTTCTTCAAACGTCACGTATTTACCATCTTTTAAATCTTTTTCGCCTTGTTTAATTGAGGTAACTAACTCCTGATCAGACAAAATATCCACCGTCTCCTTCCAACTTTCAAATTCGTCATGGGACATAAGAACTGCTTCAGGTTTACCCTTAACTGTTATTACAAATTCCTCCAGCAGTCGACTTGCCCTGTCTACAAGTGTAGTAAGGTTTTCTCTAGCTTTGGTAATAGGTAATGTCTTTGCCATAACAGCATATTACATAATTCTGTACACTATGTCAATGATTCAAGGTTATGATTGTTCTGGCTCTCTTTAGGAATTTTGTGCTAAACTGAAATCACACTCCTATGAAGAAGAATAATTCGGTATTCGGTTTTCTTAATGACAAATTACATACTCCAACTTGGCTATTTATACTATTAATAATAGTCTTTGTCTTCCGCATTCCTTCCTTTTTTGAACCTTATTCATATGGTGATGAGATGATTTATTTGACACTCGGGCATGCAATCCGACAAGGAATTCCTTTATATAGCGGAGTACACGATAATAAACCTCCACTTTTATATATCATGGCTGCAATCGCTGGAAGTCTATTCTGGTTCAAAGCAATCTTAACTTTGTGGATGTTGGTGACAATTTTTATCTTTTGGAAACTAACGGAAGTACTTTTTCCGAAAAATCTTAGAGCTCAACAGTTTGCAACAATCATTTTTGCAATTCTTACCACAATCCCCCTTCTCGAAGGAAACATTGTTAACGCAGAACTATTTATGATAGGTCCAACTATATTAGGATTTTTTATTCTTCTGTCCCGAAAGTTAAGCTCAAAAAGCCTTTTTTTTGCGGGTACGCTTTTTTCCGTCGCAACTTTATTCAAGGTTCCAGCAAGCTTTGACATCCCAGCTATCGTCTTTTTCTGGTTAGCGACAAACAAGCTTAATGCCAAAAATTTAAAACTCACTTTTAAAAGTACAATAATTCTCGGTTTGGGTTTTGTAACACCCATTCTTCTCACTTTTATTTGGTATTTTCTGCAAGATGCATTCAGTCAATATTTAGTCGCCGCGTTTTTACAAAACGTTGGTTACCTTTCCAGCTGGCGTCCAGGAGATGTCCAGGAGCCCTTTCTTGTCCGTAATCTACCTCTTTTAATACGCGTCGGGGTTGTTGTTGTAGGGCTTTTGACTCTCTACAAAGTCCGTAAACAAATTTCTCCGACCTTTATCATCGCAACAGTCTGGTTACTCTTAAGTCTTTTTGCGGTCACCCTCTCCGAGCGTCCCTATCCGCATTATCTTATACAGTCAATTCCAGCTGTATCTATCTTAATGGGTATTCTTTTTACACATCAGAACAAAGAGCAGGTTTTTACAATTATTCCTTTAACACTCGCTATCTTTGTTCCCTACTATTTCAATTTTTGGCGTTACCCTACATTGCCTTACTATGTTAGATTTGTGAGATTTGTAGCTGGATCTCTATCTCGCGACGAGTATATAAACTCTTACGGATCGCACGTCCCAACAAATTACAAAATAGCTGAATATTTACTTTCTGTCACAAAGAAAGATGAAAAGATTTTTGTTTGGGGAGAAAGTTCCCCGATATATGCATTAACACGAAGGCTTCCACCAACAAAATATGTAGCCGACTACCACATAAGAGATTTTTCGACACCTTACGAAACAGTAACAGCTCTATCGAGGAAAATGCCAAGTTTTATCGTAATATTACCAAATGCACCAATTTTCCCTGAATTGGAGACCTTCTTGTCTAGAAACTACGGTCTTACTGAGACTATTGACGGTGCCACAATCTGGAAACTTCTCGGTCCTAAAGTTCGCGCCCTCATTTCGTAATCTCCTTCGGATTTTGCTAAAATCAGTGAGTAATATATGAAGATATTAATAAAAAAGAGTGCCTTGCAAAAAAAACTGTCTATTGAGAGGGTTCCACTTAAAAACTTTGTGTACTTATCCTTCATAATTAGTATTGTAGGCATCCTCTTAATCTTTCTTTTACAAAGTAAGCTTCCTCCGGAGGTACCACTTTTTTACGGACTTCCTGAGGGAGAAGAACAACTAACGACTTCATTAGGACTAACATTGCCTTTGGTTGGCTCTCTTATCATTACTATTCTTAATACAATTACTGTATTTTTTTTACAAAATTCCTTTTTACAGAAAACTCTCGTTTTGGTATCATTCGCAGTAAGTTTTCTTTCATTTGTAACCATTGTCAAAATAACACTATTAGTGGGAAGTTTTTAACTAAATGAGTATATTAACTACCCTTGTAATTATACCCGCTTTCGTATCAGCGTGTATCACTTACTTTGTTACTCCTCTAGTTATTCGTCTTGCAGGACGACTAGGAATAATAGATGATCCAAAAAAACATACACACCCCAAAGTTATTCACACATATCCGGTTCCTCGAGGGGGCGGTATTCCCCTATTTACAGGGATATTCATTGCCTCAATTGTATTCTTACCAATTGATAAACATCTCATAGGAATTCTAATAGGGGCCTTTATACTAATCGTGCTTGGAATAATTGATGACAAACTTGATATAAACCCATATAAAAGGCTTCTCATTCAATTTATCGCAGCAGGTATCCCCATAGCTTTCGGAATAGGAATCTCGTTTCTTACCAATCCATTTAACGGCATCATCGATCTTTCATACCCCCGCATAACTTTTGAGTTTTTAGGCGAACAAAGAAACATATGGATTTTATCTGATATTTTTGCTCTTTTTTGGCTTGTAACTCTCATGAACTTCGTTAATATAGGGGCAAGCGGACTTGATGGACAACTTTCAGGAACAACGGCAATTGCCGCGGGAAGTATCGCACTTTTATCGCTTAGATTTAGTGCCGACATTACTCAATGGCCCGTAACGGTGTTGGCGGCAATTACCATGGGGGCGTACATAGGGTTTCTTCGCTGGCATATGTATCCTCAAAAAATTATGCCTGGATTCGGAGGATCGACTTTAGCAGGATTTATGTTGGGAACTCTTTCAATTCTTTCAACGACCAAGGTTGGTACTCTAATGGTTGTCCTTGCGGTTCCGTTAATAGATACTGGATTTACGGTAGTAAGAAGAACGTTAACCGGAAAGTCACCATTCTGGGGTGATAGAGGACACCTACATCATAAACTTTTAGATGCAGGGTGGAGTAAGCAAAAAGTTGCATTTTTTTATTGGGGAGTAACTGCCAGTTTAGGAATTCTAGCCCTTAATTTGAATGCCTCTTTCAAGTTCTATACAATGATAGGGGTCTCGGTGCTGATTGGAGGATTATTACTGTGGCTGACCAAAAAATTCAAACCCTAAAACTTAATACTTCTTTCTTAAGTATTTTAGTTGAAATTATTAAAGTTTCCCGTCCTATTCATTGGGTCAAAAACCTATCTGTCTTTGCGGCACTAATTTTTAGTAGAAATCTCTTCGTAGAATTTTATTGGGAAAGGGTCATCTTGGCTTTCATTTCCTTTTCCTTCGCGGCATCTGCAACATATATCTTTAACGACATAGCAGACGCGCCACATGATCGCTTGCATCCCACAAAAAGGTTTCGTCCAATAGCGGCTCGAAGACTACCCATACTTGCAGCGGTAGCTACCATGGGCGCTTTTGCTCTACTGTCACTTTATATTGCAACAAATTTATCAACTTTATTTCTTCTTTCTATCTCTGCATACCTTTGTCTGCAAGCCCTTTATAGCCTTGGGCTTAAAAATCTACCAATAATCGACATTCTGATTATTGCAGCCGGCTTTGTTTTACGCGTTTACGGAGGAGCTTTTGTTGTCGACGCACATCTTTCTGTGTGGTTTCTCCTTTGTATTATCTCGGTTGCACTTTTTCTTGCGTCCGGAAAAAGAAGGGCAGAAATTAGCAGTATTCCAGAGGGAAAAACCCGAGTATCTCTAACAAAATATGGACAAGAGCTTTTAAATTCTTATGTAACCATGTTTGCAAACGCGGCCTGGATGAGTTGGGCTCTTTTTACATTTTTCGAATCTCCGACCCCCGAAACACGCGTGTGGCTTTTCTTAGCCGAAATATCTCGGACAACAACAGTAAGCAAACTTCTCATGGCAACAATACCAATTGCGATTTTTGGAATTATGAGGTATGAAGCACTTATTTTTGAAAATAGAAGTGAAACACCAGAAAAACTATTTCTTACTGATAAGGCACTTGTCGGATCTGTAATTTTGTGGTTGGGAATGGTCGTTTGGATACTCTACGGAGGTGTAACTAATTTTAGCTAAAATCAAGGCGCGGGAGTTGGAGTAGGGCTTACGCTTTCGATCTCTCTTGCATATTGATTGGAAATCCAACCCACTGTACCATCTTCGAGTTCTATCTTGAACCAACCTGTTTTTCCATCGATATCCAAAAGCGAGTAACTTTCACCCGGCCTAACTTGGCGAATTTCCTTTCCTAAAGTAGAAGGGTTTTCTCTTACTCTAAGAAAACCTGTATCTGTTTGTAAAATTTCTACTTTTCTTTCGTATGAACTTGTCGGTTCTGGAGTAGGAATCGTAGTTGGACTAGACTCTTGCGGGTTCATGCTAGTTTTTCCCAATTTTACAAACGCCGTTAACTTATATCCCCTATGGGTTTTGACGCGCACTACCCTATCGAGATACCCATCTGCCGAAATGTCGAGAGTGTGCTCTCCCGGTAGAATTGATGATGTCTTATGTGGTGTATAAGCGCGATCAATTCCGTCAATCGTAAGTTGTGCCGAATCTGGATCTGTGACAACGGCCAAACTTGTCTCGTCCTTATTAATTTTATCAAAAGATACTATTTCACCTGCCGATACGTCATCAAGCTCTCTAAATTCCCGACGTATAACAGTTTCTACTCCGGGTATTAATGTTACTTTTGTCTCATAAGTGGCAAGTGATACATTGAAAGACTCGGGTATCAAAAGTATGATCACCTCGCCCGGTTTGGTTGTTGTTCGATATGGGGTCATACCCATTTGTACGCCGTCTACCAAAACTTTTGCCGAGGGGTTGGTCTCAACGAAAAGGCCTGCTACTTTAGGTTTAAACAAATCAATAACTATAAAAAGTAATCCTCCACCCAATATCAGACCTAGCAAAATTAATCCAACGCGACGTAGTTTTTCCATCGAAACAGAGTTTAGCACCGGCGATTTAATCTCGCAACATTACTTGACAAAATATTTTTTCTTTATTATTATTTATCTAGCACTCAGTCGTTATGAGTGCTAAGTTTAAGTTTTAGGCTTTTATTTTTTCTTTACCTGACTTTCTTTTTAAAAGAAAGTCAGAATTAAGGAGGTGAGAAAGATGGTAGATTTAGTTAGACGTGATCCTTTTAGAAGTTTATTTGCGTGGCCTCGATGGTTAGATGAATTTGACGAAACCTTTCCCACACTTACAACTCAGCGAGGGCTGAGAATCCATGAAGATGATAAAAACATCTATATTGAAGCGGTTGTCGCAGGAGTCCCAGCAGAAGACGTTGAGGTGAATATCGAAGACGGAGTAGTCACTGTAAAGGCTGAGAAAAAAGTCGAAGAAAAAAAGAGGGGCGAATATAAGGCTTTTGCTTACAATTACTACTACACCTGTGCTCTTTCTGGAGGACAATGGAATAAAGCAAAAGCCGAAGTAGATCATGGAGTATTAGAAATTACTATTCCAAAGCAGAAAGCTGCAAGATCAAGAAAAGTATCAGTCAAGGCAAAGCCAAAATAAGTTATTAGTGAATAGTTTCAACTAAAAGATGATCCGGCTTTGGTGGAAATTGGTTAATTAGTTAGCCCTGTCGAGAGTTCCTCGACGGGGCTTTGTTTTAGAGGCTATGTAAGGTAAAATACACTTACGATCCGGTGCGCGAGAGGTAAGCGAACTGTCTGCAAAACAGTTTACATGGGTTCGAGTCCCATCCGGATCTCTGAAATTTCTTCTTGACTTTCGTATTTACTTCGGTTAATAATGAATTGTGTACAGAGATCCCCGGGGTGGTCATAATAGAAGCAAAATTAATGAAAAATTTTTTAAAAACTGGTCACCTAATATGGCTTACCTCTTAGGATTAATTTATGCAGATGGTACTATTAAAGATGTTAGAATTTCTTCAAGAACTTGCTACATTGCGGTGAGTAGTAATGACTTAGATCTTTTAGAACAAGTTCGCAAAGTTCTATCTTCCACTCACAAGATTTACACAAGGAAATCTAGAATGGTTAAGTTTAGTGACCATAAAATTTATAAATGTTCTACATCTTATATCCTAAGAGTCGGGAATAAAATGATTTATCAAGATTTAGTTAACTTAGGACTCACTCCTAGAAAATCTCTTAAGATTCAACTACCTGATGTTCCAGTTGAATACTTTAATTTTTTTCTCAGAGGATATTTCGACGGAGACGGATGTTTATCTATCTTTTTACAGTTAGGTAGGATGAAACCCAGAATTAGAATCACATTTACTAGCGGAAGTCACACATTCCTTCTTCAGCTAGTTACCAATCTCGGTAAGTTAATAAACACAACAAAAGGAACGATTTCTACTAAAAATAGAACTAGCTGGTTAAGTTATTCCAAAAAAGATAGTATTAAAATATTGTCTTATATGTATAAAAATTTGAATCAAGCTCCTTATTTGGAAAGAAAATACAAAAAATACTTAAGTATCAAGTTCTCTACTCTAAATTAAAACCTAATTCCTTCAAATAATTACAATGAAAACATCGGTCTTTGTATCCGCAGATAAAATCTTCTTTTTCGCTACTTTTTGGAATTTTGGCAACTATCTCTTGAACCCTTCCGATTGTGTCGAATGCATAACCTTTTTCTAAACCTCTAGTATCCCATCTTCCCGATTCTAAATTCAAATAACTGACTTGAGTTACTGGCTTCCTAAATATCCTCTCGGCCAATACCGCATACATAGGAAGTTGAATGTTCCTCTCGTCTACCGCATCTTCTTTACCAGTTTTGTAGTCAATCACATGTAAGACATCTCGTGGAAGAACATCAATTCTATCGAATACTCCTGTAAAGAAAAGGCTTGGAGTTACTTCAACTTTAGGATTTGATTGCGAGTGCCAAAGTATGGGTTTTGCTTTAATATCCCCATTGTCAAAAAACTTAACAAGCATCTTTCTTGCTCTTCCTTTATAGTGTTCTTCTTCCTCTTTGGATTCAAATCCTCCCTCCCTACCGCTCTTTCGCTTCCAAAAAGTTTCTAAAAGCTCCAAGATTTTCTCCTTGCTTCGGAACTTCACATCCAAATTAAAAAAATTCTTCAAAGTATCATGAACGTGTCCCCCCATTGTAAAGTACGGATGTTCAGGTTGTTTATACTTAGTTTCTTCATTTATATAGTAATACCAATACTTCCTGGGACATTCCAGAAACATAGAAAGTTTGTAAGGTGAAGCGAAAAAGGAAGAATTTACAGTGCCCATACATGTATTGTAACAATTCGCTCTAAAATTTGACTTTTAGGTCTTAAAGTATCAGCGAATTAGTTTACATGAGGATACTTCTTCAAAACGCGTAAAACAGAAGCTATTGCAAAGAAAACGACCCCCTG